>NZ_JBDJMW010000005.1:0-398607 GCF_039674145.1 Stenotrophomonas sp. TWI587 | reverse complement strand
GTGGGGAAAAACTGCGGGTTTCGGCCGGGCGGGGGCCGGGCTTGCAATTCCCCCCCCGTACCCTGGCGCCGCCCCCCCCCCGCCACTACCCTCACTCGGCCTTGCGGGGCGCCGGCCAGCAGCCGGCACCCCAGTCAATCGCCTTAGCGGTTCACCTGCGCATAAAGCGTCGAGCTCATGCCGAACAGTTTGATGAAGCCTTCCGCTTCCTCCACGCCCCAGTCGGCCGACTGCGCGTAGGTGGCACCCTTGGTGTTGAGCAGGTGCGGCGACTTCACCGCCACGGCATCGACACGGGCGCCACGGGTTTCCAGCACCACTTCGCCGTTGACCTTGGTCTGCGAAGACTTCAGGAAGGCTTCGATGTCGGTCTTCAGCGGGTCGTGGTAGAAGCCTTCGTACACCAGCTCCACCCACTTGCGCGCCACGTCCGGCTTGAAGCGGTTCTGCTGCTTGGTCAGCACCGCATCTTCCAGCGCGCGGTGCGCGGCAAGCAGCGAGACCAGGCCCGGCGCTTCGAACACGATGCGGCCCTTCAGGCCGATCACGGTATCACCGGTGTAGACGCCACGGCCCACACCGTACGGGGCGAACAGCTTGTTGAGCTTGGCCAGGATCTGCTCACCCGGCAGCGCCTTGCCATCCAGCTCGACGGCTTCGCCTTCGACGAACTTCAGGGTGACGGTCAGCGGCTCGACCGGCCATTCGCTGCGCGGGGCACACCAGCCACGGGCACCCTCGCCCGGCGCTTCCCAACGGTCGATCTCGCCGCCGGACATGGTCAGGCCGAGCAGGTTTTCATTGATGGTGTAGGCCTGCTGCTTGGCACGCACGCCGAAGCCACGCTCTTCCAGGTACTTCTGCTCGTAGGCGCGGGTCTGGGTGTGTTCCTTCTGGATTTCGCGGATCGGCGCGACGATCTGGTAGTCACCCAGCGCCTTCACGGCCAGATCGAAGCGGACCTGATCGTTGCCCATGCCGGTGCAGCCGTGGGCGATGATGTTGGTGCCCAGCTCGGCGGCGCGCTTGAGCGCGGCATCCACGATCAGGTAGCGATCGGAGACCAGCAGCGGGTACTGGCCCTGGTAGCCTTCGCCGGCCCACACGAACGGCTTGACGAAGCCGCTCCAGATCGCCGGGCCACCATCGACGGTGACGTGGGTGGTGACGCCCAGCTCGGCGGCACGCTTCTCGATGAAATCGCGCTCTTCGTCATCCACGCCGCCGGTATCGGCGAACACGGTGTGCACGTTGTAACCGCGCTCCTGCAGGTAAGGCACGCAGAAACTGGTGTCGAGTCCGCCGGAGAAGGCCAGGACGATGTCTTTCTTGCTCATGGGGTCAGGGTCCAATTGGAAATGCGGTATTGATTGCGTTCTGGAGCCGGTAGAGCCACGCCATGCGTGGCTGCACCGTTGGATGCGTTCGATCAGCGGCCGATCAGCGCCGACATGATCGCCTTCTGCACATGCAGGCGGTTTTCGGCTTCGTTGATCGCGATGCACTGCGCCGAATCCATCACGCCATCCGTCGCCTTCACGTTGCGGCGCAGCGGCAGGCAGTGGCTGAAGACACCGTTGTTGGTGAGCGCCATCTTGGCTTCGTCGACGATGAAGTGCTTGTACTGGTCGCGGATCGGCTTTTCCG
The DNA here is from genome assembly GCF_039674145.1 of Stenotrophomonas sp. TWI587. Taxonomy (NCBI): domain Bacteria; kingdom Pseudomonadati; phylum Pseudomonadota; class Gammaproteobacteria; order Lysobacterales; family Lysobacteraceae; genus Stenotrophomonas; species Stenotrophomonas sp. TWI587. The sequence continues at coordinate 396,960 of NZ_JBDJMW010000005.1, read as the reverse complement.
GTTCCCAGTTGCCGAAGAACGGCAGCGCGCCCCAGCTCTTGGCGTACACCACGTCCGCACCGGCGTAGGCGCTGGCGATGTCATGGCTGACCTGGAGCGAACCGCCGCTCTCGGCAACGTTCTGCTCGGCCCAGCCCATGTAGCGCTCATCCAGGATGTAATCCGGGGTCGGGCACAGCAGGGTCACGTCCATGCCCATGCGGGTGGCGATGGTCAGGGCCGAGTTGGCCACTGCGGTGTTGAGCGGCTTGGGGTGGTACGTCCAGGTCAGCACGTACTTCTTGCCGCGCAGATCCTGGGTGCCGAAGTGTTCCTGCAGCGCCATCACGTGGGCCAGTTCCTGGCACGGGTGGGTGATGGTTTCCATGTTGATCACCGGCACCGGCGAGTACTTGGCGAAGCTCTTGAGCACTTCATCCTCGCGGTCCTTGGTCCAGTCGATGAACTTCGGGAAGGCGCGCACGCCGATCAGGTCCACATAGCGGCCCAGCACCTTGGCCACTTCAGCGATGTGCTCCTCGGTGTCCCCGTCCATGACCGAGCCCAGGTTGAACTCGATCGGCCAGGCGTCCTTGCCCGGCTGCAGCACGATCGCGTGGCCGCCCAGCTGGAACGCACCCAGCTCGAAGCTGGTGCGGGTACGCATGGAGGGATTGAAGAACACCAGGGCAATCGACTTGCCCTTGAGCTCGTCGCCCAGTTTGTTGCGCTTGAACAACGCGGCCTGGGTCAACAGGGCATCCAGGTCGGTGCGGCTCCAATCCTGGGTGTTCAGGAAGTGCTTCAGGGACATCGATCGATCCTTTGCGGCTGGTTTTCCACCGTTGCCGGCGGAGGTTGGGGGCGCCGGGGCGCGTTCAGGGCTCAACAAAACGTATACAGATGAAACTTTTCAGATCGCAGAAACGAAAAAACCCAGCGCGGGGGCTGGGTTTTCCGAACAGACAGCACGAAGCTCCGGTTACCCAGCGAAAATGTGGGGTTCCGGTCGGCGGGCACGCGACGTCATGCCCGTAGCCATACGGGCGGCGCTGGTGTCGTGCTGGAAGTCGGTGAGTCTCATGGCCGCCCATCTTTGCATGCACCCGGAGTCGGTGCAAGGCCTGAATGGCAATTCAGGTTGAAGGCGACGACGCCCGGGGCGCAGGCACGGGTCACGGGTTGGCGCCGCCGGCCTGCTCGTTGCCCACCCAGGGGGTGATCGAGACCCGAATTTTGAGCCGGTTGCCCGGATCCTCCGGCAGGCGGGAGCGGTACTTGGTGCCCTTGTAGACGTAGTCCACGTCATAGGCGATCGGCCGGCGGAACTCGCGGCCGACCGGGATGATCTTGCAGTCCCGGGTCAGCAGCGGCCCGGTATTGGCCGGCGGCTTCTCGACCACAACGGTCTCCGAATAGGTGCTCTCCTCGGTGCTGCCATCTTCCCGACGGAAGATCGAGCGCACCGAATCCATGAAGCGGCCGAAGCGGCCCTTGTCTTCCTGCGGCTCCTCGCCGGTGACGTTGACCGGGGCCAGGGTGCGGGTGGAAACCGGCTCGCAGTGTTCCTCGGTGCGCGTGGCCCGCAGGGTCTGGAAGATGGGCTCGACGTTGAGCACCTGGGCGTAGTCGAACTTGACGTTCTCCACGATGACCACCCGGTTGCGCACCTCACTGTCCTGGGCGCGCACCCCGAAGGCGGCACTTCCGAGCATGCAGACCAGCGTCAACAACGAAGCGGATTTCATTGGCAACAGGGAAAAGGACAAGGGGGATAGTGTAGGCAGTGGCAGGCACAAGGGGCTGAACATTACCCGTCCGTGACGTTTCTGCCCATAGTCCGGACCGTCCGCTGGGCCGGAAGCCCGCAACGGCGGGCTTCGTGCCCGAAGCGCGCCAGGTGTACCGGTGTCGTTTCAGTCAGGTACCCGCCGACAGCCCCGCCCCGGCCACATCCCCCCAAAGCCCCCGACACGTTCTAAAATCGACCGCTTACCCCCGCCCCAGACCCTCATGACCCTGCGCCTGCACAACAACCTGACACGCCAGCTCGAACCGTTCACCCCGCTCGATCCGACCTGTCCGACCCTGTATGTGTGTGGCCCCACGGTCTACAACTACGTCCACATCGGCAATGCCCGTGGTCCGGTGGTGTTCGGGGTCCTGGCCGATCTGCTGCGGCGCCGCTTCGGCGGCCTGCGCTATGCCCGCAACATCACCGACGTGGATGACAAGATCAACACGGCCGCACGCGAGCAGCAGGTCCCGATCAGCACCATCACCGACCGCTTCGCGGCCGCCTACCGCGAGGACATGGCGGCGCTGGGCGTGGTGCCGCCGGATATCGAGCCGGAAGCCACCGCGCACATCCCGCACATCGTCACCATGATCGAGCAGCTGATCGCCAACGGGCACGCCTACGCGGCTGAAGGCCACGTGCTGTTCTCGGTGAGTTCCTATGCGGACTACGGCAAGCTATCGCGCCGCGACCCGGACGAGATGCTGGCCGGTGCCCGCGTGGACGTGGCCCCGTACAAGCGCGACCCGGGCGATTTCGTGCTGTGGAAGCCCTCCAGCGACGACCTGCCGGGCTGGGCATCGCCCTGGGGCCGCGGCCGCCCGGGCTGGCACATCGAGTGCTCGGCGATGGCCGCCGCGCACCTGGGGCCGACCATCGACATCCACGCCGGCGGCGTGGACCTGCAGTTCCCGCATCACGAGAACGAGATCGCGCAGAGCGAGTGCGCGCACGGCGGGCAGACCTTCGCCCGGTTCTGGCTGCACAACGGCATGCTCAACTTCGGCGGCGCCAAGATGAGCAAGTCGATTGGCAACATCGAACGCGTGCATGATCTGGTCCGCCAGCATGCGCCCGAAGCGCTGCGCTATGCGCTGCTGTCGGCCCACTACCGGCAGCCACTGGACTGGTCCGATGCGCTGATCGAGCAGTCGGTGCGTACCCTGGACCGGCTGTACGGCACCCTGCGCGATCTGGTCGAGGTGGACGCCGCTGCGGTGATTCCGGCCGAGATCGAGGCCGCGCTGGATGACGACCTCAATACGCCGCAGGCACTGGCCGAGCTGGCCCGTATCGCCGGTGAGGCGCGCAAGGCCGCCGACGCCGACAAGGCACGCTGGAAGTCCGCGCTGCTCGGTGCCGGCCGGGCGCTGGGCCTGCTGCAGCAGGATCCGGGGGCATGGTTCGGTACTGCGGGCAGCAATGACGACGATGCGGCCATCCAGGCCCTGATCGACGCGCGGGCGGCTGCCAAACAGGCCCGCGACTTTGCCCGCGCCGATGCGATCCGCGACCAGCTGGCCGCCGAAGGCATCGTGCTGGAAGACACCGCCCAAGGCGTGCGCTGGTCGCGCAAGCGCTGAAAGACCGCCGCCCGACTGATCGTTCGGTGCCACCACACACGGCCCGATCCGCAGGGCGTTGCCACCCTACAGACCCGGCCATGGACGGCCGGGTGCCTCCTTCGAACCACCACGGCCTGACCACGGAAGGCAGCTACCGGCCCGGAGTCCCCCATGACCCTTGCTTCCCCGTTCCCGCTCGAACCCACCGCTGCTGAAGCCCAGGCCGCCATCGCCGAGGAATTCGCGTTCTTCGGTGACTGGTCCGAGCGCTACCAGTACCTGATCGACCTCGGCCGCAAGCTGCCCACGTTCCCAGAGGAATGGAAGACCGAGGAGCATCGCCTGCTCGGCTGCCAGTCGATGGTCTGGATCGTGCCGGAGGGCAATGCCGAGGCGCTGCGTTTCCATGCCATCAGTGATTCGGCGATCGTCTCCGGCCTGATCTACCTGGCCCTGCGCGTCTACTCGGGCCGTTCGGCGGCCGAGATCCTGGCCACCGAGCCGAGCTACATCCAGGACATCGGGCTGTCGCGCCACCTGTCGCCGACCCGCAGCAACGGCGTGGCGGCGATGCTGGCCTTCATCCGCGACACCGCTCAAGCGCAGTCGTGACGCTCTCCGCCGATCCGCAGGAGCCGGACAGCGCCCTGCAGCTTCTGGCCCGCCCGGGCTTTTCGCTGGTGCTGGCGTACCGCATCTTCGCGATGCTCTCCTACCAGATCGTTGCGGTGACGGTCGGCTGGCATATCTACGAAGTCACCCGCAATCCCTTTTCGCTGGGCCTGGTCGGCCTGGCCGAGGTGCTGCCATTCTTTTGCGTGGCCCCGTTCGCCGGCTACCTGGTCGACCACCTGCCCCGCCGCCGGCTGGGCATGGTTGCCTGCAGCGGGCTGGTGATGACTGCATTGGTGCTGACCGCGGTCGCCCAGGGCTGGCTGCCTTTCCACCGGGTGTGGCCGATCTATGCGGCGATCGCACTGACTGGCATGGTCCGCGCGTTCCTCTCGCCGATCTACAACGCGCTGTTCGCCCGCGTGCTGGAGCGCACGCAGTATGCGCGTGGCGCGGGACTGGGCGCAGTGGTGTTCCAGACCGGCATGGTGGTCGGCCCGGCACTGGGCGGCGCACTGGTGGCGTGGGGCGGCAAGGGCGTGGCCTATGGCGTGGCGGTGGGCGTGTCGCTGATCGCGCTGGGCTGCCTGGCGGCGCTGCGCGTCTCCGAGCCGGTGCACACGGGTCCGGCGGCCCCGATCTTCAAGAGCATCGCCGAGGGCGGCCGGTTCGTGCTGGGCAACAAGATCATGGTCGGGGCGATGGCGCTGGACATGTTTTCGGTGTTGCTCGGCGGCGTGGTGGCGATGCTGCCGGCGTTCCTGCACGAGATCCTGCACCACGGGCCGGAGGGGCTGGGGGTGCTGCGTGCCGCGCCGGCGCTGGGTTCGGTGTGTGTGGGGCTGTGGTTGGCGCGCAGGCCGCTGCAGCGCAATGCGGGGCGTGTGCTGTTGTTCGCGGTAGCCGGCTTCGGTCTGTGCGTGATCGGGTTCGGGCTGTCGTCGAATTTCTGGCTGTCGGCGGCGATCCTGTTGTTCTACGGTGCGTTCGACGGGGTTTCCGTGGTGGTGCGTTCGACGATTCTGCAGTTGGCGACGCCGGAGGAGATGCGCGGTCGGGTGTCGTCGATCAATGGCATTTTCATCAGTTCGTCCAATGAGTTGGGCGCGTTCTATGCGGGCACGATGGCGAAGCTGTTGGGGCTGGTCCCGGCGGTGGTGCTGGGCGGCTTTGCGGTGTTGAGCGTGGCGGGGATTACGGCGTGGAAGAATCCGACGCTGCGACGGTTGAATCTGCGCGATCTGCATTGAGGATTTGGCCAACGGGCTGACTGGCAGCTTGGCTGCCTTGCTCGAGGCCGCGCTGGTTGGCGGGCGTTGCGCGGTTGGCTTGCTACACCGTTGGTTTGAGCGCCTGCTTGTTCCTGTAATTGGGGCGGCCGGGCAGCGCAGTGCAGGACCCGCCGTGAACCCATCCATGGGGGCTCGCAGTGCGGCTTGCTCGTGCGTGCCATCCTGCACGCACGGCAAGGCCAGGGTTGGGCGTCCTGCCCAACCCGTCCGGCGCATGCGCCGGACCCATGCCGCACACGGTCCTTCACTGCGCTACCCGTCCACCCATGGACAGTAGGTTGCTTGCGCGGGATTAACGGCGAAGAGCAAACGGCGAACGGCAGATAGCTGACGTCTCACGGCTTATCACTCACGGCGTACGGCGCCGGTTGATGGCTGTTGGCTGTTGGCTGTTGGCTGTTGGCTGTTGGCTGTTGGCTGTTGGCTGTCAGCGCTTGGCTTTTGGCTGTTAGCTGCTGGCTTACGGCTTCGGCTCCCCTTCCGGGTGCCAGCGAATTGCGAATTACGAATTGCGCAATTCTCGGCGCGCCCGCCTCGCCGGTAGATTCACGCCATGCGTGGATATCGCGCGCACCGCTGCACAAGCATCCAGACCAGCGTTCGGTACCCAGGCAACCTTGGCAACTGACTCAGAGCGTGTCGGAAGCGGGAGTCCAGGCTCTTCCGGCCGCCCTCCCGTGAACGTATCGGGAGTGGGTCGGGTAGCCCGGTCCGGGACCGTGTGCGGCATGGATGCCGCACTACGAGCCCCCATGGATGGGTTTACGGCGGGTCCCGGACCGGGCTACCCGACCCACTCAAACGCCAAGTGGCAAGGCGCCAACACCCTTCGCGCCCAACCCCGATCCAACACAAACCAAAAGCAAACGGCCAAAAAAAACCCGGCCGAAGCCGGGTTTTTCGTAGAGCAGCACAACCAACAGCGCGATCAGTCGCCCTGCTGCTTCTGCAGATGCTCCCAACGCTCCTGCGCATCGATCGTGCGCTCAGCGGTCAAGCGGGCTTCCAGACGATCCAGGCCAATCTCTTCGCCCGTATCCACACAGAAACCATAATCGCCATCTTCCAGACGCTTCAGCGTGCTGTTGATCTTGCCGATCAGCTTGCGATAACGATCGCGGGTACGCAGTTCCAGCGAGTTCTCGGTCTCGCGGGTAGCGCGCTCGGCCTCATCGCCGATATCACGCACTTCTTCCTGCAGATTCGCGATGGTCTGCTTGGATTCCTCCACCAGATCATTGCGCCAGTGCTGCAGGCGCTGGCGGAAATACTCCAGCTGCAGCGGGCTCATGTATTCCTCTTCCGCGCTCGGCTTGTAACCGTCGGGCAGGATCGGACGACCGGTGGCTTCGTCAGTCTTGTATTCCACCACCTTCACCTTGGTGCGAGGGGCCGGAGCGGCCGAACGCGCTGCCACGGCAACGGCGACCTTGCCGACCGGACGGGACACGGGCTTGGGGGCGGACTCGGACTTGGCGGGGGTTTTTGCAGGCGATTTCGAAACGGGCACGGGATTCTTGTTTTGCGGGGCCTTGGAGGCGGGGGCCGCTGCCACCGGCGCCGGCGCGGAGGCCGGAGAGGTAACAGGTTTGGCCGCGCTCTTGGCCGGGACAGACTTGGCCGGCGCCGGCGATGCCGGCTTCGGTGCGGACTTCACTACGGGTGCTGCAACCGGCTTGGCAGCCGGCTTGGATGCCACGGGCTTGCTGGCGGTCTTGCTGGCCTTCACCGGCGTGGCCGGTGCCTGCTTGACTGCGGTCTTCTTCGCCGGTGCCGGCTTGGCCGCCGGTTTGGCGACAGCAGGCGTCACGGTCTTCTTGGCTGCCGTCTTGCTGGCAGCGGCTTTCTTGACGGGCGCCTTGCTCACCGGCTTGCCTGCCGCGCGCTTGGCGGGCGTGGCAACCGGCTTGGCGACCGTCGACTTCTTGGCAACGACCTTCTTGGCGACGGTCTTCTTGGCCACCACCGTCTTGGCAGCAGGCTTCTTGGCGACAGCCTTCTTGACGGTCTTGGCCGGCGACGTGCTGGCCGCCTTTTTAACGGGTGCCGTCCTGGCCGCCGGTTGTTTGGATGCGGGCTTGCCCGCCGGCTTGGCGGCCGGCTTCTTGGCAACGGTCTTGGCCGCCAACTTCTTTACAACAGGCTTGGCGGTTTTCTTGGCGGCCTTGACGGCCTTCTTTGCAGTTTTTTTAGCAGCCACGAAACGCTCTTCCTTGGATTCCCCGGGGCCCGGGAAAGCGGGCCTTTATAGCCTACCCGACCAGCAGCAGCAACCACACCGCCTACTCCGTTCAGCCCCGGAGTCGCAAGGCGTGCGACCGGTCCGCCTGGCAGGCGGGCCAACGTGCGCAGTTCGGTACCTGACCCGGCGACACCGCCGGGGCGGCCCGTCGCGCGCGTGGGTGCGGACGGGTCCAACGCCCCATCCTGCGACAAATGCGCCCTTCATGCCAACTGGAATAAGATTGGGGGGTGATCTCACGCCTGCTCATCGCCCTGCTGCGCTTCTACAAGCGCTTCATCAGCCCGCTGCTGGGGCCGCGTTGCCGCTTCATGCCCAGCTGTTCTGAATACGCCATGCAAGCCATCGCCACCCATGGCCCAGCGCGCGGCAGCTGGCTGGCCGCGCGCCGGCTGGGCCGCTGCCATCCCTTCCATCCCGGTGGCATCGACGAGGTGCCACCGCGCGCCGCGCACGACGCCACCTGCCGCTGCACAGGAAAACACTGAATGTCCTCCACGCTTATCGTCAACGCCCGCCTGGTCAACGAAGGCACCATCACCCAGGGTGACCTGCGCATCGAAGATGGCCGCATCGCGCAGATCGGCCCTGGCCTGGATGCCCGTCCCGGTGAAACCGTGGTCGATGCCGCCGGTCGCTGGCTGCTGCCGGGCATGATCGACGACCAGGTCCATTTCCGTGAGCCCGGCCTGACCCACAAGGGCGACATCGCGACCGAATCCGGCGCGGCCGTTGCCGGCGGCCTGACCAGCTTCATGGACATGCCCAACACCAACCCGCCCACGCTCAACGCCGAGATCCTGCAGGCCAAGTACGATGCCGCCGCCGGCCGTGCGCGCGCCAACTACGGCTTCTACATGGGCGCCAGCAACGACAACCTGGCCCATATCCAGTCGCTGGACCCCAAGACCGCGCCGGGCATCAAGGTGTTCATGGGCGCCTCCACCGGCAACATGCTGGTGGACAACCCGGAAACGCTCGACGCGATCTTCCGCGACGCGCCCACCCCGATCATCACGCATTGCGAAGACACGCCGATGATCGATGCCAAGGCCAAGGAGTACGCCGAGAAGTACGGCGATGCCCTCAGTGCCGAGCAGCATCCGGACATCCGTTCGCGCGAGGCCTGCCTCAAGTCCTCGCAGCTGGCCGTGTCGCTGGCCAAGAAGCATGGCACCCGGCTGCACGTGCTGCACATCTCCACTGCCGATGAGCTGGCCCTGTTCGAACGCGGCCCGCTGATCCGCGCCGATGGCAGCCGTAAGCAGATCACCGCCGAAACCTGCATCCACTTCCTGCGTTTCGACCGCAGCGATTACGCGCGGCTGGGCAACCTGATCAAGTGCAACCCGGCGATCAAGGAAGCCAGCGATCGCGAAGCGCTGACCCGCGCCGTGGCCGATGACGTGATCGACGTGCTCGCCACCGATCATGCGCCGCACACCTGGGAAGAGAAGCAGAAGCCCTATGCGCAGGCGCCGTCCGGCCTGCCGCTGGTGCAGTACGCGCTGGTCGCCGCGCTGGAGCTGGTGCACGAAGGCAAGCTGGAGATCACCCAGGTCGTGCAGAAGTTCGCGCACGCGCCGGCGCAGCTGTTCGACGTCAGCCAGCGTGGTTACCTGCGCGAAGGTTACTTCGCCGATCTGGTGCTGGTCGAAGACGTGCCCTTCACCGTCAAGCGCGAAGACGTGCTGTCCAAGTGCGGCTGGTCGCCGTTTGAAGGCACCACCTTCCGTTCCCGCATCGCCTCGACCTGGGTCAACGGGCAGCTGGCGTGGGATGGCGAAAAGCTGGTGGGTTCGCCGAACGGCCAGCGCATGAGCTTCGACCGCTGATGCGGGCACGGGTGTTGAGTGCGGCCCTGGCGGCCGCAGGCATCGCGGCGATGGGCAGCCTGCTGCCCTCGCCCGCCGTGGCCCAGGCCGATGCGCGCGTGGTATTTCCGGCCAGCGCCTCGCAGGGCGCGATGGTGATCGGCAAGGTGCCGGCCGGCAGCACCGTGCAGTACGGCGGGCGCACCCTGCGCGTGAGCGGGTACGGCAGCGTGGTGTTCGGCATCGGCCGCGATGAGAAAGGTCCGCTGCAGGTGCAGGTGACGCGCCCGGACGGCGGCAGTGAAACGGTCAGTGTCGCGGTCACCCCGCGCGACTGGCCGACCGAACGCGTCAACGGCGTACCGCCGAAAACCGTCAACCCGCCGCCGGCGATCGCCGAGCGGATCAAGCGCGAGCAGGCGCAGGTCACCGCCGCGCGTGCCCGCGATGACAATCGCGCCGACTTCGCACAGGCCTTCATCTGGCCGGTGCAGGGCCGCATCAGCGGCCGCTTCGGCAATGCGCGCGTCTATAACGGCCAACCCGGTTCGGGGCACTCCGGCATGGACATCGCGGTGCCGACCGGCACCCCGGTGAAAGCGCCGGCCGCAGGCGTCGTCACCTTCGCTGGCCCGGACCTGTACCTGACCGGCGGCACGCTGCTGCTGGATCACGGCTTCGGGATCAGCTCGAATTTCCTGCACCTGTCGCGCATCGACGTCAAGGTCGGTGACCGTGTCGAGCAGGGCCAGGTAATCGCGGCGGTCGGGGCGACCGGTCGCGCGACCGGCCCGCATCTGCATTGGGGCATGAACTGGTTCGATACCCGCATCGACCCGCTGCTGGTGCTGGAACGCGCAAAGTAACGGAGTGCCGGCCGCTGGCCGGCACGCACCTTCAGCCCCGCGCAGCCCACCAGGTCAGCCACAGCGTACGCATCGGCGTGGCCTGGTACTGGCGGTCCTGCGCCCAGGTCTGCTGGCGGGCACGGGCCAACGCGGCGTACAGCCGGCGAGGCCGCGGGCCGGCAACGCGCGCCGGCCACTTCGCCAGCAACTGCTGCGCCCACTTGCGCGGCGCGGCGGTGTCATCCTCGGCCAGCAGCGAACGCGGAATGGCGGCAACGCCGCTCTCGTGCAGGCGCTGGGCCAGTGTCTGCAGCAGCACCGGCGTGGCGACATCGCCGCGCGCCGGGGTATCGAACATCACCGCTTCGACCGCCGCCACCGCGGCCGCATAGGCCTGCAGCGAGCGCATTGCCTGCGCCGGATCGACCGGCACCGCCCGCGCTTCGATCAGATCCGGCAGGGTCTCGGCCAGCTGCGCCCACGGCGCGCGCACCGGCTCGAGCACACGCCCCAGCGGATGGCGGGACCGCTGTGCGGACCAACTGCGCAGCTCTTCGCCCCACCACGCCAGTTTGGCGTCGGACGGCATGGGGTCGCCGGCGGTATTGAGGATGTCGTCGAACTCCTGCAGCAGCGAGAACCACGCCACCACCAGGGTGCGCTGGCTCTCGGCCACGAAGCGTTCGGCCACCTGCCACTCGGGCCAGCGGGTCCGCCACTTGTCCAGGAAGCTGTCCAGGGCGCTGGAAGTACTCACGGTGTATTCCTTGAAAGGCTAGAGCGTGCGCGGAAGCGGCCACGCCTTGGCATGTTGCAGGTGTTCGGGACGTGCGGTCAGCGTATCGGCGCCCCAGGCCGCGGGATCGTCGGCGTCGAGCCGGTAACCCCACAGGGCGGCGACCGAGGCCATGCCGGCGGCGTTGGCGGCGACGATGTCGCGCTCGTCATCGCCCACGTAAATGCAGGTGCCGGGTGCGATGCCCATGCGCTCGGCGGCGGCCAGCAACGGCAGCGGATGCGGTTTACGCTGGGCCAGGGTGTCGCCGCCGATCAGTACCTTGCAGCGCTGTTCCCAGCCCAGCTGCGGCACGATCAGCCGAGCCAGATACTCGGGCTTGTTGGTGACGATGCCCCAGACACAGCCGGCGGCATCGAGTGCATCGAGCATGCCGGCGACGCCGTCAAACAGCACCGCGTGCTGTCCGATCAGGCCTTCGTAGCGTTGCAGGAACTCCGGCACCAGCGCATCGCGTTCGTCCTGCCCCAGCTCGGGAAAGGCCACCGAGACCATCGCGCGCGAGCCTTTGGAGACCACCGGACGCAGCGCTTCCAGGGTGATCGGCGCGCGCTCGCGGGCGGCCAGCATCGCGTTGGCGGTGGCCAGCATGTCCGGGGCGCTGTCCAGCAGGGTGCCGTCCAGATCGAACAGCACCGCTGGCGGAAAACCGAACTCAGACACGTGCAGCGTCCGGCTTGACCGCGTGGGCCAGGTAATTGATGTCGGTACGGGTGCTCAGGCGGGCACGATTGCGCCACGGCTCATAGGCCATGCCGCTGACATCACGCAGGTTGAAATCGGCCTCGCGCAGCCACTTGCCCAGCTCGGCCGGCTTGATGAAATCCTGGTAGTGATGCGTGCCCTTGGGCAGCAGCCGCGCCACGTACTCGGCACCGACGATTGCCACGGCGAACGCAGCCGGGGTGCGGTTGACGGTGGACAGGAACAGCTGACCACTCGGCTTGAGCAGGCGGTGGCAGGCGGCGATGATCGCGCCCGGGTCCGGCACATGCTCGAGCATTTCCATGCAGGTGACCACATCGAAGCTGCCCGGCTGTTCGGCGGCCAGGTCCTCAGCGGCCTGTACGCGGTAGTCGACGGTGACGCCCGACTCCAGCCCGTGCAGGCGTGCGACCTTGACCAGCTCCGGGGCCAGGTCGATCGCAGTGACGTCCGCGCCTTCCTTGGCCAGCGCTTCGCTGAGCAGGCCGCCACCGCAGCCGATGTCGAGCACGCGGGCGCCGCGCAGGGTCACGCGCTGGGCCACGTACTGCAGGCGCACCGGGTTCAGTGCATGCAGCGGCTTCTGCGGGCCATCGACGTCCCACCAGCGGTTGGCGAGCGCGGCGAACTTGTCCAGTTCGGCCTGATCGAAATTGGTGGAGGCATGGGGGGTATTCATGGGGATCCTTGGTGCATCAAGCACGGATGTGTCGGATACGCTCGCGCCACTGGCGGGCGTTGGCGACGATCGCAGCGGTGTCCATGCCGACCAGTTCGCGCTGGACCAGCTTGGGCTGGCCGGCGATCCAGACATCACTGACCTGATGGCGGCCGGCGGCGTAGACGAGCTGCGAGAGCACATGGTGCAGCGGTTGGGTTTCCAGTGCGGAGAGATCCACGCAGACCAGATCGGCCTGCTTGCCGACCTCGATCGAGCCGATGCGGTCGCCGAAGCCCAGCGCGCGGGCGCCGCCCAGCGTCGCCGCGCGCAGCGTGGTGGCCGCGTCCAGCGCGGTGGCGTCATTGGCCACGGCCTTGGCCAGGATCGCCGCGGTGCGGTTCTCGCTGAACATGTCCAGGTCGTTGTTGCTGGCGCAGCCGTCGGTGCCGATCGCCAGGTTCACACCAGCGCGCTGCAGGGCGCAGGCCGGGCAGAACCCGGAGGCGAGCTTGAGATTGGATTCGGGGCAATGCACCACGCTGACGCCACGCTCGGCGCACAGGTGGATTTCGGCCTCGGTCAGCTGGGTCATGTGCACCGCGATCAGGCGGTCGTTGACCAGGCCCAGGCGGTCCAGGCGCGCCAGCGGGCGCTGGCCGTGCAGCTTGATCGAGTCGCTGATTTCCTGCGCGGTTTCATGCGTGTGCAGGTGCACCTGCATGTCCAGCTGGTCGGACAACATGCGCACGCGTTCGAAATTGGCGTCATTGACGGTGTACGGTGCGTGCGGCGCGAACGAGGTGCCGATCAGCGGATCGTTGCGCCACTGGTCGTGCAGCTCGCCGGCCTTGGCGAAGTACTCGTCGTCGGTCTTTGCCCAGGCGGTCGGGAAATCGATGATTACCGCACCGACCAGCGCACGGAACCCGTGCTGCTTGTAGACGGCGGCCTGGACGTCGGAGAAGAAGTAGTTTTCGTTGGCGCAGGTAGTACCGCCGCGCAGCATCTCGGCGATCGCCAGGGTGGTGCCGTCGGCCACGAACTCCGGCCCGATCACCGCCGCTTCGACCGGCCAGATGTGCTGCTGCAGCCAGACCATCAGCGGCAGGTCGTCGGCGACGCCCCGCAGGAGGGTCATGGGATTGTGGGTATGCGCGTTGACCAGGCCCGGCATCAGCGCCGCGTCCGGGCGTGAGACGGTCTGCTTCGGCGCAAAGCGCTCGCGCGCCTCGGCACGTGGCAGGATCGCGATGATCTCACTGCCTCGCACCGCCACCGCATGGTCTTCCAGCACCACCGCATGCGGTTCGATCGGGACCACGTAACCGGCTTCGATCAGCAGGTCACAGGTTTCGGGAATGCGGGCGGTGTCGGTCATGCGGACTCACTTTGCTGGAGAAACAGGTCAGCCTGCGGCAGGGCCTACCTCGAACCTTCAGAAGACCGGCCCCCTGCTGGACGGCTACCGCGATGCTTCTGGAGGACTGGCCCCTGAGTCAGGGGCGGCCGCGAAGCGGCGGGGTGTGGGTGCTGGTGAGTCGGGGCCCACGATCCGCAGCGCGGACCGTGGGAGCGCCAGCGCGAATGCGCTGGCTCGAACCCGGATTACTTGCCTGCGCGCGCGGAGTATTCGCCCGAGCGCGTGTCGACCTTGATGATTTCATCCTGGTTGACGAACAGCGGCACGCGGACCACCGCGCCGGTTTCCAAGGTGGCCGGCTTGCCGCCGCCGCCCGAGGTGTCGCCACGGACGCCCGGATCGGTTTCGGTGATCTTCAGCTCGACGAAGTTCGGCGGCTGCACGAAGATCGGCTCGCCGTTCCACAGCGTGACGATGCAGGACTCTTCGCCCTTCAGCCACTTCTCGGCGCCGCCCATGCCCGCCTTGGTGGCCTGGACCTGCTCGAAGGATTCCGGGTCCATGAAGTGCCAGAACTCGCCGTCGCTGTACATGAAGTCCATGTTGGTATCCACGACGTCGGCCTTCTCCACGTCGTCGGTGGCCTTCATGGTCATTTCGACCACGCGGCCCGACTTGATGAAGCGGTACTTCATGCGGGTGAAGGCCTGGCCCTTGCCCGGCTTGACGTATTCGGTCTCGGTGATGACCGCTGGTTCATTGTTGACCAGGATCTTCATCCCGTTCTTGACGTCGTTCATGCCAACAGTGGCCATGCTGAAACTCCTGAATGGGCAAACGCCGCGCAGGCGCGGCGAGCCGGATAGAATGGGAAATCCCACCGACACCGGTGGGGTGACTCGATATTTCTGACCCACATGATAACCGCAGGCCCCCATTCCATGCAGCTTTCCGCCACGCCCCTGGCCGCCCCCGTCCGCTGGCAGCAACGGTGGCGCGAGGCGATCCGCGACCCGCGCGAGCTGCTGCGGCAGCTGGGGCTGGATCCGGCGGAACTGGGCGTCTCGGACGAGGCCACCGGCCAGTTCGCGGTGCGTGTGCCGCAGGGCTTCGCGGCCCGGATGCGTCATGGCGACCGCCACGACCCCCTGCTGCGCCAGGTCCTGCCGATCACCGACGAGCTGAAGGTCGTGCCCGGCTTCAGCCTGGATGCGGTGGGCGATGGCGCGGCCAAGAAGGCCACCGGGGTCATCCAGAAGTACCGCGGCCGTGCCTTGCTGGTCACCACCGGCAGCTGCGCGATCAACTGCCGCTACTGCTTCCGCCGCCATTTCGACTACGGCACCGAGAACGCGGCCCGCGAAGGCTGGCGCGATGCAGTGGAGGCGATCGCGCAGGACCCGGACATCGACGAGGTGATCCTGTCCGGCGGCGACCCGCTGTCGCTGGCGACCCACAAGCTGGTCGAGCTGACCCAGGCGCTGAAGCAGATTCCGCACCTGCGCCGCCTGCGCATCCACAGCCGCCTGCCGGTGGTGCTGCCCGAGCGCGTGGATGACGAGCTGGTGCAGTGGATCGCGTCGCTGCCGTGGCCGGTGGCGTTCGTGATCCATGCCAATCACGCCAACGAATTCGATGCGTCCGTGGATGCCGCCATGGCGCGCCTGCGCGCGGCCGGCGCCACCCTGCTCAACCAGGCGGTGCTGCTGCGCGGGGTCAACGATTCGATCGAGGCGCTGCAGGGCCTGAGCGAGCGCAGCTTCGCGGCGGGCGTGCTGCCCTATTACCTCTACCAAGTGGATCGGGTCGAAGGCGTGGCCCATTTCGAAGTAGCCGACGACACCGCCAAGGACCTGCATGCGCAGCTGACCGCGCGCCTGTCCGGCTACCTGGTCCCCAAGCTGGTCCGCGAGATCTCCGGCGACAGCAGCAAACGGCCGGTCTAACGTCAGCTGCCGGACTCGATCATCTGCACCACCTCGGTCGCGCTGACCGGGTGGCTCAGCCAGTAGCCCTGGCCCAGGTCGCAACCGCGCTGGGCCAGCAGGTCGAACTGCACTTCCTGCTCGATGCCTTCGGCGACCACAGTGATGCCCAGTGCATGGGCCATGGCGATGATCGCCGTGGTCAGGGCCAGGTCGTCCGGGTCGCGCTGCATGTCGGCCACGAAGCTCTTGTCGATCTTGACCCCGTCCACCGGCACCTGCCGCAGGTGGCTCAGGCCCGAGAAGCCGGTTCCGAAATCGTCGAGCCACACCTTCACGCCGGTCCGGTGCAGCTTGTCGAGCAGGGCGGCGGCCAGCATCTCATCGCCGATCACCGCCGTTTCGGTCAGCTCCAGGTGCAGGCGCGAGGCCGGCAGGCCGGTGTCGCGCAGGCAATCCGCGACCAGCGTCGGCAGCTCGCCGCCGCGCAGCTGGCGCGGTGACACGTTGACCGAGACGAACAGGCCTTCGCCATCGGCACCCGGCGGCCACTGCACCGCCTCGGTACAGGCTGCGCGCAGCACCTTGGGACCGATCACTTCGATCAGGCCGCTCTGCTCGGCCACTTCGATGAACACCGAGGGTGGAATCGTGCCCAGGGTCGGATGCTGCCAGCGCAGCAGGACTTCCACGCCGACCATGCGGCGGTCGCGGGTGCGGAAGATCGGCTGATAGGCCAGCCGCAGCTCGCCACGCTCCCACGCGCCGCGCAGCTCCTGCTCCATGTGCACGCGGCGCTCGACCGCGTGGTCCATCGCCCGGCTGTAGTAGCGGTAGCAGTTCTTGCCGGCCATCTTGGCCTGGTACATCGCGATGTCGCCGTTCTTGAGCAGCGTGGTGGCATCGGCGGCATCGTCCGGGAACAGGGTCACACCGATCGAGGTGCCCAGGAACAGCTCCCTGCCCTGCACCACCAGCGGCTGCCCCAGCTCGCGGACCAGGAGTTCGGCCAGCTCGCGGGCGCGCGCGGCCACGTCGCCCTCGCCGATCAGGATCACGAACTCATCACCACCGAAGCGGGCCAGCAAGGCCTCATCACCACCGGCCTGCGCGACGGCAGCGCTGATGCGCTGGGCGAACTGCAGCAGCGCTTCATCGCCGGCTTCATGGCCGAGCGTGTCATTGACGCGCTTGAAGTCATCCATGTCGGCGAACAGCAGCCCCAGACGATGCCCCGACGCGCGCGCGGCCATCAGCCGGTGGTCCAACGCCTCACGGAAGGCGAGACGGTTGGTCAGGCCGGTCAGCGCATCGGTGTAGGCCATGTGCCGCACTTCGCGGTCATGCCGGGCGATGGCCTGGCTCATCCGCCCGAACGCCCGCACCAGCTCGCCCACCTCATCCTGGCGATGGCTCTGGCGCATCTGCAGGTTGTAGTCGCCGGCTTCGATCTGGCGTGCCGCGCCGGCCAGCCAGCGGATCGGGGTGACCAGCGTGCGCTGCACATAGATGATCACCACCACGCCAATGCCGACCAGCAGGCCCAGCATCAGCAGCAACCAGCCCAGATGCCGTTTGCCGACCTGCTGCAGGCGCTCGCCCAGGGTCTGGTTGGCCTTCTTCTCCATCGCCTGGACGTCATCCAGCGCCATGCCCACGCGGACACCGCCAATGCGCTGGTTGCCGATCATGATCGGCATCGCGTTGTCGAGCACCTTGGGTGATTGCTGGACCACCAGCTCGCGCGCCTGGACCGCACCGGTCGCCAGTGGATCGCGCATCGGCTGACCGAACTCGAGCACGTCCACCGAGCCGTCGTGGATCAGCCGACCGTCCTCGTCGAACACCAGCACGTAGCGCACCACCTGCTGGCGCGAGGTGTTGCGTACCAGCGCGCCGACCTGCTCCAGATCGTTGTAGTACAGCGGGTTGGCCAGCGCATCGGACAGCTCGCGCGCCAAGGCCTCACCCCGGCTGCGCACGCTGCGGTCGAACAGGTCATGGATCACGTTGCCGCTGAGGTGCTGCACCTCGCCCTGCATCGTCGCCTGACGGCCCAGCACCACGGCCACGATGGCCACCACCACCAGCATCGCGCCGCTCATCGCCAGCACGAACTTTGCCTGCATTCCGGAACCCAACCGACTCATTCCACTTCCATCCGCACGCGCGTCAAGCCCAGTTTCAATTCATCCAGCCGGTGTTGCATCTGCGCATCCACACGGTGGAACCCGGAGGTACCAAAAAACACTTTGAGTGCACTGCGCCCCTGTGGATCCGAGGCGGCCTCCAGCAGGACCTGCTGCAGACGGTCGCGGACCCGCGGATCGAGCCCTTCGCGCACCATTTCAACCGCGCGGGGATAGGGCTCGGTCTGGTGGATGACCCGGAAATCGCGCACGAAGTTGGCCGGGATGCGCTTGCCATCGGACCAGTCCACGCTGCTGACCGCACCGGCATCCACCAGCCCCTTGTGCACGAAGGTGGCGATGTTGGCTTCCGAGCGCGCAAATACATATCCGACCGTGTCCGGCGCGGCCGTGTCGCCCAGCGAGGCCAGGATCTCCGGGGTCTCGCCATGCTGCAGCAGGGTCATTACCGGCACCAGATAGGCGCTGGTGGAGGCCACGTTCTGCAACGCCAGGGTGTGTCCGCGAAGATCCTCCAGCGTCTGGATGGGGCTTTCCCGGCGCACGAAGAACACCGTGTGGTACTCGCGCACCCCACTGCGCTCGGTCAACAGCAGTGGCCTGGCGCCGCTGCGCAGGCCCAGCGCGACGGCGGTGCCGGAGGTTTCTGTGACCCAGTCGACCCGGCCGCGGCGCAGATAACTGGCCATCTGCTGGGCGTCCCGTGCCATCAGGATGCGGCCTTCGGTAATGCCGACATCGCGCATGCGCGGAATCACGTAATCCAGCAGCGGCTGCAGCTGTGCATAGTGAGACTTCGGGTCGTCGCTGATCCTTCCCAGCACCAGCTCATGGGCGGGACCGGCCCAGGCCGACCCCGTCGTCGCGGCGAGGGCCAGACACAGCAATACGCTCTGCAGCAGCCTTCGCAGTCCCGACAAGCCCATCACTCCCCCCAAGGAATCGAGACAGACTACCCGAAAAAGTGAGAACTGCGTCGGCTTACAGAGGCTTATTTGTCGCCAATCTCGCCATGCGCTGTGCATCGGACAGAATGCCGCGCAGCAGCCGCACTTCCTGCTCGCTCAGCTCGGTGCGCAGGAACAGGCGGCGCAACTTGCGCATGGCCGATTCGGGTGCGCGGCCCTTGTGGAAATCGATCTCATCCAGGGTATCGCCAAGCTGACCGAACAGGCCTTCGACCTGGGCATGGCTGGCCGGCGCTTCGCCGAAGCCGGGATCGGCTGGGGCTGCGACCGGGGCGTCGGCCGCGCCGAGAATGGCCATGCGCACTTCATAGGCCAGCACCTGGACGGCGGCGGCCAGGTTCAATGAGCTGAACTCCGGGTTGGAGGGGATGTGCACGGCGGCGTGGCAGAGCTGCAGCTCTTCGTTGGTCAGGCCGGTGCGTTCACGGCCGAACACGAAGGCGACTTCGGCCGGCTCGGCGGCCTTGGCCAGCACGCGCTGGGCCGCCACGGCCGGCAGCAGCTCTTCGAGCTGGACCCGGCGCGAGCGGGCGGTACAGCCCAGCACGAAGCGGCAATCGGCCACGGCCTCGGCCAGGGTCGCCACGACCGGGGCGTCGCCGAGGACGTCTTCGGCGCCGGCCGAGCGGCGGAAGGCCTCTTCGTCCAGCGGTTTTTCCGGGGCGACCAGGACCAGGCGGCCCAGGCCCATGGTTTTCATGGCACGTGCGGCCGCCCCCATGTTTCCGGGGTGCTGGGTGCCGACCAGGACGAAGCGGATGCGGGCGGGAGCGGTTTGAACGGACATGAACAGGCCAAATGCGAGCAGGACAGCGACAAATGGTAAACTGTGCGACCGGCCTCTGCGCCGGGACCGCTCTTTTCCCCCGCCAAACCCCTACTCTGCCTTTACGGGAGCTTTTCGCCATGCAGAAACCCGCCGTCACCGTCATGGTCAAGGCCGCCCGCCTCGCCGGCAACGTCCTGTTGCGCAACATCAACAAGCTCGAGGCGTTGAACGTCGTGCAGAAGGGCCGCATGGACTATGCCAGTGAAGTCGATGCAGATGCGGAAAAGGTCATCGTCAAGGAACTCAAGCGCGCCTATCCCGAGTACGGGATCATGGGTGAGGAAGGTGGCGTGCAGTCGGTCAACCGTTACATGTGGGTCATCGATCCGCTGGACGGCACCAGCAACTACCTGCGCGGCTTCCCGCATTACTGCGTGTCCATCGCCCTGGTCGAGAACGGTGAACCGATCGACGCGGTGATCTTCGATCCGCTTCGCAATGAGCTGTTCACTGCCAGCCGTGGTGCAGGCGCGGTGTTCAATGACCGCCGTATCCGTATTGCCGAGCGCAAGGATCTGGGCGGCGCGATGATCCATACCGGTTTTGCCCCGCGTGAGCGCCAGCGCACGAGTGCGCAGCTGAAGGCGGTGGATGCGCTGCTGGTGCAGGCTGAAGACGTGCGTCGCACGGGTTCGGCGGCGTTGGATCTGGCCTATGTGGCCTGTGGCCGTGCCGATGCGTATTTCGAGGCCGGCGTGAAGGCCTGGGATATCGCCGCCGGTGTGCTGCTGGTCCGTGAGGCCGGTGGCCGGGTGTGCGATTTCAAGGGTGCGACGCCGGCCCGTATGGACAGCCGCGGCCCGGAAACCCAGCAGATCGTGGCTGGCAATGTGAAGATCAGCGATGCGCTGCAGAAGGTGCTGGTCAATACGGGCTACGCGGCGGAGTTCGACGCGAAGTTCTGATCGGGTTGCGCCTGATCTGATCTGCAGGATGACGGCGCCTTCGGGCGCCGTTGTCGTTTGTGGGCTGCGTTTTATGACAGCAACGGCAGCGCTTCCATTGCTGAGGGGCTGTGGCCGGCGGATAGCCCGGGCCAATACACGCCGTAAACCCGTCCATGGGGGCTCGACAAGCGGCATCCATGCCGCTTGACGGTCTTGGCCCGGGCTATCCGCCGGCCTCCCGAAAGATGTTGGTGTGGCGGATGGAAGAGCTCGACGCTTCTGACATCTATTGGACGGCACTGACATCTTTTGATCGCGGGCGCTCGCCCAACAAAAACGCCCGGCGGAAGCCGGGCGTTCTGTTCTGCGCACTGCGGTGTGGGTTACACCACGGTGTTGTTGGCGGCGCGCAGGGCGGCGATGCGCTCGTCCAGCGGGGGGTGGCTCATGAACAGCTTCTTGGCGGCGCCGCCGGCGATGCCGAAGGCGGCGATCTGGGTCGGCAGGGTGCTTTGGCCGTGGTTGACCTTGAGGCGCTCGAGGGCGGCGATCATTTTCTGGCGGCCGGCCAGGTGGGCACCGCCGGCGTCGGCGCGGAACTCGCGGTGACGGGAGAACCACATGGAGATCATGGTGGCGAACAGGCCGAACACCATTTCCAGGACGAACACGATGATGTAGTACGCGAAGCCTCGGCCACCGCCTTCGCGGTTGCCGGACAGGGCGCTGTCGATGAAGCCGCCGACGATGCGGGCCAGGACGATCACGAAGGTGTTGAGCACGCCCTGCAGCAGGGCCATGGTGATCATGTCGCCGTTGGCGACGTGGGCGATTTCGTGGCCGAGCACGGCTTCGGCTTCGTCTTCGCTCATGTTGTGCAGCAGGCCGGTGGACACGGCGACCAGGGCTTTGTTGCGGTTGGCGCCGGTGGCGAAGGCGTTGATTTCCGGGCCTTCGTACACGGCCACTTCGGGCATGCCGATGCCGGCTTCGCGGGCCTGGCGCTCCACGGTGGCCAGCAGCCAGCGTTCGGTGGGGTTGCGCGGCTCGGTGATCACCACCGCGCCCGTGGAGCGCTTGGCCATGAACTTGGAGAGCAGCAGCGAGATGAACGAGCCGCCGAAGCCGAAGATGGCCGCGAAGATCAGCAGGCCGCTCATCTGGTTCGGATTGACGCCCAGTACCGACATCACGATGCCGGCCAGGATCAGCACCGCAAAGTTGGTCAGCAGGAAGAGAGCAATGCGACTGAACATGGGAAAAGGACGCTCATGGGAGGTTGATGAATGCAAATCTGCGGTGACTTCAGCTTGAATTCAAGTCGCAAACTGACCGACGATTCATAGTTCATGTCCATGCCCCCCTACTGCGGCCGATTTGCGCCCTCTCCTACCGGCCCCCTGCACCCCGGCTCGCTGCTGGCTGCGCTGGGCAGCTGGCTGCTCGCGCGGCATGCGGGCGGCCACTGGCTGGTGCGGGTGGAAGACGTCGATCCTCCTCGAACGGTGCCCGGCGCGGTCAGCGGCCAGCTGGCCACCTTGGCGGCATTCGGACTGAACAGTAACGGGCCGATCGTGCATCAGAGCCAGCGCGATGCGCTGTATCAGCAGGCGCTGGACCGGTTGCTGGGTAAGGGCAAGGCGTTTGCGTGCCACTGCAGCCGCAGTGAACTGGCCGCGCAGGGCGGCATCCATCACCAGTGCGTCGCCCGTGCCGAGCGCGCGCAGCCCGCCATCCGGCTGCGGGTGCCGCCCGCCAGCGTGGTGAGCTTCGATGATGGGCTGCAGGGCACGATCGTGCAGGACGTGCACGCCGAGGTCGGCGACTTCGTGCTGCGCCGGGCGGACGGTTATTGGGCCTATCAGCTGGCGGTCGTGGTGGACGATGATGCCCAGCACGTGACCGATGTGGTGCGTGGGGCCGATCTGCTCGACTCCACACCGCGCCAGATCCTGCTGCAGCAGGCCCTCGGGCTGCCGACCCCGCGCTATCTGCACTTGCCGCTTCTGCTAGGCCCGCAGGGGCGCAAGCTCTCCAAGTCCGAGGCGGCACTACCGGTGGACCCGGCCCGGCCACTGCCGGCCCTGCGCAGGGCATGGGTGCAGCTGGGTCAGGATCCGGCGATCGGTGCGCGGGCCGATGCTGTGGACGGGTGGCTTCAGCAGGCGGCTGCCGGCTTTGATCCGGCCCGGTTGCCACCGGGCGACATTTCAACCCTGCACGTGGCTGGCGAGGTTGCCCCTTTTGCCCCCTGATGTTGCAGAATCGCTTTCCCCCTTGTTGGCCCTGCCTTTCGGAGTAGCTGCTCATGACATCTCGCGTCGCACTGGTCACCGGTGGTACCGGCGGTATCGGTACTGCCATCTGCCAACGCCTGGCCGACCAGGGCCATCGGGTCGCCACCAACTACCGTGACGAAGCCAAGGCCAGGGCCTGGCGCGAGAAAATGCTGGCGCGCGGCTGCGACGTGGCGATCTTTCCGGGCGACGTGTCCGACCCCGGCACCGCCGAGAGCATGGTGCAGGCCGTCGAAGCAGCGCTGGGCCCGGTCGAAATCCTGGTCAACAACGCCGGCATCACCCGCGATACCACCTTCCACCGCATGCGTGCGGACCAGTGGCACGACGTCATCAACACCAACCTCAACTCGGTGTTCAACGTCACGCGCCCGGTGATCGAGGGCATGCGCCGCCGTGGCTGGGGCCGGGTCATCCAGATCAGCTCGATCAACGGCCTGAAGGGTCAGTACGGGCAGGCCAATTACGCCGCCGCGAAGGCCGGCATGCACGGCTTCACCATTTCGCTGGCGCGCGAAAATGCCGGGTTCGGCATTACCGTCAATACGATCTCGCCGGGCTATGTCGCCACCGACATGGTGATGGCCGTGCCGGACGAAGTGCGCGCCAAGATCATCGCCGACATCCCCACCGGCCGCCTCGGCAAGCCGGAGGAAATCGCTTACGCGGTGGCCTTCCTGGTCAATGACGAAGCCTCATGGATCACCGGCTCCAATCTGGATATCAACGGCGGCCACCACATGGGGTGGTAAACGCCGAAATTGCTGCACCCCATGCTGCGCAACATAAATGCGACCCCTTGCTACCTATGGCGGTTGCATAGGCTGCTGCACTGCGCCATGCTGCGCGCCTACTGTGATGAGTGACTGCTTCATGGCTGCGACCCGCATTATCAAGAAGTACCCGAACCGCCGGCTCTACGACACGGAAATCTCCAGCTACATCACCATAGAGGATGTGCGCCAGCTGATCCTGGACGGTGAGGACTTCGAGGTGCGTGACGCCAAGAGCGGCGATGACCTGACCCGCTCGGTGCTGCTGCAGATCATCGCCGACCAGGAACAGGACGGCGAACCGATGCTGTCCACCCAGCTGCTCAGCCAGCTGATCCGGTTCTACGGCGACTCGCTGCAGGGCTTCATGGGCAATTACCTGGAGCGCAGCATGCAGGTCTTCCTGGACCAGCAGCAGCAGTTCCGCCAGCAGATGGGCAATCTGCTCGGCCAGACCCCCTGGGCCATGATGAACCAGCTGACCGAGCGCAACATGGAGATGTGGCAGGACTTCCAGCGCAACATGGGCGGCGGCTTCGGCGGGCGTCCCGGTGGCACCGGAACGGGTACCGGCACAGGCGCGGGTACGGGTACCGGCAAGAAGCCGGAAACCCCGGCACCGGGCGCGGGCAAGACCCGCCGCTGAGCCCCCGGCTCCACGCGACAAAGAAAAAGGCGCAGCCCTCGGGCCGCGCCTTTTCTCGTTTCAGGGTCCGGCGACGCCATCGACGCCATCCGGTCAGCCCGAGCGCCGTCCCGCCACGCGCATCAGCGCTTGGGCTTGGCGCAGCCGGTGCAGATGCGCTCCACCTTGTAGCCCTTGGCGCGCAGCTTCTCGACCACGCCGTCGTTGCCGAGCAGGTGCAGCGTGCCGACCACCACCATCGTGCCACCCTGCCCGGCCTGCAGATGGTGCTGCAGCTTGGGCACCCACGCATCATTGCGGTCGGTATTGATGCGCTTGTACAGCTGCGGATACTGGCCGCGCATTTCGGTGGCCATCGAGGTCCACAGCAGCTTGTCGTCGCCACGGCGCCAGGCATCATGAAGCTTGCGGCCCATGTCATCGCCCTTGTCGACCTGCTCCAGCGCCTCGGCGACCATCTGCTGCTGCTCCTTGGCCGACATCCCCGACAGCACGGCGATCTGGGTGTCGATGTCTTCCAGCCCGGCGGTCGCCTTGCCGGCGCTGGCGGCGCGGGTCATGAAGTGGCGATCCAGTCCCAGCGCCGGGTCCAGGCCCATCTTGGTGAACTGGCTCAGGGTGATGGTCAGGCCGACGAACCACGGCTTCATCCCCTGCAACTGGGCCAGCGGCAGCTTGTTTTCCTGCGCATAGGCCTGCAGCCGGGTCCAGGTGGCCGCATCCAGGTCGCGCTTCAACTCCGAGCCATCGGTGCGCATCGCCGCCTGCACCATCTTCTGCGCAAGCTGGGGGGATTCCATGTCCTGCGGCGACAATTCGAACACCACCCGCTGCGAGGCGGCGAAGGCCTGGTCGACGTCCGGCGAGAGCGGGTAATCCGTCGGCTGCAGCAGATGGAACGAACCCAGCAGATACAGCCGGCTGTCGCCGGGGCCGGTGACCTTCCACAGCAGCGGGACCGGGGGAGTGGCTTTCGCCGCTGCCGATGCCTTCGGCGCCACCGGGCGCGCTTCGGCGCTGCCCGTACCGACCCACAGGCCCGCAGCAATCAGCAGCGGGGACAGCACTCGCGACAACATCGAGATCATCAAGCCTCTCCTTCAGGGGCGTGGTACGCCTGCTCACCTGCGTCCACGCGCAGGTCCAGGCGGTTTTCGGGGGGTGTCAGCGGACAGGTCGCAAACGGGGTGAACGCGCACGGTGGGTTGTAGGCGTGATTGAAATCGATCACCACCCGGCCCTGTTCGTCGGGCGCGGGCAGATCCAGATAGCGACCGGCCGGATAACTGCCGTGGCCGCTGGTGCGGTCGCCGAAGATCACGAACAGGTCCCGGCCCGGCTCACCGATCGCTTCCAGCCGCCAGGTGTGGCCATCGCGTTCGAATTCCAGCGCGCCGGCATTGGGCATGTTCGTGGTCAGGCCGGTGATGTCCACGATCGGCAGCGTCTTACCGGCCGGATGGGGCACGAAGCGCGCGGTGATGCGCCAGGACGGGCCGCCCGGCCAATACGTCAGGCCGGTGAAGTTGGTCCGCGAGGGCGCATCGGCATGCTTGACCCGCAGCGCGAAGCGCTCACCGCGATGGATCAGGCTGAGCCGGCCCTTGTCGTCATCGAAGGCGATGACGGTCGGGGTTGGATCGCGGTCGCTGAAGAAGCGGATGCGCCCAGTGACCGGCTTGCCCTCCACGCGCATCGGCACGCCACGTTCGGGCGTGAACCAGACGGTGGTGCCTTCACGGGCAACCATGCCCAACTTGTCGGGCCCGACCGCCAGGCGGATGCCGCTACCGGGCCCGCGGCCGATGTAATGCGCCTTGTGCTCGAGCCAGTGCAGGCCGACTAGGCTGGTCCAGCCATCGGCGGCGTGCAGTGCTTCGTAGCGCTGTTGGCGCCACTGCTGCTGTTCGGCTTCGAAGGCCGGATCGATCGCCACCTTCGCAGGTGCCGCCTCGTTCTTTTCGCCACATCCCGAGATGCTCACTGCCAGCAGCAACGCGGTCGCCCACACTCCCCAGTGCTTCCCCATGACCTTCCTCTCAACGTCCGCGCAGGAACCAGCGGTCGATTTCCGCCAGCGAAAAACGGGCCCAGGTCGGTCGGCCGTGATTGCACTGACCCGAGCGTTCGGTGATTTCCATGTCGCGCAGCAGGCCGTTCATTTCCGGCACGGTCAGGCGCCGGTTGGCGCGCACCGCGCCGTGACAGGCCATGGTGGACAGCAGTTCATCGCGTGCGCTGGCGATGCGTCGGCTCTGCCCATGCTCACGCAGGTCGGTGAGCACGTCGCGCAGCAGCGCCTCGGGCTCGGCATTGGCCAGCAACGCCGGAATGCTGCGGACGTGCAGCGAACCGGGGCCGGCGCGGGTGATCTCAAAGCCCAGCGAGGTCAAGGTCTCCGCCTCGCGCTCGGCAGTGTCGGCATCGCGTTCGCCCACCGCCAAGGTGATTGGCACCAGCAGCGGCTGCGCATGCAGGCCCATGCCGTCATGTGCAGTCTTCAGCCGCTCGTAACCGATGCGCTCGTGTGCGGCGTGCATGTCCACCACGATCAGGCCTTCGGCGTTTTCGGCGAGGATGTAGATGCCATGCAACTGGGCAATCGCATAGCCCAGCGGTGGCACCCCACTGTCGGCCGCGGTCACCGGCAGGCCGTTTTCAGTCGGCATCGGCGGCAGGCTGCTGGCCGCTGCGGTACCGCCCGGCGCGCCATACAGCGCTGCGTAGGCGGACGGCGCATCGGCCACACGCAGCCCCAACGGTGATTGCTGCGGGCGCCAGTCGCCGCCCATGCCACCGCCACCGCCAGCGCCGTTGCCTGCGAGTGCATAGCCGGTGCTGCCCGACGACGGCAGCCCGTAAGCGGGGGCCGCCGTGGCGGCACTCTCGGTGGCATGCACCTGGGGGCCGGCCGCGGTCATGCCGGCACGCGTTTCGGCCAGCGCTTCCTTGAGCGTGCGGTAGACGAAATCGTGGATCAGGCGCGAGTCGCGGAAGCGCACTTCATGCTTGGCCGGATGCACGTTGACATCGACGCGGGTCGGGTCGAGTTCCAGGAACAGCACGTACGCGGGCTGACGACCGTGGAACAGCACGTCGCCGTAAGCCATCTTCACCGCATGGGCAACGCTGCGGTCGCGCACCGAACGGCCGTTGACGTACAGGTACTGCTGATCGGTGCTGGCCCGCGAATAGTGCGGCTGCGCGATCCAGCCGTGCAGGCGCAGGCCGGCACCGCTGTGATCCACCCGCAGTGCCTGGTTGGCGAAGTCTTCGCCCAGCGTTTCGCCCAGGCGCGCATCGGAATACAGATCGCCGGGCTTGTAGCGGCGCGAGGGCTTGCCGTTGTGCGACACGCGCAGTTCGACATCCGGGCGCGCCAGCGCGAGCGAGCGCAGCCACTCTTCGATATGGCCCAGCTCGGTGCGCTCGGCGCGCAGGAACTTGCGGCGCGCCGGCACGTTGTAGAACAGCTCGCGCACTTCCACCGTGGTGCCGGGCGCATGCGCGCGCGGGGTGACTTCGCCGAGCCGGCCGCCCTCGATCTGCAAGGCCGAACCGTGCTCGTCGATGGCGCGGCGCGAGCTCAGGGTGAAGCGGCTGACCGAGGCGATCGACGGCAAGGCTTCGCCGCGGAAGCCGAGCGTGGCCACCGATTCCAGATCATCCAGGCTGGCGATCTTGCTGGTGGCGTGGCGCGACACCGCCAGCGGCAGCTCTTCCGGTGCGATGCCACCGCCGTCGTCGCGGATGCGGATCAACCGCACGCCGCCCTCTTCCAGGTCGATGTCGACGCGGGTGGCGCCGGCATCCAGCGCGTTTTCGACCAGTTCCTTGACCACGGACGCAGGGCGTTCGACCACTTCGCCGGCGGCGATCTGGTTGATCAGGATCTCAGGAAGCTGGCGGATGCTCATGCCTGCCTCCCGTTGGTGGAGGTGGCAGGCGTGGCGGCAAGGCGGAGGCGGGAAACGGACGTCATCCCGTGATGATAGCGTGCGCCGGGCGGTGCAGCCCGGAGGGCTTACTTGCTGCCGCCCGCCACGGTGCCGGCCGCATCGATCTCGGCTTGGGCGCGCGCGGCGTACAGGGTACCCGGCGGCGGCTGACGGCTGAAGAAGGTGTGCACGCCATCCAGCACCGCACCGGCGATCTGGCGCTGGTAAGCCGGATCGATCAGGCGGCGCTCTTCATCCGGGTTGGAGATGAAGGCGGTTTCGACCAGCATCGCCGGCATGTCCGAGGTGCGCAGCACCGCGAAGTTGGCGCGTTCGATGTTGGGCTTGTGGTTCTTGCCGATGCGCTTCAGGCCACCCAGCACATGTCCGGCCGCATCTTCGGAGGCCTTCATGTAGCCGCTCTGTGCCAGATCGAGCAGCACGTTGGCCAGGGTGCCTTCGGTCTGCTGCAGGCGCACGCCACCGACCAGATCGGCGGCGTTTTCCTTGTCGGCCAGCCAGCGCGCACGCTGCGAGGACGCGCCCTTGGTGGAGAGCACGTACACCGACGAGCCGGTCGCTGCGCGGTTCTCGGCGGCGTCGGCATGAATCGAGATGAACATGTCGGCCTTGGCCGCACGTGCCTTCTGCGCACGCATCGGCAGCGGAATGAACACGTCGCTGTCGCGGGTCAGGTAGGCCTTCAGGCCGGGCGTCGCATTGATCTGGCGGGCCAGTTCACGCGCCACGGCCAGGGTGATGTCTTTTTCGCGCTTGCCGGTCGGGCCGACCGCGCCGGGGTCCTGACCGCCATGCCCGGGATCGATCGCGATCACCAGCGGACGCATGCCGGCGCGCATCTTCACGCGCGAGGCGTCGCTGGGCATGGCCGGGCGCGGGTTGTCCTGCACCGCCGGCGTCGGCACTGGCGCAGGTACCGGCGCGCTGGCAACGACCGCGGCGGTCGACTGACCGGCCAGGATTGCGGCCGGCGACGCACTGTTGCTGGCCGCGTTGGCGGTCCCTGCGGCAGCGACGTTGACGGTGGTGGCCGTGGTGGCCGCCGGGCCGGGCGCCGGCGCCGAGGTGGCGACCGTCGCACTGGCCTGCTGGCGCACCGAGGCGGTCAGCAACGCGGTAGCACGCGCGGCATCGCTGCGCGCCTGCGCGGTCTGGGCGGCAGTCTGGGCGGCGGTCGGTGCAGGGGTCGGTGCCGGTGCGGCGGCCGGCGTCGAAGCCGCTGGCGTGGGCGAAGGCGCTGCGGCCGGGGTGGGCGCGGGCGCACTGGCAACGGTGGTCGCGGCCGGCGCATCGCCCGGCCACTCGATCACCAGCCGCGACTCATCGCCCTGCTTGATCATCTGAGGGCGGAACGGCGCGACCGATTCGGCCAGGTCGAACACCACGCGGAACGTGCCCGGCACGGGCTGCCCCGTACGGACCGCCGTGACCACGCCCTTGGGCGCAGGCAGTTTGAGGTTGCGGATCGCGCTGGAGTCCGGGAAATCGACCACCAGGCGGTTCGGGCCGGCCAGGGACAGGGTCTTGTAGCCCCCGCTGCCAGCCAGTGAAATCTCCGCACGGGTACCGGTCGCACCGGTCTCCACGGCCACCTGGCGGACTTCGCCCGCCCACGAGAGCGCGCTCGCCAGACAGAGTCCGACGGCGGTGCAGATGGCGGTGAGAGATTTCCCCATTGGCATGGGTCTGGATTCAATCACCGCGCTGAATGAAATGCAACTCCTTTTCCCTTAATAATCCGTAACCTGCCGGTGTTTCCTAGTGTCAGCCGACAGAAAGGGCCTGCAAGTCGCCCCCTTGGGGGAGCCGTTGAAGCCATTCACGACCGGCCGCGCTGGTCGCCGTAAGCCGGGCACGGCGTCCCTGTCCCTGGATGTCCAATGCCACCTCCAGGTCCGTAGGCGGCAGCGCACCGGCGCCGCGCTCGGGCCATTCGACCAGCCAGAGCGAGGCGCTGCCCTCGTCGAGCCCCAGGAAATCCAACTCCTGCGCGTTCCCGATCCGGTACAGGTCCAGGTGCCATGCCTCATGCCCGTCGGCCAGTGGATAGCGCTCCACCAGGGTATACGTCGGGCTGCGGATCGCGCCCTGCACGCCCAGCGCGCGCAGCAGTGCGCGTGCCAGGGTGGATTTGCCGGCCCCCAGGTCACCCTGCAGCTGCATCACCGCCTGCGGCGGCCGGGTCGCGGCCAGCCATTGCCCGAGCAGGTCGGTGTCTTCGGTCTGCGCGAGGAAAAACTCGATCATGTTCAAACGTCCGGATTGACCAGCCGGCGCAGCGGCGCCAGCAGATCGGTGGGAAGCAGGCCCCGCTGGCCGTCACTGGCGGCGACATCGCCGGCCAGGCTGTGCAGCAATGCGCCGGTGCTGGCCGCATCGAACGCGCCCAGGCCCTGCGCACGCAGCGCCGCGATGATGCCGGTGAGCAGGTCACCCATGCCACCCATGGCCATGCCGGGATTGCCGGCGGCGATCACCCGCGGCACCGCGCCGGGCGCGGTGACCACGGTGCCGGCGCCTTTGAGCACCACCACCGCGTGGAAACGGTCGGCCAGCGCCTTCGCGGCGGTGAAGCGATCCGCCTGCACCTGCGCGGTGGTCAGCCCTAGCAGGCGCGCGGCCTCGCCCGGGTGCGGGGTCAGGATCGCGTCATCGAGCGGCTGCCGCGCCTTGGCCAGCAGATTGAGGGCATCGGCATCGATCACCAGCGGTTTGCCGCTGGCCAGCACCTGCCGCCAGAGTTCGTGCGCCCAGTCGTCCTGACCCAGGCCCGGTCCTATCGCGATCACCCCCGCGCGCGGCAGCAGCGCCTGCAGCTCCTGCGCGTCCTGCACGGCATGCACCATCGCTTCGGGCAGACGCACCAGCAGCGGTGCGACATGCGGCGACTGGGTCGCCACGCTGACCAGCCCGGCGCCGGCGCGCAAGGCCGATTCACTGGCCAGCATCACTGCCCCGCCGCTGCCGAGGTTGCCGCCCACGCACAGCACATGGCCGGATTCGCCCTTGTGGGTGTTGGCGCGGCGTGCCGGCAGTTGCGCGCGCAGGCGCGGTTGCTGCCAGCACTCGGCGCTGTGCTGCACGCCTTCGCCAGCGTCGGCAGGCAGGTCCAGCGCGGCCAGGCGGCGACCGCCGACATGCTCCAGCGCCGCGCCGGTATACATCCCTTGGTGGCGCACGATGAACTGCAGGGTGACCGTGGCACGGATGGCCACGCCCGGCACGTCACCGGTGCGCGCATCCACGCCACTGGGCACGTCCAGCGACAGCACCGGCACCCCAGCGCCGTTGATGGCCGTGATCAGATCCACCGCGGCACCGGCCGGCGCGCGGTTCAGGCCGATGCCGAACAGCGCGTCGACCAGCACGTCGACTGGCGGCAGGGCGCCATCGAAGCGTCCCACCGCACCGCCGGCGGCGATGAACGCCTGCTCGGCCTGCTGCGACAACGGCGTGGCAGGCGCATCGGTATCCAACCGCAGCACCGTCACCGGGCGGCCGGCCTCCCGGGCCAAGCGGGCCAGCACATAGCCATCGCCCCCGTTGTTGCCGGCCCCCACCACCACACCGATCCGCTGCGCCTGCGGCCAGCGCTCCAGCAGGCAGTGCCAGGCGGCGCGGCCGGCCTGTTCCATCAGCGAGGCACCGCCATCGCCCAGCAGGGCACTGGCCTGCGCATCCAGGCGGCGCGCAGCGGCGATATCGAACAGTTCAGCAAGCTCGGGCATGCCGGGATTCTATACTTGTCGCCCAGGCGCAGCCTTGCCGCGCCCTTCCCAGGCTCCGTTTCCGCCCAGGCCATGTCCGCCGTCCCCCTGCCCGCCCCCGTCCACCTGGCCCGCGCCGCCGAACGCATCCGTGCGATCGCGCGCGTGCACGGCTTCCAGCGCTGCGGCGTGTCCGGGATCGATCTGCGCGAAGACGAGGCGCACCTGGCCGATTGGCTGGGCAAGGGCCTGTACGGCACGATGGAGTGGATGGCGCGCCACGGCACGCTGCGTGCGCGGCCGGATGAACTGCTGCCGGGCACGGTGCGGGTGATCTCGGTCGGCATGGATTACGGCCACAAGGACGACGCCGAAGCCTGGAACACCCTGCACGATGGTGACCGCGCCTACGTGGCGCGTTATGCGCTGGGCCGCGATTACCACAAGCTGATGCGCAACCGGTTGCAGAAGTTCGCCGACAGCATCGCCGCCGAGATCGGGCCGTTCGGCTAT
Organism: Stenotrophomonas sp. TWI587; assembly: GCF_039674145.1. Lineage (NCBI taxonomy): Bacteria > Pseudomonadati > Pseudomonadota > Gammaproteobacteria > Lysobacterales > Lysobacteraceae > Stenotrophomonas > Stenotrophomonas sp. TWI587. Next base: position 364,634 of record NZ_JBDJMW010000005.1, on the reverse strand, counting down.
CGCGTGTTCGTCGATTCGGCCCCGGTGCTGGAGCGTGCACTCGCCCGCAACGCCGGGCTGGGCTGGATCGGCAAGCACACCTGCCTGATCGACAAACAGGGCGGCTCGTGGTTCTTCATCGGCGAGATCTACGTCGACCTGCCGCTACCGGTGGATACGCCGGCCAGCGCGCACTGCGGCACCTGCACGCGCTGCATCGATGTCTGCCCGACCCAGGCGATCATCGCCCCGCACCGCCTGGATGCACGCCGCTGCATTTCCTATCTCACCATCGAACACGACGGCGCGATTCCCGAGGAGATGCGCACGGCGATGGGCAACCGCATCTACGGCTGCGACGACTGCCAGCTGGTCTGCCCCTGGAACAAGTTCGCCAAGCGCACCGACGAGCCGGATTTCCGCGCGCGCAACGATCTGGACACCGCCTCGCTTGCCCAGCTGTTCGCCTGGGAGGAAGACGAGTTCCTGCGCCGCACCGAAGGCAGCCCGATCCGCCGCAGCGGGCATGAACGCTGGCTGCGCAACATCGCCGTGGCGCTGGGCAATGCCCCAACCCACACCGAGACGCTGGCCGCACTGCAGGCACGGCGCGAGCATCCTTCGGCCATCGTGCGCGAGCATGTCGCCTGGGCGCTGCAGCAGCACGCCGACCGCACCACCGCGGGATGAAGCAACGCCGCCGACGTGCGACCATGGCCCCCCGTTCGTACCGTTTGGCCTGATCCCCCCATGGACCGCAGCGCGCAGATTCTCACGCCCAGCCAGCTCAACATCCTGGCCCGCGACCTGCTGGAAGGCGCGTTTCCGCTGATCTGGGTGGAGGCCGAACTGGGCAGCGTGACGCGCCCGGCCTCGGGCCATATGTATTTCACACTGAAGGATGCGCGCTCGCAGATCCGCGCGGCGTTGTTCAAGCCCAAAAGCCAGTGGCTGAAGTTCGTGCCGCGCGAAGGCATGCGCGTACTCGCGCGTGGCCGGCTGACGCTGTACGAAGCGCGCGGCGAGTACCAGATGGTGCTCGATCACATGGAGGAAGCCGGCGAAGGCGCCCTGCGCCGCGCGTTCGAGCAGCTCAAGGCACGCCTGGAGGCCGAGGGCCTGTTCGCGCCCGAACGCAAGCGCCCGATGCCGGCGCATGTGCGTCGACTGGCGGTGATCACCTCGCCCACCGGCGCGGCGGTGCGCGACGTGCTCAGCGTGCTGGAGCGGCGTTTCCCGATGCTTGAGGTCGATCTGCTGCCCAGCCTGGTGCAGGGCGACAGCGCTGCCGCGCAGATCACCTCGTTGCTGCGTGCCGCCGATGCCAGCGGCCGCTATGACGTGATCCTGCTGACCCGCGGTGGCGGCTCGATGGAAGATCTCTGGGCCTTCAACGATGAGCAGCTGACCCGCGCGATCGCGGCCAGCCAGACGCCGGTGGTGTCCGCCGTGGGTCACGAAACCGACTTCAGCCTGGCCGATTTCGCCGCTGATCTGCGCGCGCCGACGCCGTCGGTCGCGGCCGAACTGCTGGTGCCCGATCAGCGTGACCTGCTGCTGCGCGTGCGTCGTCTCGATGCGCGTCTGGCGCAGCTGCAGCGGCACAGCCTGGGGCAAGCGATGCAGCGCGCGGACCGTGCCCTGCTCCGCCTCAACGCACAGAGCCCGCAGTCACGCCTGCAGCTGTTGCAGCGGCGCCAGCAGGATGTCGCGCGCCGTCTGCACGCCGCGTGGACGACACAGCATCAGGGCCGCCTGGCCCATCTGCGCCACGCAGCCACCGTCCTGCGCAGCGGCCATCCCCAGCGCCGGTTGGACGCCCTGCGTGAGCGCCTGCAACGCCTGCAGCCGCGCGCGGACAATGCGATCAGCCGTCAGCTGCAGCGCGACGGCCTGCGCCTGCGTGCGCTCGCCCGTTCGATGGAAGCGGTCAGCCCGCTGGCCACCGTCGCGCGTGGCTACGCGATCCTCACCCGTGAGGACGATGGCAGCCTGGTCCGCTCGCCGTTGCAGGTGCGCCCGGGCGACACGCTCAAGGCGCGCGTGCAGGATGGCGTGATCGACGTGACGGTCAACGAACCGGCGCGCTGATCCGGCGCGCGCCCACCGCCACCCCGTTTGACCTCAGCGCCCCGCGCTTTCGCAGAACTTCTGCCGGTACTCCATCGCCTTGGGCATCAATGCCTGCAGGTTCTGGATGCGCGTGCCGGGGTTGGGATGGGTAGACGCGAATTCCGAGGTCGACTGACCACCGCTGGCCTGTCCCATCCGTTCCCACAGCGGGATTGCCTCCTGCGGATCGAAACACGCCGCCGCGGCCAGCATCAGGCCGACTTCATCGGCCTGGGTCTCATGGCTGCGCGCGTAAGGCAGCAGGTAGCCGTAGCCCATCGCCGACATCATCATCTGCTGCTGTTGCGGGTCCATGCCGCTGGCGGCACCGGCCATCTGGCCGATCTGGGTCATCTTCTGCTGGGCCATGCGCTGGGCACCATGGCGCAGCAGGGCATGCGCGATTTCATGGCCCATCACCACCGCCATCGCATCCACCGTACGCGCCACCGGAATCAACCCGGTGTACACCGCCATCTTGCCGCCGGGCAGGCAGAACGCGTTGGCCTGGTCGGACGGGATCACGTTGACCTCCCACTCGAAATCACGCGCGAAGTGCGCAGGCTTCAGGCCATGCTCTTCGGCGAGCGCGGTTTCCACCACGTCCACCTTGGCGATCAGGCGCTGGGCGATCGCCTGGATCTCGCGCGACTGTGGCGCGCTGGGGTCCAGGGGGCGCTCCTGGGCCAGGATCTCCTGGTAGGCCTGCAGGCCGAGCGCCTTTTCCTGGGTCGCATCGAGCGAGCTGTCGATCAGCACGCTTTCACCCGTATAAGGATCCACGGCGCGGTTGGAGAACCAATAGAACGCGGCATAGCCGGCGAAGGCCAGCAGCACCCACCAGCGGATGTTGCCGAACAGGCCCGGCCGCCGGGCGCGGCCCTGCTGTTGACCGCCGAATGGATCGTTGCGCATGCGCATGGTTCCTGAGATGGCCGCGGCACCCTGCCCGGCACTGCGCCAATCCTAGAACGCGCCGCGTGGTGCCGGGTGAAATCCCGTCACCTCACCGCAGTTGCACCCATCAGATCCCGCGGACCAGGCGGAACCCGATCCGGGCGCTGGTGGTATCCGAGTCCTGCGATTGACGCCACGCCGCGCGGGTCTGCGCCGGTGCATTGGCCCAGTTGCCGCCACGGATCACGCGCTGCCGGCAGCCCGGGTTGAACCAGGCCACACCGTCGGACGGCGCCCGGCGATAGCTGGCATGCCAACAGTCGGCCACCCATTCGCTGAGGTTGCCGGCGATGTCGTGCAGGCCCCACGGGTTGGGATCAAAACTGGCCACCGGCGCCGGGCCCCAATATCCATCGCCGTAGCCGACGAAAGCGTTGTACCAGTGCCGCCCGGACGGCGAGACATCCTCGGCGCCGGTGAAGTTGCCCGCGCGCGGCGGCGGTGTGCCCGCATCGCCCCACGGATAGCGGCCACTGCTGCCGGCGCGCAGGGCGTACTCGAATTCGGCTTCGCTGGGCAGGCGGTACGAGCGCCCGGTCTGCTCGGACAGCCAGGTGGCGTAATTCTCGGCGTCGCGCACGCTGACGTGCATCACCGGCAGGTTGGCGATCGCCTCGGCGCCGTTGTAATCGGACTGCCAATCCACGCCGCTGCGGCGCACGAAGTTGCCGCTGCGCTCGTCGTACACGATCGAATGACCGCGCCGTGTCGCGCGCGGGCGGGCCTTGGTGGCCTGCACGTAGCGGCGGAAATCGGCGACCGTCACTTCGGTGATCGACATCGCGAAGCCACGTTCGAAGCGCACGTAATGCGAGGGCTTTTCCGCATCGGTCGCACCGAGTTCGTTCTCGGCCGCGCCCATCTGGAAGCCGCCATGCGGCACGACGATCATCTGTGGCCCGCGGCCGCCATCGCGCAACGCATCGCTGAAGACCTGCCGCGGCCGGAAGCTGCCGTAATGGGTCACCAGCTCGATGCGCTCGCGCAGCTGGCCCACGACAGGGTCGCCCGGCAAGGCGATGCGCAGGGCATCCTCCAGTTTCTGGCGGGCCGGCTTGAGCCCCTGCGGCGTGGCCAGGTCACGCAGGCCTTCGTTGCGCAGCCGCACCAGGATATCCGACCGGATTTTCTCGATGCGCTCGAAGGCATCGGCGATGGTGATCGATGAGTCGCGGACCTTGGCAGCCTCGGCCAGCCAGGTACCGGCTGCGGCGAAATCGGTCGCCCGCGCGGCCGTCTCTGCACGGCGGATCAGCGCGCTCTCGGCAGCGGCCAGGCCCTGACGGGCGCGCGGATTGTCCGCATCCAGCGCCAGCGCCTCATGGAAATTGGGGATCGCACCATCGCCGTCCTCACCGATGCGGTCAGCGCGCAGATCGTCTTCACCGGCACGGTTGTACGCCACCACCCGCTGGGCGATCTCCACCCGCGACTGGAGCTCACGCACCTTGGCATCGTCCGGGGCCAGCGTCAGCAGCACCAGGGCCATCTCACTGGCCTCGGCCAGTGCTTCACGCTGCTTGAGCGGGCGGTCCAACAACGCGGCCGCCTCCTCCAGCAGCCGCTGCCGGGCACGTTTCAGCCCGGCCTCGGCGGCGCGGTCCTTGGGCTCGTGCTGCAGCAGCGCGAGCCAGATCGGGACAGCGTCGTCGGCGGTGCGGTACAGGCGGCCTTCCTCGAAGGCACGTGCTGCGTCACGGCGAGCCTGGGCGACGTCAGCATCCGCCAGCGTGACAGCGGGCGGCTGCCAGCGTTCCACGGTTTCAGCAGCGTCCTCACCGCCGATGGTGACCTGGGCGACCGGTGCGCTGGCCTTGGCCGGTGCGCTGGCAGGCTTGGCGGCAGGCGCTGCCGAAGGCGCCGGGTCCGGCGCGGGAGAACACGCGGCCAGCAGCATGCCCAGAAGAGCAGTGAACAGCAGCGGCAATGGGCCTGACGGTCGCAAATGGGGGTCCTTGGGGCGTGTCATCGTCTTGCTGGTGCCCACGCCATGTCGCAGCGCGGACAAGGCATCATCATAATCGCCACCGTCGCAGGCGGCGACCGACCGCCGCCCAGGTGTTCATTCCGACCGGGGATGGCGCGGGGTTAGGCTATCCTCCCCGACCTGAGCACCCCTTTGCAGTACATGGAATCCCACGTGGCTTACTGGATCAAAACCCCGGCGGAACTGGACGAGCGCTTCCGCCAGCGCCCCACCCGCATCGGCCTGGACACCGAGTTCATCCGCGAACGCACCTACTGGCCGCAACTCGCGCTGGTGCAGATGGCGGTCGGCGATGAAATCCTGCTGATCGACCCGCTGATTCCCGGCATGAACGAGGCGCTGGCGCCGTGGCTGGCCGACACCTCCATCCTCAAGATCATGCACAGCGCCAGCGAAGACCTGGTCACCTTCAAGGTCGCCTGCGGCGTGCTGCCTCGTCCGTTGTTCGACACCCAGATCGGTGCATCGCTGGCGGGCATCGGTGGTGGCATGGGCTACCAGAAACTGGTCACTGCGGTCACCGGCGTCACGCTCACCAAGGGCGAAACCCGCTCGGACTGGATGCGGCGTCCACTCTCGGAGGCGCAGCTGGAGTACGCCGCCGACGACGTGGAATACCTGTTCCAGATCCACGACACCCTTGATGCGCGCCTGGAGGAGCTGGGTCGCCGCCAGTGGCTGCAGGACGATGCCGAGCGCCTGCTCGCCAGTGTCGAACACGACGAAGAGCGCTGGCCGCACGTGGCAATGCGCTCGGCACAGTTCATGGATACCCCTGCGCAGCTGCGATTGCTGCGGCTGCTGCGCTGGCGCGACGTGCAGGCCCGTGCCAGCGACAAGCCGCGCAGCTGGGTGCTCGACAACGAACTGGCCGCGGTGCTTGCACGCACCCCGCCGGCTGATGTGGACGCCTTGTCCAAGCTGATGGAAGGCTTCCCCAAAGCCCCCCGCAAGCTGGCCGCACAGGTATGGCAGGCGCTGATCACGCCGCTTGCCGACGAAGCCGAGGCACCGCTGGCGCTGCCGGCCACCGATGCCAACAAGCAGGCGCTCAAGCGGTTGCAGGATGCCGTCAGCGCGCGCAGCGCCGAACTCGGCCTGCCCGATGGCGTGCTTGCCTCGCGCAAGCATCTGGAAAGCTATCTGGAAAGCCGCCAGTGGCCGGCGGCGCTGGCCGGCTGGCGCCAGGCGCAGCTCGAACCGATCCTGTCGGCGCTGTTGCCGCCCGTCTGAAACGACAACGCCCCGCATCTGCGGGGCGTCTTTCATCTATCTGCCTCACCGGCGCCGCAGCAATGCGGCACCGGTGAGCGCGTGTCTTACCAGTTCATGTTGAGCGAAACGCCGACGGTGCGCGGCTCGTTGTAGACCGCGGCCATGTAGTTCTCGATCACACCCTTGAGGTTCTTCTCATTGGTGATGTTGCGCGCGAACAGGGCCACTTCCCAGGCACCGTAGTTGGCGGAGTAGCCCAGCTTCAGGCCGCCTTCGAAGCTGCCCTTGGAGTTGAACTCGGCCGAGTCATACAGCACGAAGCTGGTATACCCCTGCTTGTTCCAGTCGGTGGAAACGAAGAACACATCGCTGTCGTTGACCGGCATGTCGTAACGCGCGGCCAGGTTGATGTTGTACTTCGGTGCATTCGGCAGCGGGTTGCCATTGATCTGCGCGAAGGTGTTGGCACCGACCTTGATGGTCGGGTCGTTCACGGTGCACACCACGGCGCCGTTCAGGGCGCAGACCTGCGCGTACACGCGGTCGTCCTGGATTTCGCTGTGCAGCAGGCTGATACCGGCGCTCAGGGCCAGGTTCGGGATCGGGCGCAGCTCCATGTCCGCTTCCAGACCGTAGGCCTTGGCCTTGTCGGCGTTGAACAGCACGCCGTTGCCGTCCGAATCGTTGCCGTTGAGCTGGATGTCGTTGACCACGTAGGTGAACGCGGCGGCGTTCACGCGCAGCCGGTTGTCCCACAGGCTGCTCTTGATGCCGGCTTCCCAGGACAGGATGGTTTCCGAATTCGCCGTGGTGAAATCGGCATTGAACACGGCCGAACGGCCCTGGATGGTCGGGCCGCGGAAGCCACGGGCCACGCGTGCATACACGCTCAGCTGCGGGTTGAACGCATACATCGCGCTCAGGTCCCAGCTCGGCGTGGTGTCGGACATCTCCACGTAGGTGCGGCCCTTGTAGGTCACGGCACCGGCGGCGGTATCGGCGGTCTTGAGCAGACGGGTCTTCTTCTCGTCCTTGGTCTGGCGCAGGCCGGCGGTCAGGGTGAACTTGTCGGTCACGTCATAGCTGACCTGGCCGAAACCCGCCCAGGAGGTGTTGACGTTGCGCAGGCGCACCCAGTTGTTCGGGTTGCGGGCCGCGGTGTTCAGGAACCAGGCGCGCTGGTAGAAATCGGTGGTGTCGCGGCCGTCGAAGTAGAACGCGCCGACCTGCCACTTCAGGCGATTCTCATCGGCGTTGGCCAGGCGGAATTCCTGGGTCCACTGGTCCAGATCGCGGATCTGGCCCATCGACTGGCCGTAGCCGTTCGGCACGCCGTTGACCGGGTAGTTCACTGCGGCGCCGCCATCGGTGTCACCGCGGCTGTAGCCGGAGGTGGTTTCGTAGGCGGTGATCGAAGTCAGCGAGACATTGCCGAAATCGTAGATGGCCTTCACCGAACCACCGTAGGTCTTGTAGGCCTGCGGGTTGTTGTCGGCTTCGTCGTAGGCGACCTTGTCGCGCGGCACGTCGGTCTTGTTGGAGCCCTTGGTCACGGCGTTGCGCAGGAACAGCGTGGACGTGCCGTCGTAGTCGCGTGCATGGGCCGAGGCCAGCAGCGAGAAGTTGTCGCTCGGCTGCAGCAGCAGCTGGGCGCGCACGTTGCGGTCATCGAAGCCGCCCATGGCGTTCTTCTTCGGCGAGACCGTGCCATCGGCGCTCGGGCCGCTGTAGGTGTTGTCGACGTAATCATCGCGGTGCTGGTACAGCGCCGACACGCGGAACGAAGCGATGTCGTTGATCGGGCCGCCGAAGCCGCCATCGATCGCCACGCTGCCGTAGGAGCCGTAGCTGGCCTGCACGCGGCCGCTGTAATCCTGGCTCGGCTTGATCGTGTCGAACTTGACGATGCCGGCGGTGGTGTTGCGACCGAACAGCGTGCCCTGCGGGCCGCGCAGCACTTCGATCTGGTCCACGTCGTAGACCGGGTTGGACTTCAGCACCACGTGCTCAAGCACCACGTCGTCCTGGATGATCGACACCGGCTGCGAGGCACCCAGGTAGAAATCGATGTTGCCCAGACCACGGATGTAGAAGCGCGGGAAAATGCGGCCGGTGGTGGTTTCAGCGTAGAAGCTCGGCACCTTGCCCGACAGGGCCAGCAGGGTGTCATCGCCGCCTGCGGTGTAATCGCGGATCTTCTCGCCCTGCACCACGCCGACCGACACCGGCACTTCCTGCAGGTTGCGCTCGCGGTGGTCGGCGGTGACGGTGATGGTGTCCAGCGAGGTGGCGCTGGCCGGCTGGGCGTCCTGCGCCGAGGCGGCAGCGGACAGCATCAGCGTGGCCGAGGCACAGGCCAGCGCCAGCGCGCGGCGGCGCGGCAGCACGGCGGCGGAGAGGGAACGGGAGAGAAGACGCGTCGACACAGGGGCGTGGCGTAGAGCGGGCATGCAGAGGTCTCGGGTAGTACAGATCGGGGCAGCCGGCGAGATGGCCGGGCACCATAGGAAATCGACATCGCTGTGGAGACAGCGATGCGGCACGGTATTGGCTGGATGTTGCAGATTGGTGTCAGGGCGTTGTGGGCGACGGCTGTCCGGCCCCCCTGGTCCACTGGCTATGCGGCCGCGTTTTCTGGCGCGGATTATGCCCGCACGGCGCGCCGCCCGGAAGGGCGCACGGCGCGATCGGCCCCGCACGTGGGCCGATCGGCGACGGTGTACAGGGGCGGCGACCGCTGCCCCTGCGGGGCTCAGTCCGTCACTGCCTGGCGTCGCGCCGGGGTGTTCCCGGCCAGACGGAAACGCCCCACCGACTGCTGCAGCTCGCTCGACTGCGCGTTCAGTGCGCGCGCCGCGGCCGAGGCTTCTTCCACCAGGGCGGCGTTCTGCTGGGTCACGCCATCCATCTGCATGATGCTCTGGCTGACCTGGTCGATGCCCGCCGCCTGTTCCTGGCTGGCGCTGGCGATCTCTTCGATCAGGCCGCCCAGCTCGCCTACCGCCTGCACCATGCGCTGCAGCGTCTGCCCGGCCTCGTCGACCAGCGCGCTGCCATCGGTGACCTTGGTGACCGAATCGCCGATCAGGCCCTTGATCTCCCGTGCCGCCTGCGCCGAGCGCTGCGCCAGGGCGCGCACTTCGGAGGCGACCACCGCAAAGCCTCGGCCTTCTTCACCCGCACGTGCCGCTTCAACCGCCGCATTGAGCGCGAGGATGTTGGTCTGGAAGGCAATGCCATCGATCACGGTGGTGATGTCGGCGATACGGTGTGACGACGCCTGGATATCGGCCATGGTTTCCACCACCTGCGCGACCGCCGCGCCACCCTGCGCGGCCACGGCCGCCGTCTGCGTGGCGAGATGATCGGCGCGCCGCGCGTGGTCTGCATTCTGCTTCACGGCCGCGGTCAGCTCTTCCAGCGACGCGGCGGATTCTTCCAGGCTGGCCGCCTGCTGCTCGGTACGTCGCGACAGATCCTCGTTGCCCGCCGCGATTTCCGACGAGGCGGTGGCCACCGAGACGGCGGCCTGCTGGATGCCGGCGACAATCGTGGTCAACTGGCTGACGGTGGCATTGGCATCGTCGCGCATGGTGGCAAAGACACCCTGGAATTCCCCCTCGATACGCCCACGCAGGTCGCCGGCGGCCAGCGCGCGCAGCAATCCGGACAGCGAGGACAGATTGTGGTCGGCGGTGACCATCAGGGTATTGAGCCCCTCCACCATCACCCGGAAATCGTGATTGAACGCACCCGCATCGCCGCGCACGCTGAAATCACCCGCTGCCGCCGCAGCGACAAGATGTTTGATCTCGCCATTGATGGCCTGCAGGCGATCGCGCACGCCGTTGACGGCCTCGGTGATCCTGGCCTTTTCCCCCGGCAATGCCTCCATCGAGGGCGACAGGTCGCCATCGGCGTAGCACTGCACCAGCTCCACCATGCGCAGCTTGGTGGACACGTGCGCGTCCACCAGTGCGTTGGTGCCGGTCACCATGGTGCGGAACTCCCCTTCAAATGCATCGGCGTCGATGCGGTAGCTGATCGCACCGTCGGCGTGCCGCTGGCTCATGTCGTTCTGTGCGGCAATGATCGCGCGCAATTTGCCCTGCATCTGCTGCAGGGCGCTCATCAGACGACCCACCTCATCGTGTCCGCGCACTTGGATCTGCCGCTCAAGGCGACCGGCCGCCACATCACGCGCCACCTGCCCCGCCTCGGCCAGCGGGCGGCTGAGCACGCGGCGGACCACCAGGACCATCGCCACAATCACGGCCAGCAGCGCCAGCGCGGAGACCAGTGCGATGTGCAGCATCAGCTTGCCGAGTACAGCCTGCACCACCGAGACCGGCTCCATGCCCAGCACGGCCCAATGCCACGGACCGTACGCCTGGGTCGACACGAAGTACGTCTGGACCGCGCCCTGATCACCGCTGCGCAGCTGCACCTGGCCCTGCGTGGACGTACCGTCCAACAGCGCTTGCAATGCGGCATGGTCGGCGTCGGGCACCCGGGCCTGGATCTTGCTGCCTTCGCCATCCGGCCCTGCGATGATCGTTCCGAAACTCTCGCCAGGCCGGGTATCCACGGCGATGAAGTAGCCATCCTTGCCCAACTGTGCAGCGCGCAGGCGCGTCTTCAGTGCCGCCAGGCCGTCGGAATAGTTCTGCCCGACGAATGCAATGCCCACGACCTCCCCCGCCGCGTCGGTGATCGGCATGTAGTGGGTCATGTAGTCCACGCCGAACAGGCGCGCCGGTCCGGTATAGCGCTGGCCGGCCAGCAACTTGGCGTAGGCCGGATTGGCGTGGTCCAGGACGGTGCCCATGGCGCGGGCGCCTTCGGCATTGCGTACCGAGGTCGATACCCGGATGAACTCCTGCCCGTCGCGGGCGAACACGGTGGCCACACCGCCGGTCGCCTCGGCGAAGCGATCCACATCGGCTTCCTGCAGGTTGACCACCTCGCTGCCCAGTCGAAGGGTCGGCGTGGACCGCTCACCGATCAGGATCGTCCGCGCGGGATCCAGCGTGGCATCGCCCGCCGGCAGCATCGCGCGGAAGGTGCCGGCCATGCGCTCGGTGCTGTCGCTGAGGCTGCGGTCATAGAGCTGCACGGAGTCGCGCATCAGGAGGGTGGCCGACTGCAGCCCGGCCTCGACCCGCTGCTGGTAACTTGCGGCCGATTGCTGATACACCAGCAGGGCCAGGCCGATGAAGGCCACGGCGGTGATCAGGCCCATCAGCAGCGCCAGGCGCGCGCCGATGGAGGAGGAGAAAACGGTGGCGGCACGGGTCGTCATCGTTGGAACTCGAAGGGATTGGATATGAAGGATTGGCTCCCTTTCATATCGGCACCGTTTTGGTCCTCTTTACGCGATGGCGTCTAGTTACATTTCGCTACTCAAGAAATCCAACCCGTTGTGCTGCAAGGCTTTGCGGCCGAACGATCCTCACAAAACCCACTCTACCGTTCAGTTCGAGGCCGTCCGCGGGCGACGCGGATGAAGCCTCGCTCCCACCTCTCCCCTCTTGGCAGCCGCCACTGGCCGGGGCTACACTAGTTCCATCGCACGGCGCTCCAAGACGCGACACGCGAGGCAAGTGCGGTATCCGTGGGGCCATAGCTCAGCTGGGAGAGCGCGTCGTTCGCATCGACGAGGTCAGGAGTTCGATCCTCCTTGGCTCCACCACTATTCAATACAAAGCCCCGGGAATTCTGTTCCCGGGGCTTTGTTTTTCCAGCGACTACAGGACGGGCTTACGCGCCTTCGGGATTATCCTTGCGCTCCGGCCGGCGTGTTCCCGCATCATGGATCGCCTGATCGGTCTGGCCCGGCCGCTGCTTGGCGGTTTCATCCTGCTTGCGGTCCTGCTGACTCTCTTCGATGCCTTCCTGCTTGCCGTGTTCGCTGGGCTTGGTGTCTGCCATGGGTCTACTCACTTGTGCGGTTCCCGGTACGGGGCCTTCATCCGCAGGCTAACCGGCCGATCGTGATGCACGAATCACGATCGGGGCGGCCTTGCACACGGCGCACTCACACGCGACTGAAAGCTCAGTCGAGCTTGACCACCAGCTTGCCGAAGTTGCGGCCCTTGAGCAGCCCGAAGAATGCCTCCGGCGCCTGCTCAAGCCCGTCGGCGATGTCTTCGCGATACTGCACCTTGCCGTCCTTCAGCCACTGCCCCATGTCGCGCAGGAACGCCGGGAAGAAAGCGTTCAGGTCGGACTGGATGAAGCCACGCACGGTCAGGCGCTGACGCAGGACTTGGCTCATGAACCCGGGCAGGCGGTCCGGACCGGGCAGCACCGCCCCACGTGCGTTGTAGGTCGCGATCGTGCCGCACACCGGGATGCGCGCGAAATCGTTGAGCAACGGCGCCACGGCGTCGAATACATGCCCACCCACGTTTTCGAAGTAGACATCGATCCCGTTGGGAACCGCCGCGCGCAACCGTTCGGCGAAATCGTCGGCGCGATGATCCAGCGCCACATCGAACCCCAGGGTTTCCAGGTAGCGGCGCTTCTGCTCGCCACCGGCGATACCCACCGTGCGCGCCCCCTGCAGCCTGGCGATCTGGCCCACCGTCGCGCCGACCGGGCCGCTGGCAGCAGCCACCACCAGCGTCTCGCCCGGCTGCGGCTTGCCGATTTCCTGCAGCCCGACATAGGCGGTGAATCCGGGCATGCCGTACACGCCCAGTGCGGTACTGAGCGGCAGCCCGTTGTCCTCCAGCGTGCGGGTCAGCGCATCGCCGGGCACCACTGCGTGCGTCTGCCAGTTGCCCGAGGCCACCACCTGCGTGCCCACCGCGATGGCCGGATGGTTGGAGGCCACCACCTCGGACACCGTGCGGCCTTCCATCACCGCATCCAGCGCAACCGGCGCGGCGTAGGAAGGTCCCTCCTCCATGCGACCGCGCATGTACGGATCCAACGACAGATAGCGATTACGCAGCAGCACCTCGCCGGGACCCGGCGTGGGAACCGGCACCTGCTCAAGGCGGAAATTGGCGGCTACCGGCTCACCCTGGGGACGCGATGCAAGCACGATGCGGGTGTTGGTCAGGGCATTCATCGTGGAATGACTCCAGGCGAAGCGAAAAGGGAATCTGACAGTACGGGTTCCGAGCGTGCAGGAGTCGTGGGTAAAACAGTGTTCCATCCGTGCAGCACGCCGCGCCTGCGCACTCGCCTTGCGCGACAGCGGCCGGTGCTTCCGATGGGGTCACAGCATTCCATCCGCACGCTGGGCCGATCACGCGTTGCCCGCGCCGCGGGTCAAGGCGCATGATCCCGTCATGACCCCTTCCCCATTCCGTCCACGTCGCTACCTGCTGCCGTTGCTGATGTCAGCCACGACGGTGTTCGGCCTGGCGTGCTGGGCGATCCTTGCCACCGAACCGGGGTGCCTCGCCGCCCAGGGGCATTGGTCATCCGGCACCCGCCAGTGCCACACGCGCCTGTGCCTGCTGCAAGGCGACTGCGGTGAGCGCGCCGCGCCGGTCGCAGGCTGCGCCGCGCTGCAACCCGGCGATTCCCGCGGGAAGGTGTACTTCCACCTCGGCAATCCCCTGCCGGGCGCAGGGGCACAGGCGCGCTGGCCGGCGCACAAGGCAAGCGATGGCAGTATCGCGGCCGACTTCGATGGCGAGCGCCTGACCCGCCTGCAATGCCCCGACGCGCGCTGAGGCTGAGCGACGCGCCGTGATGTCCTCATCGACTGCGCCGCCCTCCCGCGCCCCCTGGCAGGTCATCACTGCCGGCATCTGCGCCCTGGTGCTGACCGTGGGCCTGGCCCGCTTTGCCTATACCCCGTTGCTGCCGCTCATGCGGGAGGATGCCGGCCTGTCCGCGGCCAACGGCGGATGGCTGGCGACCTTCAACTACCTCGGCTACCTGACCGGCACGCTGCTGATTGCCCGCGTCGGTGACATGCAGTTGAAATTCCGCTTCTACCGCGTCGGGCTGGTGCTGGCGGTGATCTCCACCGCACTCATGGGGGCCACCGCAGACATGAAGGCATGGAGCGTGCTTCGATTCGTGGCCGGCCTGTCCAGCACGGCGGGGCTGTTGCTGGCCTCTGGGCTGGTGCTCAACTGGCTGCTCGGGCATCAGCGCCGCCCCCGGCTTGGCCTGCATTTTGCCGGACTCGGCATGGGCATCGCGGTCTCCGGCCTGGCTGCGGCGGCGATGGCCGATCATCTGCTGTCCTCGCAGCAGTGGCTCGCGCTCGGCGCGCTTGCACTCGTGTTTCTGATGCCGGCCTGGGCCTGGATGCCCGCACCGGTGCCGCTCTCCAGCGCGGGCGGTACCGAAGCATCTGCGCCACCTGGGCAGCGTTGGCGCTGGCTGCTGATCGCGTCCTACTTCTGTGCGGGGTTCGGCTTCGTGGTCAGCGCGACGTTCATCGTCGCCATTCTCGTGCAGACCCCTGCCTTCGCCGGTCGCGGCAGTTGGGTGTGGGTGCTGGTCGGGATCACCGCCATCCCCTCCACGTTCGCCTGGGATCGTATCGCGGCGCGGATTGGCCTGATCCGCGCGTTGATGCTGGCCTATGCATTGCAGACCGTGTCATTCGTGCTGCCACTGCTGGGCGACGGCGTGTGGGCCGGCGCAACCAGTGCCGTGCTGTTCGGCATCACCTTCGCGGGCATCGTCAGCCTGACCCTGACCGTGGTCGGGCGTCACTACCCGCACAACCCGGCCAAAGCGATGGCCACGCTGACGCTGAGTTATGGCGTCGCCCAGATCATCGCACCCGCGATTGCCGGCACCCTGGCACGCGACAGCGGCTCCTACCAAGGCGCCCTGGTACTGGCGGCGATCATGATGGCGATCGGCATCGTGCTGTTGTGGTGCATGCCGGATGACGCCCACGCCCGCGATGCGTGAGCGGTGGCCGCTGCGCCGGGCCAGCGTCTGAACCGGGGTTCATGCGTCGCCCTGCTGCCGGCGAACCCGCTGTATCAAGCACTTGCGTGTCTTCGGACAGGGGCTCGGAAACAAATGTGAAATTTTTTTCGCGAAACGCTTGCCGAACCCCTCATACCTCCGTATTATTCGCGTCCTCGCCAGCGGCAACGCAGCGATGAAGTGGCCGGGTAGCTCAGTTGGTAGAGCAGGGGATTGAAAATCCCCGTGTCGGCGGTTCGATTCCGTCCCCGGCCACCACAATTTCAGATGACCTGCAGAAATGCAGGTCATTTTTTTTGTCTGTTGTTCGGTCGCCCCACATCGCACCGCGTTCAACGAAGGCATTTCCGCAGCTGGTTCGTGCTCCATGACGTACTCCATCGGCAGTGCATTCGCGCCGACGGCGCCGCACGCACGCACGCACGCACGCGATGATGAAGCGAACATCGAAACGGCTATCCGTCGCGCAGCGCCGTTCCTTGCCCTGCATTGCAACGCGCTGGCATGCTCACCCTGCGGACAGGGTCGTCTGCGGCCGCGCATGTTCGTCCCCAAGGCCGCGCACACAGGGAGAGGTGAATGTCGGACGGCATCGAAGCACTGCAGGCGCAGATCGCGCAGCTCAAGCGAAACCAACGGCGACTCACGCTGGGCTGCGCAGCGGCCGGTCTGCTGACCATGGCGGCGTTGATGATGGGGGCGACGTCACAGCGCAGCGCCAGCTTTGACGTCATCGATGCACAGCGCATCAACATCAAGGAACCCGACGGAACGCTGCGATTGGCGATATCCAATCGCACGCTGTTTCCTGGCGTGATCATTCACAACAAGGAGCAGCCCCATCCGCGCCCCATGGCAGGCATGCTGTTCTTCAATGATGAAGGAACGGAAAACGGCGGGCTGATCTACAACGGCTCGCTCGACAAAAACGGCAAGCCCTCCAGCGGCATGAGCCTGACCTTCGATCGCTATCAGCAGGACCAGCAGATGCAACTGCTGGGCGTGGATGACGCAGGGACACACTACGCAGGCCTGAGCTTCAACGACGTCGCCGATGGTCTGTCCCGCCCATTCTTCTCCGAGCGCGACGAGTCACTTCATCGGGAGGGCGTTCCTGCGATCACCGAACGCGTGTTCCTGGGCAAATCCGATGCCCGCGAAGCCATGCTCACCTTGCGCGACGGGCGAGGAAAGCCGCGGCTGGAACTGGTGGTCACGCCATCAGGAGATGCCAGCGTGCGCTTCCTTGATGAGAACGGCAACGCAACGCGCGAACTCTCTGCCGACAGCCCGTAGCGAGGGTATCGGATGGCCGGCAGCAGTGGCGCGCGCGTTCCACGCACACCTCAACGCTGTGACAGTGCCACTGGATGACGGAATATTCACAATTTCCGGTCGGCCTGTGCCTAAGCTCGCTGCGTCTTGTCTGGAGTGTCGACCATGCGCAGCCGCCATCTGTTCAGTGCCCTGCTTGCCTTAGCCGCCAGTGCCCCGGCCTGGGCCGCCGCGCCGGTGACCTCGGTGGAGGCGCTGGACATGGACCGCTACGCGGGCCAGTGGCATGAGATCGCGCACCTGCCGGTATCGTTCCAGAAGAAATGCGTGGGCGACATCACCGCCACCTACAGCCTGCGTGCCGATGGACGGATCAGCGTGCACAACGCCTGCCGCGAGGCTGACGGGGATCGCGTTGCCGCCGATGGCGTAGCGCGCCCGGTCGAAGGCCATCCCGGCCGCCTGCAGGTACGTTTCGTGCCGGACTGGCTGTCCTGGGTGCCGCTGGTGTGGGCCGATTACTGGGTGATCGCGCTGGACCCCGGCTACCAGTGGGCCGTGGTTGGCGAGCCGGACCGCAAGTACCTGTGGATCCTGTCGCGCTCGCCGAGCATGGACACGGCCCTGTTCGAGCAGCTCAAGGCCCGGGCCGAGGCGATGGGCTATGACCTGGCCCCCCTGCGGGTGATGGCGCCGCTGGACTGACCCGGCCGGGCCACCCCAGAGGCCCGGGCCCGCCTGCACCTTCCCACGACTAAAAGCACGTGGCGCCGTCATCCCGGTGCCCTACCCTTGCGTCACGCTGCCCCGGGCAGCGCGAACACCATACGCCGTAGTATGCTCATACCCATGCAACACCCGCCTGAGGATTGCGCCATGCCCCACCGCTTCCGTCCCCGCCTCGCCCTTGCCCTGATCGTCATCGCCTCGCTGGCCCTGACCGCCTGCAACAAGACGGTCAAACGTGTCTCCGAGCCGGCCGCCAGCGTGCAGGAGTTGACGGTGCGTGCCGATGGCAGCTGGACGGTCGCGCTGCGCCTGCAGAACTTCAGCTCCATGCCCATGACCTTCGACAACGTCTCGCTGCAGCTGAAGGTGAGTGATCAGGACGCGGGCCAGCTGCAGCTGCAGCCTGCACTGTCCATCGGTGGCGTGTCCGCCGATGTGGTCAACGTCGAGCTCACGCCGAGCTCGGGCGCCCGCCTGGTGATGGCCGACGCACTGGCCGGCAACCGCACCCTGGGCTATTCGCTCAAGGGCACGGTGAGCGCCACCCCGCAGGAAAAGAAACAACGCACGTTCGAGATTGATAGCCGCAGCACGCTCAACCAGGCCCCCGGCCTGCCCGGCGTCCTGCGCTGACCGGCGGGTTTCCGCCACCCTTCGCCACTGATCGAGACTGTCCCCGATGAGCAGCTACACCGCCCCGCTTTCCGATATCCGTTTCGCCCTGCATGACGTGCTCAAGGTCGAGCCGCTGTTCGCGCGCCTTGGCCTGACCGATGCCACTGCCGATGTGGTGGATGCCGTGCTGGAAGAGGCCGGCCGTTTCAGTGCCAGCGTGCTGGCGCCGTTGAACAGCGTGGGCGATGAGATCGGCTGCGTCCTGGACCAGGCCACGGGCGAGGTCACCACCCCGCCGGGCTTCAAGCAGGCCTACACGCAGTTCGTGGACGGCGGCTGGACCGGTTTGACTGCCGCACCGGAACTCGGTGGCCAGGGCCTGCCGCATACGCTGGGCGTGCCGCTCAACGAAATGATCAACGCCGCCAACCTGGCCTGGGGCAACTTCCCGCTGCTCTCGCACGGTGCGATCGAAGCGCTCAAGCAGCATGGCGAGGCCTGGCAGCAGGAGGCCTTCCTCAAGCCGCTGATCGAAGGCCGCTGGACCGGCACCATGTGCCTGACCGAACCGCATTGCGGCACTGATCTTGGCCTGCTCAAGACCAAGGCCGAGCCGAACGCGGACGGCAGCTACGCCATCACCGGCACCAAGATTTTCATCACCGCCGGCGAGCACGACCTCACCGACAACATCGTGCATCTGGTGCTGGCCAAGCTGCCCGACGCACCCGCCGGGGCCAAAGGCATTTCGCTGTTCGTCACCCCGAAATTCAAGGTCGACCGAGAGGGCAAGGTGGGCGAGCGCAATGCGCTGCGCTGCGGTTCGATCGAACACAAGATGGGCATCAAGGGCTCAGTCACCTGCGTGATGAACTTCGACGGTGCCGAAGGCTATCTGGTCGGCCAGCCGCACAAGGGCCTGCAGGCAATGTTCACCATGATGAACACCGCGCGCCTGGGCGTCGGCCTGCAGGGCATCGGTCTGTCCGAGCGTGCTTACCAGAACGCCCTGAAGTACAGCCGCGAGCGTCTGCAGTCGCGTTCACTGAGCGGCCCGAAGAATCCGGAGAAGCCGGCCGACCCGATCCTTGTCCACCCGGATGTGCGGCGCATGCTGCTGACCATCAAATCGCTGGTGGAAGGCAGCCGCCTGCTCGCCCTGCACGCCGCCACCCTGATCGACGTCGCCCACCACGCCGAAGATGCCGGCGAGCGCGAGCGGGCGGACACGCTGGTGAGCTTCCTCACCCCGATCTCCAAGGCCTGCCAGACCGAATGGGGCATCGAGAACACCTACAACGCCCTGCAGTGCTTCGGTGGCCACGGCTACATCCGCGAGCACGGCATGGAGCAGTTGGCCCGCGATGCCCGCATCACCACGCTGTATGAAGGCACCACCGGCATCCAGGCGCTGGATCTGATCGGCCGCAAGACCGCCTCCAGCCAGGGCGCCGGGCTGAAGCTGATGCTGGCCGAGATCGAGGCCTTCGCCAAGGCCAATGAGGGCAACGAAGCGCTGGCCGAGTTCATCGCCCCGCTGCGCGCCAAGGCCGACGAATGGGCCAAGCTGACCTTGGCGACCCTGCAGCGCGCGGCCACCAATCCGGACGAACTGGGCGCCGCCAGCTTCGATTACCTGTTCTACTCGGGCTATGTGGTGCTGGCCTACTGGTGGGCACGCAGCGTTGCCGCCGCTGATGCCTCCGCGCAGAGCGACGCCTTCAAGCAGGCCAAGCGCGAGACCGCCCGCTTCTATTTCGCCCGCGTGCTGCCGCGCACCCTCAGCCACGCCGCCGCGATCCAGTCCGGCGCCGAACCGCTGATGGCCATGACCGACGCGCATTTCGGCGAAGGTTGAACGGCTGCCGGCCGCTGGCCGGCACCCGATGCACCGTATGGAGAAAAGCCCCCTTCTTGTTGAAGGGGGCGCGCCAACGGCGCGGGGTTAAGGTGGAATGCCTGACCGAATCGTTACGAATCGGGTAGGGGCGCAAGCCCCTATACCCAATTCGTAACGATTCGGGTATAAGCTGTTTTCCCGATGGAGACAGACACTACACGCTTGGGTCTGATCGATACCGGAGCCTCGTCCGCCCCGGTCGCTGAGGTATCGCCGATCGTTACGCTGCATCGGCCCGGCTCGGTGCGGTTGTTGGCCCTGGACGCCCACGGGCGCGTACTGGACTGGATCAACTGGCAGGATGCTTCCTGCCTCTACGCGCGCGGCGCGGTGGCCTGGACCCTTGGCGACCCCTGCCTGCACATCCACGGCGGCATCTGCCGCACCACCGGCCTGCAGAGCGGCCTGGACCTGCACCCGATCATCGCTGCCCGCGGCCACGCCCGCTCCCGCGCGATCGACCCGACCCCGAATCTGTCCAATCCGGCATTGTTCGCGCGTGATTCCCACCTGTGCCTGTACTGCGGGCAACAGTTCAATCGCCCGCAGCTGACCCGCGACCACGTCATGCCGATCTCCAAGGGCGGCCTGGATGTCTGGGAGAACGTGGTCAGCGCCTGCTTCCACTGCAACTCGCGCAAGAGCAACCGGACCCCGCAGCAGGCGGGCATGCCGCTGCTGGCGGTGCCGTACCGGCCCAGCTGGATCGAACACATGATCCTGTCCAACCGCAACATCCTGGCCGATCAGATGGCGTTCCTGAAGGCGCAGCTGCCCAAGCGCTCCAAGCTTTCTGCCTGAGCACGCTGCGACGTTCTGTCGCAGCCACCCTCACTGTTTACTCACTGAAAAGGCGGTTTGCTTGCCCCACCCTCATTTGGGGGGGAAAATAGGCGCTCAGAAGAAGCGCGATAAACATGATCGATTCCGCCCGCTATCCCCGCCTTGCGCGCATCCAGTCACCGGATGACCTGCGCAGGTTCGATGAATCCGAACTGCCCGCGATCGCGGATGAACTGCGTGCCTACCTGATCGAGTCGGTGGGCAAGAGTGGCGGCCATTTCGGCGCCGGCCTGGGCGTGATCGAACTGACCGTCGCCCTGCACTACCTGTATCAGACGCCCGTCGATCAGCTGGTCTGGGATGTGGGTCATCAGACCTACCCGCACAAGATCCTGACCGGCCGTCGCGACGAGATCCACACGGTCAAGCAGAAGGACGGCGTCGCGCCGTTCCCCAAGCGCGAGGAAAGCGAGTACGACACCTTCGGCGTCGGCCATTCCTCCACCTCCATCTCGGCCGCGCTGGGCATGGCGATCGCGCGCCAGGCCGAAGGCGATGACCGCAAGGTCGTGGCTGTGATCGGCGATGGCGCGATGACCGCCGGCATGGCCTATGAGGCCCTGAACCACGCCGGCGGCATGGAGCAGGAACCGAACCTGCTGGTGATCCTCAACGACAACAACATGTCGATCTCCGAGGCCGTGGGTGGGCTGACCAAGATGCTCGGCCGCGCCACCGGCAGCCGCACGCTCAATGCGCTGCGCGAAGGCGGCAAGAAGATTCTCGGCGACAAGAAGCACAACCCCACCGCGCGCTTCGTCAAGCGCTGGGAAGAGCACTGGAAGGGCATGTTCGTGCCGTCCACCTTCTTCGAGGAAATGGGCTTCCATTACACCGGCCCGATCGATGGCCACGACGTGCCGGCGCTGGTCGCCACGCTGAAGACGCTCAAGAGCCTGAAGGGCCTGAAGCTGCTGCACGTGATGACCACCAAGGGCAAGGGTTACGAGCGCGCAGAGGGCGACCAGATCGGGTATCACGCGGTCGGCCCGTTCGATCCGGACAAGGGCCTGATCGCCAAGGGCGGGGCCAAGAAGCCGACCTACACCGACGTCTTCAGCGACTGGCTGTGCGATGCCGCCGCGGCCGAACCGAAGCTGATGGGCATCACCCCGGCGATGCGCGAAGGCTCGGGCCTGGTGCGCTTCAGCAAGGAGTACCCGGAGCGCTACTTCGATGTGGCCATCGCCGAGCAGCACGCGGTGACCCTGGCGGCCGGCATGGCCACCCAAGGCGCCAAGCCGGTCGTGGCGATCTACTCGACGTTCCTGCAGCGCGCGTACGACCAGCTGGTCCACGACGTGGCCGTGCAGGAGCTGGACGTGCTGTTCGCGATCGACCGCGCTGGCGTGGTCGGCCCGGACGGCGCGACCCATGCCGGCAACCTGGACCTGAGCTTCCTGCGCTGCGTGCCGCACATGGTGGTGATGGCCCCGTCCGATGAAGCCGAGTGCCGCCAGATGCTGACCACCGGCCTGCGCTATGCCGGCCCGGCCGCGGTGCGCTACCCGCGCGGCAGCGGCACCGGCATCGCCGCCGGCACGGATCTGGCCACGCTGGAGATCGGCAAGGCCGAGCTGCGCCTGCAGGGCAGCCGCATCGCCCTGCTCGCCTTCGGCAGCACCGTGACGGCTGCCGAACAAGTGGGCCGCGAACTGGGGCTGACCGTGGTCAACATGCGCTTCATCAAGCCGCTTGACCGTGCCCTGCTGCTGGAGCTGGCGCAGCGTCACGAAGGCTTCGTCACCATCGAAGACAACGTGGTCGCCGGCGGTGCCGGCTCGGGCGTGGCCGAACTGCTCAATGCCGAGAACGTGCTCAAGCCGTTCCTGCACCTTGGCCTGCCGGACAGCTTCCAGCACCACGCCAGCCGCGAAGACCTGCTGGCCGAAGCCGGCATCGATGCCGATGGCATCCGCCAGGCCGTGCTCAAGCGCTGGCCGATGCTGGTCAAGAGCGGCCAGCCGCTCAGCGCTGCGGGCTGAGCCCGCACGCCCTGCGGCCTGCCATCGTCTGGAGGGCAGGCCGCCTGGATCGGCACGCAGTGCCGATCAATTCACCGCGAACTGACCGCGGCAACCGCCCGAAACCCACACCCCGTTGCGGTCCCAGCCCCAGGTCTGACCTTCGACACAGGCGGTCTTCGAGGTCTGACGGACCAGACGGGCATCACGACGGATGGTCACGTTGCAGCGGCGCTGGCGACGGTCGTTGGAATCGCAGGTGATCAGCTCGCCACGGCTATTGCCATGCCCGCCATTGTTCCAGCCGCCGCCGTTGTTGCCCCAGCCCCCGTGCGAGGGTCGTCCCCGCTCGGCAATGAACTCAGCCCGGCAGCCCTGGGTGACCCATACGCCATCACGGGCCTGGCCCCAGGTCTGCCCTTCGATGCAGGGAGAGCCGGAAATCTGCCGCACCAGGCGGGCACGGCCGGGCAGCGCGCATTGCTGGGTCCGGTTCTTGACCGACTCGCAGCGCACCGGCCCACCGTTGTACCCATCGTCATAACCGCGACCGTAGTCCTGCGCCTGCGCAGCCCCCGCCAACGCCATCAACGCGGGCACCGCAGCCCACAGCCAGCGCTTCGACCCCGTGGGCTTCCTGTTGCTCGTCATGCGTTCCTCGTTACTGTGTTGGGAGGCGCACAGGATCGGTGATCCTCACCGCGCGCGACATAGGCCAGAAGTCGCTGATTTCATCCCCTATTTAGGTACCCGACGCGGGGCTGACTGGGCCGATATCGGACCGTCACATCCAACGCCGCCGCGCCCTGACCGCGCGCTCAGCCGTAGCGGACGGCGTCCACGTAGGTCTCCAGCACCTCTACACGTACGGCGCTGCTGTCGCCGGTTTCAGCGAAGTGCTCGCGCGCCAGTGCGTCGGCGAAATCGAAGGCGATGGCTCCGCTGCGGAAGGCAATCGGCGCGGATTTGGCCGGGTGCACGACGTGCCAGCGGCGTTCGATGTGTTGCAGTTTGATCACCATGCGGATCGTTCCTTTGCGGCATGCCTGGGCGAGAAGCTCACGACGGGAGGGATCCATCCCTCAGCAGGAACGATAGAGCAGCTCGAAGATCGTTGTTATCGGATTAGTCTGATTTTCGGGGCGGAATTACCGGCCGCAGCGCGGCCGGGTGTCCCGGGCGCCTGCTCAGCCCTCGATACCGAGGAACCGGAACGGCTCGGCCGGTTGGAACCGGTCCAGCGCATCCCCTGCGAACACGTTGCGCTGGTCGGGGCCAAGATCCAGCTTCAGCACCGGCGCGCCGCGAGAAAAGTCGGCCTTGTTGAGGTCTACCCAGAAGGTGTTGGGGGTCATCGCCGATTCGAAGAAGTACAGCCTGCGCTTGTGGTCGGCCACGGTGCGCCAGCGCGTGGAGGAGATGTTCGGCTCGCCCGGCGTGGTGATGCCGTACGGCACAGATACGTTGCGGATCACGCTGAACACACTGGCCAGCGCCACCACCGGATCTTCGCTCTTGGGAATCGCGTTGATGTAGAACTTCGCACGGGCGAAACGGTCGGCCGAGCGGTTGGTGCCGGGCAGCATCACCGTACCGCCGATGTCCTGCCAGTAGCTGTTCAGTGCCAGCTGCTGATCGAACACAGGGGAGTTGGTCATCACCTGGTAGGCGCGGTCGTGATGGATCACCTGCTTGCCGTTGATGTACTCCACGATGGCACTGTCGCCGGTCTTATCGGACATCGACAGGTGCAAGGTGGCCAGCCGCGACTCCCCGGGCACCTTGTCGGTCACGATGGTAAACGGCTCACGCTCCAGCGCTGCCACCGCCTCGGCGACGGTCGCGAAGTTGTCGAGCACGTACTGCGCCCACAGCGACATCGACAGCCCCGGTCGGGTGCCGCGCTGCTGCGGGTACTCCGATTCGGCCAGCCACAGCAGGTTGGCCGACAGTCCGGCTTCGTTGAGGCCATCGGTGGTGGAGATGTCATAGCCGGTGGCGACGACGCTGCCGTACCGCGAGGTCCAGCGTATCGAACGGGCGCCGGCTTCGCCGTCGCGGGCGATGCCTTTGGGCAGCACCCACAGGTTGGTGGCCACATCGCTCTTCCAGTCCATCGAGCGGGCGGTGATGACGTCCTGGTTGTCGCCCAGGTACACCACGCGCGTGCAGGCATCGGCCTGGGCGGCGGCACACGTGAACGCGACGGCGAGCGCAACGTGACGCAACGACAACAGAGTCTTCATGCAGTGCCTCCTGGCGGTACACCGTCACCTGCAGGCATTGGAGCGGCGGCGGACGACATCGAGCCTCATCGTCGGAAGGAGCCCGCTCCAACGCATCATCGCTCGCGCGGCCGATCATGTATGACCGTTCCACCTCGGCACGCGTGCTACCGGGCATCTCAGCCCACGCAAGGTGATGGAGGAGTGAACCCAGCGCGACGCACACGGCTGCATCGGCTCGGCTGGGTACCGTTGGTGTGAGCGCACGCAGCAGTGCGAACGGCCGTGGGAACTGGCCAACGCCCAGCGGCTTGAGAACACCACCGAGGCGATCAACGCCTACTGCGCTGCCCCGCCGAGCGCGCCATCGCAACGCTGATCCTGCCAGTCACCTGGCCGTGGTCATGCGGCGGATGAACGTGGCAACGGCCGCGGGTCCACCGGCAGCACCACCAGGAACCGCGCGCCGCCCCCCGGGGCGCTGTCCACCGCGATGGTGCCAGCGTGCCGCAGCACGATCTCGCGCGCGAGGTGCAGGCCCAGCCCGCTGCCGCTGCCACTGGGCCGCAACCGATGGAACGGCTCGAACACGGACAGCCGCTCGGCCTCCGGTACGCCAGGACCTTCATCGCTGACCGACAGGCCCCCGTCATCGCACATCGCCACCGCGATCATGCCGCGGCCGCCGCCATGGGCGATGGCGTTCTGCAGCAGGCTGGCGATGACCCGGTGCAGCGCATGCGGATCGCCACGCACCCAGATCGGCTGATCCGGTGCGTCCACCGAAAAGCCGTAACCGGCATCCACTACCAGCGGCGCTACATCCGCGGCCACCTCGCGGGTCAGCGCGGACAGATCGATCCGCTGGGACTGGCTGCCATGTCGATCCAACCGCTGCAGATCGAGCAGCTGCTCGGCGATGTTGCTCAGGCGACTGAGGTCCAGCTGCAGGCGTGAACGTGCATCGCCGGGCGGCAGATCGGCCAGGCGCGTGGCCAGAATCGCGATCGGCATCCGCAGCTCGTGCGCCGCACCGGCGAGGAAGCGATCCTGCGCGTCGTAGCTTTCGCCGATACGCCGCACCGCGGAATTGAAGGCATCCACCAGCGGATAGATCTCCAGCGGCACCGCATGCGTGTCCAGACCGCTGCCACGCTCGTTGACCTGGATCGCCGCCGCCTGCGCGGCCACGCGGTTGACGCCGCGCAGTGCCCGGTGGATGACCCACGGCGACACCACCAACGTGATCACCAGCACCGGCAGCGCGATCCAGCCACCAAGGTAGCGGACGATCAGCAGCAGCTGACGCACAATGCTGCGTTCGGGAATGCCGCCCATCGCAACATGCAGCCGTCCTTGCGGCCGATCGACGACCACCACGCGTGCGGCAAGTGCATCTGCATGCAAGCGGGTGCGGATGTCGGTCTGCTCGATATGTTCCAGCTGCGCCACCAACGGGCCGTACTGCGCCGGGACCTCACCGTGCACCAAGCGCCGACCCCGCTCATCGGTAGCGGCGAACCAGAAGGTGCTCGGCGGACGGGGCACGGCGACGGCCAGCTTCGCCCGATCCACCTCCAGCCCTTGGCCACTGAATGCGATGGCCGCTGCAATCTGGTCACCGGTCCTCCAGTCGATATAGGCCGAGCGACCGTTGCCGTAGGTCAGGACCATCGCACTCAAGGCGAGCGCGATCGTGGCCACCTGGATCAGGCCGACTTTCCATGCCAGGTTGAATGCGAGCGAGCCGGGTTTGAGCAATCTCATGGTGCATCCTTGAGCAGGTAGCCGATGCCGCGCATGACATGGATCTCCACGCCTGCATCGGCTTCCAGCAGCGCCTTGCGCAGCTTGGAGACATGCGCATCCAGGGCGTTGGACTGGATGGCATCGTCGAACCCGTACACGGCCTCCAGCAGTGAGGCACGCCCCACCGTACGCCCCTGCCGCAGGGCCAGTGCCTCAAGCACCAGCAACTGGCGTCGTGGCAGCGCGAGCAGCACCTCGGACACGCGTGCCTCGCGCGAGACGAAATCGAACTGCAACCGGCCCAACGACAACACGGGCAGGGTGATCTGCGAGGGCCGCCGCGAGATCGCACGGATCCGCGCAAGCAGTTCCTCCACGGCGAACGGCTTGGTCAGGTAGTCATCCGCGCCCACGTCCAGACCCGTCACACGGTCGGCCACCGACGCGCGCGCGGTCAACATGATCACCGGCAGGTTGGGCACGTGTTCGCGTGCCACCTTGACGAAGCTGGCGCCATCGCCGTCGGGCAGCTGCCGGTCCAGCAGCAGGATCTGGTGGACGCCGGCCTTGAGTGCTTCATCGGCCTGCGCCATCGAGCCCACCACGTCCACCACCATGCCGTGGCGCGCCAGGCTGACCTGGATCGCGCTGGCCATTTCCGGGTCATCTTCCAGGAGAAGAAGGCGCATGGGAGCGGTGCCTGCGGGTACGAAGGAGGCGATGGTACCGCGCAGCCGGACGTAACGTTCCGACAATGTAGTGCGCCCACCATGACACTCCGGTTGTTCCCCCTCGGCAGGTCCATGCACGTCCGTTTCCGTTCTCCGCGTCCGCTTTCCGCTCTGTCTGCCCTGGCGCTGGCCAGCGCAATGACCGCCGCCACTGCCCAGGCCGCCGATGCCCCCGAGGCCGGCAAAAAGGGGAGCGTCGGCATCGCCGTCGTCGCCCTCAAAGCCCCCTATGCAGGCTATGACACCGATCGCCTGGCCGCCCCGATCATCAGCTGGGAAGGCCGTTCGTTCTTCTTCCGTGGCGGCAGCGTGGGGTATCGCCTGCACCAGACCGCGCAGTCCGAGCTCGCCCTGACCGCTTCGCCATACGTGATGCGCTTCAAGCGCCGCGACAGCCGCGACCCGCAGTTGCGCCAGCTCGACAACCGCAGCCTGTCCGGCATGCTCGGCGTGTCCTGGCGGCACCAGGCCGATTGGGGCGTGCTGCAGGCCAACGCGCAAGCCGAAGTCACCGGCCACGGGGGCGGGTTCTCGGCCGATGCCAAATACGCCTACCCGATCCCCGCCGGCCGTGTGACCTTCATGCCCGCCGTTGGCGTGAACTACGCCAGCGCCGATCTGAACGACTACTACTTCGGGGTCAGCGGCCGCGAAGCCGCCCGCAGCGGCCTGGCGCAGTACTCGGCCGGCAGCGGTGTTTCCCCCTACATGGACATTGCTGCGGTCATGCCGCTGGGACCGCGTTGGACCGCCACTGCGTCGATCCGGCGCACCTCGCTGGCCGATGCGGTGCGCGACAGCCCGATGACCCGCGGCAACCACATGGATACCGCCGCCCTCTCCCTCAGTTACGGATTCTGATCATGCGTCAGGGAATCGTACGTCGTGTCGCGGATCTGGCCCTGCAGATCGAGCCGGACCGCGCCGCCGTTCTTGAATGGATTCTGCATTCCCCACTGCCCGCGCTCGACGGGCAGACCACGTTCGAACTGGCCTGTGATGGCCAGGGCGAACGCGTGGTGGCGCTGTTGGGCAGCCTGCTGCGGCAGGGTGATCCGGCCCTGCCCCGCACCTGACGTTCCCTTGTTTTCCCCACCGGTGTTCTGGAGGCGCGAATGAACAACGCAACCAATACCTGCCTGCTGCAAGCAGCCAATGATGACCTCGCCGTCCACGCGATCGTGGCCAACCTCCACCGCGCGATCCAGCACCGCATGGACCGCGACGGCCAGACACATGGCCGCTTCTCGCGGGCCTACATTGCCGAGATGTTCGAAGTCGCGCGCACCATCGGCACCGACTGCCGTCCCTACCAGGCCGACGCGGAGTGGATCGCCGCACGACGGGCATGGCTGGATGCAGTGCTGGACGACCATGCCGACGAGCGTCGCGACGCGCGGCTGACGGCCGCACGCCACGCGGCCGATGGCGTCGTGCTCGACGCCTGCCGACTGGGCCGCGATGCGATGCAGGAGGCAGCGGGCGTGCGCCTGCGCGATGCGTTGATTGCGATGACCCGTCCGGCGCATTGAGGCGCACGTCGGCTCACTGGTCAACGCGGCGTCGAAAGGGATCTCCGCTCCACATCGCCCCTGAAATCGGCGTGCTACATTCCGGCCACGGAGCAGGTGCGCTGCTCGTGATGCCGGTATCAGCCGGCCTGGAGCGTTTCATGCGGTGTTCGGTCCTGCTGTTGTTGCTGCTGTGCTCCGGTGGTGTGCACGCCCAACAGGACGCGCCGCCGGACATCGCCTTCGACCGCCCCGGCATCGGTTTCGCCGCCTCCACACTGCCCCGCGGTGGCGTCGCGCTGGAGGCGGGACTGCCCAGCTTCAGCCGCGACCGCGACGACGCGGGTGTGCTGAGCACGCAGTACAGCGCCGATATCAATCTCCGGATCGGATTGGCCGAACATCTCGAACTGCAGGCCTTCACCTCGCCCTGGAACCACCTGCGGGTGGCGCCGCGCGATACGCCTGCCGAGCGCAGCCACGGTGCCGGCGATGTGGGCATCGGGCTGAAGGTTGCCCTGCCCTTGTCGTCGGAAAAGCACGCCGTCGCGCTGCTGGCCAGCACCACCTTCCCCACCGGCTCGCGCGACTTCAGCGAGGGCGCGACACAGTACGCACTGGGTGCAAGCTATGAGTACGATTTCAATGATCGCTGGACCGGCGCGCTGTACGCCAATGTGACCCGCGGTGGCAGCGAGGACAGCATCACGTGGGCGCCCAGCGTGAGCTTCGCCGCCACCGATACCGTCAGCACCTATCTGGAGGTCGGTTTCACCGAAGCCCACGGCGAGCCATCGACCCGGATTGCTGGTGCTGGCGTCACCTGGATGGTGGCCCCGACCGTGCAGTTGGATGCCTCATTCGACGTGGGCTTGGATGATGGCAGTCCGGATACGCAGGCCGGTATTGGGATTTCCGTGTACTTCCAGTAAGCGCCACGCGATGCCAAACACATCAGGCGATCCCAATGAAAAGGCCTGCGCGATATCGCGCAGGCCCTGGTGTTGACCCATAGCGGGTGTGGGACGGGTCAGGTCACTTTCTTGGCGATGGTCATGCCCAGCACGAACAGCACCACGGCGATGATGATGCCGGCCCAGAACAGGAACTTGGCGATGCCGATGGCGGCGCCACCGATGCCAGCGAAACCGAGGGCGCCGGCGATCAGGCCGATGACTGCAAAAATGATGGCCCACTTGATCATGATGATCCTTTCCCCGAATCGGGTTGAATGACAGGCCTTCACGGTAGCCAGCCGGCTGTCTCACCTTCGTGAACGTGTTGCCTGAACGGCGTGAAGTCAGACCGGCGCGGTGAGGCGCATCTCCATCGGCTGGTAGCGCAACCCGGAGGATTCCGCGGGATCGGCGGTGCAGGCAAAGCCGTAACGCTCATACGCAGGCACCGACGACAGCGACGCGCTGACGGTCAGAACCTCCACACGCGCCTGCTCGATCATGGCGGCCATCAGGGCTTTGCCGATGCCCCGCTGCTGGGCGGCCGGATCAACGAACAGCATGGCGACATGGCGACCTTCCTTGAGTTCGGCGATACCGACGATCCGGCCCTCCTGCTCGCAGGCCAACATCAGATTGTCCTGGGCCATGCGCGCACGGAACCCCTCCACCGACGCGATGCGGGAGAACGTCTCGATGCCAAGAGGTGTCAGTGAATCCGCCACCGCGCCCATGAAGGCAGCCATGCACACACGACTGGCCTGTTCGAGATCCGCAACCAACACCGTTCGTACCACCATCTGCACTTCCTTCCACATCCTTGAGGCAAGCAATCACTCTACCTTGATGATCTGCAGCCGCGCACGGCTCGCCACCGGATCGACGCCAATTCAGCGCGCGACCTCGACAAACACCGGGTTGGAATAGAACCACAGGTCCTGCCAGGGATCTTCGCCCGGCACATCGGGCAGCGGCGCCACTTCACGGGTGCTGCTGCCGCGTGCACGGACGAACCCGCCCTGTGCAGGCACCGGCAACACCCAGGATACCGTTCGCCACGCGCCGTCCACCTGCCAGTCGCTGGCGCCGAACACACGCGTCTGCATAACAGGGGCATTGCCATTGCCAAGGCCGCCCACGATCAGCTCGATGTGATCCAGCACCGGGTGCTGGCCCGCGTGATTGGCTGAGGCCGGCACACGCACCCGCAGCGCCACGCGCATGGGCGCCGCAGTGGACAGCGACAGCGTGTCGCCCATCATTGCACTGCGTACGCCCTCTCCGTCCGTACTGACCCGCAGCTCAAGTGCATCGATCAGATCACCGGTCACCGCGAACATGCGCCCGTGGCGAAGGCCATCAAGGATGTCATCGGCATCCCGACGCGCCCAGACCTGGGTCTTGCTGTACTGGCCAGGATCAAAATCACTGCCGCCATCGCGCTGATTGACATGCGAATCGGAGCTGGCCGTGATCCAGAAACGATGGCCTTCCGAGAGCAGCGTGTCCCAGATGCCGCCGACCGTTGCGGTCATCTGGTCAAAGCCGCCCATCGTGGGTGCGTCTGCATTGCGATAAAGACCACGATGGACGCGCGTGGCCTGGTGGCCGGGGGCACCTTCCATGCCGACCAGCACCTGCGGCGCGGTGGCGTGCCAGGCACGTAACTCATCGGGCTCGACATCCCCCCAACGGCCCATCGCCGTGGCGGTGCGCGAGGGGTGATTGATGAACATCAGCGGCAACGGCGACAGTGCGCCCATGTGGGTCAATGCATCGAGCATGGTCTGCCCGTCGTCGCGGCTTCCCTGCACGGGTTCACTGCGGCTGTAATCGCGTTCGATCGTGATCAGCTGCTCGCGCTCGTCAGGGCCGGGCGCGATGATCAGCGAGGCGTGCTCGGCGGCCGGCACATCGAATTCCATGCCGTTGAACTGGATCAGCGTGGGCACATCGCGTCGGGCCTGCAGCAATGCCGGCCACGCGTGATCGCGGGTAACCGCCGAATGGCCAGGCCCACCGTGATCGGTATGGACCATCCAGGTCAGACCGTTGGCCAGCGCCTGCCGGGCGTTGTGGGTGCGGCTGTAGGACGAATCCCCGCCGCGGATCGGGGTCGGCGGCGTGGTGCGATGGTCCCAGTCCACGCTCCACTCGCTGTGGACATGGTGGTCGCCGGCCTGCCAGCTGCGGCCAGCATCGTCATCGGACGCGCGCGAGATCGCTGGCCACGCCAGCACGGCCGCAAGCGGCAGGAAGAAGAAATGTCGCATCGGGGTTTCTCACAGGCGGGCGGCAGCATCCGGGGCGCGCGCACGCGCTCCCGGATGCACCGCGGAGGTGGCTCAGAAGTCCGCGCGCAGGCCGAGGCTGATGCGGCGGCCGGAGCGCTCGTACATCGTCGGGAACGTGGGATCCATCGTGTACCCGGTGGTCGCCTGGTTGGTCAGGTTGATGCCCTTCAGGCTCAGCTTGATGTTGTCGGTGACGCGGTAGCCGATCGACACATCCACCTGGCCGTAGTCATCGCGCCAGATCGGGTACATGTTGTAGCCGATCGACTCCACGTACTCCCCCTTGTGGTTGTAGGACACCCGGGCATCAAAGCGCTCGTTCTCGTAGTACACGGTCATGTTGTATGACTTCTCCGACAGGCCCGGCATCGGCGTGCTCACGCCCAGGTCGGATTCGCCGGCCAGCGAGCTGTCCAGCATCGTGTAGTTGGCGTTGATGCCAAAGCCTTCCAGCGAACGGTGCAGCATGCTCAGCGGCAGCTGCGCGATCAGCTCCACCCCCTTCACCACATAGGTGCCATCGGCATTGATCGGCTGGTACACGTCGAAATCATAGGTGCCGTTGAGCGAGCCGTTGGCGTTGTAGACCGCCACATCCGGTACCACGCCGGTCAGCGCATTGATCACCACGCCGTCGATCTTCTTGTGGAAATAGGACGTGGCGAGCAGGCCACCGTTGTCCAGGTACTTCTCCAGGCCCAGTTCCCACTGCTTGGCATAGGTCGGCTGCAGGTCGGGGTTGCCATCGGTGAAGCGGAACGAGCTCCAGCTGGCGGTCCGCTTGTAGGCGATGTCGGTCAATGCCGGGCGGATGAACGTCTTGGAGGCGGCGCCACGCAGCACGAGGCCCTCGGCCAGTTCGGCGGTGGCATTCAGGCTCGGCAACAGATCGTTGTAGCTGCCTTTGCGCGAGACCGGCGTGTCCGTATACCCGGTGGTGCCGTCTGCCCGCTGGATCGGGTGGAAGCCGGAGGACTGCACCGAGGTGTCCACATAGCGCACGCCGGCGTTGACCGAGACCGGCACGCGGCCCACATCGAAGGCGATGTCGCTCATGGCGTACAGGCTGGTCACGTTCTCATCGACCCGGTAATACTGGCCCGGATCGAACGGCGTCGCGAAGCCCGGATAGCGGAACGCACTGCGTGCATAGTCATTGGAGACCATCTTCCAGTCCAGGTCCTTCACCGAATAGCCACCGCCCGGCACGATATCGGCGATCGACTGCAGCGGGCTGTCGGCAAGCGTGCGCTTGTTCACCCAGCTGTTGTTGCCCGCGCCCGGCCCGTAGATCTTGGCCTCGCCATACTCGCGCTGCTTGGATTTGTCGGTGTAGCGCGCGCCGAACTGCACGCTGCGCAGCGCCGGCAGGAAGGCCAGTTCCAGCGCCTTGGTCACATCCACCTGGGCGGCGTACTTGTCATCGCTGACCTTCTCCAGGGTCGTCTCGTACGCTTCGAACAGGTACTTGTCCGAGGCGTTGTACATGTCGATGCTGGCCGGGTCGGCGCTGGGAATCGTCTCGCCACTCTTGCCGGTCCACCGGGTCCGCGAGGGTGCGTAGGCCACGTGCTTGAGGTTGCTGGCGTCCAGGGTCTTGTCGGCGCCGGAGTAACCGACCATCGCATCCACGCCCCAGGTGTCGCCCTGCCAGTCCATCGCCACGCTGTACTGGCTGAAGTCGGTCTTGTTGATCCGCTCCTTGCTCAGCATCTCGTGCTGGGTGGCGGTGTAGGACACATCGCGCAGTACCACGATGCCGTACTGCGACAACGTGCTGGCATCGTAATCGTGGATGGTCTCCAGCGTGCTGCGGCTGGACGCCGAGTATGCCGCCGCGTCGTACTCGTCTTCAGTGGTGTCGTAGCCGCCGCGCATCGCATCGAAGGTCAGGCTGAAGCGGCTGCTCGGCTTGTACTGCAGTGAGGCGGTAGCGCCCCACTTGTCCTGGTCGTTGACGAAGACGCGGTCACCGACCTTGTCCTGGAACACGATCAGGTTGCTTTCATCGGTGTTGTTGCGGTTCTTGACCACCACACCGGCGTCGCGTGCCAACACGGCCGCGGCCTGCGTTCCGCGCGTGCCAGAGGCGCCGAGGAAGCGCGACATCGGGCGGAAGTTGATCCCGGAAGTTGCATCGGTCCGGTTGCTGCGCTTGGCCGTGGCGAAGGACACCAGGCCACCCCAGTCGCCCCAGGTGTCACTGGCGAGGAAGGAGAATTTCGGGTCGACCTCTTCGGAGATCGAGTTGTGCGCCCCTTCCACCGACGCCACCAGCTTGCGGCCGGTGTAATCGAACGGGCGCGCGGTGGAGATCTGCACCGAGCCGGCGATGCCGCCCTCCTCGTCCGCTGCCGTGGGCGACTTCAGCACCGTCACCTGCTGGATGATCTCCGAGGCGAAGATGTCGAACTCGATGTCACGCCCACCGCTGCCGGATGCGGTGGCCAGGTTGTTGATCGAGACATGGGTGTACTCCGACGGCAGGCCACGCACATTGACGCGGCTGCCCAGGCCCTTGTCGCGTTCGATGGTCACGCCTGGCATGCGCTGCAGGGCTTCGGCCAGGTTCTGCTCCGGAAAGTCGGCCACGTCGGTGGCCACGATCGAGTCGGAGAAACCGATGGTGGCGCGCTTGATGTCCACGGCCTGCTCCAGGCTGCGGCTGTAGCTGCCCACCACGTCAATGCGCTCCAGCTGCTGCAGGCCGGCGCCTTCCGCTGCGGGGGCCGCTTCAAATGCCACGGCCGATGTGGCGACGGGCACGGCAGACGTGCCCGACGGTGCGCTATCACTGCGCGCTTCGATGGTCACCGTGGTGTCGTTGAGATAGCGATAGCGCAGGCCGGTGCCGTCCAGCAGCTGCTCCAGTGCCTGCTGCGGGGCAAGCCCCGCCGGCATGGCGCGGGTGCGCGGGTTGCCGGCCTGCTGCGCGTTGTAGACGAACTGCAGGCCAGTCTGGCGCGACAGATCGTTGAGTGCACGGTCGAGCGGCTGGGCGGGAATCGCCTCGCTGGCCACGCGCGTCTCCTGCGCGGTAGCGGTGACGGCGGCGCTCTGCAGGGCAAGAGCGATCGAAAGGAAAAGAATGCGGCGCATCGTAGAAGTCCAGTGGGGTGGTATGAGCGTCGCGAGACGGAATCGTTCGCGCTTGCCTGGACTACGAGGTCGCAAGGCGAAGATCGGGCACCGATATTTCGATGAATTTTTTTTGACAGCCGCTCGGCGCGCACCGCGCGATGACGCGCGGATAGCTTGTTTACTGCTGTTTAGCGCTGGTTTCCGCCGCCGATCGGCTGCTCACGTGGATCCGCTGGTCGACCACGCGTGTGTGCAGCGATGGCTGTTGATCGAGGAAGGTGCGAAGCGATGCAAGATCGTCGCCGCGCAGGTTGCCGGTCAGTCGCAGTGCCCCGGCGACGTCATCGTCCACCTGTAGGCGCACGCGGTTGAGGCGATTGAACTGCTCGGCCACTTCGCGCAGTGGTTCGTCCTGGAACACCACGCGT
Organism: Stenotrophomonas sp. TWI587; assembly: GCF_039674145.1. Classification (NCBI taxonomy): domain Bacteria; kingdom Pseudomonadati; phylum Pseudomonadota; class Gammaproteobacteria; order Lysobacterales; family Lysobacteraceae; genus Stenotrophomonas; species Stenotrophomonas sp. TWI587. The sequence goes on along the minus strand of NZ_JBDJMW010000005.1, from coordinate 329,167 downwards.
CGTCGCCACCACGCGGTCATCGTGTCGGCGTGCTGCTGACGGAGGCTGACGGACTGATCGCGGTAGTCGATGTAGGCACTCTGGCCTGCGCGAAGATCGGCGAGCAGCCGGCCCTGGCCCGAGTCGCCGCGGATCTGCACGCTGCCCTCGGCCACCTCAATCCGCGCCTGCTCGCGCCGCAGCGACACGTCGAACGTCGTGCCGATATCGCGCACCTCCAGCCCTGCCGCATGCACGGCAAAGGGACGGCGTTCCTCGGCCACCACAAAGCTGGCCTGCCCGCGCGACAGCTCCACGCGGCGGCTCAACAAGGTGAAGCGGATCGACAGCTCGCTCTCTGCGTTCAGATGCACCACGGTGTGATCAGGCAGCGCGAAGCTGCGCGGCGCACCGTGCGCCGCCACGTAGTGCAGTGTCTGTGGCCAGGCCATGTGGCCGACAACTCCCACCCCCAGCAGCAACGCGGCCGCGGCGGCGATACCCGGCAGGTGGCGGCGTGATGCGCGCGATGCCACGGGCGGCGGAGGTCGCCGCCGCACCGGCAGCGCCACCACGTTATCGTCCGCTGCTGGTGGCCCTGCAGCGATCAGCGCATCCAGGTCGACCGCCATGCCGCGCAGCGCATCGCTGAGCTCGCTGGCAACCCGGCTGACCGTGATGTACTCGCGCAGATGCGCCGGTGAGGTCACCAGCCACTTCATGAACTGGCGCTGCTGCTCGGGGGTCACCCCGCCCTGGCGCTGCAGCGCATGCCAGTGCGCGGCCTCGTTGGCGAGGGACGGGCGTGGGGCAGGCATCTCGCTCACCACGCCTCCGCATGACCGGCCAGCGCAAGGCGACAGACGGACAGCCCGCGCACCACATGCTTCTTGACCATGTGCGAGGACACGCCGAGCCGCTCGGCGATCTCCTTGTAGCTGAGCCCATCGCGATACTGCATCACCAGCACGGCGCGGGTGTGCTCGGGCAAGGTGCCCAGCAGCGTCTGCAGGTGCGTGCGGCGCTGCTCACGCTCGGCGACGTCCTCCACGGTTTCCTCGCCGGTCAACAGCGTGGTGAGGTTCTCAAGATCATCGATGGGCAGCATCGACCAGCGCCGGCGCGCGGCCTGCTCACGTGCAAGATTCTGCGCGACAGTGAACAGGTACGCCTCCGGATTGGCGATCGCATCGCCTTGATCCTCATGTGCGCGCAGCAGGCGCAGATAGGTTTCCTGCACCATGTCTTCGGCATCCTGACGCGCACCGCGGCGGGTGAAGAATCCCCTCAACACCGGCCCCTGTTCCTGAAACATGCGCGCCAAACGCCGTTTTGCGTGCTCGGCCACGATCCCACCTCACCCCCAGGTGCGGCGAAGGTACGTGGCGTGTATGACGATGGGATGACGCAGAGCGCTTGCATACCTCAGCCGTGCCCGGCCTGCAGCGGCCGACCTCGCCCTGGTAAGAAGCGAAGAGAGGGTCACCGGCCGTTACCATTGCCGTTGCCGTTGAACAGTCAGCGAGCCAGCGGTTTTAAACCTTCTGGCCGCTGACTGCATCCAAGGGGGATGACCCACCGGGAGAGAAGGAACATGACGGCATGGAAGCGGATCCTGTTGGCCCTGCTGGTTGCAGCCGCGCCATTCGGCACGGCTGCTGCGGCTGCTGCGGCACCTGCCGCTTCGACGCAGGTTGTCACCGCTGACATCGAGAACTTCTGGATCGCCCACGACGCGATCCGCCGCGAAGCCGATCCCGCGCGTAAACAGCGACTCATCCAGTCGCTCTACATCGACAGGGGCACGCCCGGCCTGCATGCCCTGATGCAGGCCCGCGGCTATACCGCCGAGCAGTACGTGGCCGCCATCGATGCCTGGCCTCGCTACTGGGCGTCGGTGCGGCCGCTGACCCATCGCGCCTTCGCCGCGACTACCGGGCTGGAAGCTGACCTGGCCAGCCTCAAACGCCTGTATCCGGCCCTGCGCCCGGCCAGCATCACCTATGCGATCGGCGTGCTGCGCACCGGTGGCACTACGTTGGATGACAACGTCCTAATCGGGGCCGAACTGGCGCTGGGCGATGACAGCGTGGACGTCTCCGAACTCCCCGAATCGCTGCAGACCCGGCTGCGCACGTTCTATGCCTCGCAGCCCTTCCACAACAACGGTCAGAACAACATCCACGAGTTCATCCATACCCAGCAAATCGAAGCCGGCGACACGCTTGCGCAGTACGCGCTGCGCGAAGGCGTCGCGGAACTGGTGGCTGAACTCATTGCCGGAAAGAAGCCCGACCTGCCGCTGTATGTGTACGGGCCGGCGCACGAGGCCGAGCTGAAACGGCAGTTCCAGGCCGACCGGCGCGGCAACAACTACCGCGACTGGCTGTACAACAGCAGCGCCAACCGTTTCGGCGTGAGTGACCTGGGCTACTACGTGGGGTATCGGATCGCCAGCGCGTACTACGCCGCCCAGCCGGACAAAGCCAAGGCTGTCGCCACGTTGATCGAGCTGCGGTATGACGATGTGGCGATGGTGGAGGCGTTGATCGACCGCTCCGGGTATTTCCGCTGAAACTTGGGCGCAGTAACCGCAGGCAAGCAGCCCAAAAGAAAAAAGGCCTGCGCATCGCTGCACAAGCCTTTATTCGAATCACCAACATTGGTCGGGACGGCCGGATTTGAACCGACGACCCTCTGCCCCCCAGGCAGTGTGCGAGTTCTACCTATGTCGTTGTTTTAAAAGGCGATCCATTGCATTTCGCCCTGACGGACAGCTCTCAAATCGCCCTATAACAATCAATAGGTTGCACATCATTAGGGTGCGGAGTTGTACGCCTTGCGTCATCGGCGCGTGTCAAAGCGCCAAGGCCTTACGCAGCCTCCTCGTCATCGCCGCGCCGGTTGGCGATGCCCTCGAATCGAGCGGCCTCAGTGCGGAGGCGATCAGCCCCCCTCCTCCGAGTTGCCCTCGCCCGCCAGTCGCCGCTGCGAATGCTTTCCAGATCGTTGGCCTGCTGCCATAGCGAAGCCGCCCTCGCGCGCGCCCAGCGCGCCTTGCCGATGCTCATCTCATCCATGCAGCTATTGTCGCCGCAGGCGGTCGCACGTGCCGATACGCAGGCAACGCCGGCTGACTGGCACCGCTACAGCTTCGGGTTGGGGATCGCTTCCAGCCGTCTCTGCTGCTGGATCTCGGTGCGGGAAAGCTTGCGGACCAGTTCGTCGTTCGCCGCCAGCAGCACCACCGCCTCCTTCAGCGGTAGCCCTTCGAGCACCCGCGCGGCGCACCAGCGCTCCGCGTAGCGCTTACCCTGCCGCACGCTGGCCGCCCGGACCTCCTTATCCTGCCACAGCTTCCTGCAGGACAGGACGACACGGATGCCATGGGGACCAGGCTGTACGATGGCGATTTGACGATTTCCCCACCACAGGCCCCAGTGGTCGCCGTGTTGCACCCAGCCTCGAGGCTGAGGGGCGGTCTTGAAGCCAGTGAGGTCGCGGGGCGGAAGCATTGGCGCAGAATACGCACCTGGGTCTCAAATTCCGCGACGGTCCGTCAGGGCGATGCAAAGGTTCCAGCGGGCTGTTGCTGAGGCGCCCCATCACTAGAGCTGAGCCGCCTGCGGCTTCTGGATTCCGGTCAGTGAGGGTGTTTCAGCCCTGAATCTTAACGCCCATTCAGTTAAAGTGAAGGTCCACGAGCCGCGACGGTGCGACGCGAACTTACGAAAGGACTCTGCGATGGCCAATACCGGGCTTTTCTACTTATACGACGTCGTGAGCGATCGGGGCGAAGGGATTGGAGACAACAGCACTGGGATCAAGGACGTGCGCGCCGAATGCATGGCCTGCCGAACGGCTTTCACCGCGTCGGGCCCGCCTACTCTCGTCAATATCCCCGGCGGAGGTGTGATGCTGCAGTGCCCTAATTGCAGCGTACACCAAGCGATAGCAGCCGCAAGGTTCGCGGAGTTCGCTGAGCGGTTCCCGAAAGGCACATCTGCCAAACCATCCAACGTTAGGCCTCTCGCATTGGACAAGAAACCTGGCTCGTCTTAAGAGAGGGCCGGCGCTCACCTAGCAGGAAAGGCGATCACCACTCGTGGCTACAACTCCAAGGATTTGCCTAGCCACGGTCTCCGCTGTCACCAGAGCCCCTGCACAAGAAGATGCCTTCCAGTTGAGCGGCTTCTCCGCTATCCCCTCAACATTGATGGACAGCAATGTCCAGTCATCATCGCCGTCGCACCTCAGTTCCACTGCGTATTCATGGCCTCCGATAGAGAGCTGAACTTTGTAGGCACCGTCATGCGTAGATTGATGCGTCATCGGCTATACCCTCTGTACCCTCGGCTACAGTCTGCACATACGATAGGTGGTCATCAAGGCCTCGCAACAAGGACTGTTTCTTGGTCCGCATCGTCTCGCCCGCTGCCGGGCAATAGCCGGCAGGAAGACGCCAGCCTCAAACTCGGTCCGGACAATCTGGCACCTTTCCCTTGCTCACCGCCGACAGCAACGGTGTGTCGGCCGATATCCACGATGGCATGCCGGTGTGGCTCACGGTTGGCCAGGCCGATGAGTGGCTCGCGGCCCGAGCCCGACGACGCGCTGGCCATGCTGCTGGCCAGCGAGCCGCCGACGATGGTGGCCTATGCGTCAGCCGCGCGGTGAACACCCCCCGGAACAACCAAGAGCGCCTGCTCGACCAGGTCGCCTGACGACTACGGTCAGGCCGCCTGGGGTTCCTCGTCTTCCTCGGCGGCGAACTTGTAGATTCGCCCGGTCACCAGCCCGGCGGCTGCGAGTGGTGCAACCGTCAAGCTGAGCTGGGGCACGCCCGTCTCGATTGGTACGAAGTTCAGCGTTACGACGCCGGGCTGATCGGCGATCTCCATCTTCATCTGCAGCTTTGCGCGAAATTGCATACGTTACTCCTGGTAATGCGGCGGCTGGGAACGCTGGCCGCCGCGTCAGCGGTCAAACCTCGGTCGATACGATCGACAGGCTCTGATTGGTGGTCTGGACGTCGAAATTGCCGGACTGATGGGTCACGGCCTGCTCGCTGTAGCCGACTATCTCTGCCCGGTACTGGCGCGGCCGGCTGCCATCGATGTTGTCGTTCAGGGTGACGGACCCTGACCAGTAGGACGTTGCGATATCCGGACCATCGGATTCGTTGTAGATCCCGACACCACCGCCGGCGGTAAAGGACGTCCAGAACGTCTCCGGGTCGTTCTCGACCTTGCGATACACGTTGATGGTGCAGGTGTTGTTGCCGGCACCAGCAACGAAGCCTTGGCTGCTGTACTGGTTCTTCCGCCGGGTCACTTCGCGACCGAAACCAACTACGACGCTTTTGTTACGGCCATTGCTGCCGAACGGCCCATTTACGACCTGCGTGCCCACGGTGGTGATCTGCGTGCTCTGCACTGCATTGCGCAGTACGCCGGCGGCAAGGGATCCGCCCCAGTAGGCATTGCCGTTGACGTCCATCCAGACCGTGGCGTTCGCTTTGCTTGCCGCCACAGCGCCAACATTGGGGCCGAAGTAGTCGATCAGCCCCTCCCCGCCGTTGCCGAATCCGTTACCAATGATCCGCTGCGAGTTGCCACGCCACACCCGGAGGTAGCCATTGGTCATCTCGATGCCATCCGCCCCACCCGGAGACAAGATGTTCATCGCACTTGCAAGAACGTTGAACGCCGACTTCTGCCCTTTTGCAGTCAGCTGAAGACCGGACACGTAGCCGTCCGTGTTCATCATGACCTGCCAACTCGCGCTGCTTTCCGTGCCGCCTGCAGACCAAGGCGGTGGCGTAGTGGCGCCCTCTCCAACTTCGGAGAACATGGGCCGGAACAGCCAGAAATAGGGTTGGTTCTCGCCCGTTCCCACCACCCGGCAAATGATGCGGGCGCTGGCTGCATTGGCAGGGGCTTTGCCGATCGCAAACTGCCGCGACAGGTTGTTCAGCGTGACTGGAGCCGATGCCGCTGAACTGGTGTATGGACAGGAAATGTTACCGACGATGTTGCCTGCCCGGTCGTAGAACTCCGCGTAGAGCGCCATCGAGCAGCGGTGATTCGACATGTATCCGCTTACGCAGTACGTCCGGTTTGCATCGATGCCGATGAAGTACTCAGTGCCAAAGTATCCGTCGTACCCGTTGGGCAGCACGCCCGGAACAAATGAGCCTATTCCGGATACGCCGGTGGGCGACCAATTCGGGTCATTGGTCGGATCGCCCAGCTCCCGAAATCCATGGGGATTGCTGTACCAACCCCATCCGTTGCGCTGCCACTGCGGAAACGTCGAGTTGGTGACGAGGTTGCCGCCACGGCCGATGCTCGCCACCGCAGCGCTCATGCTCGCAACCACCGACGCCTCTGCTTTACCCGACAGCGACGCCTGAACCTGATTCAACTGCGTGGCCTGGGCGCTGATCTGCCCGCCTTGTTGGGTGACGGTCGTGGTCAGTGCTGATAGGCCCGTAGCGGCCGCATCGGCCGTAGCCTTTGCGCCATACGCGTCGGTCACGTCCTGCCACATCACGTTGTCGATCAGCAGCGCGACATTCTGCGGCGTCTGCCCGTTCCGGCCTTGGATGGTCGCCCACAGCTGAGCTTTAACCGTCGGGTTGCTGATCGTGATGTAGCCCGAGATCTTCGTCCAGTTTGCCAGGGCATCCATTCGCTGCGAGCCAGTTGTCGGCGCGGAATACCATGCCCGCACGCCCGCCGAATTGACGCCAGTCACGCCGATCGAGTACATCGAGCCACCCGGCGCGACAGCATCCGGATCGTTCTTGAGCCATGCCTCCACGAAGTACACGCGCCCTTCGTTGGTCAGGATCTCAGGACCAAAGTAGGTGTCCGTGTTCGTATTGCTGGGCGCGCCACTCCGCAGCAGGCGCGCAGCACGCGCGCCCACGTAAGCGCGAGCACCGGCTGCACCGGCAATTGCCCGCAGCGTGCCGGTCGACGCTTGGTAGATCAGCGCATCGGCTGCGAAGCCCTCGAAGCCGGCATCGATCATGATGTTCGCACCGGCCTGCTGCGTGGCGGTGAGCTGAGCGTTCACGGTGGTAATCGCCTGCCCTTGGGCGGTGGTAGTTCCCTCCAATGCGGTCACCTTGCCGGTCAGGGTACTGGTAGCGGCAGCGGTCGAAGCGGCAACCGCCGAAGCCTCTCCCACGCTTGGCATCCATTGGGTGGCAACTTCACCCTGCTGAAACTGAACGTTATCAAGCTCCAAGAAGAGCGGCTCGCCGGTTGTTCGTGCGAGCAAGCGACCCACAAAGATTCGCGTGGATGCCGCATTTGCCGGTGTCGAGACAGGTAATTTGTACCGCTGCCATTCCCCGGTGGTCACTATGTCAGGAAGTGTCGCGGTTGCCAGCTGTGCGCCAGCCGCATCGAACCGGATCGCATAGGCTTTGAAGAAGTGCCCAGGGGTAGCTCGGAAGCTGCCAGACAGCACGTACTTCGACGAGCCTTCAACCTTGACCCTGCCAGCCGCATTGTTGGGCAGAGTCATGCCAAAGAACTGATTGATCGCGGTGGCACCCGTCGAATCCAAGCGTACAGCCTTGGTACTGCCGGACAAAGGCGAATCGACGTAGCTGATCGATGTTCCTCCTACCGTCGATTCTTGCGCCCAGCCAGTGGGAGCAGCGTTCTCCGCGGCGCGTAGCTCGAATCCGGCATTCGGAAGCAGATTGTCGCCGCCAATTGCCTGCAAACTGGCTGACACGTTGGTGAGTGCGGTGCCTTGGCTGGTGACGGTGTTCCCAAGCTGCGTCACCTTGCTGTCCAGCGAGGTGAGCGCCGCGTTGCTGGCCTTGCCGGCCACGTCCGCCTGGACCTGCGTCAGCGCGCTTCCCTGCGCGACCAGCGTGCCCTCGATGGCGCCAGTCCGCGTGGTGATGGACTGAAGCCCGGCGGCGTTGAGCTGATTGGCAGCTTGGTCCGTGACGTCGTAAAGCTCGACCTTGTCGAAGGAGACGGTGCCGACGTTGGGGTGGACATACACGCGGAACAAGGCACGGACGGATCCGGCCGGCAGCGCACCGTAGTCGACTGTGAAGTCCGTCCACTCCGAACTCGCGATGATCGTCCGATCGGCTTGGGACTGGGTGTTCTCTGCGTTGCGGTAGATGACCCGCAGCAGCACGCTCCCGTTTCCAGACAGCAACTTCACTCGCACGCGCGCCCGAAAGATCGTCCCCGCCTGCACTGGGAAAAACGCACCGTCATTCGCGTCCATGAAGGGCGCTACGGCTGCCGTCGCCCTCGTGATGGTGACGCCAGGGCCGCCGTCGCCGCTGGCGGCATCGCGGAGGACCGTGTTGCCTCCGCTGTTACCGCCCAGCACCCACCACAGGAAACTATCCGCAAAGTTGCTGTTGGGGAGGAGGTTATCTCCGATCGTACGCAGTCCGGTCAGCTTGCTGTTGACCGCGGTCGTGGCTTGGGCGTTCGCCTGGTCCGCCGCAACCATGGCGTCCTGCAGTGTCGTCACCGATGCGCTTGTGGCCAGGCCGCCACTGCCGGCAGGCATGCGGGCTTCCATCGTGGTGATGCGCTGCACCTGCGCCGTATCAGCAGCCACGCGGGCAGTGCGCTCATCGCCGACGAAGCCCTGCGCCTGGCTGAGATCGCTACCGGCGTAATCGCCACGCATCTGCACGGCCAGCGTGTTGCGCTGGCTGGCCTCGGCCGCGATCGCGGTCACCCGCGCCTGGGTCTCTTCCTGCACCAGCGCCACGCTGGCGCCCGGCATGGGCCGGCCGATCGCCAGCCAGTCGATGAGGTAGTAATCGGACACCCCCTGCGCGGCCCCAAGCTGCAGCCTGATGGCGGCTATCGTGGCGGGGCGCCATGCGATATCGGCGACGTCCATGGTGGCCACGCCGGCGCTGTCCCATGCAGGCTCGCCTACCTCGACCCGCTTGGCGGTGTTCCAAGCGGTGTCCGTGGTGGTGATCCACTGCAGCGCGCCCGACCAAGTCGGGTTGCCCACCTTCTTGATCCGCATCTTCACGAAGCGGTAGGCGTTGCCATCGATCGCCAGCGCGCCGGGCGACTGCACGTAGGGGTTTGCCGCGGCATTGGCCGGGCGCAGCCAGCCGTCCACCAGCGCGGGCGCACCGTTGCCGGTCCAGCTCTCGGTGGTCAGGTTGAAGTCCCAGATGCGCCTGCTGTCGAACTGCGTGCCGCTGCCGGCGGCGACCTCTGACAGCGCGCGCGACAGCGAATCAAAGCCGCTCTGCTGCGACTCGCTGACGGCAGTGATCGCCGCCTCGCGCTCCAGCTTCTCGTTCAGCAGATCCGTGGCCCGCGTCTGACCCTCGTCCGCGATCGCATCCATCGCCAGCCCAATCTGGGTGACGCGGGTCTGTGCCTCCAGCACCAGGCTGGCGTTGACCAGACCGATATCCCGCGCACGCGCAGCCGCTTCGTTGGCATCTGCCAGCGCGCGATCGACGATCTCTTTGTCCAACTTCTGCTGTGCGGAGATCAGCTCCGCGGTGGTCGGAGCCGGCGTGGCCTCCACCACCGTGCCCTGCCCCGGCTTGCCGCGCACCGAAGCGGTGATGCGGAAGTACCACTTTTGCCCGCTGCCGTCGCTGTAGAGGTAACGGGTTTCGGTGGTCCGGTGGATCTCCGTCCACGGTCCATCCTGGGCGGGGCCGCGCTCGATGATGTAGACCACCCCCGCCTGGCCAACGGCGTCCCATTCGATCAGGACGCCGTCGGCGACCGGCTCTGGCGTCACCCCATCCACCGGGGGCGTCCCCGGGGACACGTACACCGTCGGGAACCAGGACGAGTTCTGCGCCGTGACCGGAGTGACAGACGGCAGCGCGCCCGCCCCGATATCGATCAGGGTGAGTTTCCGTTCTTGCATGGGGTTACCTGTTGAGGGTTTCGCGGATGGCGGAGCTGTTGCTGGTGCGCACACCGGACGTGGTCACGCGCAGCAGCTCGCGGAGCACTTGGTTCTGTTCTGCCAGCAGGGCATTGCCCTGCTGCACGGCCGAGGTCGTCTCGGCCTGACCCTTCCCATCGACAACCAGGTCGAACACCGCCCGGCTGAAGTTGTCCGGCAGCGCCTCGATCACGTCAGCCAGCTTGCCCATGCTGGTGCCGTCCTCGAGGTCGAGGTTGCCCACCTTCATGCTGTCGATCAGGCCGGTGACTTGCCCGTAGAGGCTGTTGTAGTCCTTGCCACTGGCGTAGAGGTTCCGACCGAAGCCCAAGGCCGCCTGTGCGGCCGCCTGCGCCGCGCTGCTGTCGCCGCCGGACACGGCGCGCTCCAGCTCCCGCATCGTCTCCTGCAGCTTCTCCTGATCGGTCAGCGGAGACAGGTCGCTGATCGAAAGCCCGTACTTCATGGCCTTCTTGTCGGCGTCGATCTGGGCCTGCAGCTTGCCCATGTTGGTCGCCCGCAGCGCCTCGATCTTGGCCAGGTCTTCCGCCCGGGCGCCGGACAAGCCGAGCGCCTTCGCGTAATCGTTGGCCGCCTTCACCTGCTGGCGGTACGTGCGCTCGATCGTGAGGGCCTGCGACTGGTACTGCGTCAGGTTGCCGGTGAGCAGCTGCGTGGACACGTCGGCCATTAACGTGGCGTAGCTGCCCAGCAAACCCGTGACTTTCTCGATCTGGGTGGCCAGGTCCGTCCCGGCAACGCCGGCCAGGTCCTGGAAGTAGTCCACCGCCTTGTTGACCTTCTCGATCTCCATGCTGTTGAGCGCCCGGCCCAGCTGGTCGGCATTGCCGACGGCCAGCGCGATCGACGCACTCAGCGCGGAGAAAACGTCGGCCGACTCGTAGTACCCGTCCAGCTGATTGCCGAAGCCTGATGCCCGCACCGCCTCGGTGAACAGGCGGTCGGTCATGTCGCCTAGGTAGGCTTCCAGCTGGGCCTTGGCCTCAGCCGAGTCGGCCGACAGCGACAGCTTGCCGAGATTCACCCGCACACCGGCCAGCTGTTGGGTCAGATCCACACCCAGCTGCTTGGCCAGATCGGTGGTTGCGCCGCGCACTTGGCGTGCAGCCATATCGAAGGTGCGGTCAATGTTGGGATCGAGGCCGGTGTACTGCGTCCACTTCTTGTCGCTGCGGAACAGACCGCCCTTCGCCTTGACGTCCGCGTAGCTCTGGCCAGCGAAGCCGTCAAAGCCGTAGCTGCCGGTGATGCCCTGCCCCGTGATCTTGGGCGCGCTTCGGCCGAACAGCTTTGCGTGGATGCTGGACCCCGACAGGATCGACGCCGTCTTGTCGTTGAGGCCCAGTCCACGGAAGCTCTTGTCCGCAAGGCCCACGGCGCCGGCAGTGGCAATCTTGCCCGCCCAGCTTTCGCCATTGGCGATGTCCCAGCCCTGATCGAACAGCTCGGCGTTCTTCATCATGCCGGCGATGATCCAGCCGATTATCGGCACTGCCGCCGCAGCGGTCGAACCCGCAGCACCAGCGCCAGCAGCGGCCGACCCACCCGCCGCAGCCGTTCCGCCGCCGGTAAACGCAGCCATGTTGTTGCCAAAGCCCATCAGCGTATTGGCGCCAGCGCCAGCTGACGAAGCCGCGCCTGCGCCAAACAGCCCCTGCCCCTTGGACAAGAGCCCGGCGATGGTTCCAACGTTCTGGCCACCGGCGGCGGATCCGTTCCCGCCGAACATACCCATGATGCTCTGCATGCTGAAGCCGCCGCCCTGGCTGCCCCAGTTGCTGAAGCCTTCCATGATCCGGGTCTGGATCGGGATCACCAGCTTCTGCTGCAGCAGCTGGCGCGCGAGGTCGCGCAGTCCCTGCTTTGCCACGTCCTTCAGGTCATCCCACAGCCCGTTGAAGTCGCGCAGCCCGCCGGCAACGAAGTCCGCCATGGCATCCGCGGCATCGCCGACGCCGTAGATCACCACGTTGGCCCATGCCTCGACATTGGCTGCGGCCTCTTCCACCTGCAGCGACAGTGCCGCGGAAGCATCAGCCGCGGCCAGCATCGACCGCTCGTACTCTTCATAGCTCGCCGCTCCCTTGGCCAGTGCCAGCGCCTCCTTGCCGCCGGCGGCCTCCACAGCCTTCTGCAGCTCCTGGCGCATGTCGCGCTCATTGAGCAGCTGCCGTCGGTAGAGCTCGCGCGCACGGCCGATCTTGCCCAGCATGGCCAGCTCGCCGTCCATAGTCGCCAGCAGGGCCTCCGGGCTGGCGATAGCCCGATCGACCTCCGCCGCGACCTTGGCGTATTCCATTGCGCTTTGGGCCATCAGCACGTTGGCATCAGCCTGGGCGATGTTGCCCTTGGCCAGCGCGGCGTTGTACTCGGCCATGTTCTGCAGGTGCTTGGCCATCGCCTCGTCGAGCGGGCCATTCATCGCCGCTGCGGCCAGCTCCGCCTGCTGGCGGTAGCGCTCAAGCGCGTCGGTCGCCGTCTTGTGCTCTTTGGTCGCCGCCTTGTCGCCGGCCTTCGCGGCCTGAGCAGCCTTCTGCGCCACCTCCGTCTGGCGGATCAAGTTCAAGCCCAGCGCGATCTGCTTGTTGTACTCAGCGCGCTGTTCCGCGCTCAGCTTGTCCGCGCCGCCGGCGGCGTTGATCTTCTGGCCAACGTCGACCATGAAGGCCGCCTCGGCGCCTTGCTTCAGGCGCACCAGGTTGACGAGCTGGCCATCGATGCTGGACTGCAGGGACTTCAGGTGCTGGTCGATCCCATCAGAAGCGGCCTTGGACGCCACTGCCTGGCGATTCAACGCCGCGGTGGTTGCGTCCGTTTGCCGTTCTGCGTCATTGCTGGTGCCGATGAACGTACCGAGCAGCTGATTCTGCTGCTCGTACTTCAAGCCCAGCGTGGCCGCTGATGCGGTTTGCTCAACAAACCTGTCGGTAATCCGCTTGGCGGCGGGCGCGCCATCCAAGAGTTTGGCGTTGGCATTGGCGAGCTCAGCAGCGAATTGATCTGCACTGACCTTCCCGGCCTGCAACTCCTCGCGCAGCGCACGCACCTGCTTGCCATACTCACGAGCGGGGATGCCACCGACCTCGCTGTTTGCCACGCCGTACATACGATCAATGGCGCTGGCGATCGCGTCGTAGCCCGCCTGCATTTCTTTCTGCAACCGCAGGATCTCGCCCGCCTGCTGCTGCTTGTTGAGCTCACGGAACTTCTCGATGGTGTTATCCATCGTTCCGTTGAAGTCGATGAGCGCTCCCTCGGCATCCTTGGTGCTCTCGCGGATCACCCACCAACCGGCCGCTGCGGTGGCGAGTGCAGCAGCGATGCCAACCGGCCCTCCGAGGGCAGCGTAGGCAGATGACAATCCTTGCGCGACAACGCGGGCGGCGGTCTGTGCCGCCGTGAGACGAACCGTTGCCGGGACCATACCCATCATGCCAACCGACGCGCGATTGGCGACGACTGCGTTGGTTGCCCAAAGCGTATTGAGGGCAGCAAGCCCCTTCGTCAGCTTCCCGCCGCCGTAGAACACGGCCAATCCGACGCCGAGCGGGACGGCGGCCGCTGCCACGACGCTGAGGTTCTCAGCAAACGAGTTGACCGCTGCCGTCGCCGCGGCGATTCCGCCACTCTGTGCCTGGCTGCCCAGAAGGTCGTTGAATGACTCCTTCAAGCCGATGAGCGCACCACCGAGCGTCTCACGCGCGGCCTTGGCCGCTCCCTTGTAGGATTCTTCCATCACTCCCATGACGATGGCCTGCGCCTCGCCTAGCCGTCCGGCCGCCTCCAGCGACGCAAGCATGTCCTTCTGCTGTGCGGTGAACTTGAAGCCTTGCTTGGTGAGCGCAGAAACACCCTCGGCCGGGTATTCCAGCGCCTTGCCGACGGTCTCAGCGGACTGCGTAATGTTCTCGCCCAGGCGTACCGACTGATCGATCGCCAGCTGCAGCGCGCGAGGGAAGTTCTCACCGATGATGCCGGTGTACGAGAGCAGCCGCGTCTGCGCATTGACGATCTCGCCCGACGAGTGAATCGTCGCCTTGGCCATCTTGTCAGCCATCTCGACGAGTTGCTTGCTGTTGAAGCCAGCGGCCTGTCGAGTGGACTTCAAAGCCGCGTTCAGCTGTGCCAGCTCGTTCTGGGCGTTCACCGTTTCGGAAATGAACTTGCCGAGCAAAGCGCCACCGCCGATCGCTCCGAACCCCTTTGCCAAGGTGGCCATGCTCAGATCGATGCTGGTGACCGACACCTTCGCGTCGCGCGCGGCTTGGGCGAAGCTGTCGGACATCTCGCGCTGCATCTGGCGCATAGCCCGCGCCGACCGATCAGATGCCCGGGCGGCTTTGCCCAGGTCCCGCTCAAAGCTGCCCGTTTCGGCCAGCAGATCAACCGTCAGGGTGTAAAGGGCCATATTCTGTCCATAAAAAAGGCCCGCACGTGGCGGGCCTGGTCACAGCGGAGCCTCTGGGGCTACGCGACTATTTGATGTCAAGCTTCCGGCCGATGGCCTCGATCCACCGCAGCGTCGTTCCCGCTCTATATACCGCCCATGAAAGCGCCACGGCCCAGACCGCGCCGATCAGAACAGCCAGGACCGCGAGGGGGTGCCACTCGTAGCTGATGCCCCAACTCGTTACGGTGGGGATTCGACCGAAGGCGAAAATTGCCACGCCGCCAGCTGCAACAGACAGAAAAAGCATGAGCCTCCCAATTTCCTCCAGCGTGTCTCCTGCACGGATTGGCAGATCATCAGGCGCAGACGGCGGCTCATCGTCAGGCACATCCACTTTGCTCGTGTGTTCAATCATCCTTGCTTCCCTTGTTGAAGAACCGCGGATTGTCTCACCGGGAAGTCGAGCAACGGAACCGTCACGCAGGCACCTCCTCAAACTCCATGTATCCGCTGAAGTACTGCCGGCTGATGTTTTCGGCCGAGGGTAGCTGGGTGGCGTAGCCATACATGGCAGCGCGCGCGGCCAGAACCGGATCGAACGCCTTGGTCTGAATTTCGCGGTATTGCGGCACCACACATGAGCGTTGGCGCCCAGCCATCGCCATTGCGACCGTCTCCCAGTCCGTACCGGCCAGGCCGCCCTGGCGCACCACCTCAGTCGCGCGGCCGGACAGCGTGGCGGTCAGCCGGCGGTACAGCGCACCCGCCACCGTGTTCACCTGCCCACCCTTGGTCCGCGTGTGGGTGCTGGCGTCAACCGGCGCCACGGCCCATCCATCCGTGATCCCAACGTCCACCGCGCGGAAGATCGCGATCTCCCCGACCTCAACGTTCGCCGCAGTGGTGTCGATCTCGACCGCCACGCAGCTCACCGCGGCGGTGCCGCCCGGGAACAGCCAAGCACATACGGCCCCGGTCGGTAGCCGTACGGTCTTCCCGGTGGCGCCCGCGGCCCGCACGGTGACACCAGCGGGCAGGTTCAGGCCCAGCACGGCCACGATGCCCGGCACGACAACGTCGGCTAGGGTGATGTTGATGGACAGCGCACCCGTGCGGGCGATGCGCGCCCGGCGCGCGGGCTTACCGTCGAAGAGCGCGGCGCCGCCATCTGCCGTCAGCCACGTCCCACCCACCAGCGCCACCGATTGAGGGGCTGGCATTCCATATCCGATCAGCATCCGATCAACCCCACATCGTCAGGACCACGTCACCCGTGGCCGGGTTGCGCTCAACGCGCCGCACCAGAACGGCCTTGCCCTCGTCCAAGCCATAGCGTGGGTACGTCAGCCGGCCGATCTGCCCGGGCTGCGGGTCCAAGCTCTGATCGCCGCGCACCGTCACCTGGTAGAAGAACCGCTGCTCCCGGTACATGCCCACCACCCGGTCGATCTCCGCCTGCGCGTCGGCTGCGTTCCAGAAGAGCGAGAGCACCGGATCTGCCGCATCGGCCCGGCGGTAGTGCTGGTGCAGCACCCCGCCGCCGTAGACCTGCGCGCGGAACAGGCCGGTCAGTTCGTCGCGTCGCGCCTGCGGCACGTCCACCACGTCCGTAACCAGGTCCGACGCGGCCAACGCCTGAGCGTTCGGCCGGTAGGCCATCCGGCGCGTCAGGTTCGGCGCGTCGTCCGGCACAGCCAGCAGATCCTCAGCCAAGTCGTTGGCAGTGAGCTCGAACGCCGGAGCACCGGCGAACGTCTCGGGGGCCAGCACCCGGGTGAAGCGCAGCACGCCAGTGGCGTCTTGGTAGCAGGCCGCCCCATAGCTGGGGAGGATGGCATTCATGGCATCCCGCCCGGTGATCGCATTGCCGGCGTAATAGCCCACGCCCGCGTAGCCGGTTGCAGCATCCACCGCGGCGCAGTCGCCGCCCGACCATGAGGTTTTGCCGAGGCGGCCCATGATGTCGGCGATCGCCTGCTGGAGCGTCGCCGGACGCTGGCCAGGCCCAACGCTGGACAGGTCGACCACCACCGGCGTGACCGGCGGCGATTTCATGATCAGCTGCTGCCCGTCGGGCGACAGAGCGAACGTGCCCGGCTCCATCAGATCGCCGCGGTCCATCACCGCATCGGCATAGACCAGGCCGTCGGCCACAAACATCGCGGTGGCATCAGAATTGGCACCCATCGCCGGCACACTGGCCACTGCCCCGATCACGACCGGCTGCGGCTTCCAAGCCAGGGCGGCGATGTTTGGCATGAACACGCCGCGGTTGATCGTCTCGTCCAGATCGTCGTGGGCATCGCGGAAGTGAACCGTCTTGCTGCCGTCGTCGTTGATCTCGATGCGGTCCACGGTGAAGCGGAACACGGCAGTGGTGTCTGCCAACATGCCGGCGGAGCTGCCCGCCCGGATCTGGACTGGCATCCCTGAGGCGCCGGACAGCGCCAGGTTGTCGAGCAGCCCGTCGGCGTCGAGCAACACGCACTCGGCGGCGCTGGTCTGGGTCACCGGGTCGCCGCCCCACGGCCAGAAGTTGATCTCGCTGATCAGGTTCACCCCTTCGGCGATCAGCCCCTCGTAGCGGGCATTGGCCGGGAGGTCACCTGGCGCGGTCAGCCAGTCCGCGTCCGCCAGGCGAGTGACAGGGCGGGAGGCGGTGGCGACCTTCCAGCCGGCAAGCGCGGCCCGCCCTCGTGCGTTCCATTGCCCAGCGTTGACTGCCATGCACAGGCCCCCGGCCTTGCTCGACGCCAGCGCGGCGGCAAAGTGCAAAGGACCGGCTAGGTTGATGTCCCGCTGATGCACCTGGGTGGCACCCAAGTAGAGCTGCAGGCGTGAAGGAGTGCCGAACACGACCCGCAGCCCAACGATATCGCCGTGTTTGACGATCGGCAGACCGCTTGCGACGGGCGCGCCGTCCAGCAGTACCCGGCCGGTGCCCAGCTCCCAGCCCACGCCGCCGGCGGCAGCCCCCGGGTAACTGTTGAGCGGCGCCGCTGCAGTAGCCAGGCCGATCACAGCCGACACGTCGTCATCGCCCCAGACGGCGAACTCTACGCCCACCGTGCCAGCGTTCTGCGCCACGTCCGATCGCGCCATACGGTTGAGGTTGGCCTCGGCCGTCGTGGCGAGCGTCAGGCCGCCGTCTCGCGCGGCCAGCAGCGGGCCAATGGGAACCGCCGCGAAGCGTCCGAAGTTGTCAGCCATTGGTCATCCCAGTGAATCGAACCAGTCCTGGGCCTCGTCGTCGTCCGACCTGGGCACCAGCACATCCATGAAGTCCTGCATGCCGCGCTTCGTGCCTGCCTGGCTGTGCGCAGCGAAGGTGAAGGCAGCGAATGCGGCCGGCTTGATGTGCAGCCCCACCGGATCGATGGGGTTACGCTTGTGGAACTCCCACCACCGCAGGAACTCCTTGCGCGACATGGTCCCGCGCAGCTCGGCCACCGTGCGATGAAGATGGCCGGCCAGCACATGCCAGAACCAGTCCTCGCCTCGCTGCCTTAGGCGTTTCCCGCTTCGGCCTGGGCGTCAGAGGCCTTGTCGCCGAATCCTGAGTGCTTCATGGCCACCTGCTGCAGCTCGGCGGCCACCAGCGGCTTGAGCTGCGAGGCCTGGGCGGCCGTCATCACCGGCTTGCCATCCTCATCGCAGATGGTCGCCGCGATCAGCTTGGCACGATCGCCGTCCTGGAACAGCTTGCGGAATTCCGCATCTGGCAGCTCGCGCACGTGGAACTGCGCCTTGTCGCCGCTGGGCAGGGTGATGGTGTCTGCATGCACGTCCTTGGACGCGAACATGCCCAAGCTGGTGAAGGCCTGCAGCACTGTCTGGGAGGTGGCAAGCGTATCGCTCGCCGGGGTGTCGTTGGTCTTGCTCATGGGCCGTTTCCTGAAATGGTGGCTGGGCGCGCAGGCCGCGCACGGCTAACACGCGGAGGTTCCCGCGCGCCCGGCCAAAGAGAAGGCCCGCCGAAGCGGGCCGAAAGAGAGAGCGCCGTTGCGCCGATCAGGGCGCCGGACGGTGAGTGGTGACCGCGCCGGAACCACGAATGGTGATGGTCGCCTTCCAGATGTCGTTGTCCGCCACCTGGACGGCGAAGTTCTGGACGAAGCCCTTGAACTGCTTGGACACCACATCAGTCGGCGGCGTGATGACGCCATCAACTGCGACGGGCTTCTCCACGCCCTCGGTCTCAGACTTCGGTGCAGTGACCAGGAAGTCGACGACGGCGCCGCTGGTGTGCAGGGCCTCGATCTTCTCGTGGTCCACGGCGTCGTAGTTGATCTCGATGGTGGTGCTGCCGGTGCCCTTGCGACCGGCAACGAACTGATCCCAGTCATCGTCGAAATCGGAAACGTCGATTTCCGATGCCTGGCCATCGGGGAAGCCGACCGAACGCAGACGGGTCACCTTGGTGACCTCCTCGAGCGCGGTGGCGATGAACAGCTGGGTGTGCTTGGACTTCAAAACGCCCATTGCGGTTTACCTCTTGTAGAAGCCCGGTCGCCGGGCACAAAAAAACCGGCTTGCGCCGGCGGTTGGGGTTGCGAAGTTGGCCGGCTACCGGATGGCCAGCAGCCGCACGTCGAAGGAAATGCCGAAGGCGCCGGTGTCGTCGTCATCGGGCGTGGGGTTGTAGGACTCGATACTGCCGTGTCGCTCCACCTCGTCGCGGATGGACACGGCAGCGGCGTTCGCTTGGCTCGCGCCGTCGCCCCACACCGTCAGGCGCACGCGCCAACCATCCGCCGGCGGCGGATCGGAAAGCTGCGCCATTGGTGACCCACCCACGACGCCCCACGTCGCGTAGGGCAGCGCCGCACCCTCGGGCGCCACCCCGGGCCACACGCGAATCGGGTCGCCCAACAGCGCGCGCACAGGGCCGCTGGCCTGCAATATCGATTGGATCAAAGGAACCATCACAGCACCCAGCCTTGTCGTTTCAGCGCGCGAGTGATCGCGATCCACGTTTCATTGATGATCGCCTGGGCCGCTTGCGGACCACGGGCCTCCGCCGAAGGCGTAAGGAATGGCTTGGCCGCCATCTTCTTGGTCCCGAACTCGACGTGCCGCCAGTAGTGCGCCCAGCCCGTCGTTTCGTAGACCTTGCCGACGCGCCGCAGGCGCTGGTTACGCTTCGTGTTCGAGTACTTGGCCTTTCGCCCGACCCGGACACCAACGGTGAAGTACTCCCCGTCCTTGCCCACGCCTGCTCGGCGCCGGTTCCTCGCGTTGGCCCTGCGGACCACGATCTCGCTGGCAAGGAAGCCGGAGTGCTTCACGACCCGGTTTCGCGCCTCATCACGGATGATGTTGCCGCCCTTGCGCATGCCGGTGCGCAGTGGCTTGCCGCGGACCTCGTCCGGCAAGCCGCGCAGGGTAGTCAACAAGCCCTTCAGGCCATGAAGCTGCAATTCCTCAGCCATCCGACACCCCGGCATCCACCATGAGGTTGATGTGGCTGCGTGCAGTCGGATCCGGCAGCACCGCGCGAACTGCGTACACCTGGCCGTCGAATATCACCCGCATGGTGTTGAGGACACCCGGCAGATACGGGATCTCCATGCGTGCCGTCACCTGGCCATGTTCAGCACTTGCCGCGGTGAACTCGCGCCCCGACAGCGGCACGACCTCCGCTGGCACGTCCTTGTGCCAGTCCGTCCAGGCCTTCTTGTCTCCACCGAGCTGGTCACGCACCAGGGTGAAGGCCTGCAGCGTGACGCGATGCCGGTACTTTCCCGCCCGCCTCATGGGAACACCCGACGGTAGGGGAACATCAACCGGTCCACGGTGGGGTTCTCCACGTGGATTGTGCCGGTGATGCCCGCTTCACGGTTCGCGTAGAGGTCGCCGACCAGCAGCAGAATCGCCGCCCGCAGTGGCGCCGGCACCGGCCCGGGCACCGTATGGAACAGCACGGGGTACTCACCGGGAGCACTTGTGACACTGCCCGGTTCGATGGGAAGTGGCGCGCGTCGCTCGCCCACGGGGCTCCATTCGTAGCTGGCCACCACTAGCGCGTAGGCAGTCGCGCGCTCAACCACCTCGCGGGCGGCCACGATCAGGGCACCGATGAGAGTGTCGTCGGCGGCGTGGATCACAGCCAGGTGCGCTTTCGCTTCCTCCAAACTCACCGGCTCTTCAGTGGCTGGGGTTCGCGTACGCAGCATGGATCAATCCCCTTCAGCGGAAGCTACGGCATTGGGATGGGTGTCGATAAAGCCGCCCGCCTCGATCGCGGCGGAATGTGCGGCGTCAAATTCCCGGACCTCGCCGCAACGCCCGAAAGCGTTGTCGCTCAGCACCAACGCGCGCACCTTCGCGCCCGGCAGGGTCTGCGCCCGTGGGGACTGTTCATCGTCGGCCTGTTGCTGACCGGATTCCTCGACCGCCAACGCGCCGGCAACCCCGGTGGCGACGCTCTCGGTAGCCGCCTGGGCGGCGACATCGTCGGGCCCTCCGATTGAGTCGCCACCGGGCGTGGTGGCGACAGCAACGCCATCCGCATTGGGCACTTCAGCGACGGACGCAACTGCGGCTTGATCCTCACCCACCGCAGCTTCACTGGCCGACGGGGCTTGGGGTTTCTGTTTTGCCATGGTCCTGCTCCTGGTACAGGCCAGGCGGTCAGCGGACCGCCCGGCCATTCAAGGGTGCCGGCTTACGCCGCGGCGCCGTGCTGGAAGGTCTTGACCGCGCCGCCCACGTCGATCAAGTTGCCGCCGGTCCGCATCCAGGCAAGGAAGCCCACCTGCCCCTTCTTGATGTAGGCCGAATCGTTGAAGCGGAACAGCGTCACCGCCATCACATCGCGGATCTTGTAGTAGCTGAAGTCACCGAAGACGATGGACTTGGCACCAGCAGCCGGGCTGGCCATGTGCTGGTTGATCTCGATATCACGGTTCAGCAGACGATCCGGAGCACCGCCAGGGTTGCCCTGTTCGTAGCCCGGCACGAAGATCGGGCGGCCGCTTTCGTCCTTGACCTTGCGGACCATCTTCAGCATGTCGTCGTGGAACATCCACTTCCCGTTGGCACGGTATGCGGGGTCGATGCTGTGCTCGAGGTCGATCAGGTCGTCATACAGGATGAGCGGGATGGCCGAAGCCGCGCCGATCTTACCGTTGCTGGCGGCAGTGATGAGACCCATCGGCTGGCCGACGCCAGTGCCCACGGTGTAATGACGGTTGGTGACGCGTCCCAGCCGGGTCTGCAGGCGGCCGGTAATGAAGCCCTCGATGTCCGAGGTCGTGTCCTGCAGCAGCTCCCAGGGCACCGTTACGACCTTGGAGCTGTACTTGTGCACGCCCAGGCCCTTGGTGCCGAACTCAACGTCATCGTCGGTCGCCGACTGGTTCTCCGCCACGACCTCACCCTCTTCCGAGGTGCCATCGCTGGTCGGGTACTGCATCGGCTCGCCGCCGGCGGTGCTGAAGACATCCGCGACACGGCGCATGCCGCCGAAGTCCTTCAGGGCTTCGAGGATCTGCGCTGCGAGCGTCGTCGGGACGGTATAGCCGCCCTGTTCCGGGTTCACATTCGGATTGCCGCTCATCGCGGCGTTGACCTGGGTCCAGTCTTCCGCACTCAGGGCCTTGTCGCCACCACGAGCCCACTTGTCGAAGAGCCTGCGATCCTGCGGACGCTCGCTGTTGCTGGGCGCGTCGTGCTCACGCACGCCGGCATCGCGCAGGTGGTTGTCTGCGGTCAGGTCCATGATCTTCTGGTGGCGCTCGATGGACGCGTCGATACGCTCGATTTCGGCGATATTGGTGTCGTACTTGGCCTGGTTCTCGGCGGTCCAGGTGTTGCCGTCACCGGTGCTGGTGTCCAGCAGGTTGCGGGTTTCCTTTGCCAGCGCGGTGCGGCGCTCCCGCTCGGCCTGAATGTTAAGGGGCATGTGTCAATTTCCTTTGGGCGAAAAAAAACCGCCTTGCGGCGGCTGATGAACTGCGGGCGGGAGTCGCTTACGCAGGCGCGCGCTCGAGCAGCGCAAGGCGCCGATCAAGCCCGGTTCGGTGAGCGGCGATGGCGGTATCGTCATCGCTCGCTGTGTTCTTGGGCTTCCCGAGCGCAGCCGGGGCGTTGTTGTAGGCCGAGAGATCCCAGCTGTTGCTGGCGCCCTTTTTGCCCACCACTTCAACCACCCGGTCGGCGAAGCCGTGCTGCACCGCCTCATCAGCGGTGAACCACGTCTCTTCGTCCATCCACTGCACAATCTGCTCGGTACTCTGGCCAGAGCGGCGCGTGTAGTCGCCAGCGAGGCCAGCATCGATCTTGGTCAGCAGCTCCCCGGTTTTCGACATCTCGGCCTTATTGCCGATCGCAATCGTCCAGGCGTTGTGGATCATGAACTGCGCGCCTTGGCTGATTTCCACCTCGTCGCAGGCCATGCAAAGGCCGGTCGCGGCAGACGCTGCGATGCCATCGACGTGGGCAACCACCTTGGCCTTGTGCTGAGCAATGGCCGTCATCATTGAGCGAGACGCGAAAACATCACCGCCCGGGGAATCGATCCGAAGGTGAATCGTCTCCACGTCCATCGCGGCCAGCTCACGCACAAAGGTGGTTTCGTCGATATCGCCCCACCACCCGCCGATCACCCCGTGCAGGTAGATGGTGGCCACGCCGTCGCCAGCTTCGGCGCGCAGCGGCTTGGAGGCGTTCGCGTTGTTACGCGCGAGCTGCAGTAGCTTCGGGATCGGCATCGTCATCAGTCCTATCTGGATCGTTCTTGTTGCCGGGCGGCTTGGCCGCCTCGGTAGGCAGGTACAGCGTGTCTCCGCCGGGGATCGGCGGCAGGTTCTTCAGGCGGCGAACCTCGTTGACGTACATCCAGCCTTGGGCGCCTGGTCCGCCGAGCGCCTTGCTGAAGTACTCCGCTTGGGCCTTGGAATCACCGGCCATGAAGCCGTCGACGTTGTGCTCCACGTAGAAGCGATCGGTCCTGAACAGCTTGCGGTTCAGCTCGTCCTTGACGCGCTTCAGATGGGACCCCAGCGTGTACTTCACGAATCCTATGCCCATGGATTCGATGCCAGTGCCGAAGCTGCTGGCCTTCGTCGTTTCACCGATCATGTGCGGCGGAACGCCGAAGGCGCGGGCGATGTCGATCACCTGCCACTGTCGAGATTCCAACAGCTGCTGGTCCACAGCGGACATGGTCAGCTCTTTGACGTCCAGGCCTTCCGTCAGGATCAGGGGGATGCGGCGGTTCCCTTGGATGCCCCCGTACTTTTTCACCCAAGCGTCGCGGAAGCTCTCCTGCATATCCGGCGTCATCTTGTTGGTGGCAGTGATCGCCACCTCCGGCTTGCCGCCCTCGCTGAAGAACTTGCCGGCGTGTTCGTCGCCTTGAATGGCGATGCCGATTCCGTTCCGGGCTCCCCACTGGATCACCGACATCGAAGAGACGCCGTTGAAACCGAAGCCCGGTATGTGCAGGACGTCGTCTTGATCCACCGTGAAGTAGCCGATGGTGTCGTGGAACGTGTACTGCAGCCGGCGCGGCTCCTTGGGGCTGGAGCGCTCCTGCTCCAAGATTGTTACCCTATCGCGCGGCCAAGGGATCAGCCCGGTTACCGTGCCGCTGCGGTTGCGGGTGGCGTAGGCGATGCCGTCTCCGCGCAACAGCATCTGGGAGATCATGAACTCCCAACCGGTGGATGCGGACCATGCCGGGCCGAACTGCTCGTTCAGGATCCACCAGTAATCGTGCTTGGCTCGCTGGCGACCGTCGTCCATCCGCTCGAATACCGGCAACGGCAGCTGTGCGATCGAGCCAGCGATCAGGTTCACGCAACTGTAGACAGCTGACACCCGCATCGCGGTCTTGTCGGTTACAACAGCGCCAGATGCCGTTGCGGGGTTTCCGAAGACCTCAAACATCCGAAGATCGGACGAGGCCACGGTGTCCCCCTCAGTCAACGCATTTACCGTCGGAGCCTTGGCCCGGAGCGCGCGTTCTATACCGAGGGCAACGTCCAAGCGGTTGCGTGCGATTTTTGCGCTCATCAGTCCATCACCACGAAGCCCTGTTGAATTTGACCGGTGTCCTGCGCTTGCATCGCACGGGCCATGGCCATGATCAGCGCCACTGCGCCGTCGATCTTGTTGTCGTTCGATTCCTTCCGGGGATACACGTGCTCCTTCGCGTCGATCCGCGCCACCACGTTGCCCATCATCCAAGTCAGCGCGGCGTTGCCGTCGTGCCACAGCTGGTGGGACAAGATCAGGGCCTCCACTTCCTTCATCGGCTCGGAGAGGTTGCGGACCGACTGGGCCATCTCCACCACTGGCAGGCCCTCTTGGCCAAGCCTGGTCATGACGTAGGTCGCTTGGGTCGGATCGAAGGCGATGTCCTGAATGTCGATCCCGCGCGCCGCCAGCTCTTTCAGCTCTTCCTCGATGAACGCGTAGTCGGTCATGTTCCCTGGCGTTGCTACCATCAGGCCTTCCAGCACAAACAGCTGGTAGCGCTCGTTTTCCTCTACCGCTGCTTCCGGCACGTAGAAGCGCGGAACAACGTAGAAGGAGCCGTCCTTCTCGAACAGCATCACCACCGCCGCAACGTCCAGTTTCGATGCGAGATCGACGCCGACCCAGCAGCGGCAGCCGTCGAAGTCGCCGAGGTCGAACGACCGCTTCTGCCGCTGCCACGCCAGCATGTTCATCCAGGCGAGCTTGGCGCCCACCCAGTCGTTCAGGTGCTTGGTACGGAAGGCGCTTTGCTTGCTGGCAGACCGTTTGGCCTGCGCCAGCTGCGCCAACAGGAACTCTTCGAAGACCGAAACGCCGTAGTTGGGGTTGGCCTTGCGCAGGCTCGCCGGATCGTCCCACCGATCGCCCTCGTCGATGCCGAAGATCATGCCGAAGATGGTTTCGTCGGTGACCTCGCCTTCCAGAATTCGGATCACATCGCGCCGCTTCTCGTAACACGGCCCGCCCAGGTTGGTCCCGGCGGTGGTGATGATCCCCAGCAAGGGCTGCTCTCGCGCGCCCATCCCAGTCTGCATCGCATCGACCATGTGGTCGGTGTCGTGCTCGTGGTATTCGTCCACCAGCGCCGCGTGCGGGCTGGACCCGTCACCCGGCTTGCCGATCATCGGCTCGAACTTCGACATGTCCTCCATGACAAACATGGAGCCGGGGTTCTTCGGGTTGCCCGACTGCTCGATGCCGAAACGCGCACGCAGCGCGGGCATCTTCTGGACCATCTGCCAAGCCGGCCGGTACACCTCGAAGGCCTGCTTTTCGCTGGTCGCACCCGAGTAGATCTCGGCACCGGCCTCGCCGTCGGCCGCGAACAGGTACAGGCCCCGTGCAGCAAGGCGAAGCGACTTCCCGTTCTTTCGGGGGATCTCTTCGTAGGACTCGCGGAACCGGCGCATGCCAGTGGACTTGCGCACCCAGCCGAACAGGTTGCACTCGATGAAGTGCTGCCACGGCTCGTACACCAGTCGCTGTTTTTTCGCCGCCCACTTGCCCTTCGTGTGGGGCATCAGCTCTTGGAACTTGACCGCGCGATCGGCCTTGGCCGCGTCGTACTTGTACGGCCAGTCAGGGCCCGTGCGCTTAAGGTCATCCAGAAACCGCTGGCAAGCCAGGATGATGTACCGTCCGGCCGGAATCTTCCCGGCCACCACGCTGCGTGCGTAGGCCTTGGCAGATTCGCTCGGGGTCATGCATCAGAACTCGTCGAATGGATTGCCCTCCCGGGGCTTCTCGGTCCCGAGCTTCTGGCGATCCGCCGGCGTGAGGCCGAGCCGCGCCAGGCAGCCGATCAGGTGCGAGTACTTGGCCGCCTTGAAGTCGGCGCGGTTGGCGCGGAACTCAGCAAGCAGCGACGCGGCCACCTCCATGACGAACCGGTCGGCGCTGGTCAGCACCCCTGGCAGCGAGCACTTGTCCAGTTCCTTCCAGACGTCGACCACGTCGTCGGGCAGGTGCCCCGGCGGCTTGCCGAGTGCCTTGCCCGTGGTCGGGGCGACCTTCTTGTAGCGCTGGGGGTTCTTTTTCTCGGCCCCTTTTAGCTTGGCCAGCTCGGCCGGCTGCTTGTGCCTCGCCATCGGGGCCAACCTCGAAATTCAAATTCTGTGGAAATGCCACCAAAAGAGGGGGCGCGTATCGCGAGGCGTTCAGCCTCAACTTTCACCCTCCCCCCTCCCTTGGCGACCTCCGCCGTGGAACGCGTCACGCCCGTTGGGGTTCCACGCGGGCCGCCCGAACCCGCCGTTCTCGCGCGCAGTCTTCGCGCTGTGGCAGGGCCTGCAGAGGGACTGGTGGTTGCCCGTGTCGTTGTTGGCGTCGTCGCCGTCGATGTGGTCAACGTCTGTAGCCGCCCTGACCCTGCCCAATGCGGCGCAGTGTCGGCACAGCGGCTCCCGCGCCAGGTGGGCGGCCCGCATCTTTCGCCATGCTGCCGAATTGGTCGGCAACGCCCGGCGGGTCTGTCGCCGCCTCACCTGCCGAGCGTCTTCCTTGTAGGGCTTCCAGCCGGTCGGCCGGTGCTGGGCGGGCCTGGTCGGCATCAGTACGGGTTTCCGTCCATGTCGGTACGCTGCGGCTCGGGCGCGGCGTCTCCTTCAGACACCGGCACGCCGACTTCCTCGCCCAGCAACAGCACGACCGACTGCGCGAGCAGACCGATATGTTCAGCCTGCTGAGCGATTTGGCGCCCCTGCTCCACGATAGTGGCCTGCTGCTGAGCGTTCTGCCGTCCCTGCTCCACGATTGTGGCGTGCTGCTGCTCGGCCAACGACAGCAGGCGATCTATGCGCTCGTCCATCAGAACTCCTCGACGGCCCAGCCGCCTCCATCGCGCTTCGGCTTTACCCGGACCGCAATGAAGCGCATGGGGTAAAGCGCGGCAGCCATCTTGATCTTGACCCTGGCATCGTCCATCCAGAAGCCTTTGACCTCGTGCAGCTCCATCACGCCATCAGCGGCTAGCACCGCAAAGTCGGGCGTGTAGAACATGCCGTCAGCCAGGCGCAGCTTGATGCCCTCGAACTTGTGCCACTGGATCTCACCGGCGGCCTCTAGCTGGCGTAGCCGCTCCGCGTAGGCGGCCTCGGTCTTGTTCATCTGGCCGACCTTGAGCCGGCCAAGCGCCAACATGGCCTTGCCCTGCCCCGCCATCAGCGCGGGCTGCGGCGGCGGACCTGGGCCTTGGCCTTCTTGCTCTTGGGTAGCGGAGGCAGGCGGTCCTGCACTTCGATCAGCACCCCATTGATCGCGGCCAGCTGGCTGGTGAGCGAACTGATCTGCGAGCCGGCAGCGGAATCGACATCCTCGCCGTGCGCCTTGACCGCGGCGAGCTCGCTGCGCAGGGCCTCACCTTCCACCTCGAGGGTGCGCAGGCGCTGTGCAAGCCGCTGGGAGAGAGTCGGCCACAGGGTGACGCCGAGTAACTTGATGGTTCGGGACATGGTGATCTCCAAGGATCAGGGGCGCTTGGCGCCATTGATGGCCGCCTCGACGGCCCGGTATCGGTCTACGGTTTCGTCCCGCTCGGACTGGGCGAGTTCGCAGGCCCGTACAATTCCAGCCGCACCGAGCCGGCGTAGTCGGTCTTGTTCTGCAGCCGCTGCGGCAGCGGCGGCACCGTCGGCCAGGCGGTCGGTTTCGCAACTGGCCCAGTGGCCGCGCAGCCGGCCAAGCTCACCATCGCGGCCAGCAACAGCAGCCGCGATGCGCTCTTGATAGTCAGCATTGATCTTTTCCTCTCGCACGTTGGCGGTATCTCCCGCCTGCTGGACGCCTACCACCTGGACGCGATCGACTGACCGCGCCACCTGCTCCCCAGCCAAGGCCTCCCGTCCGTCGGCAACCTCGGCCATGGCAGCACTGAGAGCCGCGCGATCGCCGCGCCATGACCAGCCTGCCGCGAACGACAGCAAACAGCACACGAGCCATGCGATCAGTAGGCCAACGAGCACTTGGCCCCGGCTCACGGGGTAAGCTCGGCAACGCACTTGGCGTGCCGCTCCAGCTGCCGATCCCACACTCCCCAGCACACCTTGTTGGGCTTGCCGTTGATCAGCGTCGAGCAGTCGTATCCGCCGGCGCGCTTCCACAGCAAAAGGGCGTCACAGGCGGCACGGTAGTTGCCCGCCAGCAGCTGGCGCCGCATAGACGACGTCTGCCAGTTTCCTGGCCCGTACTGGTACGTGAAGTCCAGATAGAGGTCGTACTCATCCTGCGTGAGGTACACGCCAGGGAGCGAGGCGCGGAATCGCTTTTCCTCGCCGGCGATGTGCGCCTGAGCCGTGTGCAGGGCGCGATCAGGGGTGATTCGATCACCGAGCCGCACCGGCGTCCCGTCAGCGTGGAAGGTCGATCCGAAGCCGACGGTGGGGCGGTCGTTCTTGGTGGGGATGACGGCCGTATCGGTGTAGCCCTCCCTCGATACGATCGCGACCAAGCCGGCCGCGCTCAGGACCAGAAGCGCCACCAGCGACCGACCTGGCGCGCCACCGGGCCCGCTCATGCCTTCGCCTTGGCAGCCTGCCGCCACTCGCGGACCCAGCGCCAAACCAGATAGGTGATCTGGCCGACCAGGTACACGACAGTCAGGATCACGACCAGACGGTCGAGGTTGACGCCGCCGGCGACGGCCCCGGCCACCGCGACCGGCGGGGTGACCTTTGCCGCAGCACTGGCCGCGGTGCTGATGATTTCGTCCCGCATGGTTGCCCCGTGGATTGTCCGGTTCGGCATATCGCCCCTCCCGGTTTGGTCAATAGGTGCCCGCCCCGCTGCCGGCTTGGCGCGAGGGTTAATCCGGTCTGGGAAGCGGGCAAAGAAAAAGCCCCGTCATTGCTGGCGGGGCTGGTTTAAGGCTGCAACTGAGCGGGAACTACTAGTCGCCGTTGGATTTGTTCACTTGGAACGCCAACGAGTGCCGCTGCTGATCCGCATCTTGGGGGGTATCGAACACGAACACGGTCTTCTCGCCGTCGTGCCACACCACCTCGAAGAGGCCTACCCCATTGGGGCGAGATAACACCTCCCCGATTTTTAAAACAAATCGAGGGTTATAGAACACGCCATTGTGCTCGAACACGCAAAGCTCCTTTTGACTGCTCGGAGCCTTGATCGTAGCACTCACAAAAAGCCCCGGCTGTGGCCGGGGCTTGCGTCTGGATAGTGGCAAGAATGCCCGCGTTTCCGATGACCCTTCAAGTCATCGCTATGCAGCGCGCGAAAGCGCCTGACCGAACTGCCGCGCAGCTTCGTTCTCTGCGGCTCGCATCTGGATGAGCATCCACTCGTACACTGGCTGCCAGAACCTGCTGTATGCCGAGCAGTCGGCCCCGATGGCTGTTGCGCGCTTCCGGCCGCTCAGTTGCTCCAGGCCACTCCCCTCGCATGCTTCGCACTCCACGACGCCGGTGCCCTCTGGCGCAGCCTGTGTGCGCAATCCCTCGCATCGCTTGCAGCAGCCGGCAGCGGCCATTTCACCGATCACCGCCACCGCCAGTCCGCCAAGCTGCTCCATGGTGCTGATGGGCCAACACAGCGCGCGCGTGGCCTCCAGCTTTGCCTCAGCGCGCGCGAACTCCCGGCGCTGCATGTCCGTAACCGCATTGCCCGCCCAGCCCATACAGGTTTTGGCAATGCCGTATTCCGTCCGCGCCAGGCTCAGCATCTGCTGGTGTCGGTTGTACTCTGGCGCGACCAGCGCGATCACTGCCTTTCGCAGATGGTCGATGCGACGGGCCGCACTCTCTGGCCACCAAAGGGCCTCTAGCAGTTCACGACCGAGGCCCGCCGGCACCATTCCCAACGCCGCGGCAATATCCTGCGTGGTCAGATCCGGCGTGCCGCCACGGCCGGTGTCGAGCTTCACGGTTGTTGGCCCCATCCTGCTGGACAGCAGCTCACGTACATTCCCCATGGCCTTTCCCCTTGTGCTCTCGTTGATTGAACTCACCGCCCTGACCAGTTCCAGCACGCGCTCAGCCAACAAGCACCTCCGGGCGGGCGGCGATCATTGCGGCATAGCGGCGGTGCATCGCTTCACTGGTGAAAGACTTCACCAGGTGAATCTCCTGCAGCATTGCCTCGGTTGGCTCCACTGGCACTAGCACGTAGCCATCGGGCGGTGTGAGGGCGGCGGCAGCCTTGCGCAGCAATCGCGGCAGCTCGTTCTCGCCAAGCAGCTCATACACCACCGCGTTCTTTTCGAGCTGCTGGACCAGCGCCCTCTTCTCGATGTCGCTCATGCCGCACATTCCATCTGCTCCCAGTGCGTCGGCAGGCGCTGCACCCGGCCGCCGCGCGCCAGGAATTGCTCAATCGTCTCCACCTGCGGCGTTGCCTTCACCGCGGTCGGCGCCGGGGTGTTCGCTGCCTGCATCGCCACACGTGCAGCGCGCGACCGCTTGGGAGCTGCTACGGCATGCTGTTGCGGACGGCGGCGCGACCTGGCGCGGCCCGCATCCCTCTCGCGCTGGCGCTCTTTCCGCTCAGCATCGGTCAGCACCACTCGTGGCATCCCCTGCCCCGTCAGCTCGTACACAGGGCCAATCTTGGTCTCTGTGCGCGCAATGAATCCCGCGCCCACGCAGTACCGCACGGCATCTCGGACGGCTCTGCGCTGGTCAATCGTTTCCGCTGCACATCCTTCGCAAATCGCCACCATCGTCCAGGGCGCATCGATCACGTTCGCGGTCAGCCAAGCGCGCACGGCAGCCGGGGTCGGATTGGTTTTGCTGGTCATGCTGCCTGCCTCTGTTCGTTGATGAAGGTCTGTTGCTCAATCAGCTCGTCGTCACTGCCATACGTTTCGTGGAAGGTGCGCGAGCCGTCCATCAGGCTCGGTCCCCACGTTTCCCGCATCTCGGCGAAGGTCTTGCCCTGCATCGGATGGCGGCGGTGGTGCCACACGCACAGGGCGTACCCGAATGCGTGCCCACGGCGCTTGTTCCCGCTCTTGGCGTGGTTGTAGTCGCAGCCGTAGACCACTTGGCTGCCCGACAGCAGGCGCATGGCGGCCAACACAAGGCAGGCCATGCACGGTCCCACCTTGGCTGCCTCGATGCGCGCGCCCTCCGCGGCAGTCGGCGGCGGTGCTTTCGACCACATCAGCGCGCGCCTCCCGTGGAACGGGCGCGGCGGCGCGGCGGCCGGGCCAATTGGCGCGCCTCAGCCTCAAGTCGCTTGGCTTCGGCCATGTAGTGCTCGTGGCGCTCTTTTCGGATGGCCGCGCTGAACTGAAATTGCTTCAACGCCTCGTCAGCAGACTCGCGGTGGGCCTTGGCCAGCTTCCTGAGCGCCGGCGCCTGCAGGCGTGGGTCGTGGTCGAATATGTCCAGCTGGCTGTTGTCCGAGCGCATCAGGCGGCCAGCCCTTCCCCATCGAACCCGAGATCCGCCGCAGCGCGCGCCATGGCTGCGCGTGCTGCATCGCGGTCACGCACCGGGTTCACGACCGGCTGCACCAGCGGTAGGGCCAAGGCGGGTTCAGGCACCGGCTTACCGTCGACCACATGCCGCACGGCGCGCTCGTAAGCGTCCTGCAGCATGCGGCTCTGCTGATACCCATCCTCGGCGGCGGCGTAGACGTGAAGGTCCAGCAGAGACCGAACCAGCACAGTGAAACCGGTTTGAGGGCGGCCAAGCCGCATTTCCTGCTGCACCTGGGGCAACGCCGGCACGTCAAAACACATGGCGCGGAAGCGCGGTGGGTTCGGCGGCCAGTCCAGGGCGTCCCGCATGCAGGCGGACAGGCCGGCGGCCAGCTTCTTCGGACTCAGACCGGTAATGCCCTGCAACCAGACTTCGCCGGCCGTGGTCAGTGCCCCAGATTGCGCCACCGGTGCCGCACCGTTCGCACGCGCCCACTTGCCCGGGAACATTGCCGCCATTCGCTCCCACAGGGTCCACAGCGCAGACATTGCCCGCGCGTCGGACTCACCGGACGACGGTGAATTCACCGTCAACAATTCCTGCGCCGCCAGCGTGGCCACCGCCTCCCTGCTCTCGCTCGTACTGCTGGCGGAGCTGGGTGACGTGGTCGGCAGAACCTGGGTGAGCGATTGCATGGTTGGCTCCAGCGTTTCGGTGGTTGGTCGGGGTGTCACGGACAAGCCAAGCGGCTTCAAAGCCCTGCCAATTGCGGTTGCAGCACTTCGTCAGGCAGTCATCGACGGAGAAACCCATCTGCGCGGCAAGATGTAGCTCGGTGCCGAAGCTGGCCAGCACGGTCGGCGTGACCGGAGCGCGGCGCTGGCGGCGGAGGTGGAGCCAGTCACCCAGGACCTGGGTAGAGGGCGGGTTGGGCCAAGTCGAGAAATCGAGATCCACCGCGACCACAGGCGGCGCGCTTGCGCGCTTCTTTGCTTTTGGTGGGTCTACTGATGGATCTATGGTGGTTAGGGTGACACCCGTGTCACCCGTCGCGGTTTCATTTGTCACCCGTCTCTTACCCGTGGTGTCACCCCTCTCCGCCGGATTTGTCACGGGTGACAATTTGTCATCCGTCGCGCCGACATACCCACGGAGGATCGCCGGGGCATTCAATTGGTACTGGCGCGTCATCCCTGGCTTCCCGCCCATGGAATTACCCACCACCGAAAGCCAGCCGGCTTCGATCAAGGTGTGCAGTACTCGCTTGGCGTTGCGCTCACTCATCGATGCGCGAACCGCCACCTTCCCCACCGATGGAAAGAGGCTTGCGCCCTCATCGTTTGCCCAGTCGCACATGGCCAGCAGCACCAGCTTCGGGGATGCAGGCAGGTCAATCTTCCATGCGGCGGTCATCAGGGAAATGCTCATGGATCAAACCGCCAGGGTGTAGTTGTCGCCTTGGGCCACTGGCCACCAGGTGCAAACGGTGATGTTGCTGATAGGGCACACGGTCTTGGCGCCGCGGAATGCTCGACCCTCCTTCATCAGATCCGGGAGCCTGCGGGCAACCATGTGCCGGTCTAGGCCAGTGGCGCGAGCCAGCTGCATACTGGTCATGCCCGGATAGCGCTTCACAGCGGCCTCGGTGCGATCTTTCTGCGCGGCGTGGCGGCCACTCCGGACAATGCTGACGGCAGCCTCATGGCTGCCGCCGGAATCCGTAGCGCGGGCCAAGGCGCTCATGCGAGCTGCTCCAAGCCCATCGCGCGGATCACGGCCTTGCGGAAAGTCAAGGCACTGATGACCAAGTCAGTCGATTCATTGATGATCTTCTGACCGTGCGGACGATCCTTCTCATCGATGACGCCGTCGGCAACCGCCGGGCTGATTGCGGCACATAGGTCGCCAAAATCCTTCATCAGCTGCCCAACTCCAACCGTATCGGCGGCCGTATCAATGGCATCCATCCGGATCGGCATCAGCCCTCGTCGACGTGCCAGCTCCCGCTCGCAATTGCTCAAGTACGGCTCCTGGAGGCTCATTACCCACGCGTCTTCGAGGTTTGCTGGCAGGGTCTTCACGACGCCATCCAAGTACCTCCCCAAGATTTGGCCGTTATGCTTTTTGTCCGCGTCACCGTCGCCACCTCGCGTGATCCGGAATGGCACTTCACGGTCGTCTTCGGCCACCAACCGCAGATAGAGATCGGCAACAGACATGGCAAACGACCGCCTGTTGGTGCCTGTGTCGCGCAGCATCTGCTGGGTAAAGCCGTAGATGACATCCTGACGCTTGGGCAGGAAATGGGTCGCGTGCTTCATGACGGGGTCTCGGATTGGCCCCACACTGGCGGCCATGGACAAATTGAACTCAGGGATCGAGGGTGCCGCCCTCCTTGCGCTACGCTGGTCGTGCCAACAACACAGCCCACAAGGAGGGCGACATGGAAAAGGAACAGTTCGAGCTGATCGCAACGAACATCGGCGCGCTAACAGCGCGCACGTGTGTCAACGAATTTGTGCTGGCGTCACTTCTTGCGTCTCACCCAAACCCAACAGGAGCTCTGGAGTTCTGGAATCGGCACCTTGCGGAAGCCTCAGATCGAGGGTTCGAAAGTTCAGGGCTTCCGGCGTTCCCAGCTGTTCTTCAGGAGCAACTGGCCCACTGGTCAAAGGCACTTGCTGCGGCGGTCGCTCGAGAGAGCTGATTAGCTGTGAGTGCAGTGCGCGGCTACGGGTGGCGCACTGCATATCAAGCGCATCGAACATCTGTCGGGCGGCAGCCTCGGCGGCACGCCTCTCACCCAGCTCCACCTGCGAAGGACGGTTGATCCAGTCCCTCAGCCACAGGCGGGGGTTCCACTTATCGGACAGCGCGCGCATCTCAGGCAGCCTCCACGTTGATGATTCGGTCAGCGTCCGGGTCGCTCGGTGCGGCCTCGGCGGCCGGCGGCTCTTCCTGCACGCCCAGCAGCTTCAGCACCTGGGGCAGAGCCGGGACGCCCTGCTCTTCCGGCCAGGCCTCGACCTCGGCCACCGGCAGCCTCAGCACCTTGGCCAAGTGCGCATCGGTCTTGAACCCGAACTTCGAGCGCAGCGCCCGCTTGCTCATTCGGGTATCGACGAGGGCCGCGACGGCCTGCCGACCAGACTTGATCTGCATGGCTTCGAAGGCCTCCGGACGCAGCAAGGCCAAAAACTGCCGGCGAGCCGACGGGATGCCGCTGGAGCGCCATTCGCTGACGGAGGGCGGCTTGATCTGGCAGATGCGCGCAACTTCTGTAGTTCCGCCGAGGCGGTCGATGATTTCGGAGTCGGTGGGCTTGTCCATGCAGCAAAGATTAGGACTAGCTAATCATCAAGTCAATAGCCAGTCCTAACCCAACTATCGTTAGCCTTGCCTAATGAGCACACTCGCCGAAAGATTGACCATCGCTATCGCGAACGCAGGAATCACCAAGGCCGAATTGGCCCGACGCGTTGGGATCAGCGCGCCCAGCGTGAACGGATGGTTCACTGGGAAAGCAAAGTTCCTTCGGGGAGAGAACCTTCTCGCGGCGGCCAGGGCTCTGTCAGTAGACGAGGACTGGTTAGCCACAGGAAAAGGCTCTTCCGTTCGGGGCTTCCATGTCGCCGAGCAAGCTCCTGAGTACCATGTCTCACCAGTCTTAGAGACTGAGACCCGGCCGGGCTATGTTCGCTTCGACGTTTTCGAAGGGGGCGCAGGGATGGGTGCAGGATTGGTGAACCAGGACTACCCCGAGGTGGTACATACGATCGAGGTGGCCGAGTGGGAGGTTCGCCGGAAGCTGGGATACCTGCCAAAGCCTGGGCGGATCCAACTGATCACGGGCCGTGGCCCGTCGATGAAGCCAAAGCTGGAAGATGGCGACATCATCTGGATCGACACGAGCTGCAACTACTTTGACGGCGACGATTACTACCTGATCAACATAGGCGGCGAGACCCAGATCAAGATGCTGCAGAAGCGCGGTGACGGATTGTACGTGGTCAGCATCAACCCAGATTTTCCCACCTTCAGGTCCGACGAAGGGGACGTGAGCATCTTGGGGAAGGCCCTGATCCATGCAGGACTAAGGCGATTCTAATAATCCCACGCTACACGGCATACACAAAAAACCCCGCACAAAGCGGGGTTTTTTCTGACGTTAAGCAACTTTTCCAGCAGACAAATCCCCGCCTAAGAACCTCTTGGCTTCATCTGCCATCCACTCCATCAACTCCCTATCTGCAGGGGTCTTCATTGCCATCACATCATGCGCTTCTGGCTCAGGCAGCACGTAGAGCCAAAGATGGTTGTTATAACGATCACTGGCATACATCAAGACGCAGTCGCTGGTCTTACGAGTGCCGTTGTCGTGGTAATACATCCACTGCTCATTCGCTGCATCGTCAAACGGCGGCAAGTGAACATGGCGCAGTGCATACGCTATGCCGTCAACCAAGGGTGTGCGATTACCACCATCCTTGCCGAAGTAACGACTCTCGAACTCGCGACAATTCGGGCCGCCCGTCCAGCCACCCAAGTCCCCTCTTCGAGGATCCCAGGTCTCCTTCCACCACTTGAACTCTTCGATCAACTCGGCAAGAACGAACTGAGCATTCTCTACCGATTCTTCAAGCAACTCTGAAATGAAAATTTGCATCCATGCACCCTTAGCGTCAGCGAGATCGAATCAACCTCACACGAGCTAAGGCGCTTTCCCTGTTGAACGTCTTCTTAGACGTTAGCGCTCTCACCGCGTCGTACTTGGCAACACCGCTCGCGCCCTCTTCGAAAGCGCGCGAAGCGAGGGACACAGCAGACTTTCCGGACGCGCGACGAACGCGCTGATCATGCCTTTCAGTGGAACCTATGAGCGCACGGGCTGCATCCGCCAAATTCTTAAGCGATCCTATGACATCCATCAGCGCTGCCTCCAAACATTGCTTACTAGCATTGTTCACGTCCACGATGCTGGGGACAGTGCCCAAGGTCTTGGTCAGCTGGGACTCGTATTCCAAGCCAACCTCGACAACGGAGTCCAAAGCCAAGATCGCCTTGCAATCAAGGTCAACAGGTTCACACGCAGTCGCAGACTTCTCGTCAAGCGTCGTAGCAACGCCGACCATGACAGCGCACATACCGCGAAGGCGATCGCGAAACAGCACAAGCTGTGTTAGCAGAGGCTCGACATGGCTGTCAGCAGCTTCGCAGCTACTGGTCTGAATTGTTACAGCCGCATTCTTAAATTCCTGCTTCACGTAAGCAGCGACGCTGCCGACCAAGTCGACATCCCGGATCTCGGGAACTTCATCCATTAAACGGAGGGCGTGCATTACGCATCCTTAGTTGGGTCACTTCTTGTGACCCTTGTGGCCTCGACCCCCAACTGCTCGTATCAGCCAAGCCAGGGTTCGACGATATTAACGATGAAACGGGGGTATCACAACTGCGGTACGCATCAACGGTTGACCGATGCTCAGGTTGGTTTCATCGGCTACGTAACCCTTGCTTGCAGTATCGGTCAGCCCTGCGGAAAGTTGAGTGAACCCTTGTGGCGCAAGGGTTTCACTGATGGCGTCCCTCCCGCAAATCAGGGTTTCAATGATCTGAGAAGCTCCTCGTCCATTTGCGGGGCTCAAAATATTAGCCACTCCTATTGACTGCGGCGTTAGCTTCTCCTAACCTAACTTCGGCGCCCCCAGTAACAGTCCATCCGGGCCGGGGCACGGAGACTTCATGGCCACCCTCACCCTCAGCAGCTCGACCGGGCCTGTCCGGTTCGAAGCGCAGCCCATCTCCAACAAGGTCGCGATGCACGTCGGTGCCGCCGGCCGCGTCTACCTGACAGCCGACGAAGCCGACACCGCCGCCGCTGAGCTGCAGCGCGCGGCGGCCGAGCTCCGCCAAGCGAACACCGGCGAGGTCGCC
The DNA here is from genome assembly GCF_039674145.1 of Stenotrophomonas sp. TWI587. Classification (NCBI taxonomy): domain Bacteria; kingdom Pseudomonadati; phylum Pseudomonadota; class Gammaproteobacteria; order Lysobacterales; family Lysobacteraceae; genus Stenotrophomonas; species Stenotrophomonas sp. TWI587. The sequence goes on along the minus strand of NZ_JBDJMW010000005.1, from coordinate 291,550 downwards.
GCATGAGCGTCACGACCGCCGAGCAGTTCTACCGCGCCCAGTCCGTCCGCCGGCAGGCCATCGCATGCGGCTGGGATTCCCGCGCCGCTGTCGGCCAGCTGGTCCGCGCAGGGTATTCGAAGGAAGTCCAGAACCGCATGGCAGCGCGCGCCCTCGCCGCCCGTCCTGCGCCGGGAGGCGATGCAGCATGAGCGGGATCGACTTCGCCTTCGGTCTGATCGTCGGCTTCACCGCCGGTGCCATCGCGGCCACCGCCTGGCTGCAGCGCCGCCACGACGAGCACTTCGCCGCCCTGATGGAGCAGATCCGATGCGCGGGGTGATGCGCCACTGGCGCGCGGGCGGGCTGGCACTGCTGGGCGCCCTGCTCGCGACCGTTGCCTTCGCCATGGCCTGGGCCGGCATCGAAGACACCGGCGTCTACCTGCTCATGGGCGCCCTGCTCTGCGCCACCCAGGTGCCCGACGCGTGGAGGCGCGGCCGCGATGGCTGATCCACTCAACGTCGCCTCCTGCGTGCGCGCCATGCGCCGGGCTGGCGCCACCGGGGAGCCAGTGCCCGCAGAGATGGCAGCTACGTGGGCAAAGGTGTTCATGGAGCAGCTGTATGGCATGCAGAAGCCGGTGCGCTACGAATGCCGGCTGCGCGGCAGCAGAGAGCCATGGGAAGAGGCCAAGCTCGATGACGTGGCCAACCCGCGTCGCCGGGGCCTTGTGATCCGCGCGCTCTACCTGCACCCGCCGGTCGCCAAGCAGCAGCACCGCTGGCCGACGGACAGCAACGGCGACGGCCACTGCCTGGACTGCCACGAAGCCAAGTGGCTCGCAGCGGCGGAGTGCAGGCCGCACGCCCCGCTCCGCGACCACCGCTCCGACATGCCGTTCCGCATCACCTGGCTGCTACAGCCGCTCGAAAAGCTCCTTTATCTGACCAAGTTTCTCAACCCGTTTGATCGCGCCAAGTGGCGCAAAGAAACCACCTACCTCATCGACCGCATCAAAGACCACGAGAAGGGAAGCCAGCCATGACGACCGATAAAAACAACAGCCCGTTGTCTGCGCCCATCGACGTTACCGACCCGTGGCGCGGCCTCTACCAGGCGTCGCGCCTGGCTGCCCCCACGGAGTATGGCGACATCGCTCACCCGGATATCCCGTGCTGGCCTGATGATCGCGAAGATGCGCTGGACAAGCTGGTTCACGCTCAGGGCTTTGACTTCCAGATCGTTGCCGGCGAGTTCACCGAGGCGGCTCTAGAGGAAGGAGACGAACTGTACTGGGCGGAAATGCGCGCCTGGAACCCGGAAGCGCCCGAGGGCGAGTGGCGCCTGGCATGGAAGGGCGACACCGAAGATGGCCCCTATGCGTGGTTCGTCCGGCCAATGGCGCTGCGTCCTGACCCGGTCGCCCTCGCCACAACTGGCAAGCAGCAGGTCGGTGAGGCGGTGAACATGGCAACGCTGGATCAGATTCTTTTCGACCCGGAGAACCAGCCCAGCCAGGTCGGAACGGTGCCAACGGGGCTGCTGGAACACTGCGAGGAAATGATCTCGGATTTGGTTCACCAGTTCGGCGACCGTGGGTGCACCTGCACGTTTCCGGAAGATGACTGCTGCGCCTATGCCCGGGCCGAACATTATGCTCGTAACCCTAAGCTCGTCCAGCAGCCCGCGCAGGGCATCGATCTGGGGCAGCAGCAAGACGCCGCACGCTGGCGCGCCATCGCGCCCCACCTGTCGGTTGAATGGGATGAAGACGATCAGCTGAAGCGCTGGACGTGGCTCGACTTCAAGGGCGACGCCCCAACCATTCCTAGCCCCACACGTCAGGAATACACCAGCGTGGACGAAGCCGTGGACGCCCTGATCAGACAGCGCGCCGCAGCAGCGGGGGCCGAGTCGCGGGCCGATCACCTGCTGGATAGGCGCAACCGGCTGATGAACAGCTACGGCAACGGTGATCGTGAGGATGCCGCTATTGATGCGCAGATCGCCCAGGTGGACGCCGAGCTCGCCGTAATCGACAGGCGCAATGCAGCGCCGGGGGTGGGGTCGTGACCTTGCCCATGGTGCTGGACCCCTGCTGCGGCACCCGAATGATGTGGTTCGACCCGGCCGATCAGCGCGGCCTATTCGGCGACCAACGGCACGAGACCATCACGGTGATCGACCGCACGCACCGCGCTGATGGAACCCGCGTGCTGTCCATCCATCCGGATTGCCTCATGGACTTCCGGGCGCTGCCTTTCGCAGACGAGTCGTTCCCGCTGGTCGTGTTCGATCCGCCCCACCTGGTGCGCGCCGGCAAGGAAAGCTGGCTGGCCGCCAAGTACGGCAAGCTCGGTGCCAACTGGCGCGACGACCTTCGCGCAGGCTTTGCCGAGTGCTTCCGTGTGCTCCGCCCAGAGGGTGTGCTGGTCTTCAAATGGTCGGAGGTGCAGGTGGCCACTCGTGACGTGCTGGCCCTGACCGACCGCCGGCCGTTGTTCGGGCATCCCTCGGGCAAGCGGGCGGGCACCCACTGGATCACCTTCATGAAGGAATCAGTGCCCACCACCCTGGCCACCGTCAAGCCGCCGCGTAACCGGCGCACCAGGCTGCGGGAGGACGGCTGATGCGAGTCCTCGTTGCTTGCGAGTACAGCGGCGCGGTCCGTGACCAGTTCATCGGGGGGGGGCATGAAGCCATGAGCTGCGACCTGCTCCCTACCGACGTCCCGGGGCCGCACTACGAGGGCGACGTGCGTGATGTCTTGGACTATCCGTGGGACCTGATGATTGCGCACCCGCCCTGCACACACCTGTCCGTCAGCGGCGCTCGGCACTTTGAGGCCAAGCGCATGGATGGTCGGCAGCAGTCCGCCGTGTCGTTCTTCATGATGCTGGCCAAGGCCGATATCCCGATGACCGCCATCGAGAACCCGATCTGCATCATGTCGTCTCTGTGGCGGCGACCGGATCAGACCATCCAACCGTGGCAGTTCGGACACGGCGAAACAAAGGCGACCTGCCTCTGGCTGAAGGGGCTTCCGCTGCTCCGCCCCACGAACATTGTTGACGGCCGCGAGCATCGCATCCACCGCATGCAGCCCGGACCTCACCGCTGGAAAGAACGAAGCAAGACCTTCCCTGGCATCGCCGCAGCAATGGCGGACCAGTGGGGCCAGATTCTCAACCTCCGCAGGAGCGCAGCATGACCCAGCGACACATCAGCCACCCCGAGTCGCTGCCGGCCTGCACCGCTGGTCACAGCGCACGCCACATCCACGATCTGCGCAGCATCGCCGCAGGCGGTGGACACTTCGTGGAGTGCCGATGCAAGGCCACTCCGCGCCACGCGGATGCAGAGGCCGCGATCGACGACTGGGACCGCATAAACAAGCGCCGTCGCCGGCGGTCGCCCACGGCACCGACGAACGTCGTGCAGCTTCCCCTTCAACTGGCCGCGGCGAACGCCGCGAGCAGGAGGCAAACATGCGCCTGATCACCGCACAGATTTGGCTGGAGAGGTACTTCGAAGAGGGTAGCCGCCCGGCAGATTTAACCCTGCAGCGCTGGCTGCGCTCCGGCAAGATCCCCGGCAAGAAGGTCGGGGGCTCTTGGTACGTTGACGAACATGCGTGGCTGGCCGAGGGCGATGACCTCGTCGAGCGCGTGCTGAAGGCAGGTTGATACGAATGGCACCGCGACCACGCAGCAAAAGCCGCCAAGGATGGCCGGCAAACCTCTACCCCAACCGGGAAGGATTCAAGTATCGGCACCCCGTGACAAAGCGGGAGACGTGGATGGGCACGGACAAGACACGAGCGTTTGCCGCTGCCAAGAAACTCAACGCGCTCCTCATGCCCACGAACGATCTTGTCGATCGGGTAATCGGCTCAAAGGAAACCGTAGCCGATGCGATTGCCGTCTTCCGCCGGGACGATATCCCTGGACGGAAGTGGGCGCCGAAGACGGCCGAGGTGTACGAAAGCGTGATCCGGCGAATTGAAACGGGCATCGGTGCCCGCCCGGTTGAGCAAATCACGGTAAAGGATTGCGCAGAGTTCATACGCGCTGTGACGCAATCTACGCGCTCTCGACAGCAGTTCCGGTTGGTACTGGGCTGGATCCTCGCATGCGCGATCGAGGAGGGCTGGATGGATAGCAACCCGGCCCTGGCGACCCGCAAGTTCACTCACGAGCGCCAACGCGATCGACTGAGCGTCGACACATATCTAGCAATTCGAGCAGTAGCAACTCCATGGCTACAGCATGCGATGGACCTATCCTTGATGACGCTGCTCCGGCGGGAAGACATCGTGAACCTTCGATACTGCGATATCCGCGATGGCGCCATCTGGGTGATCCCAACCAAAACAGAGCGTACCAGCGGCATACGAATCAGAATCAGCATGACACCGTCGCTCGAGGAGCTGATCGGTCGCACGAAAGACTCCGTCTCGTCTCCGTATGTAGTGCATCGATTGCCGGAGAAGGCTAGGCCGGCAAACATGCGCGCGAAGGAACGAAGTCACCATACCCAAGTCTTACCAGAACAGCTAACCCGGGCCTTTCAGGACGCGCGCATGGCCAGCGGTCTCGTCAGCTGCAATCCGCCCAGCTTTCACGAAATCCGCAGCCTCGGCGCGGCACTACTCCAGCAGTCTGGTCGATCGATAGTGGAGGTACAAGCTCTTCTCGGACATACCGACGAGGAGACGACCAAGATATATCTCGACGGGCACGAACCGGTCTGGACTAGTGCAACTTCAGGAACGGCAATCGACGGAGTTTTCGGGGTCAGTGCTCGCTCTGGCACTCCGACTGCTACTACAGAGAAGAGCAAGTCGAAAGCGCCAACCGCCGAGCAATCTCTGCCCGGATCAAAGAATAGTCCCCTCCGAGAGTCCCCATAAGACGGTGCACCACTCTATGACAATTTGCGCACAGCATGACAAAGTCCTGGACTGAGACTTCCACCAATCCCTCACGGGCTCCCAGCGGAACCACGTGATGCGCCTCAATATAGTCGACGCCATATTGCTCATCGAACGACATGCAGCAAATTTCACAGCACCATGAGTGAAGCTTCTTTGCCGCCTTTACCGCGGCTCCACTTCGCTCTATCAACAGATGTGTCCTCAGAGTCCGCGCGCCCTCAGCGAACAGGCCAGTCATCTCGTGCGATTCACTTGAGGTGAGATTTAGGCGAGGTGCTAGAAGAACGGAAGTGGCATCGCACTGCCGGACGTCGTATTCGCCGAAAAACTCCCAACCATCGGAGTGGTCTACAAGCAGCAGCACTGGATATCCCACTTCCGGCTGACGTATGAGAGCTTGATTTGCCCGCTCACCCCTCCTCACGACGCCATTCGTCGCCTTCAAGGCGTACCGGAAAAGCCCCCCGACCTTCTCTGACCATCCATTGTCCGCATAGGAATTACTCTTCGCCTTAACAATGGCACAGCGAAAATTGTCACCTTCACCAACCCAGTGAATTCCCTGCTGTGGTGTATTGTTGATGGCCCATTCCCGACCTTCCCACGATTCACTTCCGAGCACTTTCGATCTTACGACCAAGTTGTAGAGCTCACGCTTTGAAATTAGAGCCCCCACATCCATCAAGAATAAATCGCTCGGCCTCATTCACCCCCCTCTATTATCGATTCACATCAAAACGAAATACCAAGGGAACGCGCGAGTACGCCTTACTTTGACGCTTCAAAGAGAACGAACACCCTCTTAATAATCATCATGATTGTCAGCGACACATTAATCCAGATGAAGGCATTCCAAGCGTACGCAGCACTCTCGATCACATCTACGCCAACAGCATCCTCGCGCATCGAGAACAGCAGAAGACTAATAAGCGAGCCGATACAGAGAAGGACAGTGAATGAAATGTTTGCCACCGACTCATCTATTACTTCGCACCGGAGACTCAGGTGTCCGAGTCTCTTTTCGTCCAATGGCTTCTGGCCGTTCAACTTATCCATGTCGTCTGATGCTTTGCTGCGCAAGTCAAACATGAGAACCAAAAGGTTCAAGAGCAGACCAAGAAGGATCGCTGACGCGTTAATCAGCGCCGATATCAGGCTCGACCCGAAAGGCATGCGGGCGTAGAAAACCAGGCATGCAATCGCTAGCGGGCAAATAAAGAACACCGTCAAGTCGACGATACTCAGTCTATCTTCTCCATGGTGGCGAATAGTACCGAAGTGGGCAGACACGATCGCCCAAACATTGATCTTTCCGCTCATATCCTCTCCATGGGCTAATTTGCCTTGATGAGATCGTCTATCAAGTCCGTCGCGTAGCCTGAGATCGAACTCCGTACGGGCATACCGTTGACGAATTTTACCTCAGGGTCCTGGATGTAGAATTTGGCCTTGGGTGTCTTCGTGCCTTCCAGCGAGATGGTTCGTGTCCGGCCGTCAAATGCAACTTCTGCCTTCACATCTGTGCAGTTCGCATCAGAGATAGCCACCAGCTGATCGCGCTTCTTGCCAACGCCCATGAGCGACTTGAGCTTGCCAAAGCCCCCCTCTTTTTTGAGGACTAGAATTTTCTCAACATCCCCATCCATCAGGATGTCGGCGACGTCAGGGCCTGCTTGGACTTCAAATGCAGAGACCTTGATCGATTTAACGTCAGCTTCCTTCAAGTACTTCTTCATGGCCAGTGACGAGCACAATGGTTTCATTTTCAATGCGCAGCCCGAGAGCGTGGTATTGACATGGAGACCCAAGTTGTCAGCGAACCAGCTTTTGACATTCATGTTGCCAATGGAATGAAAAATTACATACCCACACTTCCGGCCTGCCGGGATGCGCAAATGGACGTAGTACTCAACCACGTCACTTTCTTCTGATTGTTTTTTGTGCGTCGAGACTAAGCTCTTTGAGCTAATGATGTCGCTTGGAATACCGAACGTACCTTGGCCCACATAGCAAGAAATTTCTCGTGTCGCCTTGTTGGTCGTTATCGCACTGACTTTTACCAAGCGATTGGAGTTATTTACAATAAATTGCTTGTGCGTTGCAGAGTGAAGGCCAAGAAATTTCCCTATTACATCGAACAGATCGTGGGCAACCCCCTTGATGGTGATCTTATCGAGGACAGCGAGCTGGTCGCCCTTGAGTGCAGTGTTCCTGACCTGAATTTCGAACGCAGAAACTGAGTGTGATGTCATCTTGTGTTCCCCCTGTATGTTGCCCGCCGACTTGTCGCTGACATGCTCCAAGTTCACGCGACACTAACGGGGCATGATGCCACTCAGGGACGATTTGCACTGTAGGGATTCCCCTACCGTATGCTCCGCCTTTCGCTGGGGAAACCGCGTCAAGTGGATCAGCCGAGGAGCCGTACGCGCCTCGGGTGCGACTGTGGTCAGAACTCCTCGGCCTCACGCAATGGGTGGGCATAGGGTGGCAATAGGGTGTAGAACGAAAAAAGGCTCACGCATGTCTGCGTAAGCCTTTGATCTTTTTGACAACATTGGTCGGGACGGCCGGATTTGAACCGACGACCCTCTGCCCCCCAGGCAGATGCGCTACCAGGCTGCGCTACGCCCCGATGATGCTGGCAATGTCCCCGCCTCTCAGCGGGCCGACGAGTATAACGGGTTTGCGTGAAAAATGGTTCAGCGGCGCAGCAATTGCAGCACTTCTTCCAGTTCCATCCGCGTCTGCTTGATGATCTGGTTGCTCAGCGCCGATTCCTCGCGCGCATCGGCACCTTCCAGGCGCAGGCGCGCGCCGCCGATGGTGTAGCCCTGCTCATAGAGCAGGCCGCGGATCTGGCGGACCATCAGCACGTCGTGGCGCTGGTAGTAGCGACGGTTGCCGCGGCGCTTGGCCGGCTCGAGACTGGGAAACTCGGTTTCCCAGTAACGCAGCACGTGCGGCTTGACGTCGCACAGTTCGCTGACCTCACCGATGGTGAAGTAGCGCTTGGCCGGTATCGGCGGAAGTTCTCGGTTACTGCCCGGATCCAGCATATGCCTCTACCCTTTCCTTGAGCTTCTGGCCCGGACGGAAGGTGACCACCGTACGGGCGGAAATCGGAATTTCCTCACCGGTCTTGGGGTTGCGACCCGGGCGCTGGTTCTTGCGCCGCAGGTCGAAATTCCCGAAGCCGGACAGCTTCACCTGACGTCCCTGTTCCAATGCTTCACGCAGCACATCGAAGAACGCGTCGACAAATTCCTTGGCTTCGCGCTTGTTCAGACCGACTTCGTCGAACAGCTTTTCGGCCATCTCCGCCTTGGTCAATGCCATTGCCTGCTATCCCCCATGCTTCCCGCTCAACCGCGGATCCGAGCGTGATGTTCACGCTCCATGGCAGAGACCGCCTCGGCCACCACCGCATCCACGTCGCGGTCCGTCAGAGTGCGCGACTTGTCCTGCAAAATCAAGCCCATAGCGAGACTCTTGAACCCCGGCTCGACCCCCTGGCCGACGTAACGGTCGAACAGGGTGACCTCGCGCAGCAGCGGGCCGACGGCCCGGCGCAGGGTCGCTTCCAGGTCGGCCCAGGCCGCGGCCTCGGGCACCAGGAAGGCCAGATCGCGGCGCATCGACGGGAAGCGCGACAGCTCGGTCGCGCGCGGCAGCGCGCGGGCGGCCAACGGGGCCAGGTCCAGCTCGAAGGCGAACACGTCCACGTCGATGTCCATGGCCTTGGCCAGGCGCGGGTGGATCTGGCCGATCCAGCCCAGGCTGACACCGTCACGGGAGACCTCGGCCGACCGTGCGGGGTGGCCATACGGACGCTGCGACGGCGTGAACACCAGCTCGGCGCCACTGGCTGCGGCCAGCGATTCCAGGTCGCCCTTGAGGTCGTGGAAATCGACCTTGCGGGTCGGCAGACCCCACTGCTGGGTGTCGGCATCGCCACAGATCGCCGCGGCTACGCGCTGGGTTTCCAGCGGCGCGGGCTGGCCTTCGCCGGCCTGCTGATGGAACACGCGGCCCAGTTCGAACAGGCGCACGCGGCCCAGCTGGCGGGCGGCATTGCGGCCCAGGGTGGCGACCAGGCCCGGCAGCAGCGACGGGCGCATCACCGCCAGTTCGGCCGACAGCGGATTGGCCAGCGCGACCAGGCCCTCGCCCAGCTGCCACTGCGCAAGCAGCGCGGCATCGACGAAGGCGTAGTTGATGGTTTCCTGCAGATCGCGGGCGACCAGCTGGCGCCGGACGCTCAGATCGTCCAGACGGGTCTCGGTCGGCATCGCCACGCGCGAGGCACCGCCCGGCAGCGTGGTCGGGATCTGCTCGTAGCCGTGGATACGGGCCAGCTCTTCGATCAGGTCTTCTTCGATGGCGATATCGAAACGGCGGCTCGGCGCGGTGACCTGCCAGCCATCAGCGGTCGGGGCCACGTCCATGCCCAGCGCGCGCAAAATGCGCTCGACATCGGCATCGGCGATCTGGATGCCCAGCACGCGCGCGATACGGGCGCGGCGCAGACCGATGGTGGCGGTCGCCGGCAGGTCCGCTTCGCGCACCGCCTCGGTGACGGGCGCAGGGGTCCCGCCGGCCAGATCCAGGATCAGGCGGGTGGCGTACTCGATCGCCGCGCGCGGCAGCACAGGGCCGACACCGCGCTCGAAGCGGTGGCCGGCATCGGTGTGCAGGCCCAGCTTGCGGCCACGGCCCATGATCGCGGCGGGCGCGAAGTGCGCGGCCTCCAGGAATACGTTGGTGGTGTCGTCGGTGACCCGCGTATCGAAGCCGCCCATCAGGCCGGCCAGCGCGATCGGGCGGTCCGCATCGGTGACCAGCAGGAAGCTGTCGTCCAGCGCCGCGTCGCGGCCGTCGAGCAGCTTCAGGGTTTCACCCGCGCGAGAACGGCGCACGCCGATGCTGCCCTGCAGGGTGCCCAGATCGAAGGCATGCATCGGCTGGCCGAGTTCCAGCATCACGTACTGGGTGACGTCCACCAGCAGCGAGACCGGGCGCACGCCACTGCGGCGCAGGCGCTCAGCCATCCACAACGGGGTGGCGGCGCGGGCGTTGACGCCCTCGATCACACGACCGACGTAGCGCGGGGCCTCGGCGCCAGCGTCCAGCTGGACCGTCAGCTCACGCGTGCCCACGGCGGCGACCGGCGCGGCGTCGAACGGCACGACTTCACTGGCGCACGCGGCGGCCACGTCGAAGGCGATGCCGCGGATGCTGAAGCAGTCGGCGCGGTTCGGGGTCAGCTTGATCTCGATGCTGGCGTCGGGCAGGCCGAGATACTCGACCAGGGTCTGGCCGACCGGCGCATCGTCCGGCAGTTCGAACAGCCCGGACGCATCGGTGTCCAGGCCCAGTTCCTTGGCCGAGCACAGCATGCCGTTGGACTCCACGCCACGCAGCTTGGCCGGCTTGATCTTCAGATCGCCGATCTGCGCGCCGACCATCGCCAGCGGTGCGACCAGGCCCGGGCGCGCGTTCGGCGCGCCACAGACGATCTGCAGGTGCTCGCCCTGCCCCGCATCGACCTGGCAGATCTGCAGGCGGTCAGCTTCGGGATGGCGTTCGGCGGAGATGATCTTCGCCACGACAACATGCTGCAGGCCATCACCCAGCGCATCGACCTCTTCCACTTCCAGACCGATGGCGGTCAGCACCGCGCTGAGTTCATCGCGCGAAACGGTGGTCGGGACGTGGCTGCGCAGCCAGTTTTCAGAGAATTTCATGGTGTCACCCTGGTGGACCCGGCGCAGGCGCCTGGGCCGTGATGAATGGTGGTGCGACGTAGCGCCGGGGGCTGCCCGGCGGTTCCGCTGTTACGCAAACTGCTTCAGGAACCGCACGTCGTTTTCGAAGAATGCGCGCAGGTCGTTGACGCCGTAACGCAGCATCGCAAAGCGCTCCACGCCCAGGCCGAAGGCGAAGCCGGTGTAGCGCTCCGGATCGATGCCAACGCTGCGCAGCACGTTCGGGTGGACCATGCCGCAGCCGAGCACTTCCAGCCAGCGGGTGCTGCCATCCGGCTGCTGCCAGGCGATGTCCACTTCCGCGCCCGGTTCCACGAAGGGGAAGTAGCTGGGACGGAAGCGCATCTCGAAATCGCGCTCGAAGAACGCGCGCACGAACTCGGACAGCGTGCCCTTCAGATCGGCGAACGTGGAGTGCTCGTCGACCAGCAGGCCTTCGACCTGGTGGAACATCGGCGAATGGGTCTGGTCGCTGTCGCTGCGGTACACCTTGCCGGCCGCGATCATGCGCAGCGGCGGCGCGTGCTCGCCCATGTAGCGCACCTGCACACCGGAGGTATGCGTGCGCAGCAGGCGGCCATCGCCGAAATAGAAGGTGTCGTGCATCGCGCGCGCCGGGTGGTGCGGCGGGAAGTTCAGCGCTTCGAAGTTGTGCCAGTCATCTTCGATTTCCGGCCCTTCGGAGAGCTCGTAACCGAGGCGGCCGAAGATCTCGGTGATGCGCTCCAGGGTACGGGTCACCGGATGCAGGCCACCGCGCTCATCGCGACGGCCCGGCAGGGTGATATCGATCGCTTCGGCGGCCAGGCGCGCGTCCAGCGCAGCGTCTTCCAGCACGGTCTTGCGATCACCCAGCGAGCTGGTCAGCGCGTCACGGGCACGGTTGATGGCTTCGCCGGCGGCTTTGCGCTCGTCGGCCGGCAGGCCACCGAGCTGCTTGAGCTGGGCGGTGATGCTGCCGTTCTTGCCCAGCAGGGCCACACGCAGGGCTTCCAGCGCGTCAGGGCTCTGGGCAGCGGCCACATCGGCCAGTGCCTGCGTGGTCAGGGATTGGATGTCACTCATGGATAGCCGGAGCCTCGCGTCGGTATGCCATCGCGATGCGCGTCGGGCCGACCCCCGTCGCCACCGCTGTCGATCAATGGCACCGGGAGGGCCACCGCCAACACAAAAAAGAATGGGGAAGGACTTGCGCCCTTCCCCATGCATTTGCCTTACCCACAGCCGTTGCGCGTGAACGGCAACGGCAGGGGAATGGACTTATGCCGCCAGTGCGCCCTTGGCCTTTTCGGCCAGTGCAGCAAAACCAGCTGCGTCGTGCACGGCGATGTCAGCCAGAACCTTACGGTCCAGGGTGATGCCGGACTTGAGCAGGCCGTTCATGAAACGGCTGTAGCTCAGGCCGTTGATGCGGGCAGCCGCGTTGATGCGGGTGATCCACAGCGAACGGAAATTACGCTTCTTCTGCTTACGACCGATGTAGGCGTACTGCTGTGCCTTGATCACGGCCTGCTTGGCAACGCGGAAGACCTTGCGGCGAGCGTTGTAGTAACCCTTCGCCAGGGTCAGAATTTTCTTGTGGCGGCGACGCGCCTGTACGCCACGCTTTACTCGTGCCATGGGTCAGTCCTCAGAGGTAGGGAAGCATACGGTTCAAACGGCCTGCGTCTTCTGCACGAACATGGTTCGTCTGACGCAGATTGCGCTTCCGCTTGGTCGACTTCTTCGTGAGGATGTGGCTACGGTTGGCGTGGCCAGCCTTGAACTTGCCGGACGCGGTCTTGCGGAAGCGCTTGGCCGCCGCCCGGTTGGTCTTGATCTTGGGCATTGCTATGTCCTTGATGATGTTTTGTCACTGACCAGGGCGGTGGCATTGCCACACTTTCCGTCCGTGCCCTTGCCTGCTTGTAAGCCCGGGATCCCCTATGGGAACCAGGCCGGTCCTGTTTGCCGTTGAAACAGCGTGCCTTTGTGGGGCGAGAAACCGTTCAAAACAGCACCCCCGCAAAACGGGGCCGCCCATTATGCCCGTGAATCCAGGCAGTTGCAAACGCTTGATTGGGCGGGTGTTTACCGGTGCCGGCCGGCGTGGAACGCCCAGCGGACGGGCCGCAGGAGGCTGCGGCCACGGCAAACGGCAGCAGGCGCCTGAAAAGGCGCCCGTGCCTGTTACGCGAATCGAAACAGCCGGCGGGGCCGGTTATTTCTTCTTCGGCGCGATCATCATCACCATCTGCCGGCCTTCAAGGCGCGGACGGGACTCGATCACGATGTCTTCGCCCAGATCACCTTCGATCCGGTTGGCCATCTCGCGACCCAGTTCCTGATGGCTCATTTCACGGCCACGGAAGCGGATGTTGACCTTGATCTTGTCGCCCTCTTCCAGGAAACCGCGCATCTTGCGCAGCTTGATCTGGTAATCACCTTCATCGGTGACCGGGCGGAACTTCACTTCCTTGATCTCGACCTGCTTGGTCTTCTTCTTGGCCTCGTTGGCCTTCTTCTGCGCTTCGAACTTGAACTTGCCGAAGTCCATGATCTTGCACACCGGCGGATCAGCCTGCGGCTGAATCTCGACCAGGTCCAGACCTTCGTCTTCGGCCATCGACAGCGCTTCGTCACGCGTCAACACGCCAATCATTTCTCCGTCGCTGCCGATCACGCGGACGCGCGGCACCCGGATTTCCTGATTCTTGCGGTTCTGTTTGTTGTCAGGGGTACTGATATTGCAATCTCCCAGAGGAATCAAACCGGCCCATCGCGGAACATCCGCAGGGCCGGGACTTTCTTACACGGACTGTTCTGCCTGCAACCGCTCGATGAAGGCCTGGACGGACATGCTGCCCAGATCTTCGCCAGAGCGCGTACGCACGGCCACGGCGCCATTTTCCTTCTCACGGTCGCCAACCACCAGCAGGTACGGGACCCGCTGCAGCGTATGCTCGCGAATCTTATATCCGATCTTCTCGTTGCGCAAATCGGCGTTCACGCGGAAGCCTTGATCTGCAAGGGTTTTCCGGACCTCGCTGACGTATTCAGCCTGAGCATCGGTGATATTGGCCACCACCACCTGGGTCGGGGCCAGCCAGGACGGGAAGGACCCGGCGTGGTGCTCGATCAGGATGCCGATGAACCGCTCCATCGAGCCGACGATCGCCCGGTGCAGCATGACCGGGTGCTTCTTCTGGCTGTTTTCGTCCACGTACTCGGCGCCGAGGCGGCCGGGCATCATGAAATCGACCTGCATCGTGCCCAGCTGCCAGGTACGGCCGATGGCGTCTTTGAGGTGGTACTCGATCTTCGGGCCGTAGAAGGCGCCCTCGCCCGGCAGCTCCTGCCATTCCACGCCACAGTTGCCCAGCGCCGAACGCAGCGCGGCTTCGGCCTTGTCCCAGGTGGCGTCATCGCCCAGGCGCTTTTCCGGGCGCAGTGCGATCTTGATCTGGATCTCGTCGAAACCGAAGGTCGTGTAGACCGCCAGCGCCTGCTGGTGGAAGGCCGTCACTTCGGCTTCGATCTGCGACTCGGTGCAGAACACGTGGCCGTCGTCCTGGGTGAAACCACGCACGCGCAGGATGCCGTGCAGCGCGCCGGACGGCTCGTTGCGGTGGCACGAGCCGAACTCGCCGTAGCGGATCGGCAGGTCGCGGTAGCTGTGCAGGCCCTGGTTGAACACCTGGATGTGGCCCGGGCAGTTCATCGGCTTGACCGCGTAGGTGCGCTTCTCCGATTCGGTGAAGAACATGTTCTCTTGGTAGTTGTCCCAGTGGCCGGACTTCTGCCACAGCGACACATCCAGGATCTGCGGGCAGCGCACTTCGCCGTAGCCGCTGTCGCGGTACACACGGCGCATGTGCTGCTCCACCACCTGCCACAGCGCCCAGCCCTTGGGGTGCCAGAACACCAGGCCCGGGGCCTCTTCCTGCAGGTGGAACAGCTCCTGCTGCTTGCCGATGCGGCGGTGGTCGCGCATTTCGGCTTCTTCGATGCGCTTGATGTAGGCCTCAAGCTGCTTCTTGTCGGCCCAGGCGGTGCCGTAGATGCGCTGCAGCTGCTCGTTCTTGGCATCGCCGCGCCAGTAGGCACCGGAAATGCGGGTCAGCTTGAAGGCCTTCAGGAAGCGCGTGTTGGGCACGTGCGGGCCGCGGCACATGTCCACGTATTCCTGGTGGTAGTACATGCCCATCGCCTGGATCTCCGGCGACATGTCCTCGATCAGGCGCAGCTTGTAGTCTTCGCCACGCGCCTTGAAGATCTCGATGACCTCCGCACGCGGGGTGACCTTCTTGATGACGTCGTAGTCCTGCGCGATCAGCTCGCCCATGCGCTTTTCGATGGCGGCCATGTCCTCGGGCGTGAACGGACGCTCGGAGTAGATGTCGTAGTAGAAGCCTTCGGCGATGACCGGGCCGATCACCATCTTGACGTCCGGGTACAGCTGCTTGACCGCATGGCCGACCAGATGGGCGGCGGAGTGGCGGATGATTTCCACGCCCTCCTCGTCCTTGGCGGTGATGATGCGCAGGCTGGCATCGTGGTCGATGACGTCACTGGCATCGACCAGCACGCCATCCACGGCACCGGCGATGGTGGCCTTGGCCAGGCCGGCGCCGATGGACTGGGCGACGTCCATGACACTGACGGGGTTTTCGAATTCACGGCGGCTGCCGTCGGGGAGCGTGATCGCGATCATGAGAGTGCTTTGGTCTGGTGGCCCGCAAGGGGGCCTGGAGAATCCGGGGGCGAGGCAATAAAAAAGCGCCACGAGGGCGCCTGCGTCAGGGGCCGTCGGGGGCGTTCAGCGGTGGGCGGTGGTAGTGCTCATGTCACACGCTAGACCGGCGCAGGGCGCGGGCCACCTTGTTGCCTCGATAGAGATGCCCTGATCTTAAACCAATCCGCCGATGAATGCGCCGCCCGCCAGCCAACCGGTGCCCGCACAGCGCCTGAATGCGTCCGTGTGGCGCCCGCAAACCGCAATGATTACCATGCGCGGATTACTGTCCTGCCCGGGACAGGGTTTGCCGACTGGATTGCCGATGATCACTGTTGCCCTGACCTCGCTCGGCTTCTGCAGCCTGGCGCTGGTCGGCTCCGCCTTTTCCGCCCTGGCACTGTATGCCGCCTCCCCGCATTGCCGCTGGCCACGCCTGCGTCGTGCCGGACGGCTGGGCCGGCAGATCAGCCTGGTTGCCGCCGTGGCGGCGCTGTGGCTGTGGATCGCCAACCTGGGCATCGCCACCGGCGTGGTGGTGATGCTGTGCAGCTGGATGCTGGTGGCGATCGCGCTGCCGCTGCTGGCCGCGTGGCACCGCCCGGCACAGGTGATGCGCTGATGTGGGCACGCGCCGGTGCCGCCGTGCTGGCGGGCTTTTTCGTCGCCGCCGCGGCCACCGGGTTGATCGCCTGGCTGCCGCCGGGGCCGTGGCAGACCACGTTGGTGCCCAGCCTGATCGCCTTCATTCCACTGTGGATGCTGGGCGCGATCTGGGCCTTCAGCTTCCGTACCGGGCTGCGGGCATGGACTGTGATGAGCGCCACCGCCCTGGCCGGATTCGGCCTGCTGTGGCTGCTGCGCCTGACCGGCGCGGTGCAATGAGAGCGATACGATGAAGTTCAGTTCCCAGACCCTGCGCACCTTCACCACCCTGCACACGTGGGTGGGCCTGGTCGCCGGTTTCGCACTGTTCGTGGCGTTCTACGCCGGTGCGCTGACCCTGTTCCATCACGATCTGCCGCTCTGGCAGACCCCGCACGCCGTGGATACCCCGGCCGCGAGCCTGGACGACGCGCAGCGGCTGCTCGACGGCGTGCTGGCGCGGCACCCCGCTGCGCGCGCCCACGTGGGCATGACCTTCCCGGGCGCCGATCATCCACAGCCGATCGCCTATTGGCAGGATGCCAAGGGCACCTGGCTGTACGCCTGGCTGGATCACTACGACGGCAGCGTCACGCCGCCGCAGACCGGGCTGGCCGAGCTGGTCAACGAATTGCATTACAGCCTGGGCCTGCCGGTTGCGGGCACCTACCTGATGGGCATCGTCAGCCTGCTGTATGGGGTGGCCCTGCTCAGTGGCCTGGTGATCCACCTGCCCAAGCTGCTGGGCGATCTGTTCGCACTGCGCCCGGGCCGCAACCTAAAGCAGATGTGGCAGGACGCGCACAACGTGATCGGCGTGCTCAGCCTGCCCTTCCATCTGATGTTCGCCGTCACCGGTGCACTGCTGTGCCTGGTGTTCCTGCAGATGGCGGCGCTGAATCCGCTGATCTTCGACGGCAAGCTGATGCAGGCGGTGCCGGCGGCGATGGACACTGCGCCGGTACGGGAGCCCAGCGGCCAATCGGGCGACGGAACGAACCTGCGCATGCTGCACGCCCGCGCGATCGACGTAGCGCGCACCCAGGGAGTCGCGGATTTCGAACCTGCCTTCCTCAAGCTCGCCCATGCCACTGATGCCACGGCCACCATCGAGATCACCGGCGAATCGGGCGGCACGCTGGGGCCGCTCGGTGCGGTCGGGCTGGATGCGGCCACCGGGCGCCTGCTGAGCAGCCAGCTGCCCGGCCAACGAGATGCCAACCACGCCACCCTGAGTGCGGCGTATGCGCTGCACTTCGGTGAGTTCGGCAATGGCGTGGTGGTGTGGCTGTATTTCCTGCTCGGCCTGGGCGGCGCCTTCTTGTTCTATTCCGGCAACCTGCTATGGATCGAATCACGGCGCAAGCGACGCCAGGTGGAACAGGGCCGCGCGCAGATCAACATGGCCCGGGCCACGGTGGGGGTCTGCATCGGGCTGTGTGTGGCGGTCTCGGCGAGCTTCGTGGGCGCGCAGATCCTGGAGCAGGTCGCACCGCAGGCGGTGGACCGTGGCATCCGCTGGATCTGTTTCGTCACCTGGGCCGCCTGCGCGCTGTGGGCGGCAGTCCGGCGCCCCGACCAGGCCGCCCGTGAGTTGCTGTGGGCAGCGGCCATCAGCACCGCGCTGGTGGCGGTCATGCACGGCGCGCTGACCGGCCACTGGCCCTGGGTGAGCGCGGCGCGCGGCTACTGGCCGCTGTTCGGCGTGGATGCGGTGGCACTCGCGCTGGCCTTCGGATTTGCCACGCTGGCGCGTGCGAGCCTGCGCCGCGCGCGGCATGGCGACCCGAACAGCGTCTGGAGTGCGCCGCGCTGATCACCCTGGAGGCCTGCTGCGGCGGGCTTTCAGAATTCTTCAGGCGCATTTCCAGCACTTCAGACCGCGTCATGGCGTAGTCGGCCCTCATCTCGAGGAGCCTTGCCCATGCATCACCACCGACATCCCTTTGCCCCCCTGTTCTTTGCCGTGGCGGCCGCCCTGCCACTGACCGCTCCAGCCGCACCCGCAGCGCTGGACAGCGCCCGGATCACCGCACTGGAGTCGGCGATCGCCACCCAGGACATCAAGCAGGTCACCAGCGTCCTGCTGCTGGTGGACGGCCAGGTGGCGTACGAGAGCTACTTCAACGGCGGCTCTGCGGACACGCTCAATGACGTGCGCTCGGCCAGCAAGAGCGTCACCGCGATGCTGGTCGGGGCGGCCATCGGCGACGGCCACCTGCCCGGCGTGCAGGCCCGTGTGTACGACTACTTTCCCGCATTCACTGCCAGCCATCCCGTCGATCCGCGGCTGCGCTCGATGACGGTGGAAGACCTGCTCACCATGAGCACGTTGTGGGAGTGCGATGACCAGAACGCGTTCTCGGCCGGCAACGAAGAACGCATGTACGTCACCGAGCGCTGGCTCGACTTCACGCTGTCGCTGCCGGTCAAAGGCTTCGCACCGTGGATGACGCGACCGGAAGACAGCCCGCACGGCCGCGCGCATGCCTACTGCACGGCCAATTCCTTCGTACTCGGCGCGGTGCTGGAACAGGCCACCAAGCTGCCGTTGGCCGACTACGCCGCGCAGGTCCTGGAACGCCCGCTGGGCATCACCGCCAGCCGATGGAACCGCTCGCCCGAAGGCATCGGCATGGGTGGCGGCGGAACGCGCTATCGCAGCCGTGACCTCGCCCGGCTGGGCGAACTGGTGCTGGCCGAGGGTCGCTGGCGGGGCAGGCAGCTCATCCCGGCCGCCTATGTCCGTGCGATGGTCAGCGCGCAGGCCAGCACCGATGACGGCAGCGACTACGGCTATCAATGGTGGGGGCTGAAGCTTCCGGTCGATGGGCACGAAACCACGGTCTGGACAATGTCCGGCAACGGCGGCAACTACGTGTTCGTGATGCCGGAGAAGAAGCTGGTGGCGGTCATCACCAGCCAGGCCTACAACCGCAACTACGCCCACCCGCAGTCGCGCCGCATCCTCACCGAGTTCCTGCTGCCCGCGCTGCGCTGAGGCCATCGAGGTCTGTTGGCCGCCAGGTGGCGGCCAGCACCTGGGCGCGCTGGGCAAATACGTCCGTCTCGATCGTGTCGAGCAGTCCCTGCCAGCCGGCCGCACCGTGCAGCGGCGCAAACAAGGGGGTGGCGCGAAGCCACGCCGCATCGCGGAAGCCGGCGCTCACCGCGTGGCGCAGGGCCACCAGCGCAGCTGCCTCATCGCCTTGGGCGTGCAGCAACAGGGCACGCTCCAGCGCGGTGTCGGACCAGCCATCGTCGCCCTGCCCTTTCAGCCGTTGCAGACGCTCGGCAATCCATGCCGGCGTAGGCGCTGGATCGCCGTACAGACCGGCCAGGGTCTGCCCCATCGACTGCTGTGGGCGCAGTGCCCGGCTCTGCTCGAAGGCGTCAGCAGCCTCCTTCCGATTCCCGTTCAACAGCCGCAGTTCGCCCTGCAGACGCAGCAGCTGCGGATGCGGGGTTCCACGCGTCAGCGCCTGATCGAGCGCCGCCTGCGCCTTGCCCGGCTCCCCCATCGCCAGCAGGCTGCGCGGCCAGGCGATGTTGGCGAACACGTTGTCCGGATAGAGCTGGAAGTTGCGGGCATGCCGGCGAGCGGCGGCATCGGTGAACCCCAGCAGCTCCAGTTCGCGCGCGACCTGTACGTCGCGGAAGCGGACCCGCTCGGGCGCACGCAGCGACAGGTTGTCCTGCAGCGCCTGCGCGAGGTCGCCTTTTTCCTGCTGCAGGTAGGCCAGCGATGCACGCGTGCGCTCGTCACCCGGATCGCGCTGCAGTGCCTGCCGGTAGTCCGCCATGGCCTGCGACATCGCGCCAAGGCAGTCGTAGGCATAACCGCGTGCCGCCCAACCGGCTGCATCTTCCGGGGCCTTGCGCACCAGCTCGCCGCCCAATACCAGCGCCTCCTCCGCGCGCTCGCGTGCGCCGTTGAACAGGCAGGCATCGGCGGCCAGCGCACGGGCGAGCCCGCGCCTGGCCGTCAACGATTCCGGATCTATCTGCAGCGCCTGGCGATACAGCCCGATGGCACGCTCGTTGTTGCTGGCCTGCCCGATGCCCGCGTAATACGCAGCGCGCTGCAGCACCGGATCGGCAGGCGACACCGGTGCGGGATCGGGACGGGCCACGATCACCGCGGCAGCGACAGCGGCGACGGTGACGCCCGCCGCCAGCCAGATCCAGCGTGCACGTCCGTGTCGAGGTGACACGAGGGCGCTGTCAGCGATGACCATGGCAACGGTGTCGTGCACTATCGGCTGCGGCGGCGCGCACAGCTGGTAGCCGCGGCCGCGCACCGAGCGCACGTAGCGTGGCCGCCGGCTGTCATCGCCCAGTGCCTGGCGAAGCAGCTTCACACGCTGGCTGATCGCATCCTCACCGACCACCGCCGGCGCCCAGACCTGCTGCGCGAGGGTGTCGAAGCTGACGACATCGGTACCGTGCGACAGCAGACACTCCAGCAAGCGCCAGCTCAATCCATTGACCGGCAGCACCTCATTGCCGCGCCGCACCTGCTGTGCGTTGCGGTCGATATGCAGATCCAGCAGTGTCTCTATCCCCATGCCGCCCAGCATAGGGCACTGCGCACAGACGCGGCAGGGAGCGCTCGATGGCAGGCCCACAGCGCCAGATGTTCACCTGCGGCTTGCGCGCCCGGCCGTACAGTTCAACCGCTCTCCCTGCCTGCTGCGTGACACCGATGACCGACCTGCATATCGACCGATTGGACCACCTGGTCCTGACCGTGGCGGATGTCGCCGCGACCTGTGCGTTCTATCAGCGCGTGCTGGGCATGGAGGTGGAGACCTTCGGCGAAGGCCGCAAGGCGCTGCGCTTCGGGCTGCAGAAGATCAACCTGCATGCACACGGGCGCGAGTTCGAGCCCAAGGCCGAGCGGCCCACACCCGGCTCGGCGGACCTGTGCCTGATCACCTACGCGACGATGGACGAGATCCTGGCGCATCTGCAGGCGCAGGGCGTGACTGTCGAAGAAGGACCCGTGCAGCGGACTGGTGCGACCGGACCGATCCTGTCTGTCTACTTCCGCGATCTGGACCGGAATCTGATCGAGGTATCGCGCTACCTGGCGTAGCGCGGGATACGCCAGCGGCAGCCATGCCTGGCGTGGCACTACAGCGCCGAGCGCCTGAAACGCGCGCACAAAAAAAGCGGGCCGAAGCCCGCTTTTTCCTGTCTGCGTAGGCGTGAGGACCAACGGCCCTCACCTACCGCGAGATCGGCGTTGGCCGATTACTCGGCGGCGGGGGCGCCCTCGCCTTCTTCGACGGCCTTCATCGACAGGCGGATACGGCCCTGCTTGTCGACTTCCAGGACCTTGACCTTGACCACATCGCCTTCCTTCAGCACGTCGCCGACCTTCTCGACGCGGTCGCTGGAGATCTGCGACACGTGGACCAGACCGTCCTTGCCCGGCAGGATCGTGACGAACGCACCGAAGTCCATGATCTTGGCGACCTTGCCTTCGTAGATGCGGCCCGGCTCGACGTCCGAGGTGATCTGCTCGATGCGGGCCTTGGCAGCCTGGGCAGCGATGGCATTGACCGAGGCGATGACGATGGTGCCGTCATCCTGGATGTCGATCTGGGTGCCGGTTTCCTTGGTGATGGCCTGGATGGTGGAACCACCCTTGCCGATCACTTCGCGGATCTTGTCCGGGTGGATCTTGATGGTCAGCAGGCGCGGCGCGTAGTCCGACAGCTCTTCGCGCGGGGCGGTCAGGCCGTGGGCCATTTCACCCAGGATGTGCAGACGGCCAGCCTTGGCCTGCTGCAGTGCCTGCTTCATGATCTCTTCGGTGATGCCTTCGATCTTGATGTCCATCTGCAGGGCGGAGATGCCCTCAGCGGTACCAGCGACCTTGAAGTCCATGTCGCCCAGGTGATCTTCGTCACCCAGGATGTCGGACAGGACGACGAAGCGCTCGCCTTCCTTGACCAGACCCATGGCGATACCGGCGACCGGCGACTTGACCGGCACGCCGGCGTCCATCAGGGCCAGCGAGGAACCGCAGACCGAGGCCATCGACGAGGAGCCGTTGGATTCGGTGATTTCCGAGACCACGCGGATGGTGTACGGGAAGGCTTCCAGCGACGGCATCACTGCCAGCACGCCGCGCTTGGCGAGGCGGCCGTGGCCGATTTCGCGACGCTTCGGGCCCATCATGCGGCCGGTCTCACCCACCGAGTAGGGGGGGAAGTTGTAATGGAAGAGGAAGTTTTCCTTGTACTCACCAGCGACGGCATCGATGACCTGGCCATCACGGGCGGTGCCCAGGGTGATGGTCACGATGGCCTGCGTTTCACCGCGGGTGAACAGCGAGGAGCCGTGGGTACGCGGCAGGATGCCGGTCTTCACCGAGATCGGGCGGACGGTGTCCAGCGCACGGCCGTCGATGCGGACCTTGGTGTCCAGCACCGAGTTGCGCATGGTGCTGTATTCCAGCTCGCCGAATTCCTTCGACAGCTCGGCCGGATTCCAGCCGTCAGCGGCCACACGGCCAGCCAGCGACTCGGTCACGTCCTTCTTGATCGCCGAGATGGCGTCACGGCGCTGCAGCTTGTCGCGCACCTGGAAGGCTTCGCCCAGACGCGGGCCGATGGCTTCCTGCAGGGCGCTGATCAGGGCGGTGTTCTTGGCCGGGGCTTCCCAGGTCGACGGCTTGGTGCCGGCTTCCACGGTCAGCTCGTTGATCGCGTTGATGACCTTCTGCATTTCGCGGTGACCGAAGGTCACAGCGCCCAGCATCACGTCTTCGGACAGCAGCGCGGCTTCGGATTCCACCATCAGCACGGCGTTGGCGGTACCGGCGACAACCAGTTCCAGCTCCGAATCCTTCAGTTCGGTCACGGTCGGGTTGAGGATGTACTCACCGTTCTTGTAACCCACCTTGGCGGCGGCGATCGGACCCTTGAACGGGGTGCCGGCCAGCGACAGCGCAGCCGAGGCGCCGATCAGGGCAGCGATGTCGCCATCGATGTCCGGGTTCAGCGACATCACCGTGGCGATGATCTGAACTTCGTTCTTGTAGTCTTCCGGGAACAGCGGACGGATCGGGCGATCGATCAGGCGCGAAATCAGCGTCTCTTTTTCGGTCGCGCGGCCTTCGCGCTTGAAGAAGCCACCCGGGATACGGCCACCTGCGTAGAACTTCTCCTGATAGTCGCAGGTCAGGGGGAAGAAGTCCTGGCCCTCACGCGCGCTCTTGGCGGCAACGGCGGAGACCAGCAGCACGGTGTCGTCGAACTTGACGATGACGGCACCGCCGGCCTGACGGGCGATTTCGCCGGTTTCAAGCGTGACGGTGTGCTTGCCGTACTGGAAGGTTTTGGTGATTTTTGCCACGGGGGTTTCCTTGGATGATGCTTTCTTCAATGGACCGCGGGCGACCCTTGCCGCCGACGGGTGACCGGTTGTCCGGCCCATACGTTTGATGCGGTACTGCCAAAACAAAACCGCGGCGCATTCCTGCGCCGCGGTGGGGGTTCGTGCTTAGCGACGCAGGCCGAGCTTTTCGATCAGGGCCTTGTAACGCGGAGCGTCTTTCTTCTTCAGGTAGTCGAGCAGGCTGCGGCGACGGTTGACCATCTGCAGCAGACCACGACGGCTGTGGTGATCCTTCTTGTGGGTCTTGAAGTGGCCGGTCAGCAGCTCGATGCGGGCGGTCAGCAGAGCGACCTGGACTTCCGGGGAGCCGGTGTCAGCGGCGCTGCGCTTGTTGTCTTCAATGACCTTCTGGGTGTCGATCGACATATCTGTTTTCTCTTGGATGCGTGGCCCGCAGAAACGTCCCATTGACGTACCGCGCGACTCGCCGTGAACGAAAGGATGAACCCGCAGAACGCGGGAAGCCTGAAAAGGCCGCGGAATTGTAACGTCAGCGGCCCTCCGGAACAAGGACCGGGGTGTAATGCCCGGCCGGGTCGGTCAGAGGTTGAACAGGCGCTGCGGGGCCAGCAGACCGGTCTCGTCGACCTGGCCCAAGCCCTGGATCGCCTCCCCGGGGCCGAAGACCACCACCCCACCCTGCGGCCAGCCTGCGTCGCGGATGCGCTGCCCCACGCGGAAGCGAGGGGTCTGCTCGTCGTCCAGCGTCACCCGGGGGTAATGGGCCAGACCCGCGTCCAGCGGCAGCAACAGGGCCTCCATGCCGGCCTCATCGCCCTGCTCGGCCAAAGCCCGCAGGGTGTCGAGGGTGACCATCGGCGCCTCACGGAAGGGGTCCACCCACAGCCGGCGCAGGCCGGCGATGTGGGCGCCACAGCCCAGGGTCTCGCCCAGATCGCGGGCCAGGCTGCGGATGTAGGTGCCTGAACCGCAGGTCACCCGCAGCGACAGCCGGGTCGGTTGCTGCGCCAGCACCTCCAGGGCGTGGACCTCCACATCGCGCTCCGGCGCTTCGATCGACTCGCCACGGCGCGCCTTCAGGTACAGCGGCTCGCCGCCCTGCTTGAGCGCAGAGTAGATGGGTGCGCGCTGGCGGATGCGACCGCGCAGCGGTGCCAGTGCAGCCTCCAGTTCGCCCGCACTGATCGCCGGGACCGGCCGCTCGCGCAGCACGGTGCCATCGGAGTCATCGGTATCGGTGGTCTGGCCCAGCACCACCTCGGCGTCATACGCCTTGGCCGAGCCGAGCAGCAGGCCCGCGATCTTGGTCGCTTCACCGAAGCACAGTGGCAGCAGACCGGTGGCCAGCGGATCCAGGCTGCCGGTATGGCCACCCTTCTCGGCGCGGTACAGGCGGCGGGCCACCTGCAGGGCTGCGTTGGAGCTCATGCCGGTCGGCTTGTCGAGCAGCAGGATGCCATCCAGGCGGCGGAATGAAATTCGGGGTGCCATGCATTCGATTCAAAAACGGCGCCGTGTGGCGCTGCCGGTCAATCCGGCCTCCGGCGGAGCGGTCGCACTGCGACAGGCCCCACCCCATAAGACAACAGCCCTTTCGGGCTGTTGGTCCATCAGGCTTTCTTTTCGCCTTCGTCGGCGTCTTCGCCTTCGTCATCTTCACCGTCGTCATCGCCCTGCCGGCTTTTCTCTGCCGCCAGCGTATCGGGCAGATCGCGCAGGATGTTGTCGATGCGCTCGCCGCGATCCACCGAATCATCGTAGTGGAAGTGCAGCTCGGGCACGTGGCGCAGCTTCATCGCACGCGCCAGCTCCATCCGCAGTTCCCAGGCCAATTCCTTCAGGCCTTTCATGGCCTCCACCGAACGTTCGGGCATCAGCGCGGTGACGAAAATCTTGGCATGCGCCATGTCACGGGTGATTTCCACGTCGGAGACGCTCACCGAAGGCAGGCCGTGTACACGCACGGCGTTGTGCACGAGCGTCCCCAGTTCGCGGCGGATCTGGGCGGAAACACGGTCGGTTCGATGGAAGGTCTTTGGCACGGTAGGCGGACTCGTCTTGAAGGGTCATGCGTAAGCGAAAAAGCCGGACCGCATCAAGCGGCCCGGCCTGGAACATTACAGGGTGCGCGGCACTTCGATACGCTCGAAGCACTCGATCTGGTCACCCGGCTTGACGTCGTTGTACGCCTTCACGCCGATACCGCATTCGGTACCGTTGCGGACTTCCTCGACGTTTTCCTTGAAGCGACGCAGCGATTCCAGCTCGCCTTCGAAGACCACGACGCTGTCGCGCAGGACGCGGATCGGCTTGCTGCGCTTCACCGTACCTTCGATGATCATGCAGCCTGCGACCGCACCGAACTTCGAGCTGCGGAACACATCGCGGACCTGTGCGATACCGATGATCTCTTCGCGGATTTCCACGCCGAGCAGACCGGAGGCCACCTGCTTCACCTGATCGATCACGTCATAGATGATCGAGAAGTAACGCAGGTCCACACCGTTGGACTCGATGATGCGACGCGCGGAGGCGTCGGCACGCACGTTGAAGCCGATCACGGTGGCCTTGGAGGCAACCGCCGAGTTGGCGTCCGACTCGGTGATGCCGCCCACGCCGGAGTGGATCACGTTGATGCGGATGTCGTCGTTGGACAGCGCCACCAGTGCCTGGCTCAGCGCCTGCACCGAACCCTGCACGTCGGCCTTGATCACCAGGTTCAGCACCTGCTGGCCATCGCCCTTGCCCAGGGTCGCCATGATGTCTTCCATGCGGCTGCCGGCCGACTGCACCAGGCGCGATTCACGGCGCTTGGTTTCGCGCTGCTGCGCGACGTCCTTGGCCAGACGCTCGTCTTCAACCACGACGAAGTCATCACCGGCATCCGGCACGCCGGACAGACCCAGCACCTGCACCGGAATCGACGGGCCAGCCTGGTCGGGCTGTGCGCCGGTTTCGTCGAACAGGGCGCGCACGCGGCCGTACTGGATACCGCAGACCAGGTAATCGCCCTTCTTCAGCGAACCCTGCTGCACCAGCACGGTGGCGATCGGGCCACGGCCCTTGTCCAGCGAGGACTCGATGACCACGCCGGTGGCGCGACCGTCGGCCACGGCCTTCAGTTCCAGCAGTTCGGCCTGGATCGAGATCGCGTCCAGCAGGTCGTCGATGCCCAGACCGGCCTTGGCCGAGATCTCGACCATCTGCACGTCACCACCGAAATCTTCGGAGACGACCTGCTCGGTGAGCAGCTCGTTCTTGACGCGCATCGGATCGGCGCCGGACTTGTCGATCTTGTTGATCGCCACGATCAGCGGCACACCCGCCGAACGGGCGTGCTGGATGGCTTCCTTGGTCTGCGGCATGACGCCGTCATCGGCAGCCACCACCAGCACCACGATGTCGGTCAGCTTGGCACCGCGGGCACGCATGGACGTAAACGCCGCGTGGCCCGGGGTATCCAGGAAGCTGATCACGCCCTTCGGCGTTTCAACGTGGTATGCACCGATGTGCTGGGTGATGCCACCGGCTTCGCCCGTGGCGACCTTGGTGCGGCGGATGTAATCCAGCAGCGAGGTCTTGCCGTGATCGACGTGGCCCATGATGGTGACCACCGGCGGACGTGCCACCGGCTCGCCCTGGTTGCCACCGGCCAGCGCCAGCAGCGCGTCTTCGGCGTCGTTGGTGTTGGCACGGATCACGTTGTGGCCGAGTTCTTCGGTCACCAGCGCGGCGGTGTCGTGGTCGATGGTCTGGGTGATGGTCGCCATGACGCCCATCTTGAACAGCGCCTTGACCACATCGCCGCCCTTGACGGCCAGCTTCTGGGCCAGATCGGCGACGGTGATGGTGTCGCCGATGGTGACGTCACGCACGATCGGAGCGACCGGACGTTCGAAACCATGGGCACCACCGCCGCTGCGCGACTGGTTGCTGTCACGGCGGCTGCCGTGCTGCACGCGCCCGGTCGGACGACCACGCGAGTTGCTGTTGTTGCCACGGCGGGCACGATCGGCGGCCGACAGATGCAGCTGACCGGCGAAGCGGTTGCCACCATCGTCGTCGCGCTTGGCGCCCGGACGGTTGTTGTTGTTGTTCGAGTTGCGATCGTCCGAACGCGGTGCCGGACGGGCAGCCGACGGTGCAGCCGGGCGCGCGTTGCGGGCCGGTGCATCGGCAGCAGCCGGCTTGGCCGCAGCCGGGGTCGGGGCCGGCGGTGCGTTCTTGGCCGCTTCTGCAGCGGCTTCAGCCGCCTTGCGCTCGGCTTCGGCACGCTCCTTGGCGTCGATCTCTTCCTGACGCTTGCGGGCGATTTCTTCGTCGCGCGCACGGTCCTTCTCGGCCAGTGCGCGCTGCTCGTCCAGATTGCGCTGGCGGGATTCCTCCAGCTTGCGCAGGATGTCGGCGCGCTCCTCATCCGCGGTCATCGGCTTGCCGCTGGCGTCCTTCATGTAGGTACGCTTCTGGCGCACTTCCACGTTGACGGTGGTCTTGCTGCGGCCGGCGCTGACGGTCACTTCCTGCAACTTGCGACGGTTCAGGGTGATCTTCTTGGCGGCTTCGTCGGTGCTCTCGACAGGCTGCTCGGTCTTGCCGTGCGAGCGACGAAGGAAGCCCAGGAGCTTCACCTTCTCGGTACTGGTCACGACCTGGTCGGGACCGCTGAACTTCATGCCGGCTTCGGCAAGTTGTACGAGCAGTTTATCGACCGGGGTGTTGACCAGTTCGGCAAGCTTGCGGATGGTGGTTTGCTGCGACATTCGGATCCTATGATCTGGTTGGCGCTCCCTCGAAACGTGCGAAGGCAGCGCGGAGTCTAAGCCCTGAGCGGGTCAGGGCACTGTTCATCGCTGGCTCATTCGCCGCGCTCCAGGCGGGCGATCTCCTCGGCTCGGGCGGCAAGGATCAGGGCGGCGGCGCGCTCCTGGTCCATGTCCTCGATGCCGAACTCGAGGATCTCGTCGGCGGCCAGGTCCGACAGGTCCTCACTGGTACGCACGCCATGACCGGCCAGGGCGTAGGCGGTTGCCTCGTCCATGCCTTCCAGGGCGAGCAGGTCTTCCGACGGCGAGCCGTCCTCCAGACCTTCTTCCACCGCCAGCGCTTCGTTGAGCAGCGCATCGCGGGCACGGGCACGCAGCTCTTCGACGATGTCTTCGTCGAAGCCTTCCACGGCCAGCAGTTCGCCGACCGGGACGTAGGCGATTTCTTCCACGGTGTTGAAGCCTTCGGTCACCAGGATGGCGGCGATTTCTTCATCCACTTCCAACTTGTCCATGAACAGCTGGCGGGCAACGCCCTGCTCTGCCTCGGACTTGGCGGTCACCTGGTCCTGGGTCATCACATTGAGCTGCCAACCGGTCAGGCGGCTGGCGAGGCGCACGTTCTGGCCGCCCTTGCCGATCGCCTGCGCCAGGCGCTCTTCCGCCACGGCCAGGTCCATCGAGTGCTTTTCTTCATCGACGATGATCGACTGCACTTCCGCCGGCGCCATCGCATTGATGACGAAGTTGGCGGGGTTCTCGTTCCACAGCACGATATCCACGCGCTCGCCATTGAGCTCGTTGGACACGGCCTGCACGCGCGAACCGCGCATGCCGATGCAGGCACCGATCGGATCGGTACGCGAATCGTGGGCCAACACGGCGATCTTGGCGCGGTCGCCCGGATCACGGGCACAGGCCTTGATCTCGACCAGGCCCTGGCCGACTTCCGGCACTTCGAGCTTGAACAGTTCGATCATGAATTCCGGGGCGGCGCGGCTGATGAACAGCTGCGGGCCACGCGGTTCCGAACGGACTTCGGCCAGGTAACCGCGCACGCGGTCGCCAGCGCGCAGTACGTCGCGCGGAATGCCCTTGTCCTTCGGGATGAAGGCCTCGGCGTTGCCGCCCAGGTCCACATAGATGTTGCCGCGCTCGGCGCGCTTGACCACACCGGTGACCAGTTCGCCAACGCGATCCTTCCACGCATCGACCACCTGCTGACGCTCGGCCTCGCGCACGCGCTGGACGATCACCTGCTTGGCGGCCTGTGCGGCGATACGGCCGAAGTCCGGGTTTTCGATCTGCTCTTCGATGAAATCGCCGACTTCCACGCCGTCGGCTTCATCGATGGCGTCCATCAGACGGATCTGGCGGTCCGGAGACTCCATGACCACGTCATCGGCCACCACTTCCCAGCGGCGGAAGGTTTCGTAGTTGCCGTCCTTGTGGTCGATCGACACACGGGCCAGCACTTCTTCTTCCGGGTAACGCTTTTTGGCAGCCGAAGCCAACGCTGCCTCGATGGCATCGAAGATGACTTCGCGCGGAACGCCTTTTTCGTTGGCGACCGCATCCACTACCAGCAAAAGTTCCTTGCTCATTGGCTCACTCCGCGCGCGGCTTTTTGGCCGCCGGCTCGTTGGATGGTTTCTTGTTCGCCTTGCCACCCTGTTTGGGTGCCGGGCCAGTCGGTTTGGTCGGAGCCAGGCCGAGGGCGGCCCAGTCCGGCATGATGCGCGCCTTGTCGATGTTCTCGATGTCGGCGGTAAACGGGGCATTGTCCACCTTGAAGGTGACCGTGCCTTGTTCGATATCCACGGCGAGGATTTCGCCCTGCAGACGACGACGGCCGTCCTGCGGCAGCTTCAGCGTCACCTTGGCGGATTCGCCGACGGCGCGCTCGAACTGGTCGCCGGTGAACAGCGGGCGGTCCACGCCCGGCGAAGACACTTCCAGCGTGTAGTTCGCCGTGATCGGGTCTTCGACGTCCAGCTGGGCGGACACTTCGCGGCTGACGCGTTCGCAGTCGTCGATGTTGACGATGCGCTCGGGCTGTTCGGCCAGCGGCACGTCGATGTACAGGCGCAGCGTGGCACCACCCGGGGCGGTCAGATATTCCACGCCCAGCAGCTCGAGACCCAGCGACTGAACGGTGGGGGCGAGCAGATTCGCGATTTCGGTTGCCTTGTCGCTCACAGTCGGCCTTGATTCGTTGAAAAGAAATACGGTCTGGTCCACGGCTTGGACCACCTTCCGGAAACAACAAAGGGCCCGTTGGGCCCCTGTCCGGTACAACTCCGGTCATGCTGGATTCCGGTGCAGATGCGCACGTGGTGCACGTCTGCGAGCCCAGCGTTCCGGGGGGTCACGGCGGCCTGGGTACAGGTTGCCGTTCCTGGAAGCCGGTCGCGGGGCCTGTTCATATCCGTTGAGGGGATATGAGTAGACAGTCCGCTAAGCCACTGATGATAGCCGTTGCACCGCGCTGGTGCAATGGTTGGGGTGGCTTGGCGCCTCACCATTTGGAAAGCTGAACGGCAAAAGCCGCTGTTTCGGCCTTCGTCGTGGGCAGCGGTGCGGGCAGGTCCGCGGGACGCGCCGTGAACCCGTCCATGGGGGCTCATGGGCGACATCCATGTCGCCCCAATGGTCCCGCCAACCTGCCCACACCGCTGCCTACGGAAATGGCTGGTCAGTCATTGAGGTCACAAGCAAAAGCAGAGCAACATTCCAAACGACTACTCGTCACTAATCTTGGGTGCACTTCAATCATCGTTGGCGCAACTGCAACTGCAATCGCAATCGCAACCGCAACAGGAGCCGCCGCCCGCGCTCTGCCACGCATCCACCGTCGCGCCGACGATGTCGATGCCACAACGAAAAAAGCGACCTCGTTGCCGAGATCGCCTTTTCGTCTACTGCATCTGCACTGCAGATTTTCTGTGGTAGCGGGGGCAGGATTTGAACCTGCGACCTTCGGGTTATGAGCCCGACGAGCTGCCAGACTGCTCCACCCCGCAGCAGAAGCGGAATTGTAAGGGAGTTTAAGTTCCCGTGCAACCCCTTTGAAACATTGGCTGTGCAAAAGCCCATAAGCCAAAGCCAAAGCCAAAGCCAAAGCCAAAGCCAAAGCCAAAGCCAAAGCCAAAGCCAAAGCCAAACAGGCAATGCGATCCAAGCCCTGGAACGAAAAAAGCGACACCGTTTCCGGTATCGCTTGATTCGTCCACTGCCTCCGGTTTACACCGGAGCTATATGGTAGCGGGGGCAGGATTTGAACCTGCGACCTTCGGGTTATGAGCCCGACGAGCTGCCAGACTGCTCCACCCCGCAGCAGAAGCGGATGAGTGCGGAAGACCTTAAGGACTTCCTAGCAACGATGTTCTGGCGAAACCGCTGCATCAACAACTCAGGAGATGAATATTACACGAGTTGCGCACGTTTGTATCGTTTTTTACGAAATATGTGCAAATGCCTGCTGGCACCACACCATGATCGGGTTCCATGCCACGCCCAGGGCCAGCAGCGCCAGGGCGTTCACGCCCAGCACCACACCCAGCACGCGGTCGTTGTTGGCCGGCAGCGGCTCGCCCACCGGCTCATCGAAGTACATGACCTTGATGACGCGCAGGTAGTAGAAGCAGCCGATCACGGCGCAGATCACGCCGACCATGGCCAGCCACAGCATGTCACCCTGGATCGCGGCACCGAGCACGGCCAGCTTGGTCCAGAAGCCCAGGAACGGCGGGATGCCTGCCAGCGAAGCCATGATGCACAGCACCAGGCCGGCCATCCACGGGTTGCGGGCGTTGAGGCCCTTGAAGTCCTCGATCTTCTCGGCTTCAAAGCCATTGCGCGACAAGGCGATGATCGCACCGAAGGCGGCCGTGGACATGATCGCGTAGCTCAGGGCGTAGAACAGCGCCGCCGAGTAACCGCGCTCGCCACCACCGGCCATGCCCATCAGCAGGAAGCCGATGTGCGAAACGGTCGAGAAGGCCAGCATGCGCTTGAGGTTGGTCTGCGCGATGGCCATCAGGTTGCCGATCACCAGCGACAGTGCGGCCAGGCCACCGATCAGGTACTTCCACTCGTCGGCCAGCGGACCCACGCCCATTTCCAGCAGGCGGTAGGCCATGCCGAACGCGGCGAGCTTCGGGGCCGAGCTGATGAACAGCGCGACCGGTGCCGGAGCACCCTGGTACACATCGGGCAGCCACATGTGGAACGGGGCCGCGCCCAGCTTGAAGGCCACGCCGGCGATCATGAACACCGCGCCGGTCAGCAGCAGCATCTTCTCTTCGGTATGCGGAATGGCCGCATTGATGGCGTCCAGGTGCAGCGAACCGGTGGCGCCGTAGATCAGCGACATGCCGTACAGCAGCAGACCCGAGGCCAGCGAACCCAGCACGATGTACTTCATCGCCGCTTCCGAGGCCAGACCGTTTTCACGGTTGCTGGCGACCAGCGCGTAGGAGCACAGCGCCAGCAGTTCCAGGCCCAGGTAGACCATCAGCAGGCTGCCGGCCGAGACCAGGATCATCATGCCCGCGGTGGCGAACAGGATCAGCACCGGAATCTCACCCTGATAGAGCTTGCGCTCGCGCAGGTAGCTCCAGCCGTAGATCAGGGTCAGGCCGCTGCACAGCACGATCACGGTCTTCATCACGTCGGCCGCGGTGTCGCGGACGAACATGCCGTGGAAGACCTCGCCCTGCCCGCCCACTCCGGTGGCGAGCATGAAGAACACGACCGCCAGCGCGGCGACCGAGAACAGGTGGGTCCAGATCTTGTTCTTCTCACTGATGAAAAGATCAAGCATCAACAGGGCGAACGCACTGCCGACCAGCACCAGCTCGGGAGCGAGCGGCGGGAGGTCAGCGGCGGTCAGTGGCAACAGCGGCGAGGTGGTCATCATCAAATCCTGGAATCAATACTCTCGACGGCCCGATTACAGCAGCTTGCTGGATGCGATCTGCATCGCCAGCTTCGCGATCGAGGGCTCCAT
Organism: Stenotrophomonas sp. TWI587; assembly: GCF_039674145.1. Lineage (NCBI taxonomy): Bacteria > Pseudomonadati > Pseudomonadota > Gammaproteobacteria > Lysobacterales > Lysobacteraceae > Stenotrophomonas > Stenotrophomonas sp. TWI587. The sequence continues at coordinate 258,360 of NZ_JBDJMW010000005.1, read as the reverse complement.
CAGGTCGGTCAGCGGCTTGGGGTACAGGCCCAGGGCAAGGGTGCCCACGGCGAATACACCCAACACCAGCCACTCGCGACCGTTGATGTCCTTCAGTTCGGCGACATGGGCGTTGGCCACTTCACCGAAGAACACGCGCTTGTACAGCCACAGCGTATACGCCGCGGTGATCACCAGGGTGCTCGCCGCGCCGAGTGCCAGCCACGGATTGCGCTGGAAGCTGGCCATGATGATCATGAATTCACCGACGAAACCGCTGGTACCCGGCAGGCCGGCATTGGCCATGAAGAACAGCATGGCAAAGGTGGCGAACCAGGGCATGACGTTGACCACGCCGCCGTAATCGGCGATGCGGCGGCTGTGCATACGGTCGTAGAGCACGCCGACGCAGGAGAACATCGCGCCGGACACGAAACCGTGCGAGACCATCTGCACCATCGCACCCTGCAGGCCCAGGCGGGCCGCATCCGGGTTGCCGGCGTCACGCACCAGCCACATGGCGATGAACGTACCCAGGGTCACGAAGCCCATGTGCGCGATCGACGAATAGGCGATCAGCTTCTTCATGTCGTCCTGCACCAGGGCGACCAGGCCGACGTAGATCACCGCCACCAGCGACAGCGCGATCACCAGCCAGGCCCACTCATGCGAGGCGTCCGGCACGATCGGCAGGTTGAAGCGCAGGAAGCCGTAGCCACCGATCTTCAGCGCGATCGCCGCCAGGATCACCGAACCGGCGGTCGGTGCTTCCACGTGGGCGTCCGGCAGCCAGGTGTGGACCGGGAACATCGGCACCTTGACCGCGAAGGCGATCAGGAAGGCGAAGAAGATCCAGGTCTGCTCCTTGCCCGACAGCTGCAGTTGGTACAGGTCGGCCAGCTGGAAGCTGCCGCCCTTCAGGTACAGGTAGATCAGGGCCACCAGCATCAGCACCGAGCCGAGGAAGGTGTACAGGAAGAACTTCAGCGCGGCGTAGATGCGGCGCGGGCCGCCCCAGACGCCGATGATCAGGAACATCGGGATCAGCATCGCTTCGAAGAACACGTAGAACAGCATCGCGTCCGTCGCGGCGAAGATACCGACGGTGACACCTTCCAGAATCAGGAAGGCAGCCACGTACTGGTTCACGCGCTTGTCGATCGCGCTCCAGGCACCGATCAGGGCCAGTACCGAGACCAGCGTGGTCAGCAGGATCAGCGCGATGGCGATGCCGTCGACGCCGAGGTTGTAGCCGATGTCGTAGGCGGGGATCCAGGCGCGGGTCTCGACGAACTGCAGCGCGTCGATTCCCGTGTCATAGCCGCTGAGCAGCGACAGGCTGGCCACGAAGGTCAGCACCGCCACACCCAGCGACGCCCACCGGGCGGTCTGGGCATCACGGATGGCAAGGATCAATGCACCGCCGATGATCGGCAGCCAGATGAGAACACTAAGTAGGGGCCAGTTCGACACGTCTTCTTATTCCGTACAGGTCATCAACGCAGGTAATGCATCAGGACGCCCAGGAGGGCAATCAGGCCGATGATCATCGCGAAGGCGTAGTGATAGAGGAAACCGGATTGGGTGCGACGCAGCAGGTTGGCCGCCAGATCGATCAGGCGCGCCGAACCGTTGACCACCACACCATCGACCACATTCGTGTCGATCGCGCGCGAAACCTTGCCGAGCTTGATACCGCCGCCGGCGAAACCGCCGATCCAGAGCTTGTCGAAGCCGTACTTGTTCTCCAGCACCGACACGATCGGCGCGAAGGTCTTGCGGGCCTTGCCGGCCAGTTCCGGCTTCCACAGGTAGAACAGCGCCGCCAGCAGGAAGCCGACCACCGTCAGGATGAAGGCCGGGGCCATCATGCCGTGGATAGCGAAGGCAACCGGGCCGTGGAACTCTTCGGCCAGCGCACCGATGGTGTTGCGCGCGGGGTCGTAGAAATCAACGATGCCGGTGAAGAACGAATGCACCTGGCCCGGGATGGCGGTCTCGGCATGGTGGCCGGCCCAGTCGGTGCCGTACAGCATCGGACCGATGCTGAAGAAACCGATAACCATCGAGGGGATCGCCAGCAGGATCAGCGGCAGCGTCACCACCCACGGGGTTTCGTGCGGCTCATGGGCGCCATGGCCGTGGCCATGATCGTCATGATGCGCGTCGCCATGGTGGGCATCGGCTGCATGCGCGTCGGCGGCGTGGTGACCGTCATGGCCATGGCCGTGATCGTCATGCGCATCGCGGAAGCGCTCCTTGCCATGGAAGGTCAGGAACAGCAGGCGGAAGCTGTAGAAGCTGGTGACGACCACGCCACCGAGCACCGCCCAGTACCCGTAGGTCGCCACCCAGCTCGAGGACACGTGCGCGTGGTGCTGCGCGGCCTCGATGATGGTGTCCTTGGAATAGAAGCCGGAGAAGAACGGGGTACCGACCAGGGCCAGCGTACCGATCCACATGGTGATGAAGGTGATCGGCATGTACTTGCGCAGGCCGCCCATCTTGCGCATGTCCTGCTCGTGGTGCATGGCGATGATCACCGAGCCCGCGCCGAGGAACAGCAGCGCCTTGAAGAAGGCGTGGGTCATCAGGTGGAACACGGCGGCCGAGTACGCCGACACACCCAGGGCGACAGTCATGTAACCCAGCTGGGACAGCGTGGAGTACGCGACGACGCGCTTGATGTCGTTCTGCACGATGCCGATCAGGCCGGTGAAGAACGCGGTGGTGGCACCGATGAACAGCACGAAGTTCAGCGCGGTCTGCGACAGCTCGAACAGCGGCGACATGCGGGTGACCATGAAGATGCCCGCGGTGACCATCGTCGCGGCGTGGATCAGGGCCGAGATCGGGGTCGGGCCTTCCATCGAGTCCGGCAGCCAGACATGCAGCGGCACCTGGGCCGACTTGCCCATTGCACCGATGAACAGGCAGATGCAGATGACGGTCGCGACCGACCAGATCACCGGCTCGCTCATCACCGGGATGGAGGTGCCGAACAGGTTGATCGTGCCCGACCAGATCTGGATCAGCGCATCCGGGTGGCCCAGCACCTGGGCATTGGCGAACACGGTGGCGTAATCCAGGGTGCCGAACACCCACAGCACGCCGGCGATGCCGAGGATGAAGCCGAAGTCACCGACACGGTTGACCAGGAAGGCCTTCATGTTGGCGAAGATGGCGGTCGGGCGCTTGAACCAGAAGCCGATCAGCAGGTACGACACCAGGCCCACCGCTTCCCAGCCGAAGAACAGCTGCAGGAAGTTGTTGCTCATCACCAGGGTGAGCATCGAGAAGGTGAACAGCGAGATGTAGCTGAAGAACCGCTGGTAGCCCGGGTCATCCTGCATGTAGCCGATGGTGTACACGTGCACCAGGAAGGACACGAAGGTCACCACGACCATCATCATCGCGGTGAGCTTGTCGACCATGAAGCCGACGTGCGCCGAGTACTGGCCCACTTCGAAGAACGTGTAGATGTTCTGGTTGAACGGCTGGGCACCGCCCCACAGCAGCATGTACAGCACGTAGCTGGACAGCACGCAGCTGACCGCCACGCCGAGGATGGTGACCGCCTGCGCGCCAGCGCGACCGACCTGACGACCGAACAGGCCGGCGATGATGCTGCCGAACAGCGGTGCGAGCACCACTGCGATCAACAGACTCTTGGAGAGAGTGATTTCCATCTACGGATCAGCCCTTCAGCGAATCGACTTCGCCGACATTGATGGTGCGGCGAGTACGGAACAGGGTTACCAGGATCGCGAGGCCGATGGCGGCCTCGGCCGCGGCCACGGTCAGGATGAAGAAGACGAACAGCTGTCCGCCCGTATCACCCATCTCACGCGAGAACCCGACGAAATTGATGTTGACCGACAGCAGCATCAACTCGATGGACATCAACAGCACGATGATGTTCTTGCGGTTGAGGAAGATGCCGGCAAGGCTGATGCAGAACAGCACTGCGCCCAGCGCCAGAATGTGGCCAAGCGTGATCATGGCTGCGCCTCCTCGTTGCTGGACGGCTTGATGTTGGTGTGCACGACCGGCTTTTCGGCATCCATCTTGACGATGCGCAGGCGGTCGCTGCCCTTGACCATGGTCTGCTCGGACGGGTTCTGGGTCTTCAGGCCGGTGCGGCGACGCAGGGTCAGCATCACGGCCGCAACCACGGCCACGGTCAGGATGACGGCGGCGAACTCGAACGGCAGCAGGTACTCGGTGAACAGGCTGCGGGCCAGCCAGGTGATGTTGGAGGTGTCGGCGGCCAGCGCGGCGGCGTTGTCGGCCGGGAACGGATTGACCGCCCTGCCCTTCACACCGATCAGCACCAGCATCTGCACCAACATCGTCACCGCCACCACCAGCCCGACCGGCAGGTAACGCACCCAGCCCTCACGCAGGTTGGAGGGATCGATGTCCAGCATCATCACCACGAACAGGAACAGCACCATCACCGCGCCGACGTAGACCAGCACCAGCGCGACACCGAGGAACTCGGCCCCGACCAGGATCCAGATGCAGGCCACGGAGAAGAAGGTCAGGATCAGGCACAACACGGCATAGACCGGATTGCGCACGCTGATCACCGCCGCAGCGGAAATGCCCGCCACGATGGAGAAGACCCAGAAACTGATATTTACCCAATCCATCATTCGACCTCAGCGGAAAGCGGCATCGGCGGCGCGACGCTCGGCGATCTCGGCTTCAAGCCGATCACCGATGGCCAGCAGCTGCGGCTTGGTAACGATGTTCTCGCCACGGTTCTCGAAGTGGTACTCGAGAATGTGGGTCTCGACGATCGAGTCCACCGGGCAGCTTTCTTCACAGAAGCCGCAGAAGATGCACTTGAACAGATCGATGTCGTAACGGGTGGTACGGCGGGTGCCGTCCTCGCGCTTGGCCGAATCGATGGTGATCGCCAGCGCCGGGCACACCGCTTCGCACAATTTGCATGCGATGCAGCGTTCCTCGCCGTTAGGGTAGCGGCGAAGTGCATGCAGACCGCGGAATCGCGGCGACTGCGGGAACTTCTCCATCGGGTACATCAGCGTGTACTTGGGCTTGAAGGCGTACTTCAGGGTCAGCCACAGACCACCGAGCAGCTCAAGGAGCAGCAGGCTTTTGAAGTAATGGGTAATTCGGTTCATCGCTTAGACGCCCTTCTGGATCACGCCGTAAAACACCATCAACGCCGTCACTGCAATCCAGAAGATGGTGAGCGGGATGAAGACCTTCCAGCCCAGACGCATGATCTGGTCGTAACGGAAGCGCGGGAAGCTGGCACGGAACCAGATGTAGGAGCTGGCGAAGAAGAAGACCTTCAGCAGCAGCCACGGCCAGCCGCCCTTCCAGATCCAGTCGATCCACGGCGAGATGTCTGCCGTGATCCACCCCTGGAGCGGGCTCAGCCAACCACCGAGGAAGAAGATCGAGATCAGGAAGCTGATCAGGATCATGTTGGCGTATTCGGCCAGGAAGAACAGCGCGAAGGCACCACCGGAGTATTCGACCATGTGGCCGGCCACGATTTCCGATTCACCTTCCACCACGTCGAACGGCGCGCGGTTGGTTTCGGCGACGCCGGACACCCAGTACACGATGAACAACGGGAACAGCGGCAGCAGGAACCAGTCGAACAGACCGGAGTTGCCCGCCTGCGCCATCACGATGTTGCTCAGGTTGAGGCTGCCCGAGGCGATCATGACGCCGACCAGGGCAAAGCCCATCGCGATTTCGTAGCTGATCATCTGCGCCGAGGCGCGCATGGCACCCAGGAACGCGTACTTCGAGTTGGACGCCCAACCGGCCAGGATGATGCCGTACACGCCCAGCGAGGTCATCGCCAGCAGATACAGCAAGCCGGCGTTGGCGTTGGACAGCACAATCTGTGCGTCGAAGGGAATCACCGACCAGGCCGCGAAGGCCGGGCCCAGCGTGATCAGCGGCGCAAGGATGAACATCGCCTTGTGCGAGCTGCTCGGCTGGATGATTTCCTTGAACAGCAGTTTGAAGACGTCGGCGAAGGCTTGGAAGATGCCCATGCCGACATACATCGGGCCATGACGCACGTGCATCCAGCCGATCAGCTTGCGCTCCCAGACCACGTAGAAGGCCACCGAGATGATCACCGGCATGGCGATCACCAGGATCTTCAGGATGATCCAGAGCAGCGCGCCGATGTCGCCCAGTGACAGCAGCCACTGGTGCAGCGGGTCGACCGCGTTCAACAGCAATTCGTTCATGCAGCCACCACCGTTACGCGTGCGGCGCCCAGCGGTGCGGTTGCACCGTGGCCCGATTCAATCCAGACCGACCCAGCGGCAACGCGGGCGTCGACCACCACCGGCAAGGTGGCACGACCGGCATCGGTGCCGACCTTGGCCATCTGGCCTTCCACCAACTGCAGGCGGGCAGCGTCGTCGGCGTTGAGCACGATGCGCGGGGCGTTGTTGAGCGGATGCGATTGCAGTGCCTGGGCGCGACGGACCACCGCATCGGTGCGGTAGATCGCGGCGGTCGAGGTCACTTCCAGGCCCTCGCCTGCCACCGGCGTTGCCGCCGAAGACGAGACGGCGACGCTGACCGGCGCCAGGCTGGCGCGCAGGCCGGCCAGATCGGTGAACTCGAAACCGGCCAGCGACAGTTCGCCGCCCAGTGCGCGCAGCACGCGCCAGCCCTCACGCGCCTCGCCCGGCAGCTTTCCGCCGGCACGGGCCGACTGCTCGCGACCATCGAGGTTGGTCAGGGTGGCATCCACTTCGGGCAGCGCACCGATCGGCAGGATCACGTCGGCGACGTCGCGGGTCGAAGCACAGGCGAACTGGCTGAAAGCCACCACCTGGGCACCGGCCAGTGCCTTGCGGGCAGCGGCGGCGTCGGCGAAGTCCAGGCCCGGCTCGATGCCGTAGATGGCATAGGCCTTGCGCGGCTGGGCGAGCATGGCGTTGACGTCCTTGCCGGCCGGCAGCACGCCGGCGCGGGTCAGGCCCACGGCATTGGCGCCCTGCGGGATGCGGCACAGCTTGGCACCGGTCGCAGCGGCGAAATCACGCGCGGCAGCGCGGATCGCAGCAGCCTGCGGGTGGTTTTCGGCGATACCACCGACGATCAGCACCGCGTTGCTGGCGCCCTTGACGGCGTCACGCAGCTCGGCGTTGCCCAGTGCGTCGATGAAGGCCGACGGGGCGACGATCTGCTTGCTGGCCAGCTTGAACGCGAAATCGAAGTCCACCGGATTGACGGCGTGGATCTTCGCATTGCGCGTGGTCTGTGCCTTGCGCAGGCGGGCATGCAGCAGCGGCAGCTCGTGGCGGATGTTGCTGCCAAGCACGACGATGCTGTCCGCGCCTTCGATCTCCGCCAGCGGCAGGCCGAACACTTCGGCGGTGGCGGCGTCGGAGAAGTCGCGGTTGTTGATGCGGTGATCGATGTTCGTGGTACCCAGGCCGGTGGCGAGACGGGCCAGCAGTGCGCCCTCCTCGTTCGAGGCCGACGGGTGCACCAGCACGCCGAGGTCGTCGCCCTGGTTGGCAGCGAAGATCTCCTTGGCAGCGGCCAGGCCTTCAGCCCAGCTCACTTCTTTCCACTCGCCATTGACCTTGCGCAGCGGCTTGACCGCACGGTCTTCGCTGTACAGGCCCTGGTGCGAATAGCGGTCGCGATCGGACAGCCAGCATTCGTTGACGGCTTCGTTGTCGCGCGGCACGGCGCGCAGCACTTCGCCGCGGCGCACGTGCAGGAACAGGTTTGAGCCCATCGCGTCGTGGTAACCCAGCGACTCGCGTGCGGTCAGTTCCCACGGACGGGCGCGGAACTGGAACACCTTGTTGGTCAGCGCGCCGACCGGGCAGACGTCGACGACGTTGCCGGACAGCTCGGTGGTCAGCGGCTTGCCGTCGTAGGTACCGATCTGCAGGTTTTCACCGCGGTACATGCCACCCAGTTCATAGGTACCGGCAACGTCGGCGGTGAAGCGGACGCAGCGGGTGCACTGGATGCAGCGGGTCATTTCGGTGGCGACCAGCGGACCGATGTCTTCGTCGGGCACCACGCGCTTGCGCTCGTTGAACCGGCTGACCGAACGGCCATAGCCCAGCGACACGTCCTGCAGCTCGCACTCGCCGCCCTGATCGCAGATCGGGCAGTCCAGCGGATGGTTGATCAGCAGGAATTCCATCACCGAGCGCTGGAACTTCAGCGCCTTTTCACTGCGGGTGGCGACCTTCATGCCATCCATGACCGGCGTGGCGCAGGCCGGTGCCGGCTTGGGCGACTTTTCCACGTCGACCAGGCACATGCGGCAGTTGGCGGCGATCGGCAGCTTCTCGTGGTAGCAGAAGCGCGGGATCGGAATGCCGGCCTTGTCGGCGGCCTGGATGATCATCGAGCCCTTGGGCACGACCAGGGACTGGCCGTCGATTTCGACGGTCACATGATCCGGTGGCACGCTCGGGTTTACGGGTTGCGCGCTCATGCGGCGGCTGCCTCCACCTTCTTGCCGTCAACCATCGAATGACCGTTGACGATGTAGTACTCGAATTCGTCCCAGAACTGGCGCAGGAAGCCCTGGATGGGCCATGCCGCCGCTTCACCGAACGCACAGATGGTGTGGCCTTCGATCTGGCCGGCCACCGTCTTCAACTGGTGCAGGTCTTCCATCGTGGCCTTGCCCGCAACGATGCGCTCCAGCACGCGGTGCATCCAGCCGGTGCCTTCACGGCACGGGGTGCACTGCCCACAGGATTCCTTGTGGAAGAACTGACTGATGCGGCAGGCGAACTTGACGCAGCAGACGCTGTCATCCAGCACCACGATGGCGCCCGACCCCAGACCGGTGCCGAGGGCACGCAGGGTGTCGTAATCCATCTGCAGGCCCTTGAGCTCTTCAGCCTTCAGCACCGGCATCGAGACGCCGCCCGGGACCGCGCCCTTGAGCTTGCGGCCCGGCTTCAGACCACCGGCCATTTCCAGCAGGTCGTCGAAGGTGGTGCCCAGCGGCACTTCGAAATTGCCGCCCTTCTGCACGCAACCGGAGACCGAGAAGATCTTCGGACCGCCGTTCTTGGTCAGGCTCAGGCCCTGGAACCACTCCGGACCATTGCGGATGATCGCCGGCACCGAGGCATAGGTCTCGGTGTTGTTGATCGTCGACGGCTTGCCGTACAGGCCGAAGTTGGCCGGGAACGGCGGCTTGTAGCGCGGCTGGCCCTTCTTGCCTTCCAGCGATTCCATCAGCGCGGTTTCTTCGCCGCAGATGTACGCGCCGGCGCCCAGCGCACCGTAGATGTCGATGTCCACGCCGCTGCCGAGGATGTCCTTGCCCAGCCAGCCGTTCGCGTACGCGTCGGCCAGGGCCTGCTCGAAGTTCTCGAACGGCTCGTGGTGGAACTCGCCACGCAGGTAGTTGTAGCCCACGGTCGAGCCGGTGGCGTAGCAGGCGATCGCCATGCCTTCCACGACCGAATGCGGGTTGTAACGCAGGATGTCGCGGTCCTTGCAGGTTCCCGGCTCGGATTCATCCGAGTTGCACAGGATGTACTTCTGCATCGTGCCCTTGGGCATGAAGGACCACTTCAGGCCGGTCGGGAAGCCCGCGCCGCCACGGCCGCGCAGGTTGGACTGCTTGACCATCTCGATGACCTGCTCCGGCGAGATCTTCTCTTCGAGGATCTTGCGCAGGGCAGCGTAGCCACCGGTCTTGAGGTAGCTTTCATACGACCACGGGGTGTCGTAATGCAGGGTGGTGTAGACCACCTGGTGCGGCAACGGTGCGGGACCGACCGGACCACTGGGTGCGTGATGATGTGCCATGTCTTACTCCAACCCGTCCAGCAGCTCGTCGACTTTCTCGACGGTCAGGCGCTCGTGGTAATGGCCATTGATGACCATCATCGGCGCACCGGCGCAACCGGCCAGGCATTCTTCTTCGCGCTTGAGGTAGATGCGGCCATCAGCGGTGGACTGACCGGTCTTGCAGCCGAGCTTCTTCTCGGCGTGCGCGACCAGGTCTTCGGCACCGTTCAACCAGCAGCTGATGTTGGTGCAGAAGGCGACGTTGTGGCGGCCGACCTTCTCCAGTTCGAACATCGAGTAGAAGCTGGCGACCTCGTAGGCCCACACCGGCGGCAGATCCAGGTACTTGGCGACGCCGGCGATCAGCTCGTCGGTCAGCCAGCCCGCATTCTGTTCCTGTGCGGCGTGCAGGCCCTGCAGGACAGCCGAGCGCTTGCGATCCGGCGGGAACTTGGCCAGCCAGTGATCGATGTGCGCACGGGTCTTGTCATTCAAGACCACCATCGGGTCGACGTCGCGCGCCGCCTCGAAATTACCTGTCGCCTTCATCGGCCGACCTCAGCGAATACGAAATCGTTAAAAACCAGAACCTGCAGCGCCGGCAGCAGCCGGCGGGTGTCAGGCGTCGTGCAAGCGGATGCGATCACCGGTCCACCTCACCAAACACCAGATCGTAGGTGCCGATCATGGCCACCACGTCGGCGAGCATGTGCCCGCGCACGACCGAGTCGATCGAGGACAGATGGGCGAAGCCCGGCGCGCGCAGGTGCACGCGGAACGGCTTGTTGGCACCATCGGACATCAGGTAGCAGCCGAACTCGCCCTTGGGCGCTTCGACGGCGGCGTAGGTTTCGCCGGCCGGGACGCAGTAGCCTTCACTGAACAGCTTGAAGTGATGGATCAGCGCTTCCATGTCGTCCTTCATGTCTTCGCGGCTGGGCGGCGCGACCTTGAAGTTCTTGACCATGACCGGGCCCGGGTTGGCCTTCAGCCAGGTGACGCACTGCTTGATGATCCGGTTGGATTCGCGCATCTCGGCCACGCGGCACAGGTAACGGTCGTAGCAGTCACCTTCCTTGCCGAGCGGGATGTCGAACTCAACCGCGTCGTACTTGGCATACGGCTGCTTCTTGCGCAGATCCCAGGCAATGCCCGAGCCGCGCAGCATCACGCCGGTCATGCCCCAGGCGTGGGCGAGTTCCGGGGTGACCACGCCGATGCCGACCGTACGCTGCTTCCAGATACGGTTGTCGGTCAGCAGGGTTTCGTATTCGTCCACGCGCTTGGGGAACTCAACGGTGAAGTTCTCCAGGAAATCCAGCAGTGAACCTTCGCGCGCGGCGTTGAGGTTCTTCAGGGCCTTGCCCTTGTGCCAGCGCGATTCCTTGTACTTGGGCATGTGGTCCGGCAGGTCGCGGTAGACGCCACCCGGACGGTAGTACGCTGCGTGCATGCGCGCGCCGGAGACCGCTTCATAGCAGTCCATCAGCTCTTCGCGCTCGCGGAAGGCGTACAGCATGACCGCCATGGCGCCCAGATCGAGCGCGTTGGAACCCAACCACATCAGGTGATTCAGGATGCGGGTGATTTCGTCGAACATGGTGCGGATGTACTGGGCACGCTCGGGCGCCTCGATCCCCATCAGGGTCTCGATCGCGCGCACGTAGGCGTGCTCGTTGCACATCATCGACACGTAATCCAGGCGATCCATGTAGCCGATCGACTGGTTGAACGGCTTGGACTCGGCCAGCTTTTCGGTACCACGGTGCAGCAGGCCCACGTGGGGGTCGGCACGCATGATGGTTTCGCCGTCCATTTCCAGGATCAGGCGCAGCACACCGTGCGCGGCCGGATGCTGCGGGCCGAAGTTCATCGTGTAGTTGCGGATCTCCTGCCGGAGTTCGGCTGGATTGCTCGCAAAGGCCTGGTGGGCCTGGGTGAATTCACTCACTTGCTTGCCTCCGTCTGCGCGCTTTCGCCGGCAGCGGTCTGGAAACGGGCGTCGTCACGGATGACACGCGGCACGCCGACGCGCGGCTCGACCGAGGTCACCGGCTCATAGATCACGCGCTGCTTCTCTTCGTCGTAGCGCACTTCGACGTTGCCGATCAACGGGAAATCCTTGCGGAACGGGTGCCCGACGAAACCGTAGTCGGTCAGGATCCGGCGCAGGTCCGGGTGACCTTCGAAGATCACACCGAACAGATCGAACGCTTCGCGCTCGAACCAGTTCAGGCCCGGCCAGATGTTGGTCAGCGAGGCGACCACCGGCAGTTCCTCGTTCGGCGCAAAGCAACGGATGCGCATCGTGAGGTTGTGCTGGTAGGAACGCAGCTGGGCGACCACGGCAAAACGCTGCAGCGGGATCGGCTGGGGCTGGGCGCCATCGCTGGTTTCGCGGGTGGGGAATTCACCCCACGCGAAACGACCGACGGACTTGCCCTCGACGCCACGGCTGAACCCCTGGGACGACACATCGGCCGTATCCCATTCGTCGCTGCCATAGCCGAGGTAATCCAGGCCGCACAGGTCAACGGCCTGCTCGAAACCGAATTCGTCGCGCAGCGCCAGAGCGGTGGCATGCCAGTCAGCGGCGGGCACTTCCAGCGTCACTTCGCCGCGGGGTTCGACCACGAAGACCTGCGCACCTGCGAAACGTGCGGAAAGTCGGTCGATGAAGGAAGGTGCTTGCTCTGCCATGGGGGCTTGGCGTGCTCTTGTCAGGAGGGATGTCAGCGGGCGATGGTCTGCGTACGCCAGATCTTCTTCTGCAATTGCAGGATCCCGTACACCAGCGCTTCGGCGGTAGGTGGGCAGCCGGGGACATAGATGTCCACCGGCACCACGCGGTCACAGCCACGCACTACTGCATAGGAGTAGTGGTAGTAGCCGCCACCGTTGGCGCAGCTGCCCATCGAGATGACCCATTTCGGGTCCGGCATCTGGTCATAGACCTTGCGCAGGGCCGGAGCCATCTTGTTGACCAGGGTGCCGGCCACGATCATCACGTCGGACTGACGCGGCGACGGGCGGAACACCACGCCGTAACGGTCAAGGTCCAGGCGCGCCGCACCGGCATGCATCATTTCCACTGCGCAGCAGGCCAGACCAAAGGTCATCGGCCACATCGAACCGGTACGCGCCCAATTCAACAGCGCATCGACGCTGGTGGTCACGTAGCCCTTTTCGAGCAGGGGGTTGTCGCCTTCGGGGCGCAGGATGTCATCGACCCGCCCTTCCGGGACCGGGTTGTTCATCAGGCCGTCGAGCGTCTGAATTACTCCCATTCCAGCGCTCCCTTCTTCCAGACGTAAATGAAACCGAGGAAAAGCATGCCTACGAAGAGGCCCATCGTGACCAGCGAACGTGCGCCCAGTTCCATGAAGACCTGGGTCCACGGCACGATGAAGATGATTTCCAGATCAAATACGATGAACTGAATCGCGATCAGGTAGTAGCGCACATCGAACTTCATGCGCGCGTCCTCGAAAGCCTCGAAGCCGCATTCGTACGGCGAGAGCTTTTTAAGATCAGGACGTCGGGGACCGAGGAATCGGCCAACCAGCATCAGCGCAACGCCGATACCGGTGGCAACGATCAGAAACAGCAGAGACGGCAAATATTCGGCCAGCACAGCGATTCTCTCTTGCCTCTGCCGCTGCGCCTGCAGGCGCTTTGGCATGGGGGAGTGGACGGATACCGCTACCTGGCGCTTTGCGCGCCAGACGAACCCGCTTACAAACAAATGGTGCCCAAGAGGGGACTCGAACCCCTACGACTCTCGTCGCTACCACCTCAAGGTAGTGCGTCTACCAATTCCGCCACCTGGGCTTACGATCGCACCGGTTGTTCTCCAGTGCGCCGCATATTGTAACCGTCTTCAGCGAGTCTGGGTGCCTTCCGAAGGCTTTTCTTCACCAGATTTCGGAGTTTCTGCCTGAGCCGGCACAGTGGCCGACGGAACAGGCTGCTGCACCGGGGTTTCCGGTGCCTTCGGCACGGCCGGAAGTTCGCCTGCCGGTGCGGCCGGCGCAGTGGCGGCCGGTGCCGACATCAGACCCAGATCCTGCTGCGCCGCCGGGCGCGAGCCATGGCTGGCGTACCAGGCCATGAAGAGACTGATGCCGAAGAACACCACGGCCAGCCACTTGGTCGACTTGGACAGGAAGTTGGACGCGCCACGCGCGCCGAACACGGTGCCCGAGGCGCCGGCACCGAAACCCGACCCTGCGGCCGCGCCGGAACCACGCTGCATCAGGATGAGCGCGATCATGGCCACTGCGACCAGCACGTAGACCACATTGAGGATCAACATCAGCATTTCGAATCCGTCCTCGGACATGTCGTGCCGGCGGTTGGGCCGACAACGTAACTAATTAGCGCCCCGCCGCCGCGGCAGCGATGGCAAGGAAATCCGCGGCCACCAGCGAGGCGCCGCCCACCAGCCCACCATCGACATCGGGCTGTGCGAACAGTTCCGCGGCGTTGTCGGGCTTCACGCTGCCGCCATAGAGGATCGACAGTGAATCCGCAATTCTAGCATCGAGCTTGGCCACTTCGCCACGGATGAACGCGTGGACCTGCTGGGCCTGCTCCTTGGAGGCGGTCCGGCCGGTCCCGATGGCCCAGACCGGCTCATAAGCGACGACGGCCTGGGCGAAGCCCGCGGCGCCGACCAGCTCCAGAACGGGTGCCAGCTGCGAGGCGATGACGGCGTCGGTCTGGTCGGCTTCACGCTGCTCGAGGGTTTCGCCGACGCACAGGATGGGGGTCAGGCCGGCGTGCAGGGCGGCGGCGAACTTGCGGGCGACCAGTTCGCTGCTTTCAGCGTGGTACTGGCGGCGCTCGGAGTGGCCGACCAGGCCGTAGCGGGCACCGACTTCGGCCAGCATGGTGGCCGAGACCTCGCCGGTGTAGGCGCCCTTTTCATTACTACTGACGTCCTGGGAGCCAAATTTGACGGCGCGGCCTTCAAAGGCTTCGACCAGTTCGCCCAGATACGGGAGCGGGGGGAGCACGACGACGTCGACGCCGGGCAGCGGCAGGTCGGCAACCAGGTCACTGACCAGGTCGGTGGCGAATTGGCGACTGCCGTGCAGTTTCCAGTTACCGGCGACGATCTTGCGGCGCATGGCGGTGCTCCTTTGGGTATCAGCCGGCCATGATAACGGATGCAACGAAATGGCGTTGACGGGAAAACGCTTACATTTCAATTGGATATTTATTTTCGCTGCGAGCCAAGAGCAAAAGCAAGGGCGACGGGAGCGGCGGACGTGCCCGGGCTGGGCGGGCGCGGATGGGTTGGCGGGACACGCCGTGAACCCGTCCATGGGGGCTCGATATGCGCCATCCATGGCGCATAACGGTCCCGCCAACCCACCCACGCCCACCCTCTGACAGTGTGTCGGCTTGCATGGGACAGCTACAAAGCGCCGGATCGGCATTGAGTCCGCCCTGCTCTGCCTTACTCAGCCCTCCGGCGAGGCAATCCGTCGGGGGCGAGCGCTGCCGTGCCCAGCCGGGACCGTCGGGCGCCATGGATGGCGCCCGTCGAGCCCTCATGGGTGAGAGCGCATTGCTTGCAAGGCACTGCCTCGCATGCGTTCGAACGCACAGCCGCCAGCGGCTGGGCCGGGCCGCGGAGCGGGGTTTACGGCGCGTCCCGGCTGGGCATGGCAGCGCTCGCCCAACACGGGGCAGCGAATAGCCGGATGCAGCCGGGCCAACATTGTCTGGAGCCGGCCAGCGGCCGGCACTCCGCAGAATGAAGAAGGCCGCCTTGCGGCGGCCTTCTTTGTTGCTCCGGCAAGATCGCTTACTTCAGCTTGATCTCGCGCAGGCGCTCTTCCAGGAAGCCGTGGGCGGTGATCGGCTCCGGGTAGCGGCTCGGGTTTTCCGGGGTGATGCAGGTCGGCAACACGTCGATCAGGAAATCCGGGTTCGGGTGCAGGAAGAACGGCACCGAATAACGCGGCTGGCGGGCCTGCTCGCCCGGGGGATTGACCACGCGATGGATGGTCGACGGGTACACATGGTTCGTCAGCCGCTGCAGCATGTCGCCGATGTTGACCACGATGGTGTCCGCGTCCGAGGTGAAGGGCACCCACTTGCCTTCATGCGACTGCACTTCCAGGCCGGCCGCGCTGGCGCCGACCAGCAGCGTGATGAAGTTGATGTCGCCGTGGGCACCGGCGCGCACGTTCGGGATGTTCTCGGCGGTGATCGGCGGGTAATGGATCGGGCGCAGGATCGAGTTGCCGTTGTTGGTCTTGTCCGCGAAGAAGTCTTCCGGCAGGCCGATGTGCAGGGCCAGCGCCGACAGGACGCGCGAACCCAGCTTGTCCAGGGCCTGGTAGATGCCATAGCCGCGCTCACGGAAGCCCGGGACCTCGCTCGGCCACAGGTTCGGGGCCATCACCTCACGGTAGGGGGAGTCGTCCGGAATCTCGCGGCCGATGTGCCAGAACTCCTTCAGGTCGAAGTGCTGCGAGCCCTTGGCCGTCTCCACGCCGAAGGCGGTGTAGCCACGCGCGCCGCCGCTGCCAGGCACGTGGTACTGGCGCTTGGTCTCTTCCGGCAGGGCGAAGAAGGCCTTGAAGACCTCATAGGCTGCGTCGATGTCAGCCTGCGGAATGCCGTGGTTGCGGATGCCAGCAAAGCCCCATTCGCGGTAGGCCGCACCCAGCTCGGCCACGAACGCGTCGCGGTCGGTGTCAAAACGGGTGATGTCGAGGGTGGGGATCTGGCTCACAGCGATTCCTGCTTGTTCATGGTGGTCGGTGGGCCAGCTGTGGCCCGGCTGAACATTGTGCCAGATCGGGCCAACCCCGCCACCGATACATTGATACAAACCGATACAATGCGCGCGCCCAGACGGCCAGAACGGGCCACCGGCGACGCCCAGGCGCCGCCCCCATTACTCCTTGCGTCGCCCGGTCCGCCTCATGGATGCCCCTGCTCTCCCCCTCATCGCCGATGGCGTTGCGCTGACTCACGCCGGCAGCGGCGAGACCGTGCCGGGCCGTCCGCACTACCCGACACCCACGGCACTGCACAGCGTATCGGATGCGCTGGCGCGAGCCGCAGGCAACAACGACAGCCGCTCGCGCAGCGCGGGCGCTTTTTCACACATGGATCGTCCACCGATGAACGCGCCACTGAAAATTCTCCACACGGAAGCCGCCAAGGGATTCGGTGGGCAGGAGATCTACATCTACCGCCACATGCTGGCCATGCGCGACCGCGGCCATGAGGTCTCGCTGCTGTGCCAGCCGGGCGCCCGTCTGGGCGAGATGGCGCGCGAAGCCGGCTTCACCGTCCACGCCCTGAAAATGGGCGGCCTGCTGCGCATGCTGCGCGGCATCTGGTCGGTCTCACGCCTGGTGCGCCGCCATGGCTACGATGTGGTCAACACCACCAGCCGCCGCGACAGCCTGATCGCCGCCGCCGGTGCCCGGCTTGGCGGTACGCCGCTGGTGGTGCGCTCGCGCCATCTGATGAGTCCGATCAACTCGCTGCTGACCTACACCGGCCTGCCCCACCGGGTGATGACCGTCAGCAGCTTCGTCAAGAAACTGATGGTCAGCCGCGGCATCGACGACGCACACGTCGGGATCGTTCCGCCGATCGCGGTGCCGCCGCAGTGGTCGCAGATCGCCAAGCGCGACCCGTGGCAGTGCCTGCAGGACACCCGTGCAGAGGTGCGTGCCGAGCTGGGCTTCAACGAGGAACAGATCGTGGTCGGCTGCGTCGCCGTGCTGCGCGAGCCCAAGGGTCACCTGGAGCTGCTGCAGGCCATGGCGCCGCTGTGCCGCGCCGATCCGCGCGTGCAGCTGGTGATCGTCGGCGACGGCCAGCCGGTGATGGACCGGCTGATCGCGCTGCGCCAGCAGCTCGGCATTGCCGCACAGGTGCATCTGCTTGGCTACCGCCACGGCGCTTGCCGGCTGATGGCCGGCTTCGATATCTTCGCGCTCGCCACCCACAAGGAAGCCGCCGGCACGGTGTTCCTGGAAGCGGCGTATGTCGGCGTGCCGATCGTTGCGACCCGGGTGGGTGGCGTGCCGGAAATGGTGGTGGAAGGCAGCAACGCCCTGCTTGCTCCGCTGGGCGACCAGGCGGCGCTGACCAACGCACTGCGCACCCTGATCGAACAGCCCGACCGCCGCCAGCAGATGGGCCTGGCCGGGTGGGAATGGATGCGCAGCGCACATCGCTTCACCCCGACCGGTCACACTGAAGCGACCGAATACTATTACCACCAGTGGTTGAAGGAACTGGGCCATGGCCAACGCTAGATCCGTCCCGGTGCTGATGCACCACCATGTGTCCCCGTCCCCGGGAATGATCACGGTCTCGCCGGAGAATTTTGAAAGCCAGATCGCCTGGCTGGCGGCCAACGGCTGGACCTCGCTGACGCTGGAGCAGTACGCGGATTTCCTCGCGGGCAAGCCAACGCCGGCCAAGTCGATCGTGATCACCTTCGATGACGGCTATCTGGACAACTGGGTGTACGCGCACCCGATCCTGGCCAAGTACGGCATGCACGCGGTGGTGTTCGTGGTCACCGGCTGGATGGGCGAAGGCGATGTCCGGCCGCATGCGGGCCAGCCCGGCGCCACCCTGCCCGCAACGCCGGACCATCGCGGCTGCGAGGCCGCGATCCTGCGCGAGAACCGACCGGACGAGGTGATGATGCGCTGGAGCGAAGCGCGCGAGATGATCGCGGCCGGCACGTTCGAGGTGCACTGCCACACGCACACGCACACCCGCTGGCTCAAGCAGGACATCTCCCGCGAGCACAAGCGCCAAGGCATCAGTGGCGACCTGTCGGTGGCGCGCGATGTGCTGCAGCAGCAGCTGGGTGAGGTCTCGGACACGCTGTGCTGGCCGTACGGCGATTTCGACGAGGACTACGTGCAGATCGCACGGGCACAGGGCTTCAAGTACCTGCATACCACCCACCCGTTCGGCCGCAACGTGGTCGGGGGCGATCCAGAGCACATCTACCGGTTCGCGATCCGCGACCGCCCGGCCAGCTGGCTGCGCAAGCGCATCGCTTACAGCTACCACCCGCTGATCGCGCCGCTGTTCAACCGCTTCAAAGCGAAGAAAAAGAAGATGGTGGCCGGGCCGTGATCGGCACCGGACCCACGACGAAAAACGCCCCGGTCTCCCGGGGCGTTTTCGTTTCACTCGTCATCGCGTGACTCAGGCTGCGGCCGCCGCCTTCACCGCCGCCGAGAGATTGTCCAGCGTGGACTGCATGAGCTCGGCACTGTCCGCCTCGACAGTGACACGCACCACCGGCTCGGTGCCCGACGGGCGCAGGAACGCACGGCCGCGCCCCTTCACTGCCTGCTGCGCAGCCGCCAGCGCGGCCTGCACGCTCTCGGCCTGCACGGTTGCCTTGGCCGCGCCCTGCAGACGCACGTTCACGGTCTTCTGCGGCACCTTGTTGAGCACCGACAGCACCTGGCGCAGCGAGGTGCCATCACGGCGCAACACTTCCAGCACCTGCAGCGCGCTGACGATCGCATCGCCGGTGGTGGCGCGGTCCAGACACAGCAGATGGCCGGACGCTTCGCCGCCGAGCACGCCGTCATTTTCCACAAGTGCCTGATGCACGTAGCGGTCACCGACGTTGCTGCGCTGGAACGGGATCTCCAGCCGTTCCAGTGCCTGCTCCAGGCCGAAGTTGGTCATCAGCGTGCCGACCACCGGGCCATGCAGGCGACCACTACGCTGCCAGGCCTGGGCCAGCACGAACAGCAGGTCATCGCCATCGACCGGGTTGCCCTGGTCATCGGCCATCAGCACGCGGTCGCCATCGCCATCGAAGGCGATGCCGAAATCGGCGCCGACCTCGCGCACTTTCGCGGCCAGGTTGTCGATGTGCATCGAGCCGACGCCATCGTTGATGTTCAGGCCGTTGGGCGCATCGCCGATGCTGATCACCTCCGCGCCCATCTCGCGGAACAGCAGCGGGGCGACGTGATACGTAGCGCCGTGCGCGCAGTCGAGCACGATTTTCAGCCCACGCAGATCGAACCCGCGCGGCACGCTGGCCTTGCAGAATTCAATGTAGCGGCCCACCGCATCGCGGGCGCGCATGGCCTTGCCCAGCCGCTCGGATTCGACCGTGGTGAACGGCGCATCAAGCGCGGCTTCCAGCGCCAACTCGGTGGCGTCATCGAGCTTCTCGCCATCGGCGGAGAAGAACTTGATGCCGTTGTCGTAGTGCGGGTTGTGCGAGGCGCTGATGACGATGCCCGCATCCGCACCGAGGGTACGGGTGAGGAAGGCCACCGCCGGCGTGGGCATCGGGCCGAGCAGCTGCACATCGGCGCCGGCTGCGACCAGCCCGGCTTCGAGTGCGGCTTCGAACATGTAGCCGGAGATGCGGGTGTCCTTGCCGATCACCACGACCGGGCGGTGCCCGTTGCGTTCGGTCAGCGCGCGCCCGAGCGCATTGCCCAGGCGCAGCACGAAATCGGCGGAGATGACGCCCTCACCGACCTTGCCGCGGATGCCGTCGGTGCCGAAATACTTGCGCGACGCCATCAGGCCGCCGCGTCCGGTGCCGGCGCCGGCTGACGCGCCAGCATGGCCAGGATCTCCGACAGGCGGTCGCGCATCTCGCGGCGGTCGCAGATCTGATCGATCGCGCCGTGCTCAAGCAGGAACTCCGAGCGCTGGAAGCCTTCGGGCAGCTTTTCGCGCACGGTCTGCTCGATCACGCGCGGGCCAGCGAAGCCGATCAGGGCCTGCGGCTCGGCGATGTTGATATCGCCCAGCATCGCAAACGAGGCCGACACGCCACCGGTGGTCGGGTGGGTGAGCACCGAGATGTACGGCAGGCCGGCATCACGCAGGCGACCCAGCGCGGCCGAGGTCTTGGCCATCTGCATCAGCGAGAACAGGCCTTCCTGCATGCGCGCGCCGCCGCTGGCGGAGAAGCACACGTAGGGCGCACCGATCTCCAGCGCCTTTTCCGCGGCCAGCGAGAAACGCTCACCGACCACCGAGCCCATCGAGCCGCCCATGAAGGCGAAATCGAAGGCCGAGGCGACCAGCGGGCGTCCCTTCATCAGGCCCTGCATGGCGATCAGGGCGTCGTACTCGCCGGTGTTCTTCTGCGACGCCTTGATGCGCTCGCTGTACTTCTTCTGGTCCTTGAACTTGAGCAGGTCCGTCGGCCCCAGGCGCGCACCGATCTCGGTGGTGCTGTCCGCATCGAACAGCGCGGCCAGGCGCGCACGCGCGCGGATGGCCATGTGGTGGCCACACTTGGGGCAGACTTCCAGGTTCTCTTCCAGCTCAGGACGGTAGAGCGCGCTGCCGCAGCTGCTGCACTTCTCCCACAGGCCCTCGGGGACGCTGCGCTTCTTGCTGGGGACGTTGTCGGTGCGGATGCCAGACGGCATCAACTTGCTGAGCCAACTCATGCGGGATGCTACTTCCGTTCAGGGCGGCCCGGGGGCCGCAAAGGCGGACAGTCTAGCTCACCGTTTCCATGCTCGGGCACCCCCCGGCGGTTGCCGGGGGGCTGACGTAAACCATTCTGGTACGTACGTTTAGGAGCTTCAGGCGGCGTCGAGCGCGTGTCGCAGCGGCGTGAGGAATGCCTGCGCCGTTGCTGCGGCGGCCGCCGCGTCGGGCGCCTCACCCAGTGCAGCCACCAGCGCACTGCCCACGACCACGCCATCGGCCTCCACGGCCATGGCCGCGGCACTGGCCGCATCCTTGATCCCGAAGCCGGCCACCACCGGCACGGTGGAGCGGCTGCGCAGGTCGCGCAGGCGGGCACCGGCGGCACTGCTGTCCAGGCGATCGGATGCGCCGGTCACCCCGGCGAAACTGACGTAATACAGGTACCCCTGCGCCATCGCGGACAGCGCATCCAGGCGCGTATCAGCGGTCGTCGGCGAGGCCAGCAGGATCAGCGCCAAGCCGGCCGCGGTGAAAATCTCCCGGGTTTCGGCCGCTTCTTCCGGCGGCAGATCGACCAGCAGGATGCCGTCCACGCCGGCGGCAATAGCCGACTGCGCGAAGCGTTCCGTACCGTGGATCTCGATCGGGTTGAGATAGCCCATCAGCACCACCGGCGTGGTGGCATCGTCCTTGCGGAAGGCGGCGACAGTCTCCAGCACATAGCGCAGCCCTGCCCCGCGAGCCAGCGCACGCTCGGAGCTGCGCTGGATGGTCGGGCCGTCGGCCATCGGATCGGAGAACGGCACCCCGAGCTCGATGACATCCGCACCGGCCGCGGCCAATGCATGCATGACCGGCAGGGTGGCTTCCAGACCGGGATCGCCGGCGGTGATGAAGGGGATCAGCGCCTTGCGACGTTCATCGCGCAGGCGGGCAAAACAGGCATCGATACGGTCCACGGACATCTCAGGCACATCCTTCAATCAGTTCAACGGCGCCACTGGCGCCCCAGTACAGCTTCGATATCACCCCGTCGAAGATCTCCAGCCGGATCGCCAGATCCGAGCCAGGGTCCTGCCAGGTCAGGTATTCGCCCGTTTCCGGGTCATAGGCATGCGGCGCGCGTGTACTGCCGGGCGGCAGCCGCGTGAGCGCTTCATCCAGGGTCATGCCCAGGCGCAGCCCGAACGGCCCCGGCTGGGTGATGGCCTCGTAGGACTCCTCGATCGGCGCCAGCTCGAAACGCTGCACATGGTCGTCCTCAACCATCATCGACACACCTTCGGGCAGGTTGCCGCGCTCGTAGTACTCGCAGGCACCGCTGGGCTCGCCTTCGCTCAGGCCGGCCGAATGCCAAGGGCCATCAGCGGCGAGCTCGGTGAAACGCTGCCCGATCAGCACCTCCCCGGCGTGATCCAGCGCGACCGACACCACCGACGGCGCAGCATCGTCAGCAACGGTTGCCTCCACAGCGGGTGGCGGCTCCGGTGCGTCCTCGATCGGGCGGTTGGCGATGTCATCGTCATTGCTGGCCGATTCCCGCGCCGGCGCCACGGCACCGACCGGTGCGGCCGGCGCGGGCAGCACCGGCGGATCCGGCGGCGTACATCCGGTCAGGCCGACCACCATCAGCAGCGCACTTCCCTGGCGCAGCAGCGGATTCACAGCACCAGACCCTCCCGGGCAGCGATGGTGTGTACGTCCTTGTCGCCGCGGCCGGACAGGTTGCACAGCACCAGCTTGTCGCGTGGCAGATCACGCGCGATCTTGATCGCCTGCGCCACTGCGTGGCTGGATTCCAGCGCGGCCAGGATGCCTTCGCTGTGCGCCAGCTGGTGGAAGGCGGCCAGCGCTTCGTCATCGGTGATGCCGACGTACTCGGCGCGTCCGGCATCGGCCAGGAAGGCGTGTTCCGGGCCGACGCCCGGGTAATCCAGGCCGGCCGAGACCGAATGGGTTTCGGTAATCTGGCCATCGTCGTCGCAGATCACATAGGTGCGGTTGCCGTGCAGCACGCCGGGGCGACCGGCCGCGATGGAGGCGGCATGGCGACCGGTCTCGATGCCGTCGCCCGCCGCTTCGGCACCGACGATGCGCACATCGCGATCATTGAGGAAGGCATGGAACAGGCCGATCGCATTGCTGCCACCGCCAACGCAGGCGGTGATCGCATCGGGCAGACGACCGTAATCGGTCAGCATCTGCGCGCGCGCCTCGCGGCCGACGATCGCGTTGAAATCACGCACCATGCGCGGGTACGGATCCGGGCCGGCCACGGTGCCGATGATGTAGAAGGTGTCGCGCACGTTGGTGACCCAGTCGCGCATCGCTTCGTTGAGCGCATCCTTGAGCGTGGCCGAGCCGGAGGTGACCGGCACGACGGTCGCGCCGAGCAGCTTCATGCGGTAGACGTTGATCTTCTGCCGCTCGATGTCAGTGGCGCCCATGTAGACCACGCATTCCAGCCCCAGGCGCGCGGCCACGGTGGCACTGGCCACGCCGTGCTGGCCGGCGCCGGTCTCGGCGATGATGCGCTTCTTGCCCATCCGCGCGGCGAGCAGCGCCTGGCCGATGGTGTTGTTGATCTTGTGTGCGCCGGTGTGGTTCAGGTCCTCGCGCTTGAGCAGGATCTGCGCGCCGCCCACCTGCTGGCTGAGGCGCTCGGCGTGATAGATCGGGCTGGGACGGCCTACGTAATGGGTCAGATCCTTGTCGTAGGCGGCGATGAAGGCCGGATCGCGGCGCGCTTCGTCGTAGGCAGCTGCCAGCTCCTGCAACGGCCCGATCAGGGTCTCGGCGACGAAACTCCCGCCGTAGCGGCCGAAATGGCCGTTGGCATCGGGGTAGGCATGGAAATCGACGATGGGGGAGACGGGGGAAGCAGACATAGCGCGACAGCCGGTGGAGACAGGCTGCCAATTTAACGCACCTGTCATGACAGGAATATCGATAATATCTGCCACGACCTGTCAGGAAAACTCACATGACCGACGGCCCGTTGCCCCCGCTGAACGCCCTGCGCAGCTTTGAAGCGGCCGCCCGGTTGGGCGGGGTTGGTCGTGCCGCCGAGGCACTGCATGTCACCCATGGCGCGATCAGCCGCCAACTGCGCCTGCTGGAGGAGCACCTGGGCGTCGCGTTGTTCCAGCGCGAGGGACGTGGACTGCGCCTGACCCGCGCTGGTGAGGATCTGCACGCCGCCTGCGAAGGTGCGTTCGAGCAGATCCGCGAAGCGGTGGTCGCGCTCAAACGCCAACAGCGGCCCGAAGCGTTGGTGCTGGGCTGCAGCGGCAGCATCCTGGCGCGCTGGATGATTCCCCGCCTGCAGGCACTGCAGAACGCCCTGCCCCAGCTGCCGCTGCATTGGTCGGCCCAGGACGGGAGCTTCACCGCCGAGCAGCAGGGGCTGGATGCGGTGCTGCTGCTCGCTCAGCCGCCGTGGCCGCGTGGCTGGCAGGTGCGGGAGCTGGCCCCGGAGCGTGTGGGTGTGGTGGTGAGTCCGCAGCACCCGGCGGCGGCGCGGCTGAGGCATCAGCCGCCCTCCTCCCTGGTGGGCGAATCGCTGCTGCATACGGCCTCACGCCCGCAGGCGTGGCCGGCCTGGGCGCTGTCCCACGGGCTGGAGCCGGCCCAGCTGCAACTGGGCAGCGGCTTCGAGCATCTTTATTACCTGCTGGAAGCAGCGGTGGCCGGACTGGGCGTGGCGATCGCGCCAGAACCGCTCGTGGCCGATGAGCTGGCCGCCGGCCGGCTGCTGGCACCCTGGGGATTCGGCGCGACCGGGGGGTTCTGGGTACTGGCGACGCCGGAGGGTGGGGCCGATCCGCGGGTGGATGCGCTGGCCGGGTGGCTGCAGGAGCAGCTGAAGGGATGAGCGCGCCACGACCAACGGTCGTGGCCTACCCGTGGGGCCTGCGGATCAATCCGCTTCGTGGCAGTCGGCGCGGCGGACTTCTTCGACGAACTTGCGCATCTTGTAGCCGTCCTTGATGCCCGGTTCGGATTCAATGCCACTGGACACATCCACGCCCCACGGCAGCGTGGCCACGATCGCATCGAACACGTTGTCCGGGGTGATCCCGCCGGCCAGCAGGAACGGGCGATGCAGGCCGGTCGGCAGGCGCGTCCAGTCAAAGGCAACGCCGGTGCCACCGCCGCCACCGGGGGCGTGGCTGTCGAACAGGAAGCCCGCCGCGCTGGGATAGCGCAGCTGCAGCTGACGGGCGTTGACCTCGTCCTTGCCGCCCATCGCCACGGCCTTCAGGTACGGCATGTTGAAGCTGCGGCAGAACGATTCGTCTTCATCACCGTGGAATTGCAGCAGGGTCGGCCGCACGGTGCGCAGCACTTCGCGCACCTCTTCCTTGGTGTTGTCGCGGAACAGGGCGACCACGTCGACCATCGGGGCGATGGCCTGGCGCATGGCGCGCGCCTCGGCCGGCGCGACCCGGCGTTTGCTCTCGCGGGCGAAGATGAAACCGACCGCGTCCACGCCGAGCTCGCCGGCCAGGCGCACGTCGCCGGCACGGGTCATGCCGCAGAACTTGATACGGGTGCGGTAGAAGGAGCGGCTCATAAGGTGACCTCGGCAGGCAGCTGCCAGTTGTCGGGGTACAGGGGACCAACGAAGACCAATCCCTGCGGCGGGGCAGTCGGGCCGGCCACGGTGCGGTCGCGCCCGGCCAGCAGTTGCCCCATCCACGCGACCGGCTGCTCACCACAACCGACCAGGATCAATGAACCGACGATATTGCGCACCATGTGATGAAGGAATGCATTGGCCTGAACGGCGACCTCCACCACTTCGCCCTGACGGGTCACCGAGAGCGACTGCATGTTCCGGCGCGCGTGCAGAGCCTCGCACTGCACACTGCGGAAGGCGCTGAAGTCGTTCTCACCCAGCAGGGCCTGGCCGGCTGCGTGCATCAGCTCGGCATCCAGCGGCCTGCGCTCCCAGCTCAGGGTCTGCCGATAGAGTGCCGGGCGGACCTGGCGGTTGAGCAGACGGTAGCGGTAGCGGCGCGCGCGCGCGGCAAAGCGCGCATGGAACTCGTCGGCGACCGGTACGCACCAGCGCACAGCGATGGAGCGCGGCAGGCGCGTGGTGGTGCCCAGCATCCAGCTGCGCGGATCACGCACGACATCGGTATCGAAATGCACGACCTGGCATTCACCGTGCACCCCGGCATCGGTACGCCCCGCACACACGACCTGGATCGGTGCATTGGCCACCGAGGACAGCGCATCCTGCAGGCTGGCCTGCACGCTTGGGCAGCCGCTCTCACCGAGCCGCTGCCAGCCTTTGAATTCGCTGCCGTCGTATTCCACGCCCAGTGCGTAGCGCATGGTGAACCTCTGTGTTTTCGGGAAAACCGGCGCAGGCGCCGGGTGTTGCATCACGCAGCGTCGCGTTCGGACCAGATGGCCAGCTCGTTGCCGCCCGGTTCCACGAACTGGAACCGGCTGCCGCCGGGGAAGGCGAACACCGGTTTGATGATCTGCCCGCCCTGGGCCAGCACGGCGTTGAGCATGGGCTGCAGATCATCGGCGTAGATCACCAGCAGCGGCGCGCCTCCCGCCGAAGCGCTCTGCGGCTCCGCGCGGAAGAAACCGCCCTGGAAACGGCCGTCGTCGAAGGCGGTGTAATCCGGACCGTAATCCACGAACGACCAGCCGAACACCTGCTCGAAGAAACGACGACTGGCGGCAGGATCACGCGAGGCGAACTCAACGTAGTCCAGGCGGCGTTCCCGCACTGCTACCGGAGGGGCGTCGCTCATCCCAGTCGCGCCAGCAGTTCGCGCGCTTCGGCCTGGCTGTGCGGGTCGGCGCCCACGGCGACTTCCTGCAGCAGGGTGCGGGCAGTCTCGGCATCGCCGAGGTCCAGGTAGGCGATGGCCAGCTCCAGACGGTCGCGGCCGGGGCTTCCGATCGGCGCGACAGGTGCGTTGTCGGCGACCGAGTCGGCACTATCGAGTGTCCCGTCATGGCCGGCAGTCACCGCCTCAACGTCGGCACCGATGCTGTCATCGCTCGCGTCTGCCGCACGTTCGGCAGTGGCGGTTTCATCGGGGAATTCGAACACGCCGCGGAACGAAGGCTGCGCAGCGGCTTCCAGCGCATGCGCTGGCGGCTCGATCAGCGGAGCCGGTTCGCGGAACAGCGCATCGTCCACGTTCACATGCTGGGCGTCGGCGTCGATGCTGTACGCAGACGCCGCCGTCGCCTCGACCTCGGGCAACACCGGCGCTTCGTCCGTCGCGGTAGCACTCCAGCGAGAATCGTCGAGGGCATCATGCGGATCGGCGTCGTGCGTGGATGACGCCAGCGAGAACACCGGCTCACGGCGCAGCCCAGCATAGACGTCGGCCTCTGCACTCGCCTCTTCGTCGGGTGCGCGGTGTGCGTCATCGCCTTGCGCAGCCAGTTCGTCCACATGATCCGCGACCGGCACGGCAGCCGCCAGCGAGGCACCGTCGAGCCCATCGCGTGACAGCGGCGGCAGCGGCGATGGCTTCCGCCGCCGCACCAGGGCCCAACCACCCACCACCAGAAGCAATACGACCAGGCCGAGCCAGTACCAGCCACCGCTGGCGCTGTCGCGCGTACCGGGTGCCTGCTCCAATCGCTGTTGTGCGGCGGCCAGGTCGTTGTCCTTCATCGCGATCAGCGACTGCTGCTGGGCCTTGAGCTTTTCCAGCTCGGCCACGCGCTCGCGCAGTTCCTGGATCTCGGCATCGCGCGTGGCGACGTCTTCCTTGGCCTGACGCAGTTGTTCGTTACCCAGCATGTCGCCCTCGGTGCCGGCAGCGGTGCCGGTGGTTGTGCCTGCGGTGGTGCCGGCGGCGGCGACGGCCGGCGCGATTTCCAGGCGTGCGTCCTGGCCAGCGGCGGCCGCTGCGACCGGGGCCGGAGACGGCGCAGCGGCCACCCCGCTGTCGGCGGGCTGCGGGATCGCAGCGCGCGACTGCCGCCATTGCGCGGTGTGCTCGCGCACGATCGCCGCAGCCTGTTGTGCATCAATCTGGGCAAGCCCATCGGCACCCGGCGTGCGCAGCACTGCGCCCTGCTTGAGCAGGTTCACGTTGCCACGGATGAAGGCCTCCGGATTGGCCCGCAGCAGCGCGATCATCGCCTGGTCGCGGTTGATGCCCTGCTCGCGCGCCAGCGAACCGGCGATCTGCGAGAGCGTCTGCCCGCGCTGGACGGTGACGCTGCCATCGGCGGCGACGGGCGCGGCCGGGGCGGCCTGTGCAGCCCTCGGCGCGGCCGGCCGGGGTGCGGCGGCGGGTTCAGCGCGGCGCGACGGCGCGGCGACGGCTGCCGCCTCCGGCGCAGGCTCACGGATGATGGCATTGGACATCGCGCCCGCCGGGGCGACGATTTCCGGCTCGGCCACGGCGGCGGCGCTGTTGGGCGCATCCACCAGGGCGGAATACTCACGGACCAGACGGCCCTGCCCCCAATCGGCTTCGATCAGGAAATTCAACGAAGGCGTCGCGACCGGCGCCTGGCTGCTGACGCGCACCACGGCGCGGCCCTGCGCATTGCGGGTCAATTCAAACTGCAACTCGCTGACCAGCCCGGACGGCGGCTCCAGCCCGACCCGTGCGAAGGTCGCCGGCGAAGCCAGCGCGACGCGCAGGTTCTCCAGCTCGGACGGATCGGCGGAAATGACCGGAATCTCGGCCAGCAACGGCTGGCCCGGCTTGGACAGCACCCGGATATCGCCCAACCCCAGGGCCATGGCGGAACTGCTGGCCAAAGCCAGCAGCAGCGTGGACACATACTTGAACGGACGCACTGCGCCCGGAACCCGGTTCTTCATGGCGGCCAATATAACGGCTCCCCCCGTGATCGGCGATGTTTCGATGCGGGTGGTCGGCGGCATCCCCATGCCGCCAACCACCACGCGATCAGCCTTCGGCGGCGACCAGCTCGGCCAACTGCACGGCATTGAGGGCGGCGCCCTTGCGGATGTTGTCCGAGACGATCCAGAGGTTCAGGCCACGCGGGTGCGACAGATCCTCGCGGATGCGGCCGACGTACACCGCATCGGTGCCCGAGGCGTGCGTGACCGGGGTCGGATAGCCACCGGCTTCATGCTTGTCGACCACTTCCACGCCCGGCGAACGCGCCAGCAGCTCACGCGCGGCATCCGGGGTGACCTTGTCGCGGGTTTCGATGGTGACCGCTTCGGAGTGACCATAGAACACGGGCACGCGCACGGCGGTCGGGTTCACCAGGATGCTGTCATCGCCGAGGATCTTGCGGGTTTCCCAGACCAGCTTCATTTCTTCCTTGGTGAAGCCGTTCTCCTGGAAGTCATCGATGTGGGGGATCAGGTTGAAGGCGATCTGCACCGGGAAGCGCTGCGGGTCGATTTCCTGGAAGCTGAGCAGCTGGCCGGTCTGCTTGCCGAGTTCTTCCAGCGCCGAGCGACCGCCGCCGGAGACCGACTGGTAGGTGGCCACGTTGATGCGCTCGATGCCGTACTGGCGGTGCAGCGGGGCGAGTGCGACCAGCATCTGCATGGTCGAGCAGTTTGGGTTGGCGACGATGCCGCGCGGGCGGTTCTTCAGCGCCTCCGGGTTCACTTCGGAGACGACCAGCGGCACGTCATCGTCGTAACGGAAGGCCGAGGAGTTATCGATCACCACCGCACCAGCGGCGGCGAACTTCGGACCGAACTCCTTGGAGACGCTGCCACCGGCGGAGAACAGCGCGATGTCCACGCCGTTCGGATCGAAGGTGCTCAGGTCCTGGACCTTGATCTTCTCGCCCTGGTACTCGATCTCGCCACCGGCCGAACGCGAGGACGCGAGCAGGCTCAGCGTGGCGATCGGGAAGTTGCGCTCGGCCAGGATGGCCAGCATGGTTTCGCCGACAGCACCGGTGGCACCGACGACGGCGACGTGGAAAAGACGATCTGGATTGCTCATGAGAACCTCTGTTGGGTGTACCGACCCGTGGCCGATACGAAACGTGCGTTGGGGATGTGTACCGACCAACGATCGGTACCTGCCGTGCCTTGGAGATATGTGCCGACCCTCGGTCGGTACCTACCGGTTCGGGAACCTCGCCTGTTGGCCAGCGCGGCTCCCTATCGTTTTGCGTCGTCGATTTTTTTGCCGCCCACGGTCGCGCCGCCGGTTTTCACGGCAGCGACAGCGTCGGCGTTGATCGCGCTCGGCGGGTGGCCGGCATCCGGGCCCTGCCCCAATGCGGCGGTGAGGTTGTCCACGGCCAGCTGCACCATCGCCCGGCGCGTGGCCTGGCTGGCACTGCCGATGTGCGGGGTCAGCACGATGTTGCGCAGGGCCAGCAACTCCGGGCGCACCGTCGGCTCACCTTCGAATACGTCCAGTCCGGCGGCGGCCAGACGGCCGTTGGCCAGTGCATCGGCGAGCGCCAGCTCATCCACGATGCCACCGCGGGCGATGTTGACCAGCGTGGCGGTCGGCTTCATCTTCGCCAGTGCATCCGCATCGATGATGTGGTGCGAGGCGGCGTTGTACGGCAGCACGAGCACGAGGTGATCGGCCTGCGCCAGCAGCGCATCCAGGTCCACATACTGCGCGCCGACCTCGGCCTCGGTGGCCTCGGGCAGCCGCGAACGGTTGTGGTACAGCACGCGCATGCCGAAGCCGTGCGCGCCGCGGCGGGCGATGCCCTGGCCGATGCGGCCCATGCCGAGGATGCCCAGCGTGCTGCCGTGGATGTCCGCACCGAGCATGGTCTGGAACGACCATTGCCCCCACTGGCCGTCACGCAGCCAGCGCTCGGATTCGGTGATGCGGCGCGCGGCAGCCATCAGCAGTGCAAAGCCGAGGTCGGCGGTGGTTTCGGTCAGCACATCCGGGGTGTTGCTGGCCAGGATGCCGGCGGCACTGAGCGCGTCGATATCCAGGTTGTTGTAGCCCACACCGACGTTGGCGATCGCGCGCAACTGCGGCGCGTTGGCGATCTCGGCCGCACCAATGCGTTCGTTGAGGGTGATCAGCGCGCCGTCGACGTGGGCCAGTTGTTCGGCCAGTGTCTGCGGCGTATAGCGGGTGACGTCGCCGGTCATGGTCAAGTCGAAATGCTGCCCGAGCTGTTCGACGACATCGTCGAACAGCGGCTGGCTGACCCAGACCTTGGGGCGCCGATCAGCCATCGATCGTGCCCGGGATGCGCGGGGTGATCTCTCCGACATCGCCGCACTGGGCGCGGTGGCGCAGCGCCTGGTCCATCAGCACCAGGGCCATCATCGCCTCGGCGATCGGGGTGGCGCGGATACCCACGCACGGATCGTGACGGCCGGTGGTGATCACCTCGACCGAGGCGCCGCTGGCGTCCACCGTGGCACCGGGCAGGCGCAGGCTGGAGGTCGGCTTGAGCACGATCGAGGCGGTGACCTGCTGGCCGGTGGAGATGCCACCGAGGATGCCGCCGGCATGGTTGCTGGCAAAGCCCTGCGGGGTCAGCAGGTCACGGTGTTCGGTGCCCTTCTGCGCGGCGCTGGCAAAGCCGTCGCCGATCTCCACGCCCTTCACCGCATTGATGCTCATCAGCGCGGCCGCCAGATCGCCATCGAGCTTGCCGTAAATCGGCTCGCCCCAGCCCGGCGGTACGCCGTCAGCCACCACGTTGACCCGCGCACCGACCGAATCACCGGACTTGCGCAGCGCATCCATGTAGCTCTCCAGCGCGGGCACCTGATCGGCGACCGGCCAGAAGAACGGATTGTCTTCGACCGCCGACCAGTCGAATCCGGTCGGGGTGATCTCGCCCAACTGCGAGAGATAGCCACGCACGGTGACGCCATGCCGCTGCAGCAGCCACTTCTTGGCGATGACGCCGGCGGCGACGCGCATGGTGGTTTCGCGCGCAGAGGAACGACCACCACCGCGCGGGTCGCGGATGCCGTACTTCTGCCAGTAGCTGTAGTCGGCATGGCCCGGACGGAACTGCTGGGCGATGTTGGTGTAATCCTTGCTGCGCTGGTCCGTGTTGCGGATCAGCAGCCCGATCGGGGTGCCGGTGGTACGGCCTTCGTACACCCCGGACAGGATCTCGATCTCATCGGCTTCACGCCGCGCGGAGGTGTGCCGGCTTTTGCCGGTGGCCCGCCGCTGCAGGTCGTGGGCGAATTCGTCGGCGCTGATCTCCAGCCCCGGCGGACAGCCGTCCACCACGCAGCCGATCGCCGGACCGTGCGATTCGCCGAAGGTGGTGACGGTCAGCAGTTTGCCGAAGCTGTTGGAACTCACGGCCGCTGCGCTGCCAGTTCGGTGATGCGGGCGCTGTGCGCGATCAGTTCGCGGCACTCCACGGCGAAGATGCCCATCTGGCCGACCTTGAACTCGACCCAGCGGAAATCCACTTCCGGCAGCAGCTTGTACAGGTGCTGCTCGGACTCACCCACTTCACAGATCAGCAGGCCATCCTCGCTCAGGTGCAGCGGGGCATCGCGCAGGATCTTCAGCACCAGGTCCAGGCCGTCGTCGCCGGCACGCAGGCCCATCTCCGGCTCGTAGGAGTATTCCTGCGGCAGGGCATCGGTCTCGTCGTTGGTGACGTACGGGGGATTGGTGACGATCAGATCGTAATGACGCCCGGTCAGGCCGTTGAACAGGTCGGACTTGAGCAGGGTGACGTTGGACGTCTGCAGGCGTTCCTTGTTTTCTTCGGCCAGCGACAAGGCCTCGTCGCTGAGGTCGACGCCGTCCACTTCCCAGTTAGGGTAGTAGTGGCCCATGGCGATGGCGATGCAGCCCGAGCCGGTGCACAGGTCGAGGGCGCGATGGACATCGCGGCCGGCCAGCCACGGCTCGAAGCCGCACTCGATCAGCTCGGCGATCGGCGAGCGCGGCACCAGGGCGCGCGTGTCGCTCTTGAAGCTCAGGCCGGCGAACCAGGCCTCACCGGTGAGGTAGGCGGCCGGGATGCGCTCGTCGATGCGGCGCTGGAACAGCTCCAGCACGCGGACCTTTTCGTCTTGGAGCAGACGGGCCTGGCCGTAGGCGGGGCCGAGGTCATGCGGGAGGTGCAGGCTGTGCAGGACAAGCTGGGTGGCTTCGTCCAGGGCGTTGTCGTAGCTGTGCCCGAAGGTGAGCCCTGCGGCGTTGAAACGGCTGGTGCCGTAGCGGATCAGGTCGATGATCGTGTGGAGTTCGGCGGCCGTTTCGGCGGTCATGGCGGGGCAACAGGCAATGTGGCCCCCGATTATAGGCGCTGGGGCGGGCCGGGGCATCCGTTGCAGTCGAAACGAGCCGGAGTCAAGGCCAAGGCCACGGCCACGGCCACGGCCAGGATCAAGGCAGAAGCCAATACGGCGGTTGCCAGTCCGTGGGCTGGCGTGGGGGGGGGGGGGGGGGGGGGGCGGCGCCCACCCCCCTACCCCCTCTCGGGGGGGGCTCCCCCCGCGCCTCCCTGGCGGCCTCCCGGCCCCCCCCCCCCCCCCCCCCCACGCCGTTGACAGTGGGTTGGTTCTTTGGGGAACAGCCAAGCCGGGGTGCGCACGCATTACGCATCGAAGGCGGTTTTTGTGGGGCCGAGCCATGCTTGGCATTTCGCCAACAGCGACCAGTGTCCTGCCACCCAGCTGAGGTTTCGACGCCGGGCTGCGCGACTTGCTCTGCTTTCCCATACGCGCCGGCCCACTGTCGAGGTGGCGGCATGGGTGGGTTTCCGGGACCGTTGAGCAGCATGGATGCTGCTCACGAGACTCCAGGGATGGATTCACGGCGGGTCCCGGGAACCCACCCGTGCCGACGCCCCTCCCGACAATCCGGCGTGGCTGCCTCTATCATGGTGGCCACTTCCGGGACGGGGCCCTTATGTTCAATCGCAATGTCGGCATCATCCTGCTGATCGCCTTGGCCGCCGGGCTGGGGCTGGTCGTGGCGCAGAAGGTCTTCGCGCCCAAGCCGGGCGGTGACCGCCCTGCCACCGAGTCGATCACCTTCTATCCGCAGCCGCGCCCGCTGCCCGATTTCAATCTGAGCCAGTCCGATGGCACCCGGCTGATCCCGGGCGAGTTGAAGGGCCATTGGACCTTGGTGTTCCTGGGCTTCACTTTCTGTCCGGATGTGTGCCCGACCACCCTGGCCGATCTGGCCCAGGCCCAGAAACAGTGGGGCACCCTTCCCGAGACGCTGCGCCCACGGCTGGTCTTCATTTCGGTCGATCCCGAGCGCGATACGCCCGCACGGCTGGGCGAGTACGTGCATGCGTTCCACAAGGACACCCTGGCCGCGACGGCCGATGTGCCCTCGCTGGAGCGTTTCGCCACCTCGCTGGGCTTCGTGTTCCAGAAGGTGCCGGGCAAGCACTTCGATGAAAATCCCGAGGATTACACCCTCGAACACTCGGCCAGCCTGGCCGTGCTGGATCCGGAAGGCCGACTGGCCGGCCTGATCCGACCTCCTTTCCAAGCGCAGGCGATCGCCCGCGACCTGCAACTGCTGACCGAGAAATCCGCCCCATGAGTTTGATGACCACGCTGAGCTACGCCCTGCCCCACCGCCTGTTGTCGTCGATGGCGCGCCGACTGGCGTATTCCAGCAACCCGCGGGTCTCGCGCTGGCTGATCGATACGGTGACCGCGAAGTTCGGCGTGAATCTGGCCGAAGCCGCCAATCCGGACCCGCGCAGCTACCCGACTTTCAATCAGTTCTTCACCCGTGCGTTGAAGCCGGGCGCGCGCGTGGCCGATGCGGACCCGCGCACGCTGGTGATGCCGGCCGATGGCCGGATCAGTCAGCTGGGCAAGATCGAGGACGGCCGCATCTTCCAGGCCAAGGGCCAATCCTTCACCGCCGCCGAGCTGCTGGGCGATGCCAAGGATGCCGAGGTCTTCCACCATGGCCTGTTCGCCACGGTGTATCTGTCGCCGAAGGATTACCACCGCGTGCATATGCCGTGGACCGGCACCCTGCGCGAGACCGTGCATGTGCCCGGGCGGTTGTTCAGCGTCGGCCCGGCCGCGGTGAACACGGTGCCGGGGCTGTTCGCCCGCAACGAGCGCCTGGTGTGTCACTTCGATACCGACTTCGGCCCGATGGTCTCGGTGATGGTTGGCGCGCTGCTGGTCTCCGGCGTGGAGACGGTGTGGGGCGGCGAGGAGATTCCGGCCTACGGCGATACGATCACGCGCAAGGATTACCGCGGCAAGGGCATCACCCTTGAGCGCTTCGCGGAGATGGCGCGCTTCAATTACGGCTCGACCGTGATCGTGCTGCTGCCGCCGGGTGTGGCCGAATTCGCGCCGCATCTGGATGCCGAGCATGCGGTGCAGCTGGGGCAGGCACTGGCGACGTTGAAGTAACGGTAGTGCCGGCCGCTGATCCGCACCAATGAAAACGCCCCGGTTTCCCGGGGCGTTTTTCGTTGTGTCCGGTTCGATCGGATCGCGCCGATCAGATCTCGACCGGGCCGACGTCCATGCCGTCGTAGTCTTCCACGCCGTTCGCTTCGGCCAGGGCCTGCAGCTCGTGGTTGCGGGCATCCAGCGAGGCTTCGGTGTGCACCTCGGCGCGCTCCACGTGCAGCACGTGGTAGGGGGCTTCGCCTTCTTCCAGATCTGGTTCGAACACTTCCACCAGGGTGTACCCCAGTTCGACCAGCTTCTCGCCCAGGCCGTGCAGCGGCTCCGGGGTGGTGTTGACGAAGAAGTAGCCCCACAGCATCGGGCCGTTGAGGTCCCAATCGGTGTTTTCACGGATGTTGGCGAACATCTCGTTGATTGCGGTCATATCCATCTTGCTGTCCTGTATGCGTGTTGCGGTGAGCGCCGGCACGTGGCCGACGCTGCGATGGATGTGCTGGGCCGGGCGGCCGCAGGCGTGATGCCGGCGAGCCTACCCGGTTATGGCTTACTTGTCGCAGCCCTGCAGTTTGATGCTCTGGCCCTGCCTGAGCGAATAGGCCGGGGCCTTGAGGCCGTTGGCCCGCGCCAACGTGGGCACGTCGCACTGGAACCTGGCGGCGATCTTGCCCAGGGTCTCGCCCTTGCCGACCTTGTAGCTGCGCGCCGGCCTGGCCTTGGGCTTGGCGGCCGGGACCGCC
This sequence comes from Stenotrophomonas sp. TWI587, assembly GCF_039674145.1. Taxonomy (NCBI): domain Bacteria; kingdom Pseudomonadati; phylum Pseudomonadota; class Gammaproteobacteria; order Lysobacterales; family Lysobacteraceae; genus Stenotrophomonas; species Stenotrophomonas sp. TWI587. The sequence goes on along the minus strand of NZ_JBDJMW010000005.1, from coordinate 222,096 downwards.
ACCGGGGCGGCCGGGGTCACCGCTGGCATCGCCTGGGCTTGGGCGACCGGCACCACGCTGCCGACCGCCACGTTGCCGGTGTAGCTCACCGCCGTGGGGCGAACGATTGCCGCGTTGAGATCGGCGGTGATCAGGGTGCGGGCCAGATCGGCGCGCGGGCCGCTGACGCAGAAACGGTTGTAGAGGCCAGCGATGCGGGTGGTCGCGTTGATGATGGTGCCGGCCGGAATCCAGCCGTCGGCCTCATACCGTGGGTTGAGGTTGCGCAGCGCGCGCATGTAGCCGTCACGGGTGCCGGTGCTGCCCAGGCAGATGGTCAGCTCGTAGATCGTGGTCGACTTGGCCAGGCGGATGGTCGCCGGCTGCGCGCTGATCTTGGGGAATTCCACGCCGTACTGCTGCGGGTGCAGATAGATCCACGCCGCGGCGATCACCATCGGCACGTAGTCCTTGGTCTCGCCCGGGAACTGGTTGTAGACGCTGTCGGTCCAGAAGCCCTGCCCCGGGTACTGGCGGAACACGCGGATGGCGCGACCTTCGCCGCCGTTGTAACCGGCCAGCGACAGCTCGACGCTGTTGTTGAGCTCGCGCATGCGTTCGTTGAGGTAGGTCGCGCTGGCCTCGGCCGCGCTGCGGGCATCGAAGCGGGTATCAAAGCCGGTACCGTCCGGGCCCAGCCCGAAACGGCGGCCGGTGGCCGGCATGAACTGCATCAGCCCGGCGGCACCGGCGCGCGAGGAGGCGTGGACACGCCCGTTGGATTCCTTGGCCATGATCCCGAACAGCAGCGCCTCGGGCAGGCCGCGCTTTTCCCACTCCGGCCACATCACCGCACGCAGGTTCTGGTAGTTCTCGTAACTGGTGAGCAGCGCCGGACGCATATCGGTCAGCCAGCGGCGGATGCCCGCCTGCACGGCCGGGTTGTACTCGACCATGGTGTCGAAGGCATGCCGCTTGTCGTTGAGCAGCGCTGCGGCGCGGGCGGCTTCAGGCACATCGGCAGCCAGCGGCCCGACATGGTCCGGATCCGCCTCCAGCAGGGTGCCGTCGGCGATGGCGGTGCCGTCTTCGCTGTCCTGCTGGCTGTCAGCGTTGCTCTTGAGCAGGCGCTTGTAGGTCGGCAGCAGATTGCTGACCTGGCAGCCCTTCTGGGCCACGCAGGCACTGATCACATCCTCCATGTCCTCCAGCGCGGCGTCGGCCTCATTGGTGCCCTTGGGGTCGGCGTTGTTCACGAGCACCAGCGCGGCGTTGTAGCGCTTCTCGGCGGCTGTCATGCGCTGGTCGAGCGCTTCCACCTTGGCCTTGTCGCGGGCGGAGACGCGCTGGGCATGGGCCTCGGGGACGATCGACAGCATCGCGGCAACGGCCAACAGCGGCCAACCACGGACAAGCAAGACAGGAACGGGCATTTTTGGCACTGTGTGCGAACGATGGGGCAGAGTAGCCGCGCCGCTTGCATCGGGGCAACCCGTCTGCCGGCCAGCCCATGCCGACGTTTAGAATCCCGCCTATTCACACTGCGAGTTGACCATGGATCCGATTCTGCTCGGCAAAGGCATCACCGACGACATCCCCGTGACCCTGTTGCCGCGGTTGGGCAACCGCCACGGCCTGGTGGCCGGCGCGACCGGCACCGGCAAGACTGTCACCTTGATGACATTGGCCGAGGGCTTCTCGCGGATCGGCGTGCCGGTATTCCTGGCCGATGTGAAGGGTGACGTGTCCGGCCTGGCCGTGGCCGGCGCCGGGAGCGAGGCGCTGCTGCAGCGCGCGACCGATCTCGGCGTGGCCGATTACGCGCCCGCTGCCAGCCCGACCGTTTTCTGGGACCTGTACGGCAAGCTCGGCCACCCGGTACGCACCACGGTGAGCGAGATGGGCCCGACACTGCTGGCCCGCATCCTGGAACTCAACGACACCCAGGCCGGCGTGCTGGACATCGTGTTCAAGCTGGCCGACGACCGCGGCCTGCTGCTGCTCGATCTGGATGATCTGCGTGCACTGCTCGGCCTGGTCGCCGAGGAGCGCAAGGACATCTCCACCGAATACGGGCTGGTCAGCGCGCAGACGGTGGCGGCGATCCAGCGCTCGCTGCTGCGCCTGTCGCAGGACGGCGGCGAAGCCTTCTTCGGCGAACCTGCGCTGGAGCTGGCCGACATCATGCGTGTCAACCACGATGGCCGTGGCGTGATCGGCATCCTCGCAGCCGACCAGCTGGTGCTCAAGCCACGGCTGTATTCGACGTTCCTGCTGTGGCTGCTTTCGGAGCTGTTCGAAACGCTGCCGGAAGTCGGCGATCTGGAAAAGCCCAAGCTGGTCTTCATCTTCGACGAGGCGCACCTGCTGTTCGATGACGCACCGCCGGCACTGGTGCAGCGCATCGAGCAGGTGGTCCGGCTGATCCGTTCCAAGGGCGTGGGCGTGTACTTCTGCTCGCAGTTCCCGGATGACGTGCCGGCCAACATCCTCGGCCAGCTCGGCAACCGCGTGCAGCACGCGCTTCGCGCCTTCACCCCGCGCGACCAGAAAGCGGTGAAGGTCGCCGCCGAAACCTTCGTGCCCAATCCGAAGCTGGATGTGGCCGCCACCCTGGCCAAGCTGGGTACCGGTGAAGCGCTGGTGTCCACGCTGCAGGACAAGGGCATCCCCTCGCCCGTGCAGCAGACCCTGATCGCACCGCCGCGCTGCCGGATGGGTGCCATTACCGAGGCCGAACGTGCGCAGGTGCGCGCCGGCAGCCCGGTGGGCACCCGCTACGACACCGCGATCAACCGCGAATCGGCAGCCGAACTGTTGGCGCAGCGCGCGCAGAAGACCGTAGAGCAGACCGATGCACCGAAAGCCCGTACCCGCCAGCAGGACGAGGCGCAGGAAGGCGGCTTCGGCCAGAGCATCAAGGATGCGATCTTCGGCACCAAGCGCCGCCAGGGCATGATTGAAACCATGGCCAAGCAGACCACGCGTACCGTCGGCACCAAGCTGGGCAACCAGATCGTGCGTGGCCTGCTCGGCGGTATTTTCGGCGGAAAGCGCTGATACTTCGTGTCGCGCCGTGTGGCGCGGCACCTTTTGACGAGCACAAGCAGACCAGATGTCGCGTTGGCGTCCCCCCGCGGAAAAAAGCACGGCCCTGATCACCGCACAGGGCCACCAGCGGCTGAAGACCGAACTGGACGAGCTGTGGCGGCACAAGCGCCCGGAGGTGGTGAAAGCGTTGGCGGCCGCCGCCGCGGAAGGCGACCGCTCCGAGAATGCCGAGTACACCTACCGTAAGAAGCAGCTGGGCGAGATCGACCGGCGCGTGCGCTATCTGACCAAGCGGCTGGAAGCACTGCGCATTGTCGATACCGCGCCGACCGATCCGAATGCCGTGTTCTTCGGCGCGACGGTCGAGTTGGAGAACGTCGATTCGGGCGACATCCATGTGTATCGCATCGTCGGCCCGGACGAGACCGATGCCGGTGCCGGCTGGATCAGCATCGACTCGCCGTTGGCGCGTGCGCTGCTGAAGAAACGCGTCGACGATGAGTTCGAGGTGGAGCTGCCCAGTGGCCGGCACGGGTTTGCGATCCTGTCCGTGGCGTACCTCGGCTGACAGGGTGCATCCACGCATGGCGTGGATCTACACGTGACGCCGGAAACCAGCGGGGGTGGCGCAGCCGCCGCATCAGCCCAGCGCTGCGGGATACACACGGCCCTCGCGCAACGGGCGGAAGTAGTCGGCCCGAGCATACAGGGCCGCGTCCTGCTGCACGTGCCACCCAGGTATCCCGGCCAGCGGCAGCGGCCGCAGTTCCAGGGGATCATTGAGCAGCGCACCATCCGTGATTGCCTGCGCGACTGCCGCCATTGCACTGGCATCGTCATCGCCCTTCACCACCACGCACTTGCCGACCAGCAGACGCTCCGGCACCAAGGCCTGTTCCAGCAACGCATGCCCGATCACCGCTGAGACGGCGATGTCGCCGTGCTGCCACTGCCCTGCCCCGTCCACGAACAGTGCGCTCCAATCGTGCCGGTCCCACGCATGCAGCAGCGTCGTTTCGCGCACACGCACGATCACGCCGCTCTCGTCGAATTGAGTCAACGCGGCCTGTGCGCGGTTGCGCTGACCCGACGCCATTGCCGCGATGTGCCGGCACTGTTGCCGGTTGAGCGCGCGCTTGATGGCGGGGTAGCGTGCCCAGATCAAGGCATTGAACAGGTCGTGCCAGTTGTCCGCACGGGTGGCGATCTGGCCGCGCTCGGCGATGCGGGTTTCATACTGCAGGCCGTCGGCCAGCAGCGTCTCGTTCTGCTCGGCAAGCTGTTTGTCCGGCAGCGCCAGGCGTGCATCGAGCGCTGCGATGGTGGGCCAGTCCGGCGCCACCATCAGGTCCTGCACGTCGCTCAGCCCGGCGTAGATCAGTTGTGCGAAACAGGCCGCATCCACCGCGTCACGCGGCGGGGCGATGAAACGGCGACGACCGCCGATATCGGCAGCCGTCGCCACTGCGATCACAGCACCTGCAGATCGAACGGCTTGCGCGCTTCTGCCGCGATGATCGCGTCACCGAACAGGTCGTGATCGTCGCTCTCGGTGATCTCGACATCCACGAACTGACCGACACGCAGCTTGGCTTCGTCGGCATTCTGGATATGCACCAGGCCATCGATCTCCGGCGCATCGGCCTTCGAACGGGCCACCGCGATACCGTCTTCGATGGCATCGACCAGGCACTGCTGCACGGTGCCGATCTTGGCTTCCAGACGCGCGGCGGAAATCTCCGCCTGGCGCTCCATGAAGCGGGCCAGACGCTCCTGCTTCACTTCTTCGGGCACTGCACCGGGCAGATCGTTGGCGGTGGCGCCAGTGACAGGTGAGTAGGCGAACGCACCGACGCGATCCAGCTGCGCCTCGTCCAGGAAGCTCAGCAGTTCCTCGAACTCGGCATCGGTCTCGCCCGGGAAGCCGACGATGAAGGTCGAGCGCACGGTGATGTCCGGGCAGAGCTGACGCCAGCGCTGCACGCGCTCCAGGGTCTTGTCGACCGCGCCCGGGCGCTTCATCAGCTTGAGGATGCGCGGGCTGGCGTGCTGGAACGGGATGTCCAGGTACGGCAGGATCCGGTTCTCGGCCATCAGCGGCACGATCTCGTCCACATGCGGATACGGGTAGACGTAATGCATGCGGGTCCAGGCATCGAGTTCGGACAGGCCTTCGCACAACGCCTTCAACCGGGTCTGGTAGGCCTTGTCGCGCCACATGCGCTCGGCGTACTTCACATCCACGCCATAGGCCGAGGTGTCCTGGGAAACCACCAGCAGTTCCTTGACGCCACCGCGCACCAGGCGCTCGGCTTCGCGCAGCACCTCATCGACCGGGCGCGAGACCAGCTTGCCGCGCATCGAGGGGATGATGCAGAAGCTGCACTTGTGGTTGCAGCCTTCGGAAATCTTCAGATACGCGTAGTGGCGCGGGGTCAGCTTGATGCCGTAGTCGGGCACCAGATCCACGAACGGATCGTGCTTGGGCGGCAGCGCAGCGTGGACGGCCTCCATCACGCTCATGTAGTCCTGCGGGCCGGAGACCGCCAACACGTTCGGGTAGGCCTCGCGGATCTGCTCCGGGCGCTTGCCCAGGCAGCCGGTGACGATCACCTTGCCGTTGGCGTTCATCGCCTCGCCGATCGCATCCAGCGACTCGGTCACGGCCGAATCGATGAAGCCGCAGGTGTTGACCACCACCACGTCGGCCGAATCGTAGGAGGGAACGATGTCGTAGCCCTCGGACCGCAGCTGGGTGAGGATGCGCTCGGAATCGACAAGGGCCTTCGGGCAGCCAAGGCTGACGAAGCCGACTTTGGGGTTCAGCTGGGACATGGATCGCAAGGACTCTGGGGGCCTGGGCCCATGCCGGAATGGCGTGGGGACCTGGGGCCGGAAACGGCGGCAAGTATACCGGCGTTCAGCCCGCGCCCCTGAACCGGATCGGGCTGATCCCGCCAGATCCGGCATGCCCGCTGACATCGCGCTAACCCGCGCGGGGCCGATAATGAATACCTGAACCAACGGGAGTCTCGCACCATGGGTGAGTGGATCACACTTGATACGCATTACGGACCGGTCCGCGCCTGGCAGGCAACGCCGGAAGGCAAGCCGCGCGGGGGGCTGGTGGTGATCCAGGAGATCTTCGGCGCCAACGCGCACATCCGCGCGGTGGCCGACGATTACGCCGCCAAGGGCTATGCGGTGCTGGCCCCGTCGTTCTTCGATCTGGCCGAATCGACCCCGGACAGCACCGAACCGCCGGAACTGCCTTACGACAGCGATGGCGTGGCCGCCGGCCTGGCCATGGTCGACGAGCTGGGGGTCGAAAAGGCGCTGGAGATCGTGCGGGCCGCCGCCTCGAGATTGGCCCCGGCCGGCAAGGTCGGCACCGTCGGCTACTGCTGGGGCGGCAGCATCGCCCTGCTTTCTGCCCTGCGCCTGGGCCTGCCCTCGGTAAGCTATTACGGCGCCCGCAACGTGAAATACCTGGACGAGACGCCCAAGGCGCCGGTGATGTTCCACTTCGGCGCGCAGGACAAGAGCATCCCGCCGGAGGCGATCAAGGCCCACCGCGAGAAGCTCCCGCAGATGGGCACCTTCGTCTACCCGGCCGATCACGCCTTCAACCGCAGCGTCGGACATGCGTATGATCCAGACAGCGCCCACTTGGCGCTGGAACGCACCCTGGACTTCTTTGCGGAGCATCTTGGATGAGCGAGTTCGAACTGGATTCACGCCTGGCCACCGACAGCGTACTGGTCGCAGAAGGGCCGTTATCGCAAGTGCGATTGATGAACGATGAAAGGTATCCCTGGCTGATCCTGGTCCCGCGCCTGAGTGGCGTGACCGAGTGGATCGAGCTGGACGGTGACCAGCAGGACAAGCTGCGCACCGAATTGAACCGGGCATGCAAGGCGCTCAAAGGCACCGATGGGGTCGAAAAGATCAACATCGGCTCGCTGGGCAACATCGTGCGCCAGCTGCATTTCCATGTGATCGGGCGCCATGTCGGCGATCCGGCATGGCCGGGCCCGGTCTGGGGCCAGGGGCAGGCGCACCGTTTTGATCCGGAGGTGTTGGCCGAGCGTGTCGCACACTGGAAGGAACGGCTAGGATATTCGCCCCAGCCCTAGCGGACCCTGCCCCTGATGCGTTCCAACCTTGTCGCTGCCATCGTCCTGATCCTCGTCGGCCTGTTCCTGCTGGCCAGCAACCTGGGCTGGACCAACATGAACATGGGGAAGCTGATACTCACCTGGTGGCCGGTCGTGCTGGTGGCCGTTGGCATCGGGCTGCTGTTCGGCCGCGGCAAGTAGTGCCGGCCGCTGGCCGGCAACAGGTGAAAAAAAAGCGCGGAGCGATCCGCGCTTTTTTCTTTTGTGCTGCGTGCTGCCGGCCAGCGGCCTGCACTACCGGTAGGCAGGCGCAGGCCCCGCGCCGGAGGTCGGCTCAGGTCCGCGGCAGGGTGACGCCGGTCTGGCCCTGGTACTTGCCGCCGCGATCCTTGTACGAGGTCTCGCAGATATCGTCCTTGTCGGCCTGGAAGAACAGCATCTGCGCCACCCCTTCGTTGGCGTAGATGCGCGCCGGCAGCGGCGTGGTGTTGCTGAATTCCAGGGTGACGTGGCCTTCCCACTCCGGCTCCAGCGGGGTCACGTTGACGATGATGCCGCAGCGCGCATAGGTGCTCTTGCCCAGGCACACCACCAGGGTGTCGCGCGGGATACGGAAGTACTCCACGGTGCGCGCCAGCGCGAAGCTGTTGGGCGGGATGATGCACTCATCACCGACGATATCCACGAAGCTGCCCGGATCGAAGTGCTTGGGGTCCACGATGGTGGAGTTGATGTTGGTGAACACCTTGAACTCGCGCGAGCAACGCACGTCGTAGCCGTAGCTGGAGGTGCCATAGCTGACGATGCGCTGGCCGTTGGCCTGCTTGACCTGACCGGCTTCGAACGGCTCGATCATGCCGTGCTGCTCGGCCATCTGACGGATCCAGCGGTCACTCTTGATGCTCATGTAAGGGGGTCCTGGGCTGCGCCGGTTCGGGCCCGCCATTATGCCGCAGCCCCCCTGCCCCGGCACGCGCAGGCGGGGCCGCTGCGGCGACCGCCCCGGCTCAGAGCAGCGAGGACAGGATGGGAATGCTGGCGCGCGGGCGCTTGCCCACTTCCTCGATCAGGCGCTCTGCAGCGCGCAGATAGGCTTGCGCCGCCAGGGATTCCGGCGCGGCAGCGGTGATCGGCGTTCCAGCATCGCCCTGCTCGCGGATGCCGATTTCCAGCGGAAGCGACCCCAGCAGCGGCACGCCGTACTGTGCGGCCATGCGCTCGCCGCCGCCTTCGCCGAACAGATGCTCGACATGGCCGCAGTTGCTGCAGGTGTGCACGGCCATGTTCTCTACGATGCCCAGCACCGGCACCTCGACCTTCTCGAACATCTTCAGCGCCTTCTTCGCATCCAGCGTGGCGATATCCTGCGGCGTGGTGACGATCACCGCACCGGCCAGCGGAATTTTCTGTGTCAGGGTCAGCTGGATGTCCCCGGTGCCCGGCGGCAGATCGATCAACAGGTAGTCCAGATCGTCCCACAGGGTGTCGTTGAAGAACTGCGTCATCGCCGAGGTCGCCATCGGACCGCGCCAGATCATCGGCGTCTCGTCCTCGATCAGGTAACCGATCGACATGGTCTCCACCCCGAACGCACGCATAGGCTCGATCGACTTGTTGTCCGGGCTCTCCGGACGCCCACTCAGGCCGAGCATGGCCGGCACGCTGGGGCCATAGATATCAGCGTCCAACAGGCCCACGCGTGCGCCGAGCTTGGCCAGCGCGACCGCAAGGTTGACCGCCGTGGTGGACTTGCCGACGCCGCCTTTGCCCGAGCCCACCGCGATCACGTTGCGGACGCGCGGATGCGGTGACAACCCCTTCTGCACTTGGCTGGCGTGGGGACGACGGGGCTGGCTGGTACTCACTGCGGGGGCTCCAGAGAGGGGTGCTGGGAACAGATCACTATACAAGCTACGGACACCCCGTCCTTCAGCACATGCAGCCAGGGCGCCAGAAAGGACAGATGGGTGCCGGATCTCACGCATTTCTGAACAAAGCGGCTATTCATACTCCGCTCAGACGAACAAACTCCGCAAAGCGAACGCTGGGTAAGTGGCTGTAATCAATGAGATGTTGCGCGACAACATGTCTCATTTTCTATGAATGTGTGACGGCAACATGTGAAAATCGTTAACGTTGTGTTACGTTCGAGTGAGAGCAGGGAATGCTCATGAACGTCACCGTAACGGACTCAGGGAAGAGGGACATGCACATTATTCAGTGGGGATCCAATAGATGAATCAACGTTTTGCGCCTTCGCGCCATCCGCTCACCTGCGCCTTGATGGCTGGCCTGATGGCCGTCGGCGCCGCTCCTGTCATGGCACAGGAAGCAGGCAGCGCTCCGACCGAGCTGGATAAAGTCACCGTTACCGGCTCGCGCATCGCGCGTACCGGCTTCGTCACGCCGTCGCCGGTCACCGCGATCACTGCCGAAGAAATCCGCACGACGGGCGCGCTGAACATCGGCGACCTGATGACCAAGATGCCGCAGTTGACCCCGACGTACACGCTCGGCAACTCGACCCGCTTCATCGGCACCGCAGGCCTGGGCCTGCTCGACCTGCGCGGCATGGGTGCCTCGCGCACCCTGGTGCTGGTCAATGGCCGCCGTCACGTCGGCGCAAGCCCGGGCTCGACCTCGGTTGACGTCAACACCATCCCGGTCGAGTGGATCGAACGCGTTGAAGTCATCACCGGTGGCGCCTCCGCCGTCTACGGTGCCGACGCCGTGGCCGGCGTGGTCAACTTCATCATGAAGAAGAAGTTCGACGGCTTCGAGCTGCGCGGCCAGACCGGCATGGCAGACGAGGGCAGCTTCGGCCGCTCGTTCGTCAGCTTCTCCGGCGGCAGCGATTTCGCCGACGGCCGCGGCAGCGCCGCAATCGCCATGGAATACAGCACCCAGGACCGCTTCGGTCGTGGTGACCGCGCCATCGGCCGCGAGTACCAGACCTCGATTCCGAACCCGAACTACGACCGGACCAAGCCGTCCAGCGAAAGCAACCCGCAGACCATCCTGAGCGGCCCGGGCGGCAACCATGCCCTGTCCTATGGCGGTACGTTCACGCTGGGTGCCTTCAACGGCACCAACCGCTACCTGTTCAACCCTGACGGCACGTTCCGCAAGAACCGCTACGACGGCGTCATCGTCAGCGCCAACACGTGTACGGATTGCGACTTCGCTGACCTGAATGCCGTGGCTGACCTGGAGCCGGCGTTCGACCGCTTCAGCTTCAACACCGTGGTCAACTTCGATCTGAACGACAATCATCGTCTGTTCTTCGAAGGCAAGTACAGCAAGACCGAGTCGGAGTTCTTCGGCCAGCCGACCTTCGATCAGGTCGGCACCGCCCGCGCCCTGCGCATCCGTCGTGACAATGCCTACGTGACCCCGGAGCTGGGCGCGCTGATGGATGCCAACGGCCTGACCACGCTGCAGCTGTCGCGCTTCAACGTCGATGCCGGCCGCCGTGGCGAGCAGGTGGAACGTGCGACTGCCCGCGCCGTGATCGGCCTGGAAGGCATGTTCGGTGACGACTGGAGCTACGAGGCCTCGGCCAATTACGGTCAGACCAACATCGACCGTATCAACGTCAACAACCGCATCGAAGAGCGCTGGCAGGCAGGTCTGGATGCCGTGATCGATCCGGCCACCGGCCGCGTCGCTTGCCGCACCACTGTCAACCCGGCGGCGATCAACCCGTACACCGGCCGCCAGTACTCGGCAGCCCTGGTCGGCGGCTGCGTGCCGTTCAACGTGATGGGCAATGGTCAGATCAGCCCGGAAGCGGCGGCATGGTTCAACACCAACTCGCTGAATCAGTCCAAGCTGACGCAGCAGGTGCTGAGCGCGTCGGTCGCCAATGGCTCGCTGTTCTCGCTGCCAGCGGGTGATGTGGGTATCGCTGCCGGCCTGGAATATCGCAAGGAGCAGAGCCAGGAAAACACCGATCCGATGTCGGCTGCCGGCCTGACCTTCCTGAACGCAATTCCGAACCGGGGCGGCGAGTACGACGTCAAGGAAGTGTTCGTGGAAACCACCGTGCCGCTGCTGGCCGACCTGCCGGGCATCAACCGCCTGAGCATGGATCTCGCCGGTCGCTTCTCGGACTACAGCACCATCGGCTCGACCAAAACCTGGAACGTGGGCCTGGATTGGGAAATCCTGTCCTCGCTGCGCTTCCGCGGCACCCTGGCCAAGGCGGTTCGCGCACCGAGCATCGGTGAGCTGTACAACCCGCAGTCCGAGAACTTCGCGACGGTCAACGATCCCTGCAACACGCTGACCACCAACAGCAACCGCCCCAGCACCGCAAAGGACCCGACCCTGCGCGCGGCAAACTGCGCCGCCCTGGGCATTCCGGCGAACTGGATCGACACCTATACGGCAACCCGCCCTGGCGTCAGCGGTGGCAACCCGGACCTGAAGCCGGAGCGCTCCAAGTCGGTGTCGATGGGCTTTGTGTGGCAGCCGGAATTCATCGAAGGCTTCGGCATGTCGGTGGACTACTGGCGCATCACGCTGGAAGACGCGATCGGCTCGGTCACCGCCCAGACCAACGCAACCCGTTGTGTTGACTCCCCCGGCGGCGTCCAGAACAACTCGTTCTGCGACATGATCACCCGCGCCGATGGCAATGCCGGAACCCCGTACAGCATCATCCGCTGGGTGGCATTGGCCGAAAACCTCGCCAAGTCGCGTCGTGTCGGCGTCGATCTGGAGATGGACTACCGCTTCAACCTGCTCGGTGGCCAGACCACCATGCGTCTGGTCGGCACCCGTCTGATCCAGTCGCGTGAGTGGGCCTTCCAGGCCTTCCCGGATGAGTACAGCGAGTACGTGACCTCGTTCACCGATCCGCGCTGGCGCGGTCAGTTCAACACGACCTGGAAGCGTGATGGCTTCCGCGCGTCGTGGGACATGAGCTACGTGGATGGCAACCTGCGCGTCACCCCGGACAGCTACAACTCCAACCCGGGTTCGCAGAGCCCGATCCGCAACCCGTCGTACACCTACCACAACTTCCAGTTCGGCTACACGATTCCGGACACCGGTCTGGACGTTTACGTGGGCTTGAACAACGCGTTCGACAAGGATCCGCCGGTCAACTACTTCGGCGCCGACCTGGGCACCGCGTACTACGACTCGATCGGTCGTTACATGTACATGGGCGTTACCTACAAGTTCTGATCCATCCAGAACGGCAACACCAACAAGCCCGGCTCACGCCGGGCTTGTTTCGTTTCAGGCCCCCGACAGACCCTGCCCGCCCCTGGCCCGACGCAGGTCGCAAAGATCCCTCAACCGGGTGGCAAGACCCCGAAAACAGAAATCGCTTTCACATGTAAGTATTCAGCTTCAGCTCATCGCCCGACCTGTTACACATCGATACAAAAACATACATTATTGATTTAAAAGTGTTTTTTCAGTCGTTACGCGCCTCATTTCTGATCGTCATGTGACTGATCCGTGTAAGCATTGTTAAGGCTGTGTTACGTTCGATGATGAAGCACGGAAAGCTTCACTTATGAATGTAAACGTTCCCACGGACGGCCCCCACCCACGTCGACACTGCACTCGGGGATGCCCATGTCTCGCTATCGCTCCACCCTGTCTCGCCACCCGCTGACCGCTGCCGTTCTGACCGGCATGCTGCTGACCAGCGCCGCCACTGCCTTCGCCCAGGACAGCAGCACCACCAACCTGGACAAGGTCACCGTTACCGGTTCGCTGATCCCGCAGACCGAGATCGAAACCCATACGCCGGTGGTGACCATCACCGCCGAGGACATCCAGACCCGCGGTTTCACCAGCGTGGCCGATGTCCTGCAGCAGTCCTCGCTGACCACCGGTGGCCTGCAGGGCGGCCAGACTTCCGCCTCGTTCACCCAGGGTGCTGAAGCAGCCGGCATGTTCGGCCTGAGCCCGAGCTACACCAAGTACCTGATCAACGGCCGGCCGATGCTGTCCTACCCCGCCCTGTACAACGGCGGCGACACGTTCAACAACATCAGCGGCATTCCGATCGACATCGTCGAGCGCATCGAAATCCTGCCGGGTGGCCAGTCCTCCCTGTACGGCTCGGACGCGATCGCCGGCGTGGTCAACATCATCCTGAAAGAGCGGATGGACGGCAGCGTGCTGAACGTGCGCGGGGGCACCTACACCGAGGGCGGCGGCAGCACGTTCCGCATCAGTGGGGCTACCGGTTTCAACAGTGCCGATGACCGCCTCAACGTACTGGTCAATGCACAGTTCGAATCCAGCAACCCGATCTGGGGCTACCAGCGCGACGTCACCAGGACCACCAACGGCAACGGCTACACCGCCCAGGTGCCAACCAATGATTTCCTGGTGGTCAATCCGGCGGCAGGCAATGCCTACCTGATGATGGACCCGAACCTGTGCGCCAACGTCGCCGGTCAGTTCGGCGGCACCACCGTGCTTGGCACGCGTGCGGCCGGCCAGTCCTGCGGCTCGATCTACAGCCCGGGTTACAAGACCGTCAAGAACGGCAAGGACAGCGCGCAGATCTACAGCTCCTTCACCTTCGACGCCAACGACAGCCTGCAGTTGTTCGGCGATGTGCTCTACAGCTATGAGGACGTGAAGTACGCCACCGGCTCCAACTACACCTGGTGGGGCACCGCCTCCGGCTACGGTCGATTCTGGGATCAGACCAGCGGCCAGTGGATGAACCTGCAGCGCGCGTTCGCGCCGGAAGACATCGGCGCCAACGGCTACAAGGACATTCTCAATACCGACCGCAACAAGGCCTACCAGGTCACCCTCGGTGGCCGCGGCACGCTGGGCAATTGGGATTACAGCGCCAGCTTCACGCGCGGCGAGTACAAGCTGACCGAGCGCAACTTCGTGCGCTGGGCCGATCCGATCAACAACTACTTCGAAGAGCACGTACTGGGCCCGCAGTTGGGCACGCGTAACGGCTATGCCGTGTTCTCGCCGAACTGGGACGCCTTCTACGCACCGATCCCGGCCGGCGATTTCGCTACCTTCACCGGTTACACCGAGAGCCAGAGCCGTACCTGGCAGAACCTGGGCCGCTTCCAGATCACCAATGGCACGCTGTTCTCACTGCCCGGCGGTGATGCTGGTTTCGCCGTGGTTGCTGAAGCCGGCAGCGAAGGCTGGGATTACACCCCGGACGAACGTCTGATGGATGGCAGCGTATGGGGCACCACCGCCGTGGCCGGTGCCGGCCATCGCAGCAATTACGCGGTGACCTCCGAGCTGCGCCTGCCGCTGCTCGACTCGCTGACGGTCACCGGCTCGGGCCGTTATGACGCCTTCAAGATTGGCAGCAGCACCGTGGACAAGGCGACCTACAGCGTCGGCGTCGAGTTCCGCCCGATCGAAAGCCTGTTGTTCCGTGGCAAGTACGGCACCGCATTCCGTGCGCCGAGCCTGTCCGATGCTTTCCAGGGCCTGAGCGGTTACTACGCCAACGGCGCCACCGACTACTACCGCTGCGGTCAGCTGGGCTACGCGCCGACCGACACCACCGGCTGTGCATATGACAGCGTCTCGGTGTTCGGCCAACGTGCCGGCAACCCGGACCTGGAGCCGATCACCGCCGATGTGTGGAATGCGGGTGTGGTCTGGGCACCGCTGAACAACCTGTCCTTCTCGGTCGACTACTACAACTGGAAGATCAAGAACGAAGTCGACACGCTGAGTTCGGATCAGCTGCTGCTGGCCGAGTACTACTGCCGCAACGGCCAGGTCAACAACACCTCGGCCAGCTGCGACAACGTCAACGAGTGGATCACCCGTGATGCCTCCGGCGTTCTGGACGAGATCTACACGCCGAAGATGAACGTGGCCAGCCAGAACCTGCAGGCCATCACCGCCAGCGCCAAGTACGTGCAGGAGCTGGGTCGTTTCGGTGCGCTGCAGTTCTCCACCAACTACACCAACATGATCAAGCGCGAGCTGCAGCCGCAGCCCGGTGATGAGTATCTGGATCTGCTGCGCGATCCGTACAACATGTGGATCTACGATTCCTACGCCAAGGTGCGTGCGGATGGCTCGGTGGGCTGGGCGTTGGACAAGTGGACCACCACGCTGTACTTCAACTATGTCGGCAAAACCCCGAACTACCTGGCCTACGCCGGCAACGGCTATGACTACGTGCATTCCTCGGGCGCCAAGGCGGGCAAGTGGGGCTCCTACACCACCTACAACCTGAGCGTGAACTACCGTGCTGCTGAGAACATGACCTTCTCGGTCATGGTCAACAACGTGTTCAACAAAATGCCCGACAACCAGGCAAGCAACTTCCCGGGCACCTCGGGTACGCCTTACAACAATTACTTCTACAACATCTACGGCCGCGCCGTGTATGTGCAGGCCAAGTATGAGTTTGGCGCGAAGTAATACAGCGCGATGAGGTGATAACGAAGCCCTGCCGAAAGGCGGGGCTTTTTTTGCGCATCACACATCACGATCGAAACGCTCCCGTCGGCGTAAATCCCAGTTGTTAACAACGAACGTGATCATTTTGCAGCGCCCGCGCACAGAGCGACACGATGCGACATTTTCCACACGTCTGTTTTTTCAATACATTTTCAGAAAGTCAGATTTTTCCTACACCGCAGATATGAAAAAGCGGGTCCCTTTACGTGAAGCGTGTGTTACGTTCGCCGCGCACCGGTTCGGACTGAACGCAGACTGAAACTTCCAGGGATGGGCCGCCGAGGCCTGGGACCGGATCAGCGTAGAACGCCATCAAGACGTCCCACGGAAGGGAAAGCCACGACATCACCACTACACGGGGTTGCACATGTCTCGCCAAGGCAATTCGATTTCGCGTCATCCGCTCGCTACTGCTGTCCTCACCGGCCTGCTGTTCACCAGCGCCAGCGTGTTCGCGCAGGACAACACCGCCACCAATCTCGATCGTGTCACCGTCACCGGATCGCTGATCCCCCAGACCGAGATCGAGAACCACACGCCGGTCTTGACCGTCACCGCCGAGGACATCCAGACCCGCGGTTTCACCAGCATTTCCGAAGTCCTGCAGCAGTCCTCGCTCACCACCGGCGGCCTGCAGGGCGGACAGACCGCCGCCTCGTTCACCCAGGGCGCTGAAGCGGCAGGCATGTTCGGTCTGGATCCGGGCTACACCAAGTACCTGATCAACGGCCGCCCGATGCTGCAGTACCCGGCGCTCTACAACGGCAGCGACGCGTTTAACAACCTCAGCGGCATTCCGATCGACATCGTCGAGCGCATTGAGATCCTACCCGGCGGCCAGTCCTCGCTGTACGGATCGGATGCCATCGCCGGTGTGGTCAACATCATCCTCAAGGAACGCATGGAAGGCGGCGTGCTCAACGTGCGCGGCGGCGCCACCACCGAAGGCGGCGGCAACAACATCCGCGTCAGCGGAGCCAAGGGCTTCAACAGCGCAGATGACCGTTTCAATGCACTGGTCAACGTCCAGTACGAAAAGAGCAATCCAATCTGGGGTTACCAGCGCGACCTGACCCGAACCAACAACCGGGTCGGTTACAGCGCGCAGGTGCCGGCCAATGATTTCCTGGTCTATCTGCCGGCAGACAACAACGCATTCGTGATGATGGATCCGACGCGCTGCGCCAGTGTCGCCGGCCAGTTCGGCGGTACCACCGTGCTCGGCACCCGCGCGGCGGGCGAATCCTGCGGCTCGGCCTACGGCGCTGGCTACCGCACGCTGAAGAACGACAAGGAAAGCAGCCAGTTCTACAGCTCGATGACGTTTGATGTGAACGACAACTTCACCCTGTTCGCCGATGCGCTGTACAGCCTGGAAGAGGTTAAATACACGCCGGGTTCGGGCTACACGTTCTGGGGCAGTGACCTGACGTTCGGCGCGTTCTACGACCAGGACACCGATCAGTACATGAACCTGCAGCGCGCCTTCGCACCGGAGGATATCGGGCCGAACGGCTACAAGGACATCCTCAACACCGATCGTAACAAGGCCTACCAGGTCACCCTGGGCGGACGTGGCAAGTTCGGCAACTGGGACTACAGCGCCAGCTTCAGCCGCGGCGAGTACAAGCTGACCGAGCGTGGTTTCGTGCGCTGGGCCGATGACATCGACAGTTACTTCGAAAACCGCGTGCTCGGCCCGGTGCTGGGCACCACCGACGACGGTTACAACATCTACAGCCCGAACTGGGGCGCGTTCTACTCGCAGCTGCCCGCCGGTGATTTCCAGACCTTCACCGGTTACACCTACAACCAGAGCAAGACCTGGCAGAATCTGGGCCGCTTCCAGATCACCAACGGCTCCCTGTTCACGTTGCCCGGTGGCGATGCGGGTTTCGCCATCGTCGCCGAGGCAGGCAGCGAAGGCTGGGACTATCGCCCGGATGAGCGCCTGATGGATGGCAGCGTGTGGGGCACCACCTCGGTGGCCGGCAATGGCCATCGCAGCAATTACGCCATCACCTCCGAGCTGCGTTTGCCGCTGATCGATTCGCTGACCGTCACCGGTTC
Source organism: Stenotrophomonas sp. TWI587 (assembly GCF_039674145.1). Classification (NCBI taxonomy): domain Bacteria; kingdom Pseudomonadati; phylum Pseudomonadota; class Gammaproteobacteria; order Lysobacterales; family Lysobacteraceae; genus Stenotrophomonas; species Stenotrophomonas sp. TWI587. Next base: position 204,439 of record NZ_JBDJMW010000005.1, on the reverse strand, counting down.
CGGCCGATATGACGCTTATAAGATCGCCGACAACACCGTGGACAAGGCCACCTACAGCGTCGGTGTCGAGTTCCGTCCAATCGAAAGCCTGCTGTTCCGGGGCAAGTACGGCACGGCGTTCCGTGCCCCGACGCTGCCTGATGCCTTCCAGGGCGAGAGCGGCTACTACGCCAACGGTGCGGTCGATTACTACCGTTGCGGCCAGCTCGGCTACGCGCCTGCCGATACCCTCGCCTGCCCGTATGGCAACGAGTCGGTGTTCGGCGTGCAGGCCGGCAACACCGAACTGGAGCCGATCACTGCCGATGTGTGGAATGCCGGCGTGGTCTGGGCACCGATCAACAACCTGTCCGTCTCGGTGGACTACTACAACTGGAAGATCGACAACGAAGTCGACACCCTGAGCTCGGACCAGCTGCTGCGGGCGGAGTACTACTGCCGCAACGGCCAGGACAACCCGACATCGGCCAGCTGCGACAACGTCGCCGATTGGATCACCCGCGACGCCGCCGGCAACATCGAGCAGATCTTCACACCGAAGCTCAACGTCGCCCGCCAGAACCTGCAGGCACTGACGGCCAGCTTCAAGTACGTGCAGGACATCGGCCGTTTCGGCTCGCTGCAGTTCGCCAGCAACTACACCAACATCCTCAAGCGCGAACTGCAGCCGCAGCCGGGCGATGGTTACCTGGACCTGCTGCGTGACCCGTACGCAATGTGGTACTACGACGCCTACGCCAAAGTCCGTACCGATGGCTCGGTGGGCTGGGCCAAGGACCGCTGGACCACCACGTTGTACTTCAACTACATCGGCAAGACGCCCAACTACATGTCTTACCTGGGCGAGAGCTTCGACTACGTGCATTCGTCCGGTTACAAGGCGGGCAAGTGGGGCTCGTACACCACCTACAACCTGAGCGTGAACTACCGGGCGCTGGACAACCTGACCCTCTCGTTGATGGTCAACAACGTGTTCAACAAGATGCCCGACGGTCAGGCCCACAGCTACGCCGGCAATGTCGCCTCGCCCTATAACAGCAGCATCTACAACCCTTACGGTCGCGCGGTGTACGTGCAGGCCAAGTACGATTTCGGCACCAAGACCAACTAAGCCGCACCAGGGATGACACCCCGGGCCCCGCCGCAAGGCGGGGCTTTTCCTTGGCCGTCATCGGGCCAGCCCCATCGCCAGGGTTGACCGGATCAGGCCTCTTGCCATCAGCCATGACCTTCGACACCCTTGCAGGCCGGGCCAGCGGCGTATCGTCTGGCCCACAGGCCCTTCCGGGCCATTCCTGCATGACTTTCCGGCCTGGAGGCCAATCACGTGATCGCTCGTACACCCAAACTGGTACTGCTGACCCTGGCCGTTTCGGCCGCGCTGGTCGGCTGCGGCAAGAACGAAACCCCGGCCACGGACAGCGCAGCCTCCACCGCCGCGCCGGCGGCGCCGGCCGCCACCGAGTACAAGCTCGACGAGAGCAAGCTGCCGGCCTACAACGCCTTCCACCCGTCCGATCTGGACACCAGCATGGACGCCTGCAATGCGTTCGGCGACTACGTCAACAGCAAGTGGCTGGCCGCCAATGAAATCCCGGCCGACCGCACCAGCTGGGGCGCCTTCACCATCCTGGACGAGCGCTCGGTCGCCGTGCAGCACCAGCTCGCCGAGCAGGTCGCGGCGGTCAAGAACCCCGTGGGCATCGAGAAGATCGTCGGCGACTTCTGGGCCACCGGCATGGACGAGGCCAAGATCAATGCCCAGGGCATCGAGCCGATCAAGGCCGACCTGACCGCCATCGACGGCCTGCAGGACAAGGACGCGATCGCCAACTACCTGCGCACCAGCGCGGCCAAGGGCGAGAACGTGCTGTTCGGCTTCGGTCCGGAAGCGGACTTCAAGAATTCCAGCATGAACCTGGCCTACGCCAGCCAGGGCGGCCTGGGCCTGCCGGATACCACCTATTACACCGACGCCAAGAACGCCGACAAGCTCAAGGCCTACCAGGCCCACGTGGCCAAGGTGCTGGAACTGGCCGGCGTGGCCACGGCCGATGCTGAAAAGCAGGCCGCCGATGTGGTCAAGTTCGAAACCCGCCTGGCCAAGGCCTCCAAGTCCAGCGTCGAGCTCTCGCGCGACGTCTCGCTGTTCTACAACCCGGTCACCGTGGCCGATGCGGACAAGCTGACCCCGAACTTCAGCTGGACCGAGTTCTTCAAGGCCCAGGGCATCGCCGCCCCGGAGAAGTTCTCGCTGGCCATGCCGAGCTTCCACCAGGAAGTGAGCAAGGCGCTGGGCGACACCGATCCGTCGGTGTGGCGCGCCTACCTGCGCTTCCACACCGTGGACGGCGCCTCGCCGTACCTGGCCGATGCCTTCGTCAACGAGAACTACAACTTCTACGGCAAAACCCTGAACGGTCAGAAGGAGCAGAAGCCGCGTTGGAAGCGCGTGCTGGGCACCATCGAAAACGATGCCGGCGATGCGTTCGGCCAGCTGTACGTCAAGGTCGCCTTCTCGCCGGAAGCCAAGGCCAAGATGGAAGAATTGGTCAAGAACCTGGCCGCCTCGCTCAAGGAGCGCATCCAGGGCCTGACCTGGATGAGCGACGAGACCAAGGCCAAGGCGATCGCCAAGTGGGAAACCTTCACTCCGAAGATCGGCTACCCGGACAAGTGGCGTGACTGGAGCGGCCTGACCACCGGTCGTGACAGCTACCTGGGCAACGTGCGCGCGGCGAACGAATTCAACTACAAGTTCGCGCTGTCCAAGATCGGCCAGCCGGTGGACAAGACCGAGTGGGGCATGACCCCGCAGACGGTCAATGCCTACTACAACCCGCTGCAAAACGAGATCGTGTTCCCGGCTGCCATCCTGCAGCCGCCGTTCTTCGATCCGAAGGCCGATGACGCGCTGAACTACGGCGGCATCGGTGCGGTGATCGGCCACGAAATGACGCACGGTTACGATGACCAGGGCAGCCGCTTCGGGCCGACCGGCAACTTCGAGAACTGGTGGACCGAGGCGGACACCAAGAACTTCAGCGGCCTGACCGGCAAGCTGATCAAGCAGTTCGACGGCTACCGGGTGGACGGCCAGCCGGTCAACGGCAAGCTGACCCTGGGCGAGAACATCGCCGACCTGGGTGGCCTGGCCACCGCCTACGACGCCCTGCAGAAGGCTTCGGCCGGCAAGGAAGACCCGAAGGTCGACGGCTTCACCCGCGACCAGCGCTTCTTCTTCAACTGGGCCACCGTGTGGCGCACCAAGTACACCCCGGAGAACATGAAGGTCCGTCTGGCGACCGACCCGCATGCCCCGGCGCAGTTCCGTGCGATGGGTGCCCCGTCGAACCTGCCGACCTTCGCCGCTGCGTTCCAGTGCAAGGCCGGTTCGCCGATGGTGCGCGCCGGCGACCAGCAGGTTGTGATCTGGTAAGCCATCGCGCCCACGCGTGAGGTGATGCATGCAAAGGCCCGGGATCTCCCGGGCCTTTGCTTTTGGGGCGCATGCTGCCCATCACGCTCTTTTCGCTTTGCTTGGTACACTCGCGCGATCCCAATTCCGCTGGATTCGCTTTACATGTCCAACCTCCGTCCGCTTGCCATCGCCCTGGGCATCAGCCTGCTCACCCTGGTCGCTGCTCCCGATGCGCACGCCGCGCCGAAGAAGAAGGCCGCCGCCCGCGCGCCGGCGGTCAGCGCCCAGTGCAGCGACTTCTACGAAGCCACCAACGCCACCTGGTTGAAGGCCAATCCGGTGCCGCAGACCGGCGCCACCACCGCGCTGGGCCAGCTGGCCGACCGCACCCGCCAGCAGCAGCGCGCACTGCTGGATGGCGCGATGACCGCGCCGCAGGGCAACGTGCAGAAGCTGCTGGGCGACTTCTGGGCCAGTGGCCTGGACGAGGCCGCGGTGGAAGCCGACGGCTCCAACCCGATCGCCCCGCTGCTGACCCGCATCAATGCGATCAAGAAGGCCAAGGACGTGCCGGCCTCGATCGCTGCGCTGCACCAGGTCGGCATCCCGGTGGCGTTCAACTTCGCCCCGGACGTGGACCTGAAGGCGCTGGACCGCCACATCGGCTACTTCATGCAGGGCGGCATGGGCCTGCCGGACCCGGCGTTCTACACCCGGACCGATGCCGACACCGTCGCGCTGATGGGTCGCTACCGCAACTACGTCAAGCAGGTGCTGGCGCTGACCGGCACTCCGGCCGACAAGCTCGATGCGGAGTCGCAGTCGGTGATCGCCCTGGAAACCGAACTGGCGCGCAGTGCGCAGTCGCTGGCCGGGATCAACAACCCGTTCAACAACTACGCGCCGATCTCCACCAAGGAGCTCAACAGCCGTTACCGCAACCTGCAGCTGGAGGCCTTCCTGAAGGCGCAGGGCGTCAACGACGACCTGGTCTCGCTGTCCGATCCGGCACTGTTCAAGCAGCTCGATGGCATGGTCACCCGCCTCAAGCCGGAACAGTGGAAGATCTATCTGCGCTGGCGCGTGGGTGATGCGATGGCCCCGTACCTGTCCAAGGCCTACCGCGATGCCGAATTCGAATTCCGCGGCCGTGTGATCCGTGGCCAGACCCTGCCGCCGGCGCGCTGGGAACAGGTGCTGGATGCGATCAACGTCGCTGCCGGCCCGATGGTCGGCCGTGAGTACGCGGCCAAGCACCTGTCGGCCGATGACCGTCGCAAGGCGGCGCTGGTGGTGGACAAGATCCGCGAAGTGCAGATCGATGCGGTCAAGCGCAGCACCTGGATGAGCGATGAAGCCAAGACCGAAGCGCAGGCCAAGCTGGCCGCGCTGAAGATCGAGATCGGCACCCCGTTGCGCGATCTGGACTACACCGTGCAGCCGATGGGCCGCGGCAGCTTCGGCGGCAACATGCTGATCGCCTCCACCTGGCGCCACCGCGAAGAAATGAAGCGCATCGGCAAGGGCAACGCCGACCGCCGCTGGGACGTGCTGCCGCAGCAGCCGGCACTGGCGTATGACATCGCGCAGAACCGCCTGATCGTCACCGCCGCCGTGCTGCAGAGCCCGGTGTTCAACGCCAAGGGCGATACCGCCGAGCTGTTTGGCAGCTACGGTGCGCTGGTCGCCCATGAGCTGACCCGCGCGATCGATGCCAAGGGCGCGCTGGTCGATGCCAAGGGCGAACTGCGCAGCTGGTGGACCCCGGCCGACAAGACCGCCTGGACGCTGTTCGGCAACCGCGTGGCCGCCCAGTACAGCGGCTACGACTACCCGGGCGTGAAGGGTGCCAAGGTCAACGGCGAACTCACCCGCGAAGAGAACCTGGCCGACCTGGCTGGCCTGGAACTGGCGTGGGAGGCTTACAAGGCGGTCGAACCGGCCGCCAAGCCGGCCGCGCAGCAGGGCTTCTTCCGCGGCTGGGCGAGCCTGTGGCCGCAGCAGCTGTCGCCGAACGTCGCCGCCCAGCGCCTGACCTCGGACATCCTTGCCCCGGGCCGCTGGCGCACCAACGGCCCGCTGTCCAACCTGCCGGCCTTCGGTGCCACCTTCACCTGCAAGCCCGGCCAGCCGATGCAGCGCGTGGACAACGACCAGATCAAGGTCTGGCGCTGAGTCCCGCAAGGCAGCAACGAAAAGGGCGCCCATTGGGCGCCCTTTTCATTTAACGGGGACGGAGGTGGTTATTAACTACCTCCGTCCCTGTTATTTGCCTCACTTGATACTGCGCAGATGATTGGGTCGCTTCGGCGGGCCCGGCGGGCGACGGTTGTTGAACGGTGGTTGGCCACGCCAGTAGCGGATCAGCAGCCAGCCGAACAACATGCCGCCCAGATGCGCGAAGTGGGCCACGCCCGGCTGCCAGCCGGTGGCGCCCAGCATCAGCTCCATCGCACCGAACACGATCACGAAGGTACGGGCCTTCATCGGGATCGGCGGGAACAGCAGCATCACCCGCTGGTTCGGGAACAGCATGCCGTAGGCCAGGAGCAGACCGAACACGCCACCCGACGCACCCAGCACTGTGGCCGGATCGGCCAGCATCATGCCGACCAGCAGCTGGCACAGCCCGGCACCGGCGACGCACACCAGGTAATAGATGAGGAAACGTTTTTCGCCCCAGGTCTGCTCCAACGGCGCGCCGAACATGAAGAGCGCGAGCATGTTGAAGAACAGATGGCCGAAGCTGCCATGCAGGAAGCCATAGGTCAGCAGCTGCCACGGCTGGAAGTTGCCGCCCGGCGAGAACGGATCGAAGCCGCCGCCCAACGGCTGCAGCATGAAGGGCTCGAAGGTGCCGTTGCCGAGCAGGAACGGCTGCTGCAGCAGGAACAGCACGGCGTTGGCGATCAACAACGCTTTGGTGACGGTAGGCAGTCGCGGAAACATGGGGGCATCCTTTGGAACTGCGCCCATCATAGCCGCAGCGCCAGGCCGCCATCTGCGCGGCGGCGCCCGCGTTCAACCGGCAGGCAGCGTCAGCCCGGTCCCCACAGGGCGGCATCCAGATCGTTGGCGCCGGTTACCGGCATGCCCTTCACCCGCCCCCGTTCGATCACCACGCCCTCGGCGCGCAGCCGCTGGCTCTGTTCCTTCCACCCTGCCGAGCCTTCGGGCATTGCAATGCGCCCGTCCGAACGCAGCACGCGGTGCCACGGCAGGTCCGGGTCGTCATTCATGCCGAGCACGCGCGCGGTCAGCCGCGCCCTGCCCGGCAGCCCGGCCTTGGCGGCGACCTGGCCGTAGCCCATCACCTGCCCGCGCGGAATCGCATGAATCACCGCCAGGATCCGCGCACGTGCCTGCGCGGCCGGGTCATCGCCCACGGCGGCCGCGTTCACGCGCGGACCCGGCTGACCAGCAGCACGCCGAGCAGGACCAGGGCCGTGCCGAGGATCTGCCACGGCCCCATGGGTTCGTCGAGCAGCCATAGACTCATCACGATGGTGGAGACCGGACCGAGCATACCCACCTGGGCAGCCAGCGACGAGCCGATCCGCTTCACCGCCAGCATGATCGCCATGACCGGCAGCACCGTGCAGACCGTCGCGTTGATCAGCGACAGCCAATACACCGGCGGGGGTGCATGGCCCAGCGCGGACATCGGGTGCAGCACCGCGAAATGCAGCACGCACAACACGCAGGCCACGCAGCTGGCATAGGCGGTCAGGCGGATCGCACCGATCCGCGCCACCACCTGGCCACTGCCGAACAGATACAGCGCGTAGCTCAGCGCGCTGGCGAACACCAATGCGCTGCCCAGCACGATGCGCCCCCCTTCCAGCTGGAGGTCATGGCCGAAGGCCAGCAGTACGCCCAGATAACTGAGCACCAGCGCCGCCACCTGCCAGCGACCGGGGCGCTTTTTCAGCAGGACCAGGCTGATCAGCAGCACCAGCGTCGGGTTCAAATACAGGATCAGCCGTTCCAGGGTGACGCTGATGTACTGCAGGCCCTGGAAGTCCAGCAGGCTGGACAGGTAGTAGCCGGTGAAGCCCAGCCACACCACCCGCCCGCGGTCACCCCATGACAATGCCGGCGCGCGCCGCGCCGACCATACCGCCAGCAACGCGAACAGCGGTAACGCCATCAGCATCCGCAGCGCCAGCAGCGTGGTGGCATCCACCCCATGCCGATACGCGAGTTTGACGATGACCGCCTTGCCCGAGGCCGCGATCGCGCCAATCGCGGCCAGTGCGATGCCGCCGGCGGCGATGCGGCTGGAGGACGTGGGCAGCGAGGAGGCGGGAAAAGACATCAGGACGGCGGACAGCCGCGCAGGGCGGCTGGGCAGCAGGTGGGGCGGCCATTGTCGCATGCGTGGCGGCACTACCGGATCCCTTCTGCGGCTTCGGCGGCTGCACGCCGCTGATGCGCTTTCAGCGCATCAGTACAACTTCTTCTGCGGAGGTTGGATGGATCGCCACCGTGTCGTCGAACTGGGCCTTGGTCACGCCCATCTTCACTGCCAGTGCAAACCCCTGCAGGATTTCATCGGCAGACTCGCCCAGCAGGTGGACACCGACCACACGCTCCTCCTCGCCCACGCAGACCAGCTTGAACAGGCTGCGCTGGGTGCCATCGGCCAAGGCCTGCAGCATCGGGCGGAAGTTGCTGCGGTACACGCGGACGTCGCCGTACTTCGCGCAGGCCTCTTCTTCGCTCAAGCCCACCGCACCAAGCGCCGGGTGTGAAAACACCACGCTGGCCACGTTTTCATAGTCCATCTTCGCCTGCGGCTGGCCACCGAACAGGCGGTCCATCAGCTTGCGCGCCGCGGCGATCGCCACCGGGGTCAGGCCAACCTTGCCGGCAATGTCGCCCACTGCGTGCACGCTGGGTACCGCGGTGGTCTGCCACTGGTCGACCTCGACCTCGCCCTTGTCACCGATCACCACGCCGAGCGCTTCCAACCCCAGATCGGCACTGTTGCCGCGTCGCCCGGTGGCAAAAAACACCGCATCGAAATGACCATCAGCCGGGCCATCATGACCGAACGCAACCACGGCATCGCCCTCACGCTGCAGCTCGCGCAGACGATAGCCAAAATGGACCTGCACACCCTGGTGGCGCAGATTCTCGGCGAGCTGTTCAGTGAGTTCTGCATCGAAGCGCTCCAGCAGCCGTTCACCGCGCACCAGCAACGTCACGCGGCTGCCCAGCGCCTGCAGCAGCCCGGCCAGCTCCACCGCGATATAGCCACCGCCGACGATGGCCACGCGCTCCGGTGCGCCGCACAGGTTGAAGAAATCATCGGAGACCAGGCCCAGTTCGGCCCCGGGAATCTCCGGCCGTTGCGGATACGCACCGGTCGCGATCAGGATGTGAGCGGCACTGATGCGCACGCCATCGCTGCACTCCACGGTGTGCGCATCCACCAGCCGGCCACGGCGCGGTACACGCACCACCTTGTTCTCATTGAGCCGCTTGAGATAACTGGCATGGATGTTGGCGATGTAGGCCTGCCGATGCACCACCAGTTCTTTCCAGTCCAGCGAAGGGCGCACCGGCACATCGAAGCCCATTGCGGCGGCCAGGCCGATACGGCCGGAAAGATCGGCCGCCAGCCACATCGCCTTCTTCGGCACGCAGCCGACATTGACGCAGGTGCCGCCCAGTTCGCCCGGCTCCAGCATCGCCACGCGCTGGCCGTGCTGCGCCGCGCGGAAGGCCGCGGCGAGCCCGCCGGAACCACCGCCCAGCACGATCAGGTCATAGTCGTATTGCGTCGTCATTGGTATCGCTCAACTCGGTAAAGGCCAGCATGCCATGGCCGGCCGCGATCCAGACGTGAGGGTGGCGCGTGGCGCCCACGGATTCAGGCCCGACGCAGCGGCGGCCACTGCAGATAGGTCATTGCACGCCAGAACCATTCCAGTGGCCCGAAGCGGAAGCAGCGGAGCCATACATGGCTGATCGCCACCTGCAGCGTGAACAGCGCCAGCGCGAACGGAATCTGCCACAGCCGCGGCATCGCCTCGAACACGCCAAGTCCGTATCCGTAGAACACCCACGTGCAGACCAGCGACTGGCCGATGTAATGGGTCAGCGCCATCCGCCCCATCGGTGCCAGCACCTGCAGGCGCGCGCGCCAGTGCACGATCCACGCCAGGTAGCCCAGGCACATCAGCAGCCCGGCCAGGGCGCTGATCGCATACGCCACACCGCCGCGCAGATCCAACGTGCCGGGCGCCTGATAGGGGTGCCAGATCGCACTGCCCAGCATCAGCAGCAAACCGACCGGCAACGCGATCCAGCGCAGCCGTGCATACAGCCGCGCAAAACGGTCCGGCTCGGCCAAGGCGCCGCTGCGCGCGAACCAACTGCCGATCAGGAACATGCCCAGCACTTCCGGACCGATCACGAAGATGCCCGACAACATCGCGCCGAGATCCCGCACGCGCTGTCCCACCGCCTGTACCCAGCTGCCATGCGCGTAGGCCTGCCGCTGCAGTTCGATTGTCCGCTGGGCCTGGGCGATGGCCTCGCGCAGGGGTTCCTGCGCATGCTCCATGCTGGCCATCCAGCTCATCAACGCGCCCAGCAGCAGCACCAGGGCTGCCGCGCCCAGGTAACTGATCGCGCCCATCGCCGGCAGCCAGCTGCGCGGCGCCTCGCGGCAGGCAAGCAACAGCATCGAGATCAAGGCGTAGATCACCAGGATGTCGCCGGACCACACCAGCAGCGCGTGGCACAGGCCGATCAGCAGCAGCGCGGCGCTGCGGCGCAGATAGAATGGCGCGAATGCGCGACCGGCCGCTTCGGCGCGCTGCGCCATGACCGAGAACCCCGCGCCGAACAGCAGCGAGAACAGGGTGAAAAACTTGCCCTGGACCAGCACGTAGATGGCCGCGTCGGCCCAGTAATCAGCGCCCTGCCAATGCGGATCGATGCCGGTGAAGGACAGGTCCAGCGGACCGCTGAACGCCTCCATGTTCATCAGCAGGATGCCCAGCAATGCGAAGCCGCGCAGGATGTCGATGACGGCGATGCGCTCGTGGGCGCCCACCGGCTGCAAAGGAGAAGAAGCTGCGTTCACAGGCAATCCGCTGACCAGGGCCGCCATTATGCCGTGCGCACGGGGGCCTGCCGCAGAAACGAAAACGGCCCGCCGAAGCGGGCCGTTGAATCAACGAAGGCTTGCAGCACTCAGTGCTGGTGGCCGCCGTCGCCGTGCACGTGGCCGTGCTCGATCTCTTCCTTGCTGGCTTCACGGACGTCGACGATCTCGACGTTGAAGTGCAGGTCCTTGCCGGCCATCGGGTGATTCAGGTCGACGTCGACCACGCTCATGCCGACCTTCTCGACGGTCACCGCGCGCGGGCCGAAATTGGTCTGCAGCACGACCTGCTGGCCCGGGACCAGCTTGGTGGTGCCGAAGTGCTTCTTGGGCACGCGCTGGGTCAGGCCTTCGCGACGCTCGCCGTAGGCATCGGTCGCCTTCACGTCCACCTCGAAGGTGGCGCCGGCTTCCTTGTCCATCATGGCGTTTTCCAGGCCCGGGATGATGTTGCCGTGGCCGATCAGGATCGCCAGCGGATCACGGTCCCTGGAGCTCTCGATCGGCTCCTGGCCCTGCTCGGCGACGGTGTAATGGAAACGGACGACGCGGTCTTTTTCGATCTTCATGCGCAACTCTGGTCTGGAGACTGCCGAGGGCAGACGGGTGAGGCGGGTTGTGGCCTGCCGGATACGCCGCCATCATGACGGCCTTCTAAGGTCGCGCATTATCCGGACAACATGCACATGACGCCAGTTTCGCGCCTGACCCACCTGCCCGGCCACCTGGCCCTGCTGGCGATCATCGCCCTGCTGAGCGCCTGTGGCGGCGGCAAGACCACCCGTCCGGCCCCGCCGCCCGCCTCCACCCAGGTCTGGCCCAGCGTGACCCCGAACGACCCGCAGGCCGCCAACGCGGTGCTGATGCGTGCGATCGGCCTGGTCGGCACGCCTTACCGCTACGGTGGCAACACGCCCGAATCCGGTTTCGACTGCAGCGGCCTGGTCGCCTACGTCTATCGCGAGATGCTGGATCTTCGCCTGCCACGCACCTCGCGCGATCTGGCCGCCGTGCAGGGACCGAAGATCGATCCCAAGCGGCTGGCGCCCGGCGATCTGGTCTTTTTCGGCAACAAGGGCAATGTCTTCCATGTGGGCATCTATGTGGGCGAAGGCCGCTTCGTGCACGCCCCCAGCACCGGCGGCACGGTCCGGCTGGACTCGCTGGGCGGACCGTACTGGAAAGACCACTACACCGGGGCGAAACGCGTCCTTAACTAAGCTGAACAGGGGTAAGAGCCAAATTTGTGATGCACATCACACAGTTGTAAACGAAAAATTAACGGAATTTGTACCTAATCACCGCGCTTACACGGCATCATCACCCATCGTTTTTATTCAGTGACCGCCGCGTGACGACAGACGACCTGAGTTGCAAAGGCCAGACCGCCGCCCTTCGGCGTCGCGCCCGACCCGCCTTCATCGCCGCAGCGCTCTGCCTGGCCAGCCTTCCGGCATGGGCCCAGTCCGCACCGACGACGAGCCCCGAGGTCGCTGCAACCCCTGTCACTGTCGCCTCCGAGTCACCCGCGCCGGCCAAGCCCAAGGCTGATGCGCCGGCCCGCAGCAAGGCCGATGCCGCTGCCAGCGCCACCCTCGCCGCCCTGCTTCCGCACCTGGCGGCCAATGACACCATTCCCCTCATGGACCGCTCGGCGATGTTTGCCGGCGATCTGAGCCGCCTGCTCGCCAATTACGATGCCAGCACCGGCGCCATTACCGTGGCCGGCGACGCCGCCGAGAACGGCAAGGTCCAGTCCCTGCTGCGCCGTGCGATGACCCTGCTGGGCACCCCGTACCGCTGGGGCGGCACCTCGCCGGACAGCGGTTTCGACTGCAGCGGCCTGGTCGGCTATGTGTTCCGGACCGCGCTGGGCGTCGAACTGCCGCGCGTGTCGCGCGAGATGGCCCATGACGGCGCCGCCGAGCTGATCAATGATCGCAACGCCCTGGCCGCTGGCGATCTGGTGTTCTTCGGCCGCAAGGGCCGGGTCGACCATGTCGGCATCTACGTCGGTGAAGGTCGCTTCCTGCATGCCCCGAGCACCGGCAAGGATGTCCGCGTGGACAGCCTGGTCAGCGGGTACTGGGGCGGCAAGTTCATGCAGGCCCGCCGCGTCGATCTCTGACGCGCCTGCTGGAACCCACAGATGGAAGGCCGCTGCCCTGCAGCGGCCTTTTTCTTTGGGCCGCCCGGCGATGGCCGCTGCCCGGCCCAATCCGCGTTCCTTTCTCTGTCACCGCCGTTTTCCCGGCGGGCGACGCGCCCAGCGCACACGCGCCGTGGCGGGGGAGGACCCGGACGTGGGGCGGCACGTCCGTGGCAACCGATCAGCAGCAGACACCGCCCGCGATTCTCGTCGACAAGGTGACGCATGGCGGCTGTCCCCGATTTTCCTGCCCGGTGTGTGATCTGGTTTGGGCAACCCCTCGCGCTTGAGCGGGCGACACTGGCTGCGGCCGGCTGGCAGGTCCGAGGCGTGGCCCCGGAACAATGCGCGGGCATCGGCATGCGCGGCAGCGATCAGGTTGTGGGCCTGCTGGACCTGCGCACCGTGGTCCCGGCCAACCTGGCCCATCTGCAGCAGTTGCTGGTGGACCATCGTCATATGAGCCTGCTGGCCTTGCTGCCGGCCGCCCCACTTCGCCCCTCGCCGGTGCTCGATGCACTGCTCACCGCGTGCGTGGACACCTATACCGCTCCGATCGACCTGCCGCGCGTCGTCCAGCGACTGCAGCAGCTCGCCGGCGCCGAACCCCTGCCCGCCAGCCACGGCCCGCAGTCCCTGATCGGCGACAGCGCCGTCCTGCAGGTGACCCGTGCGGCGATCCGCAAGTACGCGCCGGTGGATCTGCCGGTGTTGATCACCGGCGAAACCGGCACCGGCAAAGAGCTCGCTGCCCAGGCGCTGCATGCACTGTCTGCACGTCATGCGCGTCCGTTCCTGGCGGTGAACTGCGGCGCGATCCCGGCAGCGCTGGTCCAGTCCGAGCTGTTCGGCCATGAGCGCGGCGCCTTCACCGGTGCGGCCACCCGTCGGCTGGGCCTGTTCGAATCGGCCAGTGGCGGCACCGTCTTCCTGGACGAGATCGGCGATCTGCCGCTCGATGCACAGACCAATCTGCTGCGCGTGCTGCAGGAAGGCACGGTGGAACGGGTCGGCAGCAACCGGCCGCTGGAGGTCGATGTGCGCGTGCTCGCCGCCACCCACGTGGATCTGGAGAAAGCGGTCGAGCAGGGTCACTTCCGTCGCGACCTCTTCTATCGCCTCAACGTACTGCGGCTGCCACTGCCGCCGCTGCGCGAGCGCGGCAGCGACATCGCGCTGCTGGCGCACCACTTCCTCACCAGCTTCCGCCACCGCCATGTCACCCGAGCGCGCGGTTTCACCGCCGATGCGGTCCAGGCGCTGGAACGCTTCGGCTGGCCTGGCAATGTGCGCGAACTGCTCAACCGGGTGCAGCGTGCGGCGATCGTCAGCGATGCCGAGCTGATCACCGCGGCGGATCTGGAGCTGACCCAACCGCTGCAGGCGACGGTCGATCGTGGCCTGCAGGGTGCAAAGCAGGTGGCCGAACGCGAGACGCTGCTACATGCGCTGCGCCAGGCCGATTTCAACATCACCGCCTGCGCGCGCCACATGCAGGTTTCGCGTGTGACTGTCTATCGGCTCTGCCGCAAGCACCAACTGGCACTGCCCGACCTGCGCTGACCCGGCGACCGTCGTGCAGGACCAGGGGAATGGGCGACCGTACAGCGTGCTTACAAGCTGTACGGCACCTTGAAGGCCAGGGTGAAGTCCGGGGCGTCCGGCGTCAGGCCGATGCCCAGCAGGCTGACCAGCGTGGTCTTCTGGTTCAGCGCGTAGGTGATCCCCAGGTTGAGCGTGGCGGCGTTGGCATCACTGCCGATCACCTTGAGCCACTGGCCGTTCTTGTACCGCGTGGACGCGCGCGCGCTCAGCTTGTCGCTGAAGGAGATGCTCAGGCTGGTGCGCTCGTTGAACGCGAACGCCACGCCGGCACCGAAGTAATACGAGCCGCCGAGCTTCACGTCCCCCGGGTTGGTGGTGTCCGGGTTGGCGTCGATGTCATCGAAGCTGCGCGGGAAGGAATGGATGTAGCCGATGTTGGCGAACAGGATCGCCGGATCGGCCGTCTTTACCGCCGACAGGCCGACATTGGCCTGCCAGACGCCATTGCCGGTGGGCTGCTGTTCGGGCACGGCGAAACGGATGAAGTCATCGTCATCGCGTTCGAGCACCTTCCAGTCCAGCCCATACGGCGCACGCCCGGTCGGCGCGGTCGCGCCCACGGTCAGCACGGTTTCGGGCAGCCGCCCACGCTCGGCAAACAGCCGGTAGTTGGCGCTCACGCCAACGTCGCCGATGCCATTGCCGGTCGTTTCCTCCTGCGCGATGGCCGCGGCAGAACCGCCGGCACCGCCCTTCTGGAACACGGTCTTGCGAGCCAGATAGGGCACATCCAGGTTCAAGGTCAGGCGCGGGCTGACACCCCAGCGCGCGGCCAGGTTGTAGGTCAGCGTGTCCGACTCGACATTCTCGATGGCGATGTTGCCCAGGAAGATCGCGTCCAGCGCCAGGAAGCCGTTGAGGCTGAGCTGCTTGCGGTCATAGCGCGCGTAGGACAGGCTGTTTTCGATCGTAAAGCGGCGGCTGAACAGCGCGGCCTGCTGCTGTTTGACGTCATCCACGCTGCGCCGCGATTCCTGTTTGGCCTGCTGCGCTTCGGCCGCCGAGCTGGCGTAACCGTCAGCGCTGGCCGGCGCTGCAGGCGTGCCAGCCGGCAAGGCCTGTTGAGGGGGAGGCGCGGCACCGGCGACCGGCGCGGTCTTGCCGGTCAGCCTTGCCTGCATCGCCTGCACCTGCATGTCCAGCTCGCGCAGGCGTCGCACTTCCTGCGCATAGTTGGCCTTGAGGCTTTCCAGCTGCGCCATCAGTGCCCTGACATCGGCCTCGTCATTGGGCGCAGGCTGTTGCGCCTGTGCCTGGGCGGACGCAGCCGCCATCAGTGCCAGCGCCGCCAGCGCCAGCGGTGTTGCGCGGATCATCGTGTGCATTGCCTTGGCCCACTGTTGTGTTGACGCTCCCCCTGCCGGGCCGATGGATCACTGGCCCGGCCCCATGCCTACGCCGCGTACCAGCGTCATCGCCTGCGCCACGTTCTGGTTGAGCGGAACGTTGTTGGCCAGCGATTGCCTCACGAGGTCGATCTGCAGCCGGTTGGTGACCGACTGTCCATCACTGCCCAGCGCGATGCTCTGGCCGACGCTGCCATTGCGGATCCATTGCTGAACCGCACCGACACCCTCGATCTGCAACTGCACCTTGGCCGTGTTGCCTTCCAGCTGGGCGAGCGCACTGACACCGCCCTGCTGCACGCTGGCCAGGTTCACGCCCTCGCCGGTGGGCGTGGGTGCCACGCCATCGCGCACGGTCAGCTGGGTAGCGTTGCTGGCGAGGTTGCCGTCGCCGGCCACCTGGATGCTCTGGCTGAGGCCGGCCACGTTCTGCAGGCCACTGGAGTCCACACTGCGCCCCGGTGTCACCGGCAGCGGCGCGTCGGCGGCGGTCACGCTCACGCTCGGCGCGAAGCTGATCTTCGGTGTGCTGCCACCGTGGCTGAAGTCCATGCCCAGCTTCAGCGCGCTCTGTGCGGACTGCCCGCCGGCGGTCTGCCATTGCGAGACCATGGTGACGCCGAACCACGCCACGGTGTTGCCACCGACGGTGTAACGCCCCCGCATGAGATTCAATTCCGGATCGGGGATTTCGCTCAATCCCTTGCCGGGCCGGCTGTCGTCGGCATGTGCCGGCGCGATGCCCAGCAACGCAAGCAATACGATGCCGGGCGTCCAGGTTGCGATGTTCATGGTGCCTCCTTAAAACAGATCGGCATGGGTGAATCCGAAATCGACCAGTTCTGCATCGGTGATCGGTCCCTGCCTGGCGTACAGCGAACGGGCACTCGGCCGTTCACCGGGCTGCAGCAACGCCGTGTTGCGATCGAAGTCACTGCCGATCACGACAAACACGGCGCGCGACGGCCACGCTTGGAGAAATTCGCTGACGGGAATGCTGCGGTTGCCCAGAATCGGGTCGGCCACATCCACCAGATCGCCACGGACCTGTTTGAGGACCACGAAGTGGCGGAAGCCCCGCACATCCATCAGCACCAGCCCGGGCACGCGCAGTGAGCGCAGGCGCTCTTCGTTGACGCGGTAGCCGCGTCCGCGCATGCCCATCGATTCGACGTAACGCTTGATGTCCAGCAGCGAAAAACCACGCTGGTGGACCAGTTGTGGATCCGAGACCCCCATCATCCCTTCGATCACCGTGCTCTCATCCGCCTCCAGGTGGTAGGCGTAACGCAGGATCGTGGCAAGGGCAGCTGCGCCACAGCTGTAATCGGTGTGTTGCCGTACCACGTTGCGGAAGCGCCGTTCCTGCATGCTTTCCACGCGCTGGGTGAGCACCGCCCCGTTGGGCAGTACGCCACTGAAGCCGACATCGCCGGCGCGTACGATGCCCATCGGCATCATCAGCATCGACAGTGTCCACACCAGCATCCACGTGCGTATACGACTTGACATGTAGTACTCCGGCTCAGGAAGGAGCCCCTGCCCCAAGGGGGAGAAGGGACAGGGGCTCCCGGGGAGCCCGGTCATTGGCGGATGACCGGGTTTGTTGCGCTCAACGCGTACTGCTTGCGAAAACGGACAGACTTACTGTTCCGGACCGCCGCCGCCACCGCCGGTGGAGGGCTGCGCAACCGCCAGGGCCAGACTGTTGGCCTGCAGGTTGCCGGTACCGGAGGCCACGTTCACCCCGATGTTGCCGGAGGCGCCGGAGAACGCACTGCCGGACAATGCCGCGGTGTTGGTGGCGTCCACGTTCACCCAGCGGGTGGTGGACACGGTGCCGCTCAGGCTCGCGTAGAGGTCGGCGATGCCCAGTTCCACGAACTGGCTGGTGCCGCGCTCTTCGGTGTCGAACGCAATGCCGCCCACGCCCGGACGATTCGGGTTGGCCGTGGCATTCTGGATATCGCTATCCATGTCGATATGGCCCGTTGCGCTGCCGCTCGGGTGATCCAGCGCACCATTCCAGGTATCGAGGTAGTAGTTGTCTTTCTGGTAGGCACTACCCGAACCGCTGTAACGGCCTGCACCCACGGCCAACGTGCCACCGGCAACGCGGCCACTCAGGCTCACGTCCACGGTGTCGGTCATCGACTGCAGGTAGCCGGCGTTGCTGACCGTGTTGCCGGAGGACACCTGGTTGGAGCTGATGCTCGAGGTCGCATAGGCGCTGGTGGCGACCGAGGCGGCGAGCGCGTTCTTCTGCTCGTTGTTGTTGCCCGAGGCGACGTTGGCGCCGATGTTGCCGGACGCACCGCTGAAGGCATTGCCACCCAGGCCCGCGGCGTTGGTCACGCCCGAGTTGATGGTGGTGTTGCCACCGCCGTACTGGTTGACGAAGACTTCCGCATCGGCCATGCCGAAGCTGAAGGACGCATCGGCCGCGGACAGCGACGCGGCGTTGTCCTGTGCGTTGTTGTCACCGGCGGCGACGTTGAAGCCCAGGTTGCCGGAGGCATCGGCACCGACGTCGTCGGCGATCGAGGCGCTGTTGGTCACCAGGGTGTTGCCGGCCAGATTGTTGGTGACGGACTGGCGGTTGTCGATGACGGCGATGGCGGCCGAATCGATGTCGATCGAGCCGGTGATTTCCGGATCACCCGAGAAGCTGATGTCCGAGCTCAGGCGCAGGTCTTTTTCGATGTTCACGTCAACGCCGTGATTGTTCTTTTCCTGGCGTTCGTCGGCCTGGATGTTGCTGGTCTTGTTGACGTTCTCGGTGACGTTGCGGTTGCTGGTCACGTTGCGGTTGCTGGTGACGTTGGTGTTGCTCGTCACGTTGTCGTTGATGGTGGTGTTGGTGGTGCTGTTGTTGTTGCGGGTGTTGTTCCAGGTCCGGTTCCAGGTGCGCGAATCGGTATCGGTGTTGGTGGTGGTATTGGTTTCGGTGTTGGTATCGGTATTGGTGTTGGTGCGCGTTTCAGCCACGTTGTGCAGGTGGTTGATGTTGGCGCTCTGGTTCTGGTTGTCGCGGTCATTGCCCCAGCCATTGGCGCCGGCGGAGGCGGATGCAGCGGCAACGGCGATGGCCAGTACGGTCCGTTTCATGTTGGTGTTCATGGTGCCCTCTCTCTCATCACAGACAATCGGGTGGATGTGACTACTCACGGGGTGGACTGCACCGAAATGCTCAGCTGGTTTGCGGTGGCGTTGCCGGATCCCGCGATCTGATTGAGTTGCAGGACGCCGTCGAATCCCTGCAGCGCGGAGGCTTCGACCGCCACCCTGCGAGTTCCGGCCGACCGACCGCTGTTGACGGCCCCCTGCCCCCCTGCTGACGCGAGTGCGCCCGACGCGGCCAAAGCCTCGTCGTTCGTTTCGCGTATGCCCTGTTGCGCCAGCGTGGCGGTCACGACGTTGAGCGTCGCGTTGCCGTTGCCGCTGGCCTGGTTGATCGATGCCACGCCTCGCGCGCCGTTCAGTGCCTGGCCGCCGAGCGTGGCGCTGGCGTCCATGGCGGTATCGCTGAGGCTGAGGTTGTTGGACTGCTGCTGGCGCGCATCCACAGTGATGTGGGCGTTGCGGCCGTTGGCGATGCCCATCAGGTTGGCTTGCTGGTTGAGATCACCGGCAGCCATGTTGACGGTGATGGCACCGTCGGCGCCGGCCAGGGTGCGGCCGTCGATGCGGCTCTGATTGAGGTACGAGAGCATCGCCGCATAGTCGTTGCTCTGCTGGGCGTGCGCGCCCAGTGGTGCGAGCAGCAGACTGGTGAGCACCATGTTGCGCAGGGCGATGTTCATTTGCCGGGCCCACCTGCAGGCTGCCCGAGCGGGAACTGCGCGAGTGCGCCGCGCACCTGGTCGCCGATGCCGCGGGTGGCGTTGCCAACCGCGCCCATGGGGCCCCCGATGGTGTTGCTGAGCTGCCCGCTGGAGAGCATGCCGCTGTCGGTGACCTTGCCGAGGGTGCCGTTGACGGTATGGCCGGTGACACGCTCGATGGTGGTGGCGCTGCGCGGGATGCCGGCACCGGTGTTGGAGCCGAGCGAGGCGTAGTCGTCGTCGCTGAGTTCATCCATGCCGGTCGAGGTGCCGAGCGCCTGGCCGACTTCGCGTTTTGGCGACGGATCGGCGATCAGCGCCACGCCGGGCGGTGCCGGGCGGTAAGCGGGCCGCGCGGAGACGTCGCGCAGCAGCACCATCTCGCCGGGCTGCGCCTTGACGCCCTGGCGTGCGCCGGAGGCGTGGGCGGCGACCGGCACGAGGAGTGCGGCGGCGAGCAGCCAGAGTGTGGTGTGTCGTGTGCGGTGTGCGGCAACGCTGTCCATGGCGACCTCCGATTACATGCGGAGGGGTGGAGCAGCATTCGTGCCAAGTTCCGGATGCCCGTGTTTGCTGGGCTTTCGTGCGGCTGGGGTTAATCGCACGCAACATTGCTGTTACAGCGACGTTAGCGGTTGGGTGGATGAATAGGTTGGGCGGTGGATGGGGTTGCGCTGAGAGGCAGGCGTGGTGCGGGTGTATCACAGGTGTTACACCGGGTGATACACGCGGTTACGGTGCGGGTTCAGGGTGGTTTGCTGACGAGCGTAGCGCTTCACTATTTACTGGCGGAGGCGGCGGGTTCGCCGAGCGATGGGCCACGCCACGCTTGCCGGCGAATGTCCCCCGGCGCCGGCCTGCGGCCGTCCCCTCCTCCTTGATTTCGCCCACAAGCGCAGCGCGGCCCATCGTGTCCAGCCACTGGCGCCTCACGGCAAGCACCGGTTTGCAGTACACCTACCACCGCGCACGAGCCCCGAAGCGGCCGGCAGGCTCCTGGGCAAAATCAAGGAGGAGGCCGTCGCCGCCAGGCGTCGGCCGGGGGACATTTGCCGAGGGGCCTGCCGGTCGCTTCGGGGCGTAACGCTCGCGACGACCCCAAGCGGAAAAAAAAGACCGGCTTTCGCCGGTCTCTTTGTTCCGATCTGGTGCCTGCATCAGGACGTTCGTTCTTCGCCTTCATCCACGCCGAGGTTGGTGGATGGGTTGTCGTACACCTCTCGATCGAGCAGGCCGGTTTCCTTGGCGACGATCACCGGGACCAGCATCTGGCCGGTGACGTTGGTCATGGTGCGCATCATGTCCAGGATGCGATCGATGGCGTAGAGGTAGCCGATGGTTTCCAGCGGGAGATTGGCGGCACTGAGCACGACGGTGGCCATGACCACGGCGGTGCCGGGAACGCCGGCGGTGCCGAAGCTGCCCAGGACCGAGGCGATCAGGACGACGATGTATTGCTCGGGAGTGAGCGGAACGCCTGTGTACTGGGCGATGAAGACGGCGCACAGGGCGGGATAGATCGCGCCGCAGCCGTCCATCTTGATGCTGGCGCCGAGTGGCACAGCGAAGGAGGCATAGTCCTTGTTGACGCCGAGATTGTGGGTGATCGAGCGCATCGCCGCGGGCATGGCCGCGAAGCTGGAAGAGCTGACGAAGGCGACCTGCATGCCGGGGGCGGCGCCGCGGAAGAATTTCAACGGGTTCAGGCCGTGCATGAGCAGCAGGCTGCCGTAGACCACGACGATGTGCACGGCGCAGGCGATGTACAGGGCGAGGACGAAGTTGCCGAGCGGCAGCAGCTTTTCGAAGCCGTAGCTGCCGACCAGGCCGGCGATCAGGCCGAAGGTGCCCAGCGGGGTGATCTCCAGCACGAAGCGGGTCACCTGGATCATGATCTCGCTCATCTGGCCGGTCAGCTTGCGTGCTTCGCTCACCTTGTCGCCCAGCTTGACCATGGCAAAACCGAGCAGACCGGCGAAGAAGATCACCGGCAGGATCGAGCCGCGCCCGGCGGCCAGGACGGTTTCACCGGCGCTGTTGATGCGGGTACCGATGCCGGTCAACGCGTAGAACACGTTGGAGGGCACGACATCCATCAGCACCTTGATCACGCTGGGCACTTCGCGCGGGGTGTAGCCGTGGTCCATGCTGAGGCTGAGCGCGCCGGTGCCGGGTTGCATGATCGTGCCGACCGACAGGCCCACGCAGACCGCCAGGGCGGCGGTGATGATGAACCACAGGAAGGTGCGCCCGCCCAGAGCCGCCACGGACTTCTGCCCGTGCAGCGAGGAGATGGCGTTGATCACGGCGAAGAACACCAGCGGCACCGCGATCATCTTGATCAGGGTGACGTAGAGATCGCCCAGCGGGCCGAACCAGGTTTCAGCGGCGGGCCCGAGCAGCCAGCCGGCCAGGGCACCCAGCACGAAGCCGCCCAGGACCCGTTGCCAGAAGGGGATCCGCAGCCAGGCAGAGACCAGCTTCATGCGCGTTCCAGAGATGATTTGACAGCTAGGCACCTTAGCCCAAGCGGGGCGCTGGCACGAGACGTACACAGAAAATCAGCGTGTCATCGGCGTGCCTTGCAGCGTTCTGCATAATGAACGCCCGTTTCACATGTGAGATTTGCCCGTCCATGTCCCGTTTCACGCCTCTGGTGGCCGCCGTCACCACCCTGCTGCTCGGCGCCTGCGCCAGTACCGCTCCCTCCTCCAGCGCCGCTGCCGGCGCGGTCCAGGTCGATGTGCCGGCCATTGCCCATCCCGCCGGGGAAACCCCGCAGTGGTGGTACCGCAGCGGCGCGGCGCGTGCAGCCAGCACCGGGGCGATGGACGGCAAGGCCAAGAACGTCATCCTGTTCCTGGGCGATGGCATGAGCCTGACCACGGTGGCGGCGGCGCGCATCTTCGAGGGCCAGCGCAATGGCCGCCCGGGCGAGGAAAACCTGCTGTCCTGGGAGCGCTTCCCGGCCACGGCGTTCAGCAAGACCTACAACACCGATTCGCAGACGCCGGATTCGGCCGGCACGATGACGGCGATCACCACCGGCGTGAAGACCCACATGGGCGCGATCGGTGTGAGCGCGGGCACCCGCAATGACTGCGCCGACAGCCTGAACAAGGGGCTGCTGACCTGGCTGCAACTGGCCGACAGCGCCGGCATGGCCACCGGCGTGGTCTCCACCGCGCGCCTGACCCATGCCACCCCGGCGGCCACCTACGCGCACTCCCCGGAGCGCAACTGGGAAAACGATACCGACGTGCCGGAAGAGGCGAAGGCCGCCGGCTGCCGCGATATCGCCCAGCAGCTGTTGTCGACCTCGCGCTTCGGGCGCGGCCCGCTGGTCGCCCTCGGCGGTGGTCGTGGTGAGTTCACCACGGTCGAAGAACGCGATCCGGAATACGACGACAAGGTCGGCCAACGCCTGGACGGGCGCAGCCTGGTGACTGAGTGGCAGCAGGCGCACCCGCAGGGTGCCTACGTGTGGAATGCCAAACAGTTGCAGGCCGCGTCGAAGGCACCGGCGATCCTGGGCCTGTTCGAACCGGACCACATGCGTTACGAGGCCGAGCGCAAGGACGATCCGGCCGGTGAGCCGAGCCTGGCCGAGCTGACCCAGGCGGCAATCGCCAACCTGTCGCGCCACCAGGAAGGCTATGTGCTGATGGTGGAAGGCGCACGCATCGATCACGCCAACCACAGCGGCAACGCCTACCGCGCACTGACCGATACGGTCGCGATGTCCGATGCCGTGCGCGCTGCGGTCGAGGCAACCTCCGACCAGGACACCCTGATCATCGTCACCGCCGATCATTCGCACACGCTGAACTTCGTCGGTTACCCGGCGCGTGGCAATCCGATCCTGGGCAAGGTCAAGGACAAGGGCGGCGAAGACGGTGCCGGCAAGCTGGACCTGGCCCGCGATGGCCTGGGCCTGCCCTACACCACCCTGACCTACGCCAACGGCCCGGGCTACACCGGTGCCACCAACCAGCAGCCGGTCGGCCCGAAGCGGTACCCGCACAACCCGAGCAGCTTCGACCCGACCACCGGCCGGCCGGACCTCACCGCGGTGGATACCGAGCATCCCGATTACATGCAGGAAGCGCTGGTGCCGGCCAAGAGCGAATCGCATGGCGGCGAAGACGTCGGCATCTGGGCACGTGGCCCGGGCAGCAAGGCCGTGCGCGGCACGATGGAACAGAACGCGATCTATCACATGATCGTGCAGGCTACGCCGCGCCTGCGTCAGCGCCTGTGCGATGCCGGCACCTGCGATGCGAAGGGCGTGCCGGTCGAGCTGCCCAAGCCGACCGCGTTCGAGCGCCAGGCCGGCGATAGCAAGTAATGCGTGTGCTGCTTCGCCACGCAACCAACAGGGGCCGCCTCGCGCGGTCCCTGTTGCTGGTGGCCGGTCTGCTCATCTCCGGCATGGCCTGGGGCGCGGGTAGCGAGTGCACCGCCTTCACCGAGGAAGACGGCCTGCAGCCCTTGGCCGGGTGCCAGTGGCTCGACGGGCGTCTTGCGCTCGAGCCCAAGGCGCTGTCATCGCTGCGCTATGACCAGGACGGACTGGCGGCGGTCCATGCCGGTGGCGGATTCCACTACGTCCGCGCCGACGGCCGGCAGCTCCCGGTGATCACGTTCGACAACGGCCCGGACTACGTCGTGGACGGGTTGGTGCGCGGCCGCGTCGGGCAACGCATTGGCTATTTCGATACGCAACTGCGCCAGGCGTTCCCGGCCACGTTCGATTTCGGCTGGGCCTTCGAAGACGGCGTGGCCCGCGTCTGCGAGGGCTGCCGCCCGGGTACGCCGGACGATCATGGCCACATCGCGATGGTCGGCGGCACCTGGTATCGCATTGATCGGCAGGGGCGCCCGGCGATGGATGCCGACACGCCGTGATCCCCGCGCGTGGCATCCTCGCCACGCAGCACTGATACTGCCGGCCTGCCTGAGATCGCACTGCCCATGACGTCCCTGCTGCCGCCACCGCCCTCTGTGGTCCACCCTGTGCTGGTGGGCTTCAGCGGTGGGCTCGATTCCACCGTGCTGCTGCATTGGCTGGCCACCTCAGCCGCCCAGCGCACCGCTGGCCTGCGCGCCGTGCATATCCACCATGGCCTGCAGGAGCAGGCCGATGCGTGGACCGTGCACTGCACGCAGCTCTGCGCACGCTGGAATATTCCGCTGCGGGTGATCCGCGTGCAGGTGCCCCGTCACCAGGGGCAGGGGCTGGAAGCTGCCGCGCGGCATGCCCGTCGTGAGGCGTTCGCCTCGCAGCTGCTGCCTGGTGAACAGTTGGCACTGGCACATCACCGCGATGACCAGGCCGAGACCTTCCTGCTGCGGGCGCTGCGTGGCTCCGGCGTGGATGGGCTGGCCTCCATGCAGGTCACCAGTGCATTCGGCGCCGGCACCGTGTGGCGGCCGTTGCTGGAGGTTCCGCGCAGCACCCTGCGTGCGCATGCCCAGGCCGAAGGCTTGGAATGGATCGAAGACCCCAGCAACGCGAGCGATGACGCCGACCGTAATTTCCTGCGCCTGCACGTGCTGCCGCAACTGCGTCAGCGCTGGCCACAGGCCGACGCTGCATTCGCACGCAGTGCAGCGTTGTCTGCGCAGTCCCAGCATCTGCTTGACAGTGCCGACCGCGACGCGCTGGAACGCTGCAGTATCGGCCCGGGCGTGATCGACTGCGCGCGCCTTGTGCGTCAACCGGTCGAGCGGCGTGCGCGGTTACTGCGGCATTGGGTGCGTGGCAGTGGCCTGCCGCCGCTGCCCGCAGCCGGCGTGGAAGCGGTTGAACGCGAACTGCTCCCGGCCGCGCACCATGCCGACGCGCAGTTTGCCTGGCAGGGCGCCCGCATCCGCCGCTGGCGCGGGCAGCTGCACCTGCTCTCGGCCAGCCTGGCGCTGCCGGCCGATTGGAGCGTGCACTGGGATGGCCGTGCGCCGATGGCCCTGCCCGATGGCGGCGAGCTGCGGCTGCTCGGCACCACCGACGGTTTCGATACGCCCGTGCAGATCCGCGCGCGGCGCGGCGGCGAGCGCATCCAGCTGCCGGGGCGCACGCATTCCCATGCACTCAAGGATCTGCTGCAGCAGCAGGGCCTGCCGCCGTGGCAGCGCCGCCAGCTTCCGCTGCTGTTCGATGAAGACACGCTGCTGGCCGCGGGCGACCGCGTGATCGGTGCGGCCCTGCAGCCGTGGCTGCAGGCCCATGATGCGCAGTTGCAGTGGACCCCGGGCGCGGCGTGAATTGACCCCGCCGGGCCAGCGGCCCACACTTGTCGCATGGCAAAAAAGTCCCCCAATGAAACCTCCCCCGTCGCCCACTTCGAGCAATCGCTGGAAGAGCTGGAGCAGCTGGTGGAGAAGATGGAAACCGGCGAAATGAGCCTGGAGCAATCGCTCAGCGCTTACGAACGTGGCGTCGGTCTGTATCGCCAGTGCCAGCAGGCGCTGGAACAGGCCGAGCTGCGCGTGCGCCTGCTCAGCGATCCGGCCCAGCCCGACGCCGCCGAACCTTTCGACCCGCCCAGCCATGACGGTTGAGGCCACGTTCGCGCGTTGGCGCGACCGGATCGAACACCAGCTCGACGCCAGCCTGCCCTCACCCGCCGACGCGCCGCGTGGCCTGCACCAGGCAATGCGCTATGCCGTGCTCGGGGGTGGCAAGCGCATGCGACCGCTGCTGGTGTATGCCAGCGGCCGGATCTTCGGTGCCGAGGAACACGCCCTGGATGCCCCTGCGATGGCGGTGGAACTGATCCATGCGTATTCGCTGGTGCACGACGATCTGCCGGCGATGGACGATGACGCCTTGCGGCGCGGCCGCCCGACCACGCATATCGCCTTCGATGAAGCTACCGCGATCCTCGCCGGGGATGCCCTGCAGACCCGTGCGTTCGGCCTGCTGGCCGATGCGGCGCTGCCGGCGCAGCTGCGCGTGGACTGCCTGCAGACCCTGGCGCACGCCTCCGGTGCGGCCGGCATGTGCGGCGGCCAGGCATTGGATATCGACGCCACTGGCCATCAGCAGCCGTTGCAGGCTCTTGAACGCATGCATGCGCTCAAGACCGGCGCGCTGATCCGCGCTGCGGTGCGCATGGGCGCGCTGTGTGGGCACGCGCCGGCCGCCGATCTGGCGACGCTGGATACGGTTGCCTCCGCGCTGGGCCTGGCTTTCCAGGTGCGCGATGACATCCTCGATGTCGAGGCCAGTTCCGAACAGCTCGGCAAGACCGCCGGCAAGGACGAGGCGCAGGCCAAGTCGACCTTCCCGGCGCTGCTGGGCATGGACGGCGCCAAGGCGCATCTGCGTACGTTAAGCGAGCAGCTGTTCGATGGTATGGCCGGGTATGGCGAGACGGCCGATGCCCTGCGTGCGCTGGCCAAGCTGGCCGTTGAGCGGGATCACTGAGCGATAGTGCAGTCAGCCACGCATGGCGTGGCTCTACAGCGCCAGGACACAAAAAAACGCCCGGGAATCCCGGGCGTTCTGCGTTCCAGCACTGCGGATCGATTACTTGATCAGGCGCAGGGCGAACGGGTAACGGTAGGCTTCGCCATTGTTGGCCTTGACCGCTGCAATGATGCAGAAGATCACGTTGAGCAGGCCGACGATCGGGGCCAGCAGGCCGCCGATGATGACGATGGTCAGCACGATGCAGATCAGCATCGCGATGGTGATGGTGATCTGGAAGTTCAGCGCTTCCTTGGCCTGGTCGGTGACGAAGCTCTTGCTGCTGTCGTCCTTGTTGATCAGCCAGATGATCAGCGGGCCGAGGAACCAGGTGAAGATGCCCAGCAGGTGGGCCACCAGGGCCATGGTGCGCTGTTCGGCCGGGGCCGGTGCGCTCACCGGCGGCGGCGGGGTGGTTACGTTGTCGAAATCGCTCACGTGAAACTCCTTGTTCGAGGTAATGGGTATTGCACGCGGCAGGCTCCCCGCCTGCCAGGGCAGCCCCCATAGAATACGTCAATCGTTACCAGCTACGGTCATTCGTCCTACAACGATCGAACCGGTGTGCACGTGCGAGCGCGTATCGATGTCCGTGCCCACTGCTTCGATGCTGGCGAACATGTCCTTGAGGTTGCCGGCGATGGTGATGCCATCCACCGGGTAGCTGATCTCGCCGTTCTCCACACGGAAGCCGCCGGCGCCGCGCGAGTAATCACCGGTCACGCTGTTGACGCCCTGCCCCATCAGTTCGGTGACCAGCAGGCCATTGCCCATCTGCCGGGCAATGGAGACCAGATCGCCCGCGTTGGCAGTGACCTTGAGGTTGTGCACGCCACCGGCGTTGGCGGTGGTCGGCAGGCCGAGCTTGCGCGCCGAGTAACTGCCCAGGATGTAACGCTCCAGCACGCCATCGCCGATCAGCGCCGAATTGCGCGTGGCCACGCCATCGCCATCGAAGGCGGCCGAACGCAGCCCGCGGCGCAGCAGCGGCAGCTCGTCGATGCCGAACCAGTCCGGGAACAGGCGCGTGCCGACGCTGTCCAGCAGGAAGCTGGCGCGGCGGTACAGGGCACCGCCCGACACCGCGCCAAGCAGATGGCCGATCAGCGAACGGGCCACTTCGGGGGCGTACAGCACCGGCATCT
This sequence comes from Stenotrophomonas sp. TWI587, assembly GCF_039674145.1. Classification (NCBI taxonomy): domain Bacteria; kingdom Pseudomonadati; phylum Pseudomonadota; class Gammaproteobacteria; order Lysobacterales; family Lysobacteraceae; genus Stenotrophomonas; species Stenotrophomonas sp. TWI587. The sequence continues at coordinate 176,358 of NZ_JBDJMW010000005.1, read as the reverse complement.
GCGCGGTGGTCATCGAGCGCGGCTCCAGGCGGGCGACGGTGCGCTCGGCGGCGCGGCGCCCGATCGAGGCGGCGTCGTCCAGATCCTCGCGGGCCAGCGCGCTGCTGTACCAGCCGTCGCGCTGCATGCCATCGCCCTGCCCGGCGATCAGCGCACAGCCGATCGAGTGATGGCTGCTGCGCTCGCGGCCGATGAAGCCGTGCGAGTTGGCATATACCGACAGGCTCTGCGCGGTCGCGGCCGAGGCACCGTCGGAATTGCTGATGCGGGAGTCGGCCTCACGACCCGCTGCTTCGCAGGCCAGGGCCAGATCCAGCGCCGCATCGGCGCTGAGCTCCCAGGGGTGCCAGCCGTCCAGATCCGGAAACTCACGGGCCATCAGGGCCGCCTCGGCCAGCCCGGCCGCCTCGTCGTCCTCGGTGTGGCGGGCGATCGCGCAGGCCTGGGCCACGGTCGACTCCAGGCTGCTCTCGCGCAGGTCGGCGGTGCTGGCGCTGCCCTTGCGCTGGCCGAAGTAGACGGTCACGGCGATGCCGCGATCCCGGGTGGACTCGACCGTTTCGACCTCGCCCAGGCGCACGTTCACATCCAGGCCGCGCTCATCGCTGCAGCTGACCTCGGCCTGGGTGGCGCCCAGGGCTTTGGCGCGCTCCAGCAGACGCTGGGAGATGTCGGCCAGCTGCTCCAGGCGCTGCAGGCTGTCGTCGGCCGGGGAGACTTCAGGGGAGATCACGTTCAATGCTTTATCCTGTACAGGTGAGTGCCCGGCGCGACGCCGGCACAGTTTACGGATGTGGAAATAAGACGATGCGCGGACGCGACGAAGAAACCGGTGAATTCCTTGATATCAGCCGTAGCCAGAACCGCCGGGCTGCGCTGGACGTGCTGGCCCTCGGCGAGAAGCTGGTGTCGCTGACCCCGGCCCAGCTGGCGCGCCTGCCGGTGCCTGAAGACCTGCTGCCGCACATCGCCGAGGCCAAGCGCATCACCGCGCATATCGCCCACAAGCGCCAGCTGGCGTTCCTGGCCAAGCACATGCGCCGCGAAGACGACGCCGTGCTGGATGCGATCCGCAACGCGCTCGATGCAAACAGCGAGACCTCGCGCCGTGAAGTGGCAACGATGCACCGCGTGGAAGACTGGCGCGAGCGCCTGCTCAAGGACGGCGACAAGGCGCTGGGCGCGCTGCTGGACGAGTACCCGCATGCCGACCGCCAGGAACTGCGTACGCTGGTGCGCAATGCCCAGGCCGAGAAGGCCAAGAACAAGCCGCCGCGCGCCTACCGCGAGATCTTCCAGGTGCTGCGCACCCTGCTGCTGCCGGCCGCGCTCGGCCTGGAAGGCGTGAATGCCGCATCCGAGGACGCGCTGGACGACGCGGTCGACACGGACAGCGACAGCGACGAGAACGCCGAGGACTGAGTCCCGGCGCTCACACCGCGGCGCCAGCACTCCGTTGGCGGCCGCGTGATCAGGCAGCGCAGGCAAATGCATCCCGGCTCAGGCCTGGGTGCCGCCCACGGTGATGCCATCGATCAGCAGCGACGGCTGACCCACGCCGACCGGCACACTCTGGCCATCCTTGCCGCAGATGCCCACGCCCTCGTCCAGGGCCAGATCGTTGCCGATCATGCGCACCTTCTGCATGGTTTCCGGCCCGTTGCCGATCAGGGTGGCGCCCTTCACCGGCGCAGTGATCCTGCCGTCTTCGATCAGGTAGGCCTCGGTAGCCGAGAACACGTACTTGCCGCTGGTGATGTCGACCTGACCACCACCGAAGTTGACGGCGTACAGGCCGCGCTTCACCGAGCGGATCATCTCTTCCGGATCGTGCTGGCCGGCGCGCATGTAGGTGTTGGTCATGCGCGGCATGGTCATGTGCGCGAACGACTCGCGGCGGCCGTTGCCGGTCGGGGCCACGCCCATCAGGCGCGCATTGAGCGAATCCTGCATGTAGCCGACCAGGATGCCGTCCTCGATCAGCGTGGTGCACTGGGTCGGATGGCCTTCGTCATCGATGTTCAACGAGCCGCGGCGTCCGTCCAGGGTGCCGTCATCGACGATGGTCACGCCCGGTGCGGCGACGCGCTCGCCGATGCGGCCAGCGTAGACGCTGGTGCCCTTGCGGTTGAAGTCGCCTTCCAGGCCGTGACCGACCGCTTCGTGCAGCAGCACGCCGGGCCAGCCCGGGCCGAGCACCACGGTCATCACCCCGGCCGGGGCCGGGATCGCCTCCAGGTTCACCAGCGCCTGGCGCAGGGCCTCGCGGGCGAAGCCTTCCGGGCGCCCATCGGCGAACAGGTCTTCATAGCTGTAACGGCCGCCGCCACCGGAGTAGCCGGACTCACGACGCCCGTGCTGCTCGACGATCACCTGCACGTTCAAGCGCACCAGCGGGCGGATATCCGCGGCGAGCACGCCATCGCTGCGCGCGATCAGGACCGTATCCACACCGCCGGACAGGCTGACCATCACCTGCTGCACGCGCGGGTCGGCGGCGCGCAGGTAGCGGTCCAGCCGCTTGAGCATCTCCACCTTGGCCTCGTTGCCCATGCCGTCGATGGGGTCCAGCGCCGGGTACAGCGCGCGGCCACTGCCACGCACCAGCGAGCGGGCCGACTGCGCCCCACCCTCGCGGGAGATGGCGCGGGCCGAGTTGGCCGCGGCCAGCAGTGCGTCGCTGTGGATGTCATCGGAGTAGGCGAAGCCGGTCTTCTCACCGGCGATGGCGCGCACGCCCACGCCCTGCTCGATCGAATGCGCACCGTCCTTGACGATGCCGTCCTCCACGCTCCAGCTCTCGCGGCGCGCGTGCTGGAAATACAGATCCCCGAAATCGATGCCCGGCCCCAACAGGGTGCCGAAGGTACGTTCCAGACCGTTCGCATCCAGCCCGGCGGGCAGCAGCAGACGGTCGGTGGCCAGCGAAAGTGCGTTGTTGTTCATGCTCTTTGATCTGTGGGCGCCGGGCGCAATCGCAACCCGGGCGCAGGAAAGGGGTCAGCGCGCCGGCGGTGCGGCCGGGGCCTGCCGGGGCGCTGCGTCACGGTCGATCACGTCGACCTTGGGTTCGGCCCAGGGGCCGGTCACGCGGTAAGTCTTGGCGCCGATCTCGCCCAGCGGCTTGGACAGCACCGCATTGGCGGCCGCGCCGACCGCTGCCCCGACCGGGCCGCCGGCCACCGCACCGACCACGGTCAGCAGGTTGCCCGCGCGCGGGTTGACGTCGATGGTCTGATCGAAACGCTGCTGGCGCAGATCGGTCTGGCCGCGAATGGTGATGTTCGCTGCCGGGCCTTCAATGAGCACCTTGTCGGTGGTGGCCATGCCATTGCCGAACGCCACGCTGCCCTCCACCTGGTTGAAGGCAAAGCCCTTGGAGAAGAAATCGCGGAAATCGAACATCAGCCGGCGCGGCAGCTGGGTCACGCTGAGCAGCCCGAGCACGCGGCCGGCACCGGGCTCAAGCTCCAGCAGCTGACCATTGCGGGCCTGCACATCGAGCTGGCCCTGCAGGGCACCGAGCTGGAAATCGGACGGCCCACCCTGCCAACCGGCCGACATCGTCAGCTGACCCTGGCCGCCACGCAGCTGGCCGCCGTAATCGAGGTTCTGCATCAGCCCGCCCAGGTCCTCGCTCTTGACCTGCACGTTGAACTGGCTGCGCGCCGCCTCGCCCATGCCCATCCAGCGGCCATTGACGTCGATCTCCTGCTTGGGCGCGCGGAACTGCAGCTGATCCACACTCAGGCCGTTGGCCATCGGCCGCGTACGCAGGACGGCCTGGCCCAGCTTGGCCTTGCCGAACTGCAGGTCCGCGATATCCAGCGCCAACGGCGGCACCTTGGCCGGGTTGGTGTCGTTGGCACTGGCCTGGACCCGCGCTGGCAGGGCTACGTCCGGCGGCAGCAGGATCGGGGCGCCATCGCTGGGCGGCTTCACCGGCGTCGGCAGCGATTGCCAGTGCACGCGGCTGAGCTTGCCGACGATGGTGCCGCCTTCGGCGTTGGGCACGCTCAGGCTGCCTGCCAGCGAGGGGCCATCCATGCGCACGTCCACGCTGTTGCCGGTCGGCCGCAGCTGCAGCCGGGTCTGCGGGAACATGCCACCGGCCAGCAGCAACTGGCCGACCTGCACGTCCACATGCCGCAGCGGCATCGGATCCTTGTCATCGCCGCCCTCCGGCGAGCGGGCCAGCGCGATCCATTCCAGCGCATCCAGCGAGCCGCTGCGACCGTTCACCACCAGCCCGCTGGCCGGCGGATCGCGATCCACGTGGTCGCTGCCGAGAGTGACCTGCACGCCGGTCTGGTTGTCATGCGTGCGCGCGGCCAAGGCCAGGCGCTGGCCGAAGGCGACATCGACGCGGCCGCTGCCCATCGGGAGCTGCGCCGTCACATCCGTCGCCAGCGGTGTCGCCGCCGGCTTGTCTAGCGGCGCAGGAAGTTCCAGCGTGGTGCCGACCAGATCCGAATGCAGCTTGAGCACCGTGGGCGGTTCGACCTTGCTGCCGGCGGCCACCTTGGGCAGGGTCACCCCGATGGTCCAGCGCGAGGTGCCCTGGATGTAAGGCTTGAGCCAGTTCAGTTCCGGCGCGCGGTCCAGCAGCGCGCCTGCTTCCAGCGAAGCGCTCAGTTCGGATTCGAACGCCTGTTGCGGATCGCGCACGAACTCGCCCGCGCGCAGGCTGAGCAGCCCGTCCTGGCCCTGGTGGCGCACCGCGAGGTTCTCCGCATCGAAGCCGCCATGGCCATACCGGGCCTTGCCGCGCATGTTCTCGAAGACCAGGTCGAAGCGCTTCTCGGTGAGGGTTGCGCCATTGAGATCGACCGTGCCCTGCAGGTGACCGCCGCCCTCGTCGTGATGCAGCGGCTGCAGCAGATCGAAGGTGACCGCGGCGGGCCCTTTCGCGGTGAGGCTGTTCAAGGTCTCGCCATAGGTGGCCTGCAGCGGGCTTTGTTTGAGCATGGCCAGCAGGGCACCGGCATCGCTGCGGCTGGTCGCCTTGACGTACAGCGCGGTCACGCCAAAATCCGGAATGCCGGCGTCGAAGTGGTCCACCGCGACGCCCGCGAGATCGCCTTTACCGTGCAGCTCGAAGCCCGGCCCGATGAACGCGATGTCCGCATCCACCTTGTCCATCGTCGGCCAGTCGTGCTGGAAGCGGATGCTGCCGGTATCGATGTGCCCGGTCGCTTCGAAGCGGCCGTTGTTCTTGTCGAAGGGCCAGTCCTCCAGATCACCGGTGACCAGGCCCACGCCGTCGCGCACCTGGCCGGAGACCAGTGCGGCATCCAGCCAGTCGGTGGCGGCCTTGCTCATCTTGGAATGGATCCAGAAACGCTTGGCGGCGGTCATCGGCACATCGTCGATCTTGGCCGCCAGCTCCAGCCACGGGCGGGTACCGTTGTTCTGGAACCAGATGCCACCGCGCACATCGGCGGCGTAATCGGTGCCCTGCACGCGCAGCGCCGGGGTGCCGATCCGCCAGCCGCCGGCCTCGTCGCGCCAGCCGACCAGCTGCCCCGCCAGGCGCACATCGTGGCGCTCGCCGAATCCGCTCGGCCAATCGAAGTGCATCACCCGCTGCGGCTGCAGGTCCAGGGTGAAGCCATCGGCATCGCCGGTGAATCGGCCGCCCACGCCGCTGAGCCCGGGCGAATGACCGACCGCCGCGAAGCGGATGTCTTCCAGATCGCCGTCGATGGAAAGCGGACCGCCCTGCTCGCCGGCCACGCGCACGCGCGTCATCCGCACCTTCGGCGCGGCGTCATGCAGCCACTCACGCAGCCCCGGATCGATCCGGTCGGTCAGTGCCAGCCCGCGCAGCAGCGCGGTGGCATCGATGTTGTCGCCGGCCAGCGCGAAGTGCTGGCCGCCCGCCAGCAGCAGGCCATCCAGCTGCTGGGTGCTGCCTTCCAGACCGATCCGCAGCCGCGGCGCATCGGCGCGCCAGCCGCCCTTTACCCAGCGCCAGCGCGCACGCAGTTCCAGCGTATTCAGCGCAAGCTGCGGATGTGTGCCGTCGGCAAGCTTCACCCCGCGCACCTGGACGTTCTGCAGGTCCGCATCGGTGGTGACCATCACCACGCGGTGATCGCGCAGGTCCACCCACGCATTGAATTCACCCGTGCCCTGCTGCAGGCCGATGCCGCCAACCTGCAGCAGCGAGGACCACGCACGGAAATCGGCCGGGTCGGCCGACAGCCACGCCTGCCCGTCACCCCGCTTGCGCTCGAACTCCAGCACCGCCGTCAGCGGCTGTGCGGCCGGGTCGGCCCAGGCGCGCGCGCCGACGCGCAGGCGCTGGCCGTTGACGCGCAGGCGCAGGTCGATCCGCGGCAGTTCGGCCTGCACACCCAGCGACGGTGCATCGACGCGCAAACGCCCGCCGATCACCTGCAGTTCGCCCAGCCGACGCAGGGTTTCCAGCGGGTCGCCCGCACTGGACTGCGGCAGGCCCTGAACAGACCAGCGACCGTCGTCGGCCCGCTGCAGTACCAACGCCACACCACGCAGCCTCAGCTCGGTCAGCGAGTGGCCCGGCAGCAGGCCGGCATACATCGAGACCAGTACCTCGGCCTCGCCGATGCGCAGGCCCTGTCCTTCACCGATGTGCAGCCCCTTGAGCTGCAACAGCGGCCCCCGTCGGGTCCAGGCAGTATCCAGCGCGTCGAAGCGCACCGGCTGGCCCGCGCGCGCGCTCAGCCACGCCGCCACCTTCTCTGGGTGACGCTCGGCCAAGGGCAACAGCTGGCTGGCGGTGCCGACCAACAGGGCCACGCCCACGAGCACGATCGCCACCGCATACACAGCATGGCGGCGGATCCGGCGCAGGCGCAGGCGCAGCGGTGTGCTCATCGGAACGTGGGAACGCCGGACCGGCCGTGATCAGAGCAGCACGACATCAAACTGCTCCTGCAGGTACTGCTCGTCAGCCTGGAAGCGGATGCTCTTGCCGAGGAACTCCTCCAGTTCGGCCACGGCCGAGGATTCCTCGTCGGTGATGCGTGCGACCACCTTGGAGGACGCGATCACCAGCAGGCGCGCCGCATCGAACTGACGCACGGCCCGGGTGATTTCACGGAAGATTTCATAGGTCACCGTTTCGGCTGTCTTGATCGAGCCACGGCCACTGCACTCCGGGCACGGCTCGGACAGCTGGCGCTCCAGGCTTTCCACCGTGCGCTTGCGGGTCATCTCGACCAGGCCCAGCGGCGAGAAGTCGTAGACGGTGGTCTTGGCATGGTCGCGGGCCAATGCCTTCTCCAGCGTGCGCAGCACCTGGCGGCGATGCTCGGCATCGTCCATGTCGATGAAGTCGATGATGATGATGCCGCCCAGGTTGCGCAGCCGCAGCTGGCGCGCCACCGCCTGCGCAGCCTCCAGATTGGTGCGGAACACCGTCTCTTCGAGATTGCGCTGGCCCAGGAAGGAACCGGTGTTCACATCGATCGTGGTCATCGCCTCGGTCTGGTCGATCACCAGATAGCCACCGGACTTCAGCGGTACCTGCTTGTCCAGCGCGCGGCCGATCTCATCCTCGACCCCAAACATGTCGAAGATCGGACGATCACCGCTGTACAGCTCGATTTTCTCGGCCAGCACCGGCATGTACTTGGCCACGAAGGCCTGCAACTGCGTGAAGGTCTCCTTGGAATCGACCTTGACCTTGTCCACGTCCTTGCGGATCAGGTCACGCACCGAGCGCAGCGGCAGGCTCAGGTCTTCGTAGATCACGCTGCACGGGGCAGCATCGCGGCCACGACGCTCGACCACGTTCCAGACCCGCGACAGATACGCGACATCCTCGGCGATCGCCTCGGCCGGCTGGCCTTCGGCATTGGTGCGCACGATATAGCCGTAGCCGCCGTGCTGGGCCGACAGCTCGGTCACCAGCGTTTTCAGGCGGGCGCGCTCGGCCTCGTCCTCGATCCGGGCCGACACGCCCACCACCTTGGACTGCGGCAGCAGCACCATGTAGCGTGAGGGAATGCTGATCTGGGTGGTCAGGCGGGCGCCCTTGGTGCCGATCGGGTCCTTGACCACCTGCACCACGATGTCCTGGCCGTCACGCAGCAGCTCCACGATCGGCACCGAGGACGGCGGCGGCAGGGTGGTGCCTTCGGTATCGGCGCTGGCCACCGGGGCCGGGCGGATGACATCGTTGGCGTGCAGGAACGCGGCGCGCTCCAGCCCGACCTCGACGAAGGCCGCCTGCATGCCCGGCATCACCCGCTGCACCTTGCCCTTGTAGATGTTGCCGACCACGCCACGGCGCCAGCCGCGTTCGATATGCAGTTCCTGCAGCATGCCGTTCTCGATGACGGCGACGCGGGTTTCCCGCGGGGTGACATTGACCAGGATTTCTTCAGACACGGGCGACTCCCTTCAGTTCAAACGCCTGCAGCAACTGCTCGGTCTGTTGCAGGGGCAAACCCATCACACCCGAATAGCTTCCCGCCAGATGGCGGATATATCGTTCAGCGCCGCCTTGGATCGCGTAGGCGCCGGCTTTGTCCATCGGCTCGCCACTGGCCACATAGGCCGCGATCCGTTCCTCATCGATCGCCGCGAACGTCACCTCCGAGACCACCAGCACGCCCTGCTCCCGGCCCGCAGCGACCAGCGCCACGGCGGTCATCACCTGGTGGGTGCGCCCGGCCAGGGTGCGCAGCATCGCGCAGGCATCGGCGGCGTCCACCGGCTTGCCGAACACGCGGCCATCGAGCACCACTTCGGTATCCGAGCCCAGTACGACCGCCTCCGGATCCTCGGCGACCAGAGCCAGCCCCGCGCGCGCTTTGTCGGCGGCCACCCGCTGGACGTAATCGGCAGCGGACTCGTGGGGGGCACGGACTTCAGGAACGTCAAGGTCGAGCGCCCGGAACGGCCGGTCCAGGCGCGCAAGCAGTTCGTTTCGTCGGGGGGATCGAGAGGCGAGATAAAGCATCGAGGAAGCATAACCTGTGCCTACTGTCTGAATCGCGAGCAACACGCTCGAATCGTGATCAACCCCGCCAAACCTCACGACGCGTTCATCGCCCCGACACCAACCTCAACCCCTTCACAAGGAGATGTACATGCGCCGCCCGTCCCTGTCCCCGTTGCTGCTCGCCCTGTCCCTTGCCCTGGGAGCTTCGATGACCGCCCACGCCCAGTCCCAGCCCACCATCGCTGTGCCGGCCGACGGCACCCTGCTCAATGTTTCGGCCAATGCCGAGGCCAAGCGCGTGCCGGACGTCGCCACGCTGTCGGCCGGTGTGGTGACCCAGGCCGTGGATGGCAACAGCGCCATGCGTGAGAACGCCACGCAGATGACCAAGGTGCTCGCCGCGATCAAGGCGGCCGGCATCGCCGAGCGGGATGTGCAGACCAGCGGCGTCAATCTGAGCCCGCAGTATCGCTACGCCGATAATGAAGCGCCGAAGATCACCGGCTACCAGGCCAGCAACACGGTCAGCCTGAAGGTGCGTGACATCGCCAAGCTCGGCAAAGTGCTCGATGCACTGGCCGCGCAGGGCGCCAACCAGATCAACGGCCCGCAGTTCGAGATCGACCAGCCCGAGCCGGTGTATGACGAGGCTCGCCTGGCCGCGCTGAAGAAAGCCCAGTCGCGTGCCGAGACCTACGCCAAGGCACTGGGTCTGCGCGTGCGCCGGATCGTGAGCATCTCCGAGGGCAGCGGCGGCAACGTGCGCCCGATGATGATGATGCGCGCGGCCGCCGCGCCGATGTCGGCCGACGAGTCCACCCCGGTATCGCCGGGCGAATCGACCGTCTCGGTCAACCTGGACGTGGTGTTCGATCTGGGCCGCTGATCCGCGCCCCGGTCAGTCCTCCATGACGGCGCCGAACGGCGCCGTCATGCTGTGCACGGCCTGATTCTGACTGCCAGCAAAACCTCCCCCCTGCCCCTGACTTCCGGCCCGCGCCGGGCTCGCGTATTGCTGTCAGTGCGCGGCCCCCGCCTGACCCCATGCGCCGCGCAGGCACGTTGATGTTCCCGCACATCTGGCAAGGAGAGTGGAGCATGGTCCGTACCCCGTCCCCGGTTGTCCCGCTGCAGATCGACGCCTCCCGCGTGCTCGGGTGGAGCACCGCCATCGCGGTCCACGCGCTGGCCTTGATGCTGTTGTTGATTCCTGCCACCCAGCCGCTCATCAAGGCCCCGCGCGAACGCCTTCAGGTGACCTGGGTGCTTCCGCCACCTCCGCCGATGGATCTGACCCCTCGCCATCCGGACCCTGTGCCGCCCCGGACCGTTCGGGTGAACACGCATCGCGCGCCAACCCCCTTGCCGACCCCCACGGCCACCCTTGATGACGCGCTGGCCACGGCCCCGCTTCCGGCCAGCGACGCGACCGCACCGTCACTGGAAGCGGCCCCCGCCGCGGCTGCACCGGGCGGGGGTGCCCAGCTCCAGTACCGCAGCGCACCCCCACCGCCGTATCCGGTTGCAGCGATCCGCCTCGGCCAGCAGGGCACGGTCCTGCTGCGCATCCGGGTCGATGTCGAGGGCAACCCGGTGGCGGTAAGCATCGAGAAGAGCAGCGGCTCGCGCGTGCTTGACCAGGCGGCCCGCCAGCAGGTCCTGCGCCACTGGCGTTTCGTGCCGGCCATCGTCGATGGTCAGGCCATCGCCGCCGCTGGCCTGGTGCCCATCGATTTTACGTTGCCGCGCTGAGTGATCCGGGAGCCCCACGACGGGGCTCCCCATTCACAAAATGAGACGCACTGCATCTTTCCCCAATTAAGCATTTTTTCACTCCTGCGTCACAGGACGTAAACCTAGATTGGCGCCGTTGCCACCGTCCTGGTGTCGACTTATTGACATCTAGGTTTTCCCAGTCAGGAGAGATGCTGTGAAACACCCGATCCAACGCCGCGACGACAGCCGCCGCACCAGCCTGGCCACCTCCATTTCCACGATCCTGACCGGCGGCGCCCTGCTGCTGGTGGGTGCCATGGCGTCGTCCTCCGCGTTCGCGCAGGAGCAGGCGACCAACCTTGACCGGATCACCGTCACCGGATCGAACATCCCCCGCACCAACACCGAAACGCCCTCCCCCGTCCAGGTGGTCACCCGCCAGGAGATCGACCGTACCGGCAAGACCACCGTCGCCGAGTACCTGCAGACCCTGACCGCGGACGGCTCGGGCTCCATTCCCAAGACCTTCGGCAACGGCTTTGCCGGCGGTGGCGCAGGCATCTCGCTGCGCGGCCTGGGCGCCGGCTCCACGCTGGTGCTGTTGAACGGCCGCCGCATGGCGACCTACGGCCTGGCCGATGACGGCCAGAAGGTGTTCACCGATCTGAGCACCATTCCGCTGGATGCGGTCGAGCGCATTGAAGTCCTCAAGGACGGCGCTTCTGCGATCTACGGTTCGGACGCGATCGCCGGCGTGGTCAACATCATCCTGCGCAGCGACTTCAACGGCGCCATTCTGCGCGCCTCCTACGGCCTGTCCGGCGACAGCGACGGCGATGCCAAGAAGGCCACCCTGACCGCCGGCACCGGCGATCTGGCCACCGATGGCTGGAATGCGTTCTTCAGCCTGGACGTGGGCAAGACCGACGCGATCAAGATCAGCGACCGCAAGGATCGCAAGTGGATCGGCACCGGTGACATCCGTCGCTATGGCTACGGCAACAATGCGCAGTTCCTGGGTGGCGCGTTCCTCAATGGTGGCACGAGCGGTGGCGTGGGCCCCAACGGCTCGGTGTTCGACGACCGCGCCGTGACCGATGACAATCCCGCCTTCCTCGTTGCGCTGCCGGGGTGTGCTGGCCTGACCACCATCCCCGGACAGAACGATATCACCGCGCAGCAACAGGGCTGCCTCTGGGATCCCGCCCAGCTGTACCGTGACCTGACCCCGGAAGAGAAGTACGTCAACGTGTTCGGCCGCGCCAGCTTCGCCTTCGGCGAGGGCGGTGAAATCTATACCGAGATCGGCTACTCGAAGAAGGAAACCACCTTCAGCAACACGCCCTCCGGCGTGTCCGGTGGCTGGGGCTATCCCGAGGGTCCAGTCAACGCCAACAGCGGCCCCGGGGCCACTGTCCTCAGCCCGACCCATCCGGATAATCCCATCCCGGGCCAGGCCTCTCGCCTGCGCTACTCGGCCTGGGACGTGGGTCCGCGCGTGACCGAGAACACCAACGAGTTCAATCGCTTCCTGGTCGGGGTCAAGGGCAATTGGGGCGAGTGGAGCTACGACACCGCCTACCTGCATTCGGGCACCGACCTGGTCAACAAGCGCACCGGTTTCCTGAATTACGACGCGGTCCGTTGCGTGCTCGGCAACCCAGCCTGCCCGGCAGGTGTGTGGCGCATCGGCGACAACGCAGGCCTGAACTCGCAGGCGCTGTATGACTACATCTCGCCGGACATCAGTGCCCGCGCCAAGTCCAGCCTGGACATGTTCGACTTCACCGTCTCGCGCAGTCTGGCCGACCTGAAGGGCGGCCCGCTGGGCCTGGCACTGGGTACCGAATGGCGCAAGACCAGCAACAGCCTGACCCCGCAGACGTTCACCGACCAGGGCCAGATCATCGGCCTGGGCTACTCGGCCTACGACGGCACCCAGAATGTATATGCCGGGTATGTCGAACTGTCCGCCCCGGTGCTGGAACAGTTGGAGCTGTCCGGCGCGGTCCGCTACGACAAGTATGAAAGTGGTGAAGGCAAGGCAACGCCGAAGCTCGGTGTGAAGTGGACGCCGGCCGATTGGATCGCGGTCCGCGGCAGCTATGCCGAAGGCTTCCGTGCACCGAACCCGGCCGAAAACGGTGACGGCGGCCTGGCCGCCTTCTCCAATGCCCGCGACGCCCTTCGCTGCGACCTTCAGCCGAACGGGACCAACTGCAGTTCGCGACCGGTGGCGATCATCACCCGCCCCAATCCCGACCTGAAGCCGGAAGAATCCAAGAGCTACTCGTTCGGCGTGGTGCTGCAGCCCACCTCCAGCACCTCGATGACCGTCGATGCGTGGCAGATCAAACGCACCAATGAAATCGCGCAGGGCTCCACCGCCGACGCGATCGCAGCGGGCAACGTGCTGCGTGACAGCGATCTGATCAATGGCATTCCCGGTACCGGCACCATCCTGGCCGTCAACACCGCGTACATCAATGCCGCGTCGACCCGCGTGCGCGGTATCGATACCGACATCCGCCAGACCTTTGACATCGGTCCGGGCCAGCTGGAAATGGACCTGCAGTGGAGCCACGTGCTCAAGTTCGAGCGTACCGATTCGGATGTGACCGTCGACTATGCCGGCACGCATGGCAACTGCGACGTGACCAACTGCATCGGCACGCCGAAGGACCGCATCAACTTCGGCACCACCTGGAAGCAGGGCCCGTGGAGCGTGAGCGGCGTGGCCAACTACATCTCCAAGATGGAGAACACCGACTTCCGCGGTCCGGACGGCTCGTACCAGTTCTCCTATGCCGACGGCACGGACGTCACCAAGATTTCCTCGTTCACCACCTTCGACCTGTCCGGTCGCTGGAACATCACCGAGGCCTTCGAGTTGAACGCATCGGTGCAGAACCTGTTCGACCGCATCGCTCCGCTGGATCCGACCACCTACGGTGGCGTGAACTACAACCCGCTGCACTTCAGCGGCGCGATCGGCCGCTACTTCACCGTCGGTGCCAAGTACACCTTCGAATGAGGTAGCCGCACTTGGGGAACAAGGAGCCCGGGCAGTGCCCGGGCTTTTTGTTGGCCGGTCATGCGAAGCACGCGGATCGCGGACAAAAAAAAAGCCTCGCATCGCTGCGAGGCTTTTTCTCAGATCTTGGCGCCCGAAGTTGGACTCGAACCAACGACCCCCTGATTAACAGTCAAGTGCTCTAACCGGCTGAGCTATTCGGGCGGGGTGCGCATTGTAGCCCGTTTTTCGCGAGATGTAACCCGTCTGGCGACAACTATTTCACGCGCGATGATACGGATGGTTGGCCAGCATCGCCGCGGCGCGGTACAACTGCTCGGCCACCACCAGACGCACCAGCATGTGCGGCAGCGTCAGCGGGCCGATCGACCATTTCTCGTCCGCCATGGCCGACACTTCCGCCGAATGGCCTTCCGGCCCGCCGATCAGGAAGGCCAGATCCCTGCCCTGCCCGCGCCAATGTTCCAGACGCTGCGCCAGCTGCTCGGAGCTGAGCTGGCGCCCCGGCACATCGAGTGCGACCACGTAGGCATTCTTCGGCAGCGCAGCGATCACCCGCTTGCCCTCGTCATCGGTCGCGCGGCGCGCATCGCGGCCCTTGCCGCGCAGGCCGGGCTCGATCTCGACCAGCTCGAACGGCAGCCAGTGCGAGAGCCGCTTCTGGTACTCGGCAAATCCCTGCGCCACCCAGGACGGTGCGCGTTCGCCGGTGGCGATCAACTTGGCTTTCATCTCCATCCTCCGCGGACACCCTGCGTGGCGCCGCAAAAGACAACGGCGCCATCGGCGCCGTTGTCGTGACCGTACGTGCGGGGATTACCGCGCGTCGTAGTCGTCGTCCGCATCGTCGAGCAGTTCGATCGGCGGCTGGTCGCCCACGGTCCACAGACGCTCGAGCGCATAGAACTCACGCACGCGCGGCAGCATCACGTGAACGATCACGTCGCCCAGGTCGACCAACACCCATTCGGCTTCGCGCTCGCCTTCCACACCCAGCGGCATCACACCCAGCTTCTTGGCGAACTTCACCACTTCGTCGGCGATCGACTTCACGTGACGGCTGGAGGTGCCCGACGCGATCACCATGTAATCGGCAACGCTGGAGCGGCCGATGACGTCGATCTCAACGAGATCCTTGGCCTTCAGTTCTTCGGTGGCCCCGCGCACGCACTCGAGCAGCTGCAGAACGGAGGGCGCCGGATTCGGCAGTTGGACCTTGATGGTCTGGGGCTGGGCTTGGTTGCTCAAAGCGGGTCAACTCGATAAATGTGGGATCGATTATACGGGGCGGCGCGCCCGCGCGTATTCACCACGGTGTCGCCCCGTACAGGCGGTGATCCAGGATGTAGCCCGCCACCGGCCCGGGCAGCAGCGACTGCCAGGGGCCGTCCGCCGCGATCTGTGCGCGCACGGCGGTCGCCGATTCCTCGCGCAGCGGGGCCTGCAGGCGCAGCAAGCGGCCGGCCGGCGCGTTGAACAGCTCGCGCTCGTGGCTGGCCCAGCGCCCTTCCAGGGCCTGCGCGAGCACCGGGTCAAGGGTGTCGGCCAGGGGACTGCCCGGGCGGTCGGCGACGATGAAATGCGCCAGATCGAACAACGACGCCCACTGGTGCCAACTGGGCAGGGCCAGCAGGCTGTCCGCCCCGACCAGCCAGGCGACCGGATGGCGCGGGCCCAGCTCGGCGCGTAGCTCGCGCAGGGTATCGACGGTATAGGACGGCACGCCCGGGGTGCGCTCGGCCCGGTCCAGCTCGCGCCGGTCCAGCAGCAGGCCGGGTTCGTCACCGATGGCCAGGGCCAGCATCGCCAGGCGCTGCGCGGCATCGGCGCCGGGGGCGGCACGGTGCGGCGGATCGGCGGCCGGCAGCAGCCGCACCGCGACCTGCAGCTGGTCGCGTGCGGCGCGGGCAATGGCCAGATGGCCCAGATGGACGGGATCGAAGGTCCCGCCGTAATAGATGCGCAGCCCCATGGGCTCAGGCCCGGGCGAGCAGGCGCACGGCGCGGGCTTCGGAAACGGCGATCAGCAGCCGTTCCAGCGCCAGCCAGGCATCGCCATCGGCGCGCCCCTTGGCGATGCGGTCCACCAGCCCCGCTTCGGCCACGAAACGCTCCCAGCGCTTGACCTCGGGGTGACGCTGCAGCGCGCGCTTGAACGGTGCCTGCCGCGATTCCCAGATGCCGCGGCTTTTCATTTCCGCCGCCAGGTTGCCGCCGCGCGCCTGCACCCGCGCCAGACCGGCCGTGGACAGCAGCTCGCGGATCACGATCGGGGTCAGTGCGGCCACCGCTTCACCCTCGGCACGCAGGCCGGCGATCATCCGCAGGACGGCGGCGGGCTGGCCGGAGAAAGTCGCTTCAACCAGGCGGAACACGTCATAGCGGGCGGCATCGGCCACCAGCGACTCCATCGTGTCCACGTCCAGCGTCTGGCCGTCGGCCAACAGGGCCAGCTTGTCGATCTCCTGCGCGGCGGCAAGCAGATTGCCCTCCACCCGCTCGGCCAGGCGCTGTACGGCCTGGGGATCGGCGCGCAGGCCCTTGCCACGCAGGCGGCGCTCGATCCATTCGGTGAGTTCATGCGGCTTGATCGCCCAGGCCACCGAGATCACCCCGGCGCGGCCCACCGCATCGGCCCATTTGGTCTGGTGGGCCTTGCTCCATTCGTTGCAGGTGATCAGCAGGATCACGTCGGGCGCCGGGTTGGCACAGAACTGGCTGATCACCTCGGCGCCTTCCTTGCCCGGCTTGCCGCTGGGCAGGCGCAGTTCCATCAGGCGTCGGGCACTGAACAGGCTGGGCGCATTGAAGCTGGCATCGAGCTGGTTCCAGTCGAAGTCACGCCCATCGGCATCGAAGACTTCGCGCTCGTTGACGCCATCGGCGCGCGCACGTGCACGCACGGCATCGGCGGCTTCAAGCACGCGCAGCGTTTCCGGACCGGCAATCAGATACACCGGGGCCAACGGCTGGCTGGCCGGTTGGCTGGCGAGCTGTTCGGGGCGCAGTTCCATCCGGGCAGGCCGATCCGCAGGCGGACCGGGCTCAGCGCCCCTGCGGAACGACGGCGGGGACCGCCGGCGTCGGGGTCGTCGGGGTCGAGCTGGCCGGGGTTGCGGCCGGGATCTCAACCGGCGTTTCGACCGGCGCCGTACCGGGCTTGGCCGGGGCACGGCCGTGCTCCAGCTCGGCACGGACCACGCTGTCGATGCGGCGCATGATCGAGGCCGACATCTCACGACGCAGTTCGTCGGCGAGGATTTCGCGTTCGGTGGTGGTACCGGTGGCGTCGGTCGGCGGCGACACGTAATCGCGCGAGAGTTCGATCACCTGCTGCGGCACCAGCTCGCTGCCATCTTCGCGGCGGAAGACGAAGATCACCGCGTAGCGCAGGCTGTATTCCTGGGCACGGCCCTGGGCATCGATCGCGATGGGCAGATCGCCCCAACGCTCGGACACCACCTGCAGCTGCGAGGCCGGACCGGTGCTGTCCGGATCGGCCAGCTGTGCCCCCGAGGACTGCAGACCACGGCGCAGCAGCTTCACCAGCTCGCTGTAGGGCGCGGTGGACACCACCTGGACTGCGGCGGTATCGGCCGGCAGCATCAGCTTGTTGCGCAGATGGAAGCCGCA
The DNA here is from genome assembly GCF_039674145.1 of Stenotrophomonas sp. TWI587. Lineage (NCBI taxonomy): Bacteria > Pseudomonadati > Pseudomonadota > Gammaproteobacteria > Lysobacterales > Lysobacteraceae > Stenotrophomonas > Stenotrophomonas sp. TWI587. The sequence goes on along the minus strand of NZ_JBDJMW010000005.1, from coordinate 159,040 downwards.
CCCGGCAAGGGTCGCGGTCAGGACAAGGGCAAGCAGGAATCGGGTCATGGACACAGTCTGTAGGAGCCGGGCGGTCGCGGCAACAAGCAGTGATCGTGCCGGATGCCGCGTGAACAGGACTTGATACCGGACCGGGTGCACAGGCACCCGGTCGGCACGACAGGATCAGCCCTGCGGGGCCGCCACGATGTTCACGATCTTGCCGGGCACGATGATGATCTTGCGCACCACCAACCCTTCCAGGAACTTGGCCGCGTTCGGCTCGGCCAGACCCAGTGCTTCGATCTGATCCCGCGGGGCATCGGCCGCGACATCGATGGTGCCACGCAGCTTGCCGTTGACCTGCACGGCCAGCGTCACTGCATCGCGCACCAGCGCGGCCGGATCGGCTTCCGGGAATGCCTGGTCTTCCAGCAGCTCCTCGCCGTGGCCCAGCACCTGCCACAGCGCATGGCTGGCGTGCGGGGTGATCGGGTTGAGCAGCAGCACGGTGGCGCGCAGCGCTTCCTGGCGCACCGCACGGCCCTGCTCGCTGACGTCATCGAACTTGGCCAGCGCGTTCATCAGTTCCATCACCGCCGCGATGGCGGTGTTGAAGCTGTGGCGGCGGCCGTAGTCGTCGCCGACCTTGCCGATGGTTTCGTGGGTCTTGCGGCGCAGCGCCTTCTGCTCGGCGTTGAGCGCGGCCACGTCCAGCGCCGGGGCGGCACCGTCGGCGGCATGCTTCTGCACCTGCGCCCACAAGCGACGCAGGAAGCGCGCCATGCCGTCCACACCGGCCTCGTTCCACTCCAGCGACTGCTCCGGCGGCGCGGCGAACATCGAGAACAGACGCACGGTATCGGCGCCGTACTTGCTCACCATCACCTGCGGGTCCACGCCGTTGTTCTTGGACTTGGACATCTTCTCGGTGCCACCGATCACCACCGGCTGGCCGTCGGCGATCAGGGTCGCGCCGACGATGCGGCCGCGCTCGTCGCGCTGCACATCGACATCGGCCGGGTTGATCCAGTCCTTGGAGCCGTCCGGATTCGGGCGGTAGTAGGTTTCGGCGATCACCATGCCCTGGCACAGCAGGTTCTGCGCAGGTTCGTTGCTGTCCACCATGCGCGCATCACGCAGCAGTTTGTGGAAGAAACGGAAGTACATCAGGTGCAGGATCGCGTGCTCGATGCCGCCGATGTACTGATCGACCGGCAGCCAGTAGTTGCCACGCTTGTCGACCGCGTCACGGGCGCCCGGCGAGGTGTAACGCGCGTAGTACCAGCTCGACTCCATGAAGGTATCGAAGGTGTCTGTCTCGCGCTCGGCCGCGCCGCCGCAGTCCGGGCAGGTGGTCTTGCGCCATTCCGGATCGGCCTTGATCGGCGAACCGGTGCCGACGAAGTTGACGTTCTCCGGCAGGATCACCGGCAACTGCTCTTCCGGCACCGGCAAGGCGCCGCACTTGGGGCAGTAGATCACCGGGATCGGGCAGCCCCAGTAGCGCTGGCGGCTCACGCCCCAGTCGCGCAGACGGTAGTTCACCCGGCGCTGGCCCTGGGCCTTGCGCTCGAAACGCTCGGCCAGTGCCTCGAAGGCGCCCTGGAAATCCAGCCCGTCGAACTCTTCGGAGTTGACCAGCTCGGTCTCGCGGGTCTTGTCACCGTACCAGTCCTGCCAGCGCGTGGCGTCGTAGGCGCTCTCTTCCTTGCGCAGCGACTTCAACGCGATGACCTGGCGGATCGGCAGGCCGTACTTGTTGGCGAATTCATTGTCGCGCTGATCGTGGCCCGGGACGGCCATCACCGCACCGGTGCCATAGCCCATCAGCACGAAGTTGGCGACCCACACCGGCACCTGGGCGCCGGTGACCGGATGGATGGCGCGCAGGCCGGTATCCATGCCGCGCTTTTCCTGGGTTTCCAGCTCGGCCTCGGAGACGCCGCCCTGCTTCATCTCGGCCAGCAGCGCGGCCAGCGCCGGGTTGGACTTGGCCGCGTGCTGGGCCAGCGGATGTTCGCCGGCGATCGACACAAAGGTGACGCCCATCACGGTGTCCGGACGGGTGGTGAACACGCGCAGCGGATCCAGCGTGCTGCCGTCGGCATCACGCACGTCGAACTGGATCTCCAGCCCTTCCGAGCGGCCGATCCAGTTGCGCTGCATGGTCTTGACCGAATCGGGCCAGCCCGGCAGTTCGTCCAGGCCGTCCAGCAGTTCCTGGGCGTAATCGGTGATGCGCAGGAACCACTGCGGAATCTCGCGCTTTTCCACCAGCGCGCCGGAACGCCAGCCGCGGCCGTCGATGACCTGCTCGTTGGCCAGCACGGTCTGATCGATCGGGTCCCAGTTCACCACCGCGTTGCGGCGGTAGGCCAGGCCCTTGCGCATCAGGCGGGTGAACATGCGCTGCTCGTGCACGTAGTACTCGGGCGTGCAGGTGGCGAACTCGCGCGACCAGTCGATCGCATAGCCCATGGCCTTGAACTGGCCACGCATGTGCTCGATGTTGGCGTAGGTCCACTTGGCCGGCGCGGTCTTGTTCTTGATCGCCGCATTTTCAGCCGGCAGGCCGAAGGCATCCCAGCCCATCGGCTGGAGCACGTTGTGGCCGGTCATCCGCTTGTAGCGGCTGATCACGTCACCGATCGTGTAGTTGCGCACGTGGCCCATGTGCAACGCACCGGACGGATACGGCAGCATCGAAAGGCAGTAGAACTTCGGCTTGTCCGAGGTCTCGGTGACCTCGAAGGCACGGGTGGCATCCCAATACTGCTGGGCGGCGGATTCAACCTGCTGCGGATCGTAAACGTTGGGTTCGACGCTGGTCATAAAAACGCTAGTGCGGCGGCAAAGCGGCACAGGGTACCGCAGTGCGGCAAAGGGCTCCAATCGACGTTGCCCACCGCCCCGGCCAAACCCCTCATCTCATTGAATTGACAGGAGATTGGGCAAAAACGTCAATCGCGCCCTTCGGTCCAGCCGCGTAGCCGGGCGCAGCAGAGGCCACGCCCGCGCTCAGGACCGCCGCGCAGCCGGGGCCAACGGCAGTACCGCCACCAGCCAGACCAGCCACACACCGAACGCCACGCGCTGTGCAAGCGGGGCCGGCAGCAGTGCCTGCAGCGCGAACGCGGCCAGCAGCACGCCCACCCCGCACGCCAGATGCAGGCCGCCGACGGCACGCCAGGCCGGTACGCGCAACGCACCGATGCCGGACATCACCGCACCCGGCACGAAGGCCAGCACCCAGACCATCCACGCACTGGCGTGGTACTGGCTGGCTGGGTTGTCCAGATCGCTGGTATCCAACGGCAGCACCCCCATCGCGGTGAACCCGACGCCGGCCAGCATCAACAACTGCGCCCCCACCCGCATCGACCAGGGTGCCGTACGCGGCACCCGCAGCAGCAGGCGCAGCGAGACCGCGCTGGCAAGCAGCCCGGGCAGCGCGAAGCCGAGGAGGTTGAAGGCCAGCGCATGCGGCACGCCCATCGCACCCAGCAGCGCGACCGGGTGGCTGATCGGATCGAACAGCGGCAGCGCCGCGCCGAATCCAATCACCGCCCCCACGAACAACACGGCGGCGGCGATGCCTAGCGCACGTTCCCAACGATGGAGTCCCAGCATGTTGCACCCGGCGAGTTCACAAGGCCTGCATTGTGGCCGTTCCGGGCGGATTCCGCCCGCTGGGGTTGCGTCCGGCCGCGGCCGGCACCATACACTTCCTCTCCAGTTTCCCGTTGATTTGAAACCATGAGCGATCTGCCCCACGTGTTTGACGCCACCACCGAGACCTTCGAGACCGAGGTGCTGCAGAAATCCCTGCAGACCCCCGTGCTGGTCGATTTCTGGGCCACCTGGTGCGGCCCCTGCAAGACCCTGGGCCCGATGCTGGAAAAGCTGGCCGGCGAATACCACGGCGCCTTCGAGCTGGCCAAGGTCGATGTCGACAAGGAGCAGCAGATCGCGGCCGCCTTCCAGATCCGCTCGGTGCCGACCGTCTTCCTGGTCAAGGGCGGGCAGATCGTGGATGGCTTCCCCGGCGCGGTGCCGGAGGGGCAACTGCGCGAGTTCCTGACCCAGCATGGCGTGGTCCCGCTGGAGGCGGCCCCGGACGAGGAAGAAGCCGTCGAGGCGCCGCCGCTGGACCCGCAGGCCCAGGTCGATGTGCTGCGCGCAGCCATCGCCGCCGAGCCGGACAAGGAAGAACTCAAACTCGATCTGGCCCTGGCGCTGCTGCAGACCGGCGCCACCGCCGAAGCCACGGCCCTGATCGATGCGCTGCCGGCCAATCTCTCAACGGATGATCGCGCCGTGCGCGCCCGCGCCCGCCTGGAGTTCGCCAGTGCGCTGCAGGATGCCCCGGCCGCCGAGGTGCTGGAAGCGCGCATCGCGGCCAATGGCGATGACCTGCAGGCCCGCCACCTGCGTGGCGTGCAGTTGCTGCTGTCCGGGCAGGATGCCGCCGCACTCGAGCAGTTCCTGGACATGCTGCGCCGCGATCGCAGCTACGACGACGGCCGCCCGCGCAAACTGCTGATCGATGCGTTCAAAGTGATCGAGGACGAAGACCTCGTCGGCCAGTACCGTCGCCGGATGGCCTCGCTGCTGTTCTGATCGGCCAGCGCTGATCGGCATGTTCTCGATCTGGGCCAGAGCCTTGCCGGGCTCTGGCCGAACGTGAACCGCGTTCAGAAACCCTGCACAGCCGCCGGGCAATAATGCCGCCGCGGCACACTGGAGGTCGCGATCCATCGGAGAGGATGAGGTCTGGGCCATGCCGGCCCCGTGGCTGCGCCCCGCCTTGCAGGGCCGTAATGACCGTGAGAGTGACCCGTCTGCTTCGTTTCCCCCTGGCCGTCCGCGTGCTCGCGCTGGTGGTGCTGCTGCTGTCCGCCGCGCCGGTGCTGGCCCAGGACTGGACCTACCGGGTTCGCCCCGGCGACACGATCTGGGACCTCAGCGCCCGCTATCTGAAGCCATCCATCGCCTGGGAGCAGCTGCAGTCGCACAACGGTATCGCCGATCCCTACCGCCTGCCGCCCGGCAGCCAATTGCGCTTCCCCGTCGCCTGGCTGCAGGTCCAGCCTGCGCCGGCCCGCGTGATCGCGGTGCGTGGCCCCGTACATAGCCAGGCCGAGGGTCAACCCCGTCGCAATGTCGCCGAAGGTGATCTGCTGCGGATCGGGCAGGAACTGGTCACCGGCGACGATGCCAGCGTCACCGTGGCCTTTGCCGATGACTCGCGCCTGCAGCTGCGCGAGCAGTCCCGGCTGCGCTTCGACCAGCTCAGCCGCTACGGTCGTACCGGCATGGTCGATACGCGCCTGCGGCTGGAACAGGGCCGTGCCAGCAACCGCGTGACGCCGGCCAATGGCCCGGCCTGGCGCTACATCATCGATGCGCCCACCGCGACCAGCAGCGTGCGCGGCACCGTCTTCCGGGTCAGCGCCGGCCAGGCCGGTCGTGGCGCGGCCACCGAAGTGCTGGAAGGCCGCGTGCAGGTCGGCAACCGCCGCGGCCAGCGTCTGGTCACCCACGGCCAGGCCACGCGCAGCCCATCGCTGGATGCACGACCGGCCGAGCTGGAAGCCCTGTTGCCGCCGCCCGTGTTGGCGACCGATCCCCAGCGGTTGGCCACACTGCCCGCTGCGCTGGCTTGGCAACCGGTGACTGACGCGGTGGGTTACCGGGTCGAGGTGGTCCGCGCTGACCAACCCGAGGTGCTGCTGTTCGCACGTGACACCGACGCTACCGCGCTCACCCTGCCCGACCTGCCGCCGGGCGATCTGCGCCTGCTGGTGCGGGCGGTCAGTGCGGAGGACGTTGAAGGCCTGGATGCTGAACAGGATTTCCAGGTGCGTGACCAGCCACCCGCCCCGCTGACCGTACGCCCGCTGCATGGCCAGACGGTCAACAGCGCGCGCCCGCGGTTTGAATGGACACGGGTCGCCGATGCCGAGCGGACCGTGCTGCAGATCGCCCGCGACCCGCAGTTCCTCGATCCGCTGGTTGAGCAGGACACCCGCGCCACCCATCTGCGTCCCGGCCAGGACCTGGCGCCCGGCGACTACGTCTGGCGCGTGGCCTCGGTGGACCGCAACGGGCACCGCGGCCGTTTCGGGCAGCCGCTGCCGTTGACCATCACCGACGAACCGGTCGATCCCGCGCTGCAGCCGCCCGAGGCGGCCAAAGGGCAGTTGACGCTGCGCTGGCAGGCCGGCGAACCGGGGCAGGGCTATCGCGTACAGCTGGATCGGCGCGGTGACTTTGCGACCCCGCTGCTCGACCGCGAGCTCGATCAACCCGAGGTGACACTCAAGCGGCCCTGGCGAGGCACGCTGCACGTCCGCGTGCAGTACATCGACGAGGACGGCTACGCCGGTCCCTTCTCGCCGACACAGCAGATCGCCCTGCCATGCCGCACGTGTTACGGCGCCGGCGGCGGCGCACTGCTGCTGTGGCTGCTGCTGTGACGCCGCTGCACCTGCCCTGGCCGCAACGCATCGTGCTGGCGGCAGTGGTCGGCGCCCTGGCCGTGGCGGCCAGCCACTGGCAGTGGTTCTGGAAGCAGGACGAAGCGGTGTACGACGCCTACGTCGGCGGCTGGGAGTACACCCCCGATGCGCGTCTGCTGATCGTGGCGATCGACGACAACAGCCTGCAGCAGCTGGGCCAATGGCCCTGGCCACGCGGCACCCATGCGCGCCTGCTGGATCGGCTCACCGATGCCCGGGCCGAGCGCGTGGTGCTGGACCTGATGCTGTCCGAAGCCGATCGCCAGGACAGTACCCAGGATGCCGAGCTGGCCGCAGCGATCCGTCGCAACGGCCACGTCGTGCTGCCGGTGGTGGCCGCGCCGGCCAGCGGCCCGCGCATGGCCGAGGAACTGCTGCCCATCCCGCTGATCGCCGCCAATGCGGCGAGCCTGGGCCACAGCGATATCGAGGTCGACAGCGATGGCGTCGCTCGCGGTCTGTTCCTTACCGCGGGCATCGGCTCGCCTCATTGGCCTGCACTCGGCCTGGCGCTGGCCAATCCCCCCGGCCCACTGCCCGGTCTGCGCGATGATCGCCCCGGCCTGGAGTCGCCCTATCAGTGGCGGCGCGACCACTATGTCCGCGTGCGCTATGCCGGCCCACCCGAACGCTTCCCGCAGCTGTCCTACGTGGATGTGCTCAACGGCGAGGTGGACCCGGCGCTGCTGCGTGGCCGCCTGGTCCTGGTCGGCATGACCGCCAGTGGGATCGCGCCGCGCCAGCTCACCCCGACCACGCGCGACCGCTGGATGAGCGGCAGCGAGTACCAGGCCAATGTCGCCTCGATGCTGCTGGCCGAGAAGGTCATCGTGCCGTTGGTGCCCCTCGCGCAGAGCGCGCTTACGGGGGTGCTGGTGGCGCTGTGCTGCCTGCTGCTGACGCTGCCGCGCGCCTGGCTGAGCGGCGTCCTCGCCCTGCCATCGACGCTGTTGGTGAGCTTCGTGCTGTTGCGCGCCGGCAACCTGTGGTTCGCCCCGGCCGCCGCCTTGATCGGCATGCTGGCGGTGATCCTGGCGTGGGCGCTGTGGCGCGTCAGTGCCTGGCGGCGCCAGGCCAACAGCGACGCCCTCACCGGGCTGGGCAACCGACTGCGCTTCGAGCAGACCCTGCAGGCCGAGCACGATGCCGGCCGGCGCACCGGGCGGCCATTGAGCCTGGTGCTGATCGATGTGGACCATTTCAAACGCCACAACGATGAGTTCGGCCATCAGGCCGGCGACAACGTGCTGCGCCGGATCGCGCAGGAAATCCGCGCGCATGCCCGTCGCCCACGCGACATGGCCGCGCGCTTCGGCGGCGACGAATTCGCGCTGATCCTGCCCGATACCACGCCGGAAGGCGCGGTCCAGGTGGTGCAGGACCTGGTCGCACGTGCGCAGGCGCTGGAGATTCCGGCCGGACGGGGTTCGACCACGCACATCACCGTGACCGTCGGCGTATTCACCCGCGTGCCCACCCTCGGCACCGAGCCGCGGCACTTCTTCGAAGGCGCCGATGCCGCGCTGTACCAGGCCAAGGCGGCTGGCCGGAATGGGTACGCCGTGGATGACGGCGGCCTGGACTGACCCATGGGGCACCCCATACGCAGGCGAATGGTAGACTCGAATCACCTTTCCAACGTGACGCGATCCGAATGAAGGCCTCCGTCTTCCGCCTTGGCCTCAATCTCTGGCCGCCGTTCCTGTTCACGGGCATCCATGTGACCGAGGTCAGCCCGGACTACCGCCATGTGCGCGTCGAGCTGCGCATGCGCCCCTGGAACCGCAATTACGTGGGCACCCATTTCGGTGGCAGCCTGTTCGCGATGACCGATCCGTTCTGGATGCTCACCGTGATGCAGAACCTGGGGCGCGATTACTACGTGTGGGACCGCGCCGGTGAAATCGAATTCCTCAAGCCTGGGCGCGGCACGGTGGCCGCCGAGTTCCGGCTGGACGAGGCGCTGCTGGATAAACTGCGTGCCGCCACCGCCAGCGGGGAAAAATACCTGCACTGGTTCAGCAATGACATCGTCGATGCCAAGGGCGAGGTGATCGCACGCGTGCGCAAGCAGGTGTACCTGCGGCTCAAGCCCGAAGCACGCCAGCGCGCAGGGTGAATCATGGCGCGCTGCTATGCTCGCGCGCCGGATTCACACCACGGAAGACCATGCGCCTGCGCCTGCTGCTGACCCCATTGCTGTTCGTCGTCCTGCCCGCCGCCGCACAGGAACTGCGGATCCCGCCGGTCGACTATCCGGTCCTGCCGCCCCACGCGGCCAAAGCCGAAGGCTTCGTGCCGTCCGGCTGGCGCATCGAGCAGCAGCTGCGTGGCGATCTCAACGGCGACAAACGCGATGACCTCGTGCTGGTGCTGCGTCAGCAGGACCCGCGCAACATCGTCGAACACGATGGCTTCGGCGTCAGCCCGCTGGACAGCAATCCACGCATGCTCGCCATCGCCTGGTCCACGCCGGACGGCTACACGCTCGCTGCGCAGAACCACACGCTGATCACCCGCCACGAGGCGCCGAACCTGTCCGATGTATTCGAAGACGGCGATGGCGTCTCGATCGCGCGCGGCACGCTGCGCACCACGCTGTTCTTCTTCTCCAATGCCGGCAGCTGGTCGACCGGCTCGGCCAGCTACACGTTCCGCTGGCAGGACGGGGCCTTCGCGTTGATCGGCTATGACCGCAGCTCGATGATGCGCAACTCGGGCCAGACCGAAAGCCTGAGCATCAATTACTCGACCCGCCGCGTGCGCCGTGCCGAGGGCAGCATCGAATCGGACCAGGAACGCGTGCGCTGGGAGACGCTCGCCTCGCCACGCCGCTGGACACTGGAGACCGTCGGCGACGGCAGCGCGTTCGAACCGCTGGCATCAGCGCAGGACCGCTGAGGCGCTGCGCCCCCGTGCGCTCTTCAGTGCGCCGGCGCGCGCATGGGTACCTGCGGCGTCGGTTCGATATCGCTCGTCACCGCGCGCCGCTCCACCTGCAGCCAATGGTCCTCTTCGCTGAGCACCGGGATGCGGGTGGGCGACCGCAGCGCTTCCGGCAGGCTCTGCAGCGCCACGGAGGCAGCGCTGGGCTGCTGCCGCAACCAGCGCTGAGCTGATACCAGCCGCAGCATCGCCGCCGCATCCTGCGGGCGGCCGGCGTACTGCCGCATGTCCGGCCCGGTGATGTTGGCCAGGGCGCAGCCCAGCGGATTGGCGATGCAGGCAAAGCGATCCTGTGCGGGCCCGGGAATCGGGGTGGGCGCATCCCGGGCCGCCACCAGTTCGGCACTGGCGGCGCACGCCCACGCGTAGCGCGGCGCCATGCGCGCCTGGGTGCGCGGCACATCCAACAGCAGGTGCTGCGCCGCCGGGTTCCCGCTCGTCAGGCGCAATCCCGCCCCGGCCAGCCCGAACTCACCGCGCATCGCCGTGCACAGGCTCTGCTCGTCGGCCGTCATCGGCGCCAATGCGGCGTCGCAGACCGCAGGCAGCGCCGTATCAGCAGGCAGTTCAACCAGGATGTCGGCCAGCAGCCGCGCGTTGCTCTCCACCATCGCCGCGCCGATCATGCTGGTGATCAGCGTATCGCCCTGCCCCGTCATCGCCCGACCACTGAGGATGTCCGCGCAGGCACCCGCAACTGCGGTTCCACTGTCGCCCCGTACATGCGCGAGCGCGTGGGCTGACAACGGATCAAGCACCGGCTGAAAGACCGGCAGCGGCACCATCGGATCCGTGTCGAACGGTTTGAACGGCGAGGTGAAGTGACCGTACCCGGCAAGCGCGGCCACGCGCTGGTGGAGCGCCTCGTGGCCGGCATGCGCGGCCTCGACACCGTCCGGGTCGGCGCGCACCGCCGCAAGGCAGCCGATGCCGCGCCGGCCGCAGCCCGCGAAAGCAGACAGCGGCGCTGCGGGGTAGCGCCCTTCCGCGCTGGACGATACGGGCCGCTGGCCGGGCGTACCGGTGCGCCAGCGTTGGACATCCTGCGCCAAGACGGCCTCGCGGCCCGCATCCTCCAGCCCGTCGTAGCGCAGCGTCCACAACGCGGTGAAGCCGTTCTCGCCGCGCATGGGCAATGGTGCCTGCAGCAGCCGCATCGCCTCACGCTGCTCCGCCGGCAGCGGCCAGAACCGCGAGGCGGCCCAGAGCACCGCGACCGCCACCACCAGACTCAGGATCGAGATGCCCACCCATTTCAGTCCATTCCTCAACACAGCATTCTCCCCAGCGCCCGCGTCCTGCGGGGACGGGCAGCGTAAACCGGGCATCGCCACCGCTACAATGCGCGGATGTCGCCCGAAGCCCCCCAACTCGTTCCGCGTCCCTCCCTGCAGCGCCTGTTCCTGACCGGCCTGCTGACCCTGCTGCCGATCTGGCTGACCTGGGTGGTGGTCAAATTCGTGTTCGTGCTGCTGTCGGGCATTTCCAGCCCGCTGGTGGTGCCGTTGTCCGAGCAGATTGCTGCCTCGTTCCCGCATTACCTGGGCTGGATCAAGGTGGAGTGGATGCAGGACATCATCGCCCTGGCCGCCACCCTGCTGGTGATCCTCTCGGTGGGCGTGCTGAGCCGCCGCGTGATCGGCCAGCGCCTGCTGCGTTGGTTCGGCGCGGTGATCAAGCGCATTCCTCTGGCCAGCATCATCTATGACAGCGCCAAGAAACTGCTGGACATGCTGCAGACCGAGCCGGGCAGCACCCAGCGCGTGGTGCTGATCGACTTCCCGCACCGGGACATGAAGTCGGTCGGCCTGGTCACGCGGGTGATCAAGGAACAGGGCACCGGCCGCGAGCTGGCGGCGGTGTATGTACCGACGACACCCAACCCGACCTCGGGCTACCTGGAAATCGTGCCGGTGGAACTGCTCACGCCCACCGACTGGACCGTGGATCAGGCAATGAGCTTCATCATCTCCGGCGGCGCGGTGGCGCCTGAAAGCGTGCCGTTCACCCGCGCCGGCGATCGCTGAACCTCGCGGCGGCCCCGCGCCGCCGCAGCTGACTGAGCGCCGTACGTGACAAAGCTGACAGGGGACCGGTGCTGGCCGTACGCAGGCGAATCGGGCAAGCTCCCGTGTCTGTGCGTTTACGGAAACAGCCGATGCCCCACCCCGCCCGCGCCCTGGCGCTTGCCATCGCCGTACTGATGGCCTTCAGCGCCGCCGCCCCGGCCGAAGCTGCCAAGAAAAAGGCCACCCGGCCCGCCGCAGCGCAGACCCGGCCTGCAGCCAAGCCCAAAGCCAAGCCGCGTGCACGCCCGGCCGCCGCCCCTGCCCGCCAGCCGCTGGTGCGCCAGCAGAGCAAGGCCGCGCAGCTGGACCGGATCTACGATGAGTACTGGGATGCCTCGATGCGGCTCAATCCGCTGCAGGCCACCTTCCAGGGCGACAGCCGCCACAACGATCAGCTCCCGAACATCCTCTCCGCCGCCTACCGCCAGCAGTCGCATGACTTCACGGTGGAATGGCTCGGCAAGGTCGAGAAGATCGGCTCGGATGGCCTGACCGGCCAGGACCTGCTCAGCTATGAGATCTTCGTGCGCGATGCGCGCATGTCGCTGGCCGCCGAGCAGTTCCCCGGCTGGATGCTGCCGGTGAGCCAGTACTACAACCTTGGCAGCATCATGGCCATTCTCGGCTCCGGCTCCGGTGCGCAGCCCTTCAACACGGTGCAGGATTACGATGGCTGGTCACGCCGTTCGCTGGGCATTCCTGCCCTGTTCGAGCAGGCCATCGCCAACATGCGCCAAGGCATGGCTGCCGGTGTGGTACAGCCGCGCGACCTGATGGAAAAGGTGCTACCGCAGCTGGATGCGGTGATCAAGCCGACCGCCGAAGAGAGCATCTTCTGGGCGCCGATACGCAACCTGCCGGAGGATTTCCCGGCCGCCGACAAGGCGCGCATCACCGCCGAATACAAGCGCATGATCGAGTTGCGCATCATGCCGTCCTACCGCGCCCTGCGCGGCTTCATCGCCACCGAGTACCTGCCCGCCGCACGCAGCACCGATGGCCTGGCCGGTCTGCCCGGCGGCAAGGCCTGGTATGCGCAGACCATCGTGCAGAGCACGGCGTCCACGCTGACACCCGAACAGATCCATGCGCTGGCCGAACAACGCGTGGCCACCCTGCAGGCGCAGATCGCCGCGATCATGAAAGAGAACAAGATCCGCGGCTCGCAGCAGAAGCTGCTGCGCACCATGCGCACCGACCGCGATTTCCAGTACGCCAACGCCGACGCGCTGCTCAACCGCTACAAGCAGCTGCAGAGCCAGGTCAACGCACGCCTGCCCACGCTGCTCGGCACGCTTCCCAAGGCGCCGATGGAAATCCGCGCGGTCGAACCCGAACGGGCGGCCACCGCCGGCGCGGTGAGCTATCAGCAACCGCTGCCGGACGGCATGCGCCCGGGCGTGCTGTACATCAACACCGGCGATCTGCCGAGCCGCCGCCGCTGGTCCGCACCGATGCAGTTCCTGCACGAAGGCATCCCGGGCCATCACGTGCAGCTGGGCCTGCAGCAGGAGCTGGACAAGCTGCCGCGCTTCCGTCGCTTGGGTGGCGATATCGCCTTCGTGGAAGGCTGGGGGCTGTACGCCGAGTCGCTGGGCGAGGAACTGGGCGTCTACCAGGATCCGTATGAGCGGATCGGCTACCTGCAGGCCGCGCTGACCCGTGCCGCGCGCATGTCCGCCGACACCGGCGTGCACGCGCAGGGCTGGAGCAAGCGCCAGGCCGTGGACTATCTGGTCAAGACCGCGGACATGAGCGCCAGCGATGCCACCGCCGAGGTGGAACGCTTCATGGCCCTGCCCGGGCAGACCCTGGCCAATGGCCTGGGCGAGCTGAAGATGATGGAGCTGCGCGACAAAGCCAAGGCTGCGCTGGGGCCGCGTTTCGACGCACGCCGCTTCCACGAGGAAGTGCTGCGCGATGGTTCGATGCCGCTGGACATCCTGGATGCCAAGATCGCCCGCTGGATCGCCAGCCAGGGTGGCGCGGCAGCGCCCGCGCCCTGAGCCCTGAAGGAACCGAGCATGCACATCGTGCGGCATCTGCGTGTGTGGATCAGCGCGATGTGCATCGCCGGCAGCGGCACCGCCATCGCAGCGCCGGTACTGACGCCGCCGGATCCGGGCATCGATGCGTTGATGCAACGCTACGATGGTCAGGTGCCCGGCGCCGCGGTGCTGGTCCTGCACGACGGCGAGCCGGTGTTCCGGCGCGGCTACGGGCTGGCGGTGCTGGAAGATCGCACCGCGGTGACCGCGCAGACCAATTTCCGCCTGGCCTCGATCAGCAAGCAGTTCACCGCCGCGGCGATCCTGCTGCTGGCCGAAGATGGCGCGTTGACCCTGGATGACCCGGTGAAGCGCTGGCTGCCCTCGCTGCCAGCGGCCGCCGATGCGATCACCCTGCGCCAGCTGCTCAGCCACACCAGCGGCCTGCTCGACTACGAAGCGCTGATGCCCGCCGACGCGACCGTGCAGGTCCATGACCAGGACGTGCTGCACCTGCTGGAGAATCAGGACCGGACCTACTTCGCGCCGGGCTCGGCCTACCGTTACAGCAACAGCGGCTATGCGCTGCTGGCACTGGTGGTCGGCAAGGCCTCGGGCACCGATTTTGCCGCCTTCCTTCGCCAACGTATTTTCCTGCCGCTCGGCATGCGAGACACCGTGGCGCACCAGGACGGCGTGGATGATATCGCTCGTCGCGCCTATGGCTACACCGAGATCGAGGGCCGCTGGCAGCGCACTGACCAGAGCCCGACCAGCGCGGTGCTCGGCGACGGTGGGGTGTATTCCTCGCTGGATGATCTGGCGCGCTGGGATGCGGCGTTGTATGACCAGCGCCTGTTGAAGGCAACATCGTTGAAGCAGATGTTTTCCCCCGCCACACCCACCACCGAACCGGATGTACCGTTCTATGGCTTCGGCTGGCGGCTCAACGGTGGCGCGCAGTGGCACAGCGGCGAAAGCATCGGCTTCCGCAACGTGATCCTGCGCTACCCCACGCAGCGCCTCACCGTGATCGTGCTCAGCAACCGCAACGCCCCCGAACCCTATCCGCTGGCGTTGCAGATCGCCCGGCGCTGGCTGGACACCCTGCAATGAACGTTTCCGACTCCCCTCTCATCGGCGTCCACCACGTGGCCCTGATCGCCTCGGACTACGCCCGCTCGAAGGCGTTCTACACGCGCGTGCTCGGCCTGAAGGTGATCGCCGAGAACTACCGGCAGGCGCGCGACTCCTGGAAACTCGACCTGGCCCTGCCCGATGGGAGCCAGCTGGAACTGTTCTCGTTCCCGGGCGCGCCGGCGCGGCCAAGCCGCCCCGAGGCGCAGGGCCTGCGCCACCTGGCCTTCCGCGTGCATCTGCTGGAGCCGATGATCGAGCGGTTGACCGCGGCCGGCGTGGCCTGCGAACCGATCCGGGTGGACGAGTACACCGGCCGCCGCTTCACCTTCTTCGCCGACCCGGACGACCTGCCGCTGGAGCTGTACGAGATCCCGGCCGACGCCGGCTGAATCGTGCGCCGGGCACGTTCCGTACCGGAGCGAATGGGTATACAGTCGGCCCTGTACCGGCCGTCTGCGCCGGCGTTCACGGACATCCCTGGGAGGGGAACATGCGCAAGACCTTCAAGACCCTGTTGCTGGCGCTGCCGCTGATGATGGCTGCGATGTCGGCCAGCGCCGCCGACGGCGCCGTCGGCCGCTGGAAGACCATCGATGACAAGACCGGCAAGGTGAAGTCGATCGTGGAGATCACCCAGGCCACCAACGGCACCCTGACCGGCAAGGTCGTGGACATCCTGCACTCGGACAAGGGCCCCAATCCGGTCTGCGACGGCTGTGAGGGCGCCAACAAGAACAAGCCGGTCAAGGGCATGACCATCCTCTGGAACCTCAAGGCCGATGGCGCCAACGCCTGGTCCGGCGGCACCATCCTGGATCCGGGCAACGGCAAGACCTACAAGTCCAAGATGAAGCTGCAGACCGGCGGCGCCAAGCTGGACGTGTCCGGCTGCGTGGCCTTCATCTGCCGCGCCCAGACCTGGGTGCGCGAGTAAGCCCCGCGAAGGTTTCAGCCCCTGTAACCCGGCTTCGGCCGGGTTACTGCGTTTTGGCGTGCGATAATCCCCGGTTCCCCTGGCAACAGCGCTCATCATGACCCGCACCGCTCTCGTCACCACCGCCCTGCCCTACGCCAACGGCCCGCTGCACCTGGGCCACCTGGTCGGCTACATCCAGGCTGACATCTGGGTGCGCGCGCGTCGAATGAGCGGCGGCAAGACCTGGTTCGTCTGCGCCGATGACACCCATGGCACCCCGATCATGCTCGCAGCCGAAAAGGCCGGCGTGACCCCGGAAGCCTTCATCGCCAACATCCAGGCCAGCCATGAGCGCGATTTCGCCGCCTTCGGCGTGGCGTTCGATCATTACGACTCGACCAACTCGGCGGCCAACAAGGCGCTGACCGAAGCCTTCTACCTCAAGCTCGAGGCCGAAGGGCACATCGCGCGTCGCTCCGTGGCCCAGTTCTACGACCCGGCCAAGGGCATGTTCCTGCCGGACCGCTACATCAAGGGCATCTGCCCGAACTGCGGTACCCCGGACCAGTACGGCGACAACTGCGAAGTCTGCGGCGCCACCTACAGCCCGACCGACCTGAAGGATCCCAAGTCGGTGATCTCCGGCGCCACGCCGGAAATCCGCGATTCGGAGCATTTCTTCTTCGAGGTCGGCCGCTTCGAAGGTTTCCTGCGCGAGTGGCTGGCCGGCGACGTCGCCCTGCCGGGCGTGAAGGCCAAGCTGGGTGAGTGGCTCAATGCCGAGGGTGGCCTGCGCGCGTGGGACATCTCGCGCGATGCGCCGTACTTCGGCTTCCAGATCCCGGGCCACCCGGGCAAGTACTTCTACGTGTGGCTGGATGCGCCGATCGGCTATCTCTCCAGCTTCCAGACGCTGTGCGAGAAGACCGGCGAAGATTTCGATGCGCACCTGCGCGCCGGCACCAGCACCGAGCTGCACCACTTCATCGGCAAGGACATCGTGAACTTCCACGGCCTGTTTTGGCCGGCGGTGCTGCACGGCACCGGCCACCGCGCGCCGACCCGCCTGCACGTCAACGGCTACCTGACCGTGGATGGCGCGAAGATGTCCAAGTCGCGCGGCACCTTCGTGATGGCCCGCACCTTCCTGGATGCCGGGCTGGAACCAGAAGCGCTGCGCTATTACTTCGCGGCCAAGTCCTCCGGCGGCGTGGACGATCTCGACCTGAACCTGGGTGACTTCATCGCGCGCGTCAACGCGGATCTGGTCGGCAAGTTCGTCAATCTGGCCAGCCGTTGCGCCGGCTTCATCAGCAAGCGCTTCGAAGGCCGCCTGGCCGCTGCGCTGCCCGATGCCGCCCAGTACGACCGCTTCGTCGCCGCACTCGCGCCGATCCGCGAGGCGTACGAGCGCAACGATCCGGCTGCCGCGTTGCGCCTGACCATGACCCTGGCCGACGAAGCCAATCGCTACATCGACGACCAGAAGCCGTGGGTGATCGCCAAGCAGGACGGCGCCGACGCGCAGCTGCAATCGGTCTGCACCCAGGGCCTGAACCTGTTCCGCGTGCTGGTCACCGCGCTCAAGCCGGTGCTGCCAGCCACCGCCGCGCAGGCCGAGGCGTTCCTGGCCGCGCCGGTGCAGGCCTGGACTGACATCGTCGCCCCGCTGACCGCGCACACCATCGCGGTGTACGAACCCCTGTTCACCCGTATCGACCCGAAAAAAATCGACGCCATGACCGACGCATCCAAGGACACCCTGCAGGCCGCCACCCCGGCCCCCGCCGCTCCGGCCAAACCGGCCAAGCCCGCTGCCGCACCGGCACCGGTTGCTGCGGCTGATGGCGAGGCCGCGCCGGCCTACATCGGCATCGACGACTTCGCCAAGCTGGACCTGCGCATCGGCAAGGTGCTGGTCTGCGAGTTCGTGGAAGGCTCGGACAAGCTGCTGCGCTTTGAACTGGACGCCGGTGACCTGGGCAAGCGCCAGATCTTCTCCGGCATCCGCGCCAGCTACGGCGAGCCGGAACAGCTGGTCGGCCGCAGCGTGGTCTTCATCGCCAACCTGGCCCCGCGCAAGATGCGCTTCGGCCTGAGCGAAGGCATGATCCTGTCGGCCGGTTTCGACGGCGGCGCGCTGGCCCTGCTGGACGCCGACAGCGCCGCGCTGCCGGGCATGCCGGTCCGCTGATCGCTGCGGCGGGGCGGCCACCGGGTCGCCCTGCCACGCTCGTCTGCCTGGAGGTGTGGGTTGGAACTGGCGCTGTTCGATTTCGACCACACGGTCACCACCTGCGATACCTACGGGCGGTTCCTGCGCCGCGTGGCCACACCGGAGCAGCACGCGCAGGCGTGGTGGAAGGTAGGTCCGTGGCTGCTGGCCTATCGCCTGAAGCTGATCTCCGCGCAACGCCTGCGCGCCCGCGTCACCCGGCTGACCTTCACCGGCCGCCATCTCGAGGACATCACCGCCCAGGCCGCCGGCTACGCACGTGAAGTGCTGCCGGAGGTAATGCGGCCGGAGATGCTCGAGCAGATCCATTGGCACCTCAAACAGCAGCACACGGTGGTGATCGTGTCCGGCTCGCTGGACCTGTACCTGCGCCCGTGGTGCGAGGCGATGGGGCTGGATCTGATCTGCAACCGGTTGGAGAGCGGCGACGGGCGCCTCACCGGGCGCTATGCCGAGGGCGACTGCGGGCCGCACAAGGTGATGCACATCCGCCGGCGTTATGACCTCTCGCGCTACCTGCGCATCCACGCTTACGGCGACAGCCGCGAAGACCGCCCGATGCTCGCGCTCGCCCACGAGCGCTGGTATCGAGCCAAGCTCATGAAGCCGCGTCGGGATCCACCGGCGCCCCCATCACCGGCCCGGGACAGCCGGGCCTGATGCCCCACCGCGCAGCCACCGCCACGCCATGAGCCTTCCCATCGATACCCTCACCGAACGCCTCGACCGCCTCCTGCCACAGACCCAATGCGGACAGTGCGGCTACGACGGCTGCCGCCCGTATGCCGAGGCGATGGCACGCGGCGAGGCGGGCATCGATCACTGCCCGCCGGGCGGTGATGCCGGTGCGCGTGCTCTGGCGAATGTCCTGGGCGTGGCGGCGGCGCCGTTCGACCGCACGCGCGGTGCACACAAGGCACCGCAGGTCGCGGTGGTGATCGAAGCCGATTGCATCGGCTGCACCAAGTGCATCCAGGCCTGCCCGGTGGATGCGATCGTCGGCGGCGCCAAGTACATGCACACCGTCATCGCCGATCTGTGCACGGGCTGCGAGCTGTGCATCCCGCCGTGCCCGGTGGACTGCATCGAACTGGTCAGCGCGCGCTGACCCTGGCGCCGGCCGCTATGCGCCTCGCGGCGGCAGGGTCTGGGCGCACGGCGATGCGTCGATCACCATGGCGCCCAGCGGTTGGGCGGTGCGCTTACGGCAATGCCGCCGTCACCACGATCTCCACTTTCCAGCTCGCGTCCGCCAGCTTGGCTTCCACCGTGGCGCGCGCCGGGGTCATGCCGGCCACCACCCACTCATCCCACGCGGCATTCATGCCGGCGAAATCGTTGATGTCGGCCAGGAAGATCTCCGCACGCAGGATGTGCTGCTTGTCACTGGCCACCAGCGCCAACAGCTTGTCGATCTCTTCCAGCACCTGCCGGGTCTGGCCGGTGATGTCCTGGCTGGTGTCTTCGGGGATCTGCCCGGACAGATAGGCGACCTTGTTGTGCACGGTCATTTCGGACATGCGCGGGCCGACATCGAAACGTTCCAACATGGCGATTGCTCCTCTGGATGAAATCGCATTGTCACCGATGCGGCGCGCGTGTGCCCGCCGCCGCGGATCAAGCAGCCACAGCACGCACATCCCAGCCGCTTGGCAAGCGTCGGCATCAGGCGCACGATTCGCCGGTCAGGCGGCTTCGCCTGTGTTGACTCTTTCATCGCCCATCCCGGAGCACGCTGTACCGATGACCGACACCGCCCCTGCTCCCACCCCGGTCCGCGCGCCCTGGCGCCGCGCCGCAACCGTCGTCATCCCGCTGGTGATCCTGGCCCTGGCCCTGCGCGGGCTGGCCAACGAATTCGACGAACACGGCTACCGCGCGATCCGCGAGGCGTTCCGGCATCTCGGCGCCGGCCAGATCGCGCTGACCGTGCTGCTGGGCTTGGCCAGCTACGGCTGCCTGATCGGCTTCGATGCGATCGGCCTGCGCCGCAGCGGCAAGCGCCTGCACCCGGCGCGGGTCGGCATTACCGCCTTCCTTGCGCATACCTTGGGGCAGACGCTGGGCTTTGCCGCGCTCACCGGCGGTGCGGTGCGCCTGCGCGGCTACGGCCGTGCCGGACTGACCCTGGGCGAGATCGGCCAGGTGGTGTTGATGAGCACGCTGGGCTTCGTGTTCGGTGCGTGGCTGCTGCTGGCGCTGGCCTTCCTGCTGGAGCCTGGCGCGGCGGCGCTGGCCCTGCCGATCCCGGTGCAGGCAGTGCGGATCATCGGCGTTCTCGGCCTGTTGGCCTATGTCGGTACGGTGCTGCTGGTGGGACGTCAGGGCCGCAGCTTCCAGATCCGCGGGCATGCCTTGTGGCTGCCGGATCGCCGTACCATGCTCGGTGTCACCGCATTGAGTGTGGTCGAGCTGGTGCTGGCCAGTGCGGCGTTCTACGTGCTGCTGCCGATGGATACGCCGACCGGGTTGCCCGGTTTCGTCGGGCTGTATCTGGTCGCGGTGCTGGCCGGCCTGATCTCCAGCGTGCCGGCTGGCCTGGGCGTGTTCGAATGGAGCTTGTTGAAGCTGCTGCCGCAGGTCGCCCCGGCCGCGGTGCTGGCCGCCGCACTGATCTACCGCGTCACCTACTACGTGCTGCCGCTGCTGCTGGCCACGGTGCTCGCTGTCGCGCCGGCCCTGCGCCGCCCGCTGCGTGCCGGTGCGGGTGCGACCCGCGTCGGCTGGACCGCGCTGCGGCCGTGGCTGCCGCAGATCATCGCGTTGGCGGTGTTCAGCGTCGGCGCCGCGCTGGTGATCGATGGCACCTTGCCGACACCACGCCGGCACCTGATCACCGCTTCGCTGCCGATCCTGGAAACCTCGCATCTGCTGGGCAGTCTGGCCGGTGTTGCGCTGCTGTTGATCGGTCAGGGCCTGCAGCGCCGCAGCCATGCCGCGTGGATGCTCGCACTCGGCATCTGCGTGCTGTCCCCGCTGCCGATCTGGCTGCGCGGCGGGCAGGTGTTGATCGCGCTGTCGGCGTTGCTGGTGGCGGCCGCGCTGTGGGCCTCACGCCGCGAGTTCTATCGTCAGGGCGCGCTGCTGGATGAGGCCTGGTCGTGGCCGTGGATCCGCAACCTCGGGCTGGTGCTGGTCGCTGTGATCTGGCTGTTGTTCTTCGTCTACAGCCACGTGGAGTACCAGAACGAGCTGTGGTGGCAGTTCGCGCTGCAGGGCAACGCACCGCGTGCACTGCGCGCCTTGTTGCTGGTGGCGATCGCGCTGACCATCTTCGGGTTGGCGCGGTTGCTGCACAGCACGCGCAGCCCGCTGCCGGCCGCCGATGCCGCCACCCTGGATGCGCTCGCCCCGATCCTCGCCGCGGCCGAAGACACCCAGGCCTGCCTGGTGCTTACCGCGGACAAGGCGGTGCTGCGTGATGAGGCGCAGCGGGGCTTCGTGATGATGCAGCGCTACGGCGGCTCGCTGATCGCGATGGGCGATCCGGTCGGCCCGCCCGAGGTGGTGCGTGCGCTGATCTGGCGCTTCCGCGAAGAGGCTGATCGGCTCGGCCTGCGCCCGGTG
Source organism: Stenotrophomonas sp. TWI587 (assembly GCF_039674145.1). NCBI lineage: Bacteria > Pseudomonadati > Pseudomonadota > Gammaproteobacteria > Lysobacterales > Lysobacteraceae > Stenotrophomonas > Stenotrophomonas sp. TWI587. Next base: position 137,675 of record NZ_JBDJMW010000005.1, on the reverse strand, counting down.
TTCTACCAGGTCGGCGAAGCGCATTGGCAGACCTACCTCGATCTGGGCCTGACCCTGGTCAAGCTCGGCGAAGAGGCCATGGTGCCGCTGCAGGACTTCACGCTGGAAGGCCGCGATCGCGCGGATCTGCGCCAAGCCTGGAACCGCGGCAAGCGCGGTGGCTTGAGCTTCCGGGTTGCACCGCCCGAGGAAGTACCGGCACTGCTGCCGGCATTGTCGGTGGTCTCGCAGCAGTGGCTGGATGACAAGGCCGGCGATGAAAAGGGCTTCTCGCTGGGCAGTTTCGATCCTACCTACCTGTCCCGCTTCCCGGTGGCGCTGGTCGAAGCCGAGGGCCGCATCGTGGCCTTCGCCAATCTGTGGCAGGCACCGGCCGGCAATGAACTGTCGGTCGACCTGATGCGGCATGTCGATGACGCCCCCAAGGGCACCATGGATTTCCTGTTCATCGAGCTGTTCCTGTGGGGCCGCGAGCAGGGTTTCCACCGGTTCTCGCTGGGCATGGCACCGCTGTCCGGGCTGGCCCAGCATCGCCTGGCCGGGCGCTGGAACCGCTTCGCCAACGTGGTCGCGCGGCATGGCGAGCGCTTCTACGGCTTCAGTGGCCTGCGCCGCTTCAAATCGAAGTTCGCCCCGGTCTGGCGCGCCCGTTACCTGGCCGCGCCGGGCGGTGTGCACCTGCCCGCCGCCCTGCTGGATGCGACCCGGCTGATCTCACTAGACCCGCGCCGGCACGATTGAGCCCGCGCCAGCATGTATCGCCGGCGCTCAGCGCGCCGGCAGGTGCTGCACGATGGTGTCGGCGAGGCGATCATAATCGCCCTTGAAGTGATGGTCGCCGGGGAGCTTGATGATCTGCGCATTGCCAGCCGCCGGGAGCGACGGGCATAGCGCGTCACCATCGTCCTCGCCGTACACGCACAGCGTTTTGCCGGCCGGCAGCCTGGCCACTTCCGGTGCGATCGGCAGGCCATCACCACCGCCGCCGAGCCAGTTGCTGACATGGAATTCGTAGTCGGCGGTCTTGCCGACCGACAGCAGCGCGATCATCGAGACTGCATCGCGGGTGGCCGGTGACAGTTGATTGATCGCCGCCGGCAGTACATCGGCGCCCTGCGAGAAACCGACCAGCACCACGTTGCGGCGCTGCCACTGGCGGCTGTAGTGACTGGCGATGCGTTCCAGATCCCGGGCGAAGCCTTCCGGCGTGCGTGCGGTCCAGAAGTAGCGCAGCGAATCCACGCCCACCACCGGTACCCCGGCCTCGCTCAGCGAGGCGGCGACTTCCTTGTCCAATCCTGCCCAGCCGCCGTCGCCGGAGACAAAGATGGCGAAGGTGTCGCCCGGCTTGTTCGACGGCACATCGACCACCGGCAGGCCCTTGAGATCATCCGGCGGTGGCGCCAGGCTGACGCCCTTCTGCGCGCCGATCACCTTTGCCGCGGCCAGCAGACCGGGCAACGCATCGCCGCGCGCAGTGCGCTCGAACTGGCGCCCCATGCCGACCTTGCGCACGAAGGCGGCCGACTCGCCGGCCGGGCAATGCACATCGCCAGCAGCGTTCAACCAGGGGAAATTCAGCTCAGCCGGCTGCAGGCGGCCGTGACTGCTGCCGGCGCCGCAGACCTTGCGCTCGCGCACGCCGCTCGGGCAGAAGCCGGTGGTGAGCAGGCCGGCGAACACCTGGGTATCGGCCTGGGCGGCCACCGCATACGCCAGCGCCGCGCCTTCGCCATCGCCGCCGATCAGCGGCAGGTGATAGCCCGGCACATGCAGATAAGCCTGGAACCAGCGCGAGAAATTCTCCACATCGCCAGCACCGAAGGCGCAATCACCGCTCTTCTCGCGGGCCAGCACCTGGCGCAGATGCGCGACATCGACCTGGGCGACCAAGGCGCCCTCGGCACGCAATGCATCGATACGCTGCTGGCTGTCAGCATGGCTGGCGGCACCCTCAAACCACACCACCACCCGTTGCGGGCGGCCGTCCGGAAGGTACACCGGCACGTTCTCGAAACGCCCGTGACTGAGCTGCGGCGGCGGCGCAGCCAGCGCCTGTCCGGACATTCCCGCCAGCACTACACCCAGCATCATCCCCCAACCGGCTCGCCGCATCGTCGCGCATCCCATGACTAGTGCGCCAACGATACGCCCCTGCCCTGCCAACGGCATGTACACAGCGTGGCCGGACGCTCAGCGCGCGTCGCGACGCGCCTGCCGCCACAGCTGCCAGGCCACCGAAACCAACCACACCAGTACCACGGCGATCACCAGCTTCTGCCCGGCGCCACGCGGCGGGCCGCGCCACAACACGTGCAGCCACAGCAGCACGAAGCACAGCCAGGCCCACCACCAGGCCGGCCCGGCCCACGTGCGCCAGCGCGGATCGGCACGTAGATACCAACTCTGCAGCAGCATCGCCACGCTGACGCACAGGAATGCGGTATTGGCCGACAGCCCGTGCACCAGCGGTGCCAGCAGCGGCGCGCGCTCGGGCAGCCAGCTGTCGCCGATCGCCACCCCCATCAACCCCAGCGCGGCCACCCAGAACAGCAGCGGCGCGGCCGCACTGCGGCGGGGTGATCGGCTGTTGGCATGCAACGACACTGCCAGCAGCATGATCGCCAGCGCCAGTACGCAGTAGGCGGTGCGCAGGGCCAGCCCCCACGGGCCATGCAGGTACAGGCTCAGCGTGGCCTGCACCCAGTCCAGATCATCGCGCGCCCATTGCGTCCACAACGCGGTGGCCACGAACAGCGCCAGCGCTACCAGCGTGAGCAGGGCAACGCGTCCGTGATGCTGCGCGGGCCAGCGGGAAGGGCGTGGCAGGGGAAGCGACATCGCGGCTCCTGGGGTCAGTCAGTGGCCTCGGGGTGACGCTGCTTCCAGGCGGCCAGCGCCGCGCGGTAGCGCTGCAGCTCATCGCTGTACAGATCCAGCACGCACAGCGGGCAGCCGCTGCCGCAGCACTCGTTGGGGCCGGGTTCTTCCGGCGGCTGCGGACGTGGATCGGACTCTGGAACGGACACGGACATGGCCACACACGTAGGGAAAACAGCGCGCACAGTGTAGCGGGCGTGGCTCATGGCCGCCGTGGTTCAGCGCTCGACCCGGCGACGCAGGTTGTCGCGTGCGGCGGCATCCAGGCGCTGATGGAAGAAGTCGCTCAGGAAGATCCGCGGTTGCCCCAGCACCTGCTTGAGGAAGCGCCGGCGGTTGAGCCGGAACAGGAAGCCCGGCACGTGCCCGGCGTACTCCTCGGCGATGCCGCGGTCGTAGGCATCAAACACCGCCGCCGGTGCGCCCAGGATCGCCATGTCGCAGTCCAGGAACAGGGCAGCCTCTGGATCCACGTCGCCAGGCCCGAGCTTGCTGTGGCGGGCCGTCAGCTCGATCAGCTCGACCACCCGCGCCGCATCGATCCCGGCACCCGGCAGCCAGCGCCCGATGGCCTCACGTGCCATGTCCGCCGAGCGCGCTTCGTTGTCGTTGCGGCCGGCCTCATAGATGGCATCGTGATACAGCGCGGCCAGCTGCACCTCGCGCGGCTGGCGCCAGCCCGGGCCAGGCGCGGCGACCGTGCCGCAGTGCTGCAGAACGGCCTGCACATGTGACCAGTTGTGGTACGCCCGCGGCGGCAGGGCGTAGGCGGTCTCCAGCTCGGCAAGCTGCCCGGCGGGCAGTGACATCGGTTCAAAGCGCATCTCCGCATGATTGGCCGTCCCGGCTGCGCTGGCAAGACAGCGGTGCGGCACTTTTTTCACCACGTTCGTTGCATCCTTGCAGCGCAAGGCGTCGCCATGGTTATCCACATGTTTGTCGACCGCTGGTCCACATCCTCTGTGGATGGCGCAGACAGCCGATGAACGGCATGCCGGCGCGCAGCGACGCGCCTAGACTGGAGGCGTCGATTCCCAGCGCTCGGCGAGGTGAGGCGATGAGTAGGTGCAACCCCCTGCTGCTGTGGATGGTGCTGGTGGCCGCGCCGGTCTGGGCGGCGCAGACACCCAGCCCGCCGGTTGCGGCCGCACCGACCGTCACCGACGTGCCCACGCCGGCCCAGATCCTGGACGTGCCCGCCCCGTTGCTGGCCCTGCTGCACGAACGGGTGATCGACCCGGGTTACTCGCGCGAACGGCGCCTGCAACGTCTGGTCGACATGATCTTCGACGCGCAGGGGCTGAATCTGGCCTACGACCCCGACGCGACCCATACCCTGGCCGAAACCTGGCAGACGCGCCGCGCCAATTGCCTGTCCTTCACGCTGCTGTTCGTGACGCTGGCCAACCGCGCCGGGATCGACGCACATGTGCAGGAAGTAGCCCAGGTGGTGACCTGGTATCAAACTTCGGGCGTGATCTACAGCGTCGGCCACGTCAACGCGGGTGTAGCGCTGGATGGCCGCAGCGGCACTGTGGATCTGGACCACAACGTGCTCTATGACCGGTTCGGTCCGCAGCGGGTCAACCAGGCCCGGGCTCTGGCCCACTTCTACAACAACCGGGGCGCCGACCGCATGGCCGCCGGCGATACCGCCGGTGCACGCCTCTACTTCCGTGCCGCACTTGCCCAGGCACCGGACTTTGTCGGCAGTTGGAACAATCTGGGGGTGCTGGATGCGCGCGTGGGTGCGCTGGCCCAGGCCCGGCGCGATTACGAGACTGCGCTTCGCCTGCAGCCGCGACATGGCGCCAGCCTGAGCAACGCCAGCGCGCTGTACCGGCGCCTGGGCGATACCCGCCAGGCGCAACGGCTGGCCGGCCGTCTGGCGCGGGTGCAGCGCACCGATCCCTTTGCGCAGTACATGCTCGGCGCGCGGGCGGAGCAGCGTCGCGACTACGCCGGTGCGGTGACCTTCTATCGCCGCGCCATACGCCTGTACGGCACCGCCCACCCGTTCCACTTCGCGCTGGCCCGCGCCTACTTCCTGTCCGGCGACCCCCGTCGCGCCTCGCAGGAGATGCAGCGCGCGCGGGACCTGGCCGCGGAAAACGGCGATGCGGTCCAATCCCGCTACCAGGCCAAGCTGGACAGCCTGCAGCGTTGGCGCCAGCGCGGTGCCGACGCCAATTGAGTGGGCTCAGGCCTTCTTGAGGAAGCAGGTCTTCAGGACCAGGCCCTTGATCTTTTCCGAGTTGCCTTCGATGTGCTCGGCATCGTCCTCGACCAGGCGGATGTTGCGGATCACCGTGCCCTGCTTGAGCGGAATCGAGGATCCCTTGACCTTCAGGTCCTTGATCACGGTCACGGTGTCGCCGGCGGCCAGCACGTTGCCGTTGCTGTCGCGCACCACCAGGGCATCGCCGCCACCGTCACCGGCCGCCCACTCGTGGCCGCAGTCCGCGCAGATGAACAGCGCGCCATCGGCATAGGTGTTTTCCAGGGTGCACTGCGGGCAGGCGGGAATGGCGGACATCGACAGCTCTTCGGTTACGAAACGGTCGTTATTGTAACCGCCCGTTACCGTCTGCCCTTGCGTCGGCGGACGCGTTGCCGCAAAGTGCGCGCCCCCTGACCACCGGCCCGGCCCGCGCATGAAACTCGGCATCGACTTTGGCACCAGCAACTCCGCCGCCGCCGTGGTGATCGACGGCAAGGTCGTGCCGATCCAGTTCGGCCAGGCCGAACAGTTCCGCACCACGGTGTATTTCCCCGAGGTGATGCGCGACCCGAACGACTTCGAACTGACCCCGGCCCTGGAGCATGACCTGGCCCGGCTGGTCGACGCGGCCGCGCGCGATGCCCGTGCCGCCGGCCAGGAGCGCACCCCCGATGCACTGCGCCGCGAGGCCCTGCGCGTGGTGCGCCGGCAGTGGATGGAAGAGCAGATGCGTGCCCCGCTCAGCTCCACCACCCTGCTGCAGAACGCGGTCTACGGCGATGACGCGCTGGAAGCCTACTTCGAAGAGAACGAAGGCAACCTGGTGCAGAGCCCGAAGTCGATGCTCGGCTACAACCTGCACCCGCGCGCGCGCCAGACCATCGCCGGCATCGCCACGCACATCCTCGAGCACATCCGCCTGACCGCCTCGCGTCAGCTGGATACACCGATCCGCACCGCCACCTTGGGCCGCCCGGTCCAGTTCCGCAGCTCGATCGGCGAGGCCGGCAACGCCCAGGCGCTGGAGATCCTGCATGGCGCGGCGATCGCGGCGGGCTTTGACAGCATCGATTTCCTCGAAGAACCGGCGGCTGCAGCGATGCATTACCACGCCGAGAGCCCGCAGGAGCACGACGCGGTGGTGGTGGATATCGGCGGTGGTACCACCGACGTCGCCCACGCGCGCGTAGGCGGCGGCCAGGCCCCGACCATCCACCGTGCCTGGGGTATCGCCCGTGGCGGTACCGACATCGATCTGGCGCTGAGCCTGGGCGGCTACATGCCGTTGTTCGGCCGCGGCATCACCCGCGTGCCGGCGCACCACTACGTGGAAGCAGCGATGGTGCAGGACATGACCCGCCAGCGTGATTTCCGCCAGCACACCTACCGCGATGTGGACGCGCCGTTCGGTCCCCGCCTGACCGCGCTGCAGGACACCGGCAATACCGCGCGCCTGTACCGTGAAGTCGAGCGCTGCAAGATCGCCCTGAGCAGCATGTCCCACCACGACAGCGCGTTGGATTTCATCGAACGCGGGTTGCAGGTGCAGATCGATGCCGCGCGCCTGGAAACCGCCGCTGGCGGGTATCTGGGCGAGCTGACCGCCCTGCTGGAGCAGGTGCGCAGCGACATCGGCCACGACCCGGCAGCGGTGTTCCTGACCGGCGGCATGTCGCGCGCCGGCTACCTGCAGCAGGCCGTGGCCAACGCGTTCCCGGGCTCGACGCTGGTGCGCGGCAACCCGTCCTTCGGTGTGGTCCACGGGCTGGCACTGGCCGCCGCCAACTGATTCGTCTGATGCACCAGGCCTTGTCCCACAAGGCCTGAAGAGGCGTGAACGGCCTTATTAACAAAACGTTACGCCGGAAGCGCTATCATCTTTCGGCTTCAGAGCGCAATGCGCTTGACGCAACAAGCACCACTCTCCTGGCCTTGCTGGCCACCGTCCTCTTCGATGCTGCCACCGTCCGGACCTGTCCGCGGTGCCGGGATCGCTCATCGCTGTGATCCGGCTCGTTCACAGCCTGCTGCACCCCGAGCCGCCAAGAGACACTCAGATTGGGCGAACGCCTGGCTGCACTCCTTACATCGTCCGAGCCCGACCCCATCGATTGCCGTCGTTGCGACGCGGTGTGTTGTCGGCTCACCGTCACCGTCATGCCTGACGACAACGTGCCCGGCCACCTGCTGGACACCGATGCGCGTGGCGGCACGGTGATGGCACGCAACGAAGAAGGCTGGTGCGCTGCGATCGACCCGTATCACCTGCGCTGCACGATCTATTCGCAGCGACCCGCGATCTGCCGCCAGTTCGATATGGGCGGCGATGATTGCCGCCTCGTGCGGCAGGACTACCGTCGACAACAGCAGGATCTGTCGACGTTTTCTTCCACGCTTCATCCATAGCAGGAGCATCCATGGCTCGTACGCCAAAGACCTCCCCCAAGGCAAGCAACACCGTTCGCGTCGACCGCAAGCAAGGGTCCAACTCCGCCGTCAGCAGCCAGAGCATCGCTGCGGATCTGGCTGCCTTCCGTAAAGGTGGCGGCAAGATCGAAGTGCTGGGCAATACCCTGGCGCTGAAGAAAGCCGGCTGACGTTGCTGCCGACCGCACCGGCATTGGCCGGTGCGGTGGCCGCACTCAGCGGCCCAGGCTGACCCGCACGCTCCCGGAATGGGCGTTGATCGAAATATCCCCATCGCCCGATCCCAGACGCGCATCCAGGCTGCGGCCCGGACCATAGCGCGGCTTTTCCACCTGCCCGGCGTCGGACTGGATGCCACCGCTGAACGTCTTGACGTTCAACTGCGCCGAGACATTGGCTGGCAGCTTCAGCGCGACCGAACCGCTGACCGTCTGCATCGTCACCTTGCCGCCCGGCGCCATGCCGGTCGCGCTCACATCCAGGCTGCCCGAGACGGTTTCCACCGCCAGCCGCTGGATACGCCCCGCATTGACGCTGACCCGACCGGAGACCGATTCGGCCGCTACCTCTCCGGATGCCCCGCCGCCGGCCAGCAACTGGCCGCTGACCGTGCGCGCATCCAGGCGCGCGGTCTGCAGCTGCGAGCGGATGCCACCGCTGACCGTGTTCAAGGCGGTCTCGGCGCTGCGCCCGGCTGCGGTGATGCTGCCGCTGACACTGTTGGCCTGCAGCCGGCGCACGTCGATGTCGGCCACATCGATGTCTGCACTGACGGTGCCCAGCTGCACTTCCACCGAACGTGGCACGCGCAGTTCCAGGGTCGCCCCGCCGTTGCTGCGGCCGCGCGGGTACTCCACTTCCCAGCGCACACGGTTGCTGCTCTTGTCCTGCTTGAGGGTGAGCCCGTCGGCCATCGAACCGGTCAACGCCACGTCGCTGCGATCCCAGCCGCGCACGGTGACTTTGCCCGCGATGTTGCTGATCTCCACGCGGCCGCCGGCGCCCAGTGGATGGCGTTCATTGACGTTGGTGGCAGCCTGGGCGACGAGCGGCAGGCACAGGGCCAGGGCGGCGATCAAGGACAGAGGAATGCGCATGGGGTTCTCCTTCAAGTGGGCAGGCCGGCGGACAGCACCGCCTGCTGGGTGAGTTCCAGCCGCAGCGCGTAGGTACGCTGCAGTTGCCCGAGCAGATAGCGCGAGCGGGGGTTTTCAGCGATGGCCGCGCGGATGTTGTCCGCGCTGGCATCGAGTTCATGCAGAGCCGGGCGCCACTCATCGGTGACATCGGCACTGGGCAAGGCGGCGATGGCCTGCTGGTACTCGCCGGCCATCGCATCGGCCTGGCGCTGCAGCAGCGACGGTGCCGGCGTGTGCGGAACCGGCGTGGGCACCACCATCAGCACGGCCAGTGCGGCGGCCAGGCCCAGCCCGACCCGCAAAGGCCAGCGGTCGCGATGCGGCCACCGCGCGGCCAGGCTACGCGTGGCAACCGTCGGGGCTGGCGCCTGGGCTGGCAGCTGCGCGGCAATGCCCTGCCATACCCGTGCCGGCGGGACGCGCTCGGTCGGCAGGGCGCGCAGGCGTGCACTCAGCGCGTCGTGAGCGGGCAGTTCGTCGTGATCGGAATCATGGGGGGTCATGCGGTTTCTCCCAGGCGTGCACGCAGCAGCCCGCGCGCACGATGCAATTGTGCTTTGGAACTGCCGACCGCCATCTGCAGCTGGTCGGCGATTTCCTGGTGTTTCCACCCTTCGATGTCATGCAGAACCAGCACCGCGCGGGCCCGCGGCGGCAGCGTTTCCAGCGCGCGCTCCAGGTCCATGGAGGTGCCGGCGCAGCGGTCCTGGGCCGGCAGCATCGCCAGCGATTCCCAGCCTTCCTCACCGGCATCGCGTGCATCGCCGGTGGCGTTGGCGCGCAGTTCCATGAGCGCTGCGTTGACCCCCAGGCGGTGCAGCCAGGTGCCCAGGCTGCTTTCAAAACGGAAGCCAGGCAGTGCGCGCCATGCCTGCAGGAAGGCCTCCTGCAGGGCATCCTCGGCGCGGGCCGCGTGGCCACCGCACAGGCGCCACAGCACGGCATACACACGCGGCGAATGCCGCCGGTAGATGCGTTCGTATGCGGTCACGTCTCCGGCCGCCGCGGCACGCACGAGGGCGTGGTCATCGGCGGCATCGGCCTGGGTCGTGGCGCTGGAGGCGGGCATGGTCGTGTCGAGCATATCCGTTGGATGCGGGGGGCACGGAAAAGGTTTAAGCCCAGGCTGACTTTCTTTTCTGCGCGGCCTTTTAAACCTTTTCAGCGGGCGCGGCATCCAATCCTGTGTCACTACCGGCCCCCGCCAAGGAGTATTCCCATGCCTTCCAGTTGCCTGGCCATGCTGCTCTCGCTGGCCACCGGATGCACGCTGCCGTGGAGCCCGCTGCAGATCCAGGTCACGTTGAGGCCCGAAGCGCCCGATGTCTGTGTGCAGTACGCGCAGAACACGCCGCTGTGTGCGTCGGCGATGATCGCTGCATTCGATGTGTACGGCAGGAACCCGGAGTAAGCCGGCACCACGATGCGGTGACGCGCATCGGCATTACCATGGCGGGATCGGCACTATCGCTGCAAAGGAATTCCGCCCCATGAAAGACCATCTGCCCGCCTGGACCCACGAGTGGCTGCATTACGGGGTCCCTGCCCTGCAGATTCTGGTGACCCTGCTGGTGGCGTGGCTGCTGCGGCTGGTTGCCCGGCGGCTGATCCGTCGCGTCGGTGAGCACTACACGCTGCCGCCGGAAATGATCATGGGCGCGCGCCGGGTGTTCACCTTCGTGGTCTATTTCACCGTGCTGCTGATCGTGCTCAACATCGTGGGCGTCTCGGCGACGGTGCTGTGGACTGCATTCACCGGGTTTGCCGCGGTCGGTGCGGTGGCATTCTTCGCCGCGTGGAGCGTGTTGTCCAACATCTTCTGCACGCTGCTGATCTTCACCACGCGCCCGTTCCGCCTGCACGATTACATCGAGCTGCTGGAAAACGGCGAGAAACCCGGGCTCAAGGGCCGGGTGATCGACATCAATCTGATCTACACCACGTTGCAGGAAACCGGCAGCGGGCATGAGGGCACGGTGCTGCAGATGCCCAACAACATGTTCTTCCAGCGCACCGTGCGCCGCTGGCGTGATCCGTCGCAGGCGCCGGGTGGGATTCAAGGGGACGGTTGAGTCCCGAGGCCGTCGGCCAGTGGATGCCCGGCGCAGGATTGAGACCTACCGCAGCTGGCTGTCCTTGCTGCCACGGCGGTTGTAGCCACTGCCCTCGTGCTGGGCGGCGTCTTCCTCTTCCTGGCAGCGCACGCACAGGCGCACGCCGGGCACGGCCTTGCGCCGCGCCTCGGGAATGGGCGCCTCGCAGTGTTCGCAGTGGGTCAGTCCGGGGCCATCGCGCAGCTGCGCGCGGGCCCGCTGAATGGCTTCATCGACAGTGGCGTCGATCTGATCCTGGACGGCGCCATCGCCTGCCCAACCTGTCGCCATGATGTGTCTCCCATGCCGGTGTCAGAGCACCAGCATAGACCCGCCCCACCCTGCCCAGCCAACGTGGGGCTGAATGCCTGCGGCGCCGGGTGAACGCTTCAGACGCGGCTTACCAGACCAGGTCGTCCGGCACCTGGAACTGGGCGTAGTACGCATCGTCCTCGGCGTTGCCGGTGCTCGGCTCGCTGCCCGGCTGGCTGTTGTCCAGCACGATCACGCTGGCGTCGCGTTCACGCACCTTTTCAGCGGCCGCCCGCGGCAGCAGTTCGAAACCGTCGCCATGGCGGACGATCACCAGGCTGCCCGAGGCCAGCTGCCGGCGCAGCACGTTGTTGACCAGCATCGTGCGGATCAGCGTGCCGTCGTTGAAGCGGTACTCGCTTTCGCCTTCGCGCTTGACCTTGTGCGCCTCAACGATCTGGCGCACCTGGGCCTGCAGTTCCTGGGCGTGGGCCTTGGCCTTGCGCTCGGCTTCCAGCGCGCGATCGCGCTCGGCCTTTTCCGCGCGCAGGCGATCGGCCTCGCGCTGGCTTTCGCTGGGCGCGACCGGGGCCTTGCCGTGACGGGCTTTCACCTGTTCACGGGCGGCCTGGGAGACCTGGGATTTCTTGACCAGCCCAGCCTTGAGCAGCTGCTCCTGCAGGGGATTTGCCTTCGCCATACGCCTAGCATCTGTTGTTGCGGGATTCCGGGGGCCATCATACTGGTCTGCCCGCCCCTCCCCAACCGCCCGCATGACCGCCCTGAAATACCTCGCCGGCTATCCCGACGCCCTGCAGCAGCAGGTGCGCGAGCTGATCGCGGGCGACCGGCTGGGGCCGTGGCTGGAGCGGCGCTATGCCGAACTGCATACGGTGCGCAACGACCGCCAGCTCTACGACTACACCCAGGGCCTGAAAGAGCGCTACCTGCGCCAGTCCGCGCCGCTGTCCAAGGTGATCTACGACAGCCGGCTGCAGGTACTCAAGCACGCGCTGGGCACCCACACCACGGTGTCGCGGGTGCAGGGCAGCCGGCTCAAGGCCAGCCGCGAGATCCGCATCGCCACGGTGTTCCGCGAGGCGCCGGCGCCGTTCCTGAAGATGATCGTGGTGCATGAACTGGCCCATCTGAAGGAATCGGACCACAACAAGGCGTTCTACCAGTTGTGCACCCACATGGAAGCGGATTACCACCAGCTGGAGTTCGATCTGCGCCTGTATCTGACCCATCTGGAACGCACGCCGGCCTGAGCCGCAGCGGCCATCATCGCGCAGCACCGGGCCCCAGCCAGTACACTCCCCGCCCGCTTCCCGTTTTATGTTGCCTGCCCGATGACCGACCCGATCCGACTCGACAAACGCCTGACCAGCCTGATCGGCTGCTCCCGTGGCGACGCCCAGCGCTATATCGAGGGCGGCTGGGTGACCGTCAACGGCCAGGTGGTCGAGCAGCCGCAGACGATGGTCACCGACGAGGAAATCGTGCTGCGCGAGAACGCCGAGGCGACCCGCACCGAGACCGTGAGCATGCTGCTGCACAAGCCGGCCGGCATGCGCTCGGACGAACTGTGCGCCCTGGTGACCCCGGAAAGCCGCAGTGAACTCGATGCCACCGGTGTGACGCTGCTGCAGCGGCATTTCCACGCCCTGCAGCTGGTGATGCCGCTGTCCGATGACGAGAGCGGCCTGGTCGTGGTCAGCCAGGACGGTCGCGTGATCTCGCACCTGAAGGATCGCGGTGCAACGCTGGAGCAGGAATACCTGGTGGAAGTCAGTGGCGAGCTGGCGCCCTACGGCATGAAGCGCCTCGCGCACGGCCTGAGCTTCCGCAGCTGGCCGTTGCCACCGTGCAAGGTGAGCTGGCAGAACGAAACCCGCCTGCGCTTTGCGATCAAGCCGGTGCATCCGGGCCAGCTGCGCGACATGTGCGCCCAGGTCGGGCTGGAGGTCATCAGCATCCGCCGCCTGCGCATCGGCCGCGTGGCGATGGGCAAGCTGGTCCCGGGCCAATGGCGTTACCTGGCGCCGGACGAGCGCTTCTGAACCGCGCCAGCGCTCGCGCTGCACGCCCCCGCCGCTTACGATCGGGGCATGACCGATAAAAAACCGTTCTGGCGCCGGCTGCTGCGCTGGCTGGGGATCGTCTTCGCCCTGCTGATCCTGCTGGTCCTGAGCGGCTTGCTGCTGGCCGACCACCTCACCCCGCAGGCCCTGGGCGAGCGCTCCATGGTGCTGCCCACGCAGGCCGACCAGACCGCGATCGATCGCGAGCTGGCCCGCCTGCAGGCCGAGCACCCTGGCCAGACCGGCGTGGCCTTCCTGTCCGATGGGCTGGATGCGTACGCCGCGCGCGCGGTGATCACCCAGCACGCCGGGCGCAGCCTGGACCTGCAGTACTACATCTGGCACGACGATCTGATCGGCCATCTCATGGCCAACGAGCTGTACCGCGCGGCCGAGCGCGGCGTGCGGGTCCGCATCCTGCTCGATGACATGAACGCACAGGACAAGGACGCGCTGATGATGGCGCTCGATGCGCACCCCAACATCGAGATCCGCCTGTACAACCCGTTCCGCAACCGCAGCGGGCTCTGGCGCCTGGTCGAGATGGTGCAGCGCGTTTTCAGCGTGAATCACCGCATGCACAACAAGTCATGGATCGCCGACGGGCGCGTGGCGATTGTCGGTGGCCGCAACATCGGCGAGGAGTATTTCAGCGCGCGTCCGGATGTGAACTTCCGCGACCTGGACCTGCTGGTGGCCGGCGAAGCGGTGAAGCAGGCCAATACGATTTTCGACGATTACTGGAACAGTGATACCGCCGTGCCGATCCGTGCGCTGGCGTTCTACACCGAACCGCAGCTGCGCCTGCTGATCCGCGAAAGCGAGCACGAAGCGCGGCTGGACAGTGCCAAGCCCTACCTCGAACGCGTGGCGCGCTCGCAGGCGGAGAAATCGTACTACCGCGATACGCTGGGTCTGCACTGGACGAACCGCGTGGAAATCGCCTCGGACCCGCCGATGAAGCACCGCCGCGACGATCAGGCCGGTTGGCTGGTCACGCGCCTGGTGCAGGAACTGGAAAGCGCGCGGCATAAAGCCCTGCTGATCTCGCCCTACTTCGTTCCTGGCGAGGACGGCACCGAAGGGCTGGGTGCGATGGTCGCGCGCGGGGCCCAGGTTGCGGTCATCACCAACTCCCTGGCCGCCAATGACGTGGCTGCCGTGCACAGCGGTTACATGCATTACCGCGCCCCGCTGCTGCGCAGTGGCGTGCAGCTGTACGAGCTCAAGTCACGTGGCAACGTCGATGGCGGCGGCCTGTTCGGCAGCAGTGGCGCCAGCCTGCACACCAAGGCGTTCATGATCGACGACCGGCGCGGCTTCGTCGGCTCGTTCAATCTGGACCCCCGCTCGGCCTATCTGAACACCGAGATGGGCGTGCTCTTCGACGATCCCGTGCTGGCGGGCCAGCTGCGCGAGGAGTACCTGCACCTGGCCGACCCGCGCCAGAGCTATTGGGTGGCGCTGGGGCCGGATGACAAGGTGCGTTGGCTGGAGCGTGATGCGCAGCCGCCACATTGGCTGTACACCGAACCGGACGCCGGCGTCTGGCTGCGGGCCAGCGCGCGCGCGATCAGCTGGCTGCCGCTGGAGTCGCAGCTCTAGCTCAGCCGGCCTGCGCCACCGCCAAGCCGGGCTCGTCACCCTCCAGCGTCTCCACCGCCCGCCCGTGCACGCGCCGCCAGATCCACTGCAGAACATGGGGCGGCGTGTCGTCCAGCTGCTCCAGCAGAGCCAGCGCCTGGACCTGCCCGATCCGGCCATGGCGGCACAGCAGGCTGGCCGCCGCCACCGCCCGCGCGAAGCGCAGGCTGGCGGCCAGGCCACTGCCACTCTGGCGGATCAGGGCGTCATGCACCGCCTTGGGCAACTCCCACGCCGCAGCGATGCGGCTGGCGACCGGGAGGGTCCAACCCTCCAGCAGATCGGCCGCCAACAGGCGCGGTGGTGCGGGCACCTGGTGTTGCGCGCAGGCATCAAGCAGGTGGCGCATCACCAGCGCCGCACCCAGCCCCTGGGTCAGGCCCAGCCACTGCGCAGCGAAGCCGTCCTCATGGGTCACGGTCCGCGCGTGGTCGGCCGCGACGCGCGAGGCCAGCAGCGCATGCTCCCAGATCACCGCGCTGAACTGCGGAAACGCATCGCACTGCAGCTGCATCACCGGCTGCACCAGCACCGCGCTGATGATCTGGCGGATGCCGTCGGTGCCGACCAGGGTGACAGCGCGCTGCAGGGTTTCCACCGGCTTGGCCTGCACCCGGTAGACGGGGCTGTTGGCAATCCGCAGCAGGTTGCCGGTCAGCACCGGATCCTGGCCGATGATCCCGGCCATCGCGCGTGCCGATGCGTCGCTGTCGTTGACCGTCTGGATCAGCTGCGGCAGCAGCTGCGGGCGACGCGGCAGATGCCTGGCCGACCAGTCCCGGGCCAGCAGCGAGGCGGTGACCGCATCACGCAGCTCGACGGTGTGCCGCACGGCGGCATCGGCGGCATCGCCACTGCGCGGCACCAGGGCAAGCGCGTGCAGACCAGCCTGCAGGGCAGCCACCGGATCGTCCTCGTGGCACAGGGGCGCAACAGCGGCCGTGGCTGCCGGGGAGTGACCACTGACGGGGCCGGCGGCCGATGGCGCCAGCGCGGCACGTCGCCGGCGCAGCAGCACCGCCCCACCCAGCAGGGCGGCGATCAGGACCGCGATAAGAACCGCGCCCGTCACGCCGAGGCTCCAGGCCATGTGGGGTACCGCACTTGCCTTGTTGCGACTGCGCCCACGTGATCCGTCCTGCGATTACCGGTGATGCCCACCCTTGCGACGGCATCGGCCTGCAGGTCGGCAACTTTAATGGCCCACCCTGACAACACCCTCCGGCGGAATGCTCTAGAATGGCGCCGCGCGACCCGTCCGAGACCCGACGACGTCGCTTTTTTTGTTTTACACCCCACCTTTTGCTGGTGCGTTCGCCGCTGTTCGCCACCGTTCGCACCATCGGAGCCACCATGTTATTTGAAACCCTCGAATCCACCGGTCACGAACAAGTGGTGTTCTGCCACAACCGCGATGCCGGCCTGAGGGCGATCATCGCCATCCACAACACCACGCTGGGCCCCGCCCTGGGCGGTGTGCGCATGCGTCCCTACGCCAGCACCGACGAGGCCCTGGAAGATGCGCTGCGGCTGAGCCGCACCATGACCTACAAGAACGCCTTGGCGGGCCTCAACGTAGGCGGTGGCAAGGCCGTGATCATCGGCGAGCCCAAGCGTGACAAGACCGAAGTGCTGTTCCGCGCGTTCGGTCGTTACGTGGATTCGCTGGGTGGCCGTTACATCACGGCCGAAGATGTCGGCACCGATGTCAACGACATGGAGAACATCTACCTGGAAAGCGAGTACGTCACCGGCGTGCACCAGGTCCACGGTGGCTCCGGCGATCCAGCACCGTTCACCGCCTATGGCGCGCTGCAGGCGCTGATGGCCTCGATGCAGCACAAGCTGGGGCATGAGGAAGTCGGCAAGGCCAGCATCGCGGTGCAGGGCCTGGGCCACATCGGCATGGAACTGGTGAAGCTGCTGCGCGACCGTGGCGCCAAGCTGTACGTCAGCGATCTGGACAGCGCGCGGGTCGAGCGTGCGGTGACCGAATACGGTGCCGAAGCCGTCAAGCCTGAGGACATCTACGACGTCAATGCCGACGTCTTCGCGCCGTGTGCGCTGGAAGGTGCGATCAATCCGGACACGCTGCCACGCCTGAAGTGCAAGATCGTCTGTGGCACCGCCAACAACCAGCTCTCCAGCCTGGACGTGGGTGACGAGCTGCATGCACGCGGCATCCTCTACGCGCCCGATTACGCGGTCAACGCCGGCGGCGTGATGAACGTCTCGCTTGAGATCGACGGTTACAACCGCGAGCGTGCGATGCGCCTGATCCGCAGCATTTACCACAACCTCGGCCGCATCTTCGCGCTGTCGCAGAGCGAGGGCATCGCGCCGCAACGCGCCGCCGATCAGATCGCAGAATCACGCATCCTGTCGATCGGCAAGTTGAAGATGCCGCTGGGCCGCGCCACGCCGCGGCTGGGAACGCTGCGCGGCAACTGATCTGCCAGGGCGACAAACGAAACGGGCGCGATCATCGATCGCGCCCGTTTTTGTTGCGGTTCTCCGCCTGGACGGCTGCCAGCCGGCGTCAGAAACCGGCCGAGTAGCGCAACTGCACCTGGCGCAGATCGCCGCGCGGGCCGAAACGCTGGTCATAGCCGAACGCCAGGCGGGTGTTGCGGCTCAACCACGATTCCACCGACAGCCCGAACAAGCCGCCCGAGCGGACCGGCTGCAGGCCGGACAACGGCGCCCAGGCCTCCACGCCCACGAAGCTGGCCTCCAGCGCCTGGCCTGTGCTGGCCAGGTGCTGCTGCCACTCGGCATAGCCGCGCAGCGACCACCCGCCCCAGCGACGCTCGGCGCGCAGGCCGGCCAAGGCCTGGGTCCGCGTACTGACCGCATCGAGCGTACGCAGGCCAAAGCCCATGCCCCCCTGCTCACTGAAGCCGTCGCTGTCCACGCGGGCATACTCGGCGCCCAGATAGGGCGTCAGCGACGCGATGGCATTGCCGAAGCGATACCCGGATTCCACGCTGGCCGCACTGAAGCTGCCGCCATAGCGTGCGTTGACGCCGTACTGACCCGCGCCGAGCAGCAGCTGGCGGTCGATCTCGCGGGTGAACTGGCCTGCCCCGAGCTGCCCCATCGCATAGGCGCGACCGGTGCCCCAGCCCGCATACAGCTGCGCTTGCGACTGGCGGTCGCGACCGCGGTCGCTGCCCCAGTCACGGCCGCCGAAGCTGCGCGTTTCACCGAAGGCGAACCCCAGCATGCCGTGGCTGCCCAGCGCCATGTCCTGGCCCATCATCCAGCCCCGGGTGGCCACGCCGTTGCCGGCGAAGCTGCCTTGCCCGGCCTCGCCCAGCGCGCTTTGCCAGGTCCCGCGCACACGCGGTGCGGCCTGTACCTCACCAACACGTGCCGACAGCGCACGGCGGTTCATGTCGATGCTGTCGAAGGTGGATGCGGCCGCCAGCGCATGTGCCTTGCCGGACAGGCTGTCCAGGCTTGCCTGCAACGCACCGGCACCCTCCACACGCTGCAGCTCACCGGCCGCTCCCGCGAAGCCGGTGAGCGCGCCACCGCTGCCATCGAGGACCTCGAACGCCGATTCCACCCGCGCCGCCGAGGCCAGCGTGATACCGCCCAGGCCGGCCTGCTGGGCCGCGCTGGTGACGTTGATCCGGTTGGTGACCAGACTGACATCGTTGCTCGCGTGGATCAGGCTGGTCTGGATCAGCGTTCCCGTCGCCAGCGCATTGGTCACCCCGGCAAATGTGCCGCTCACGCCACCATCGGCATGCAGCAGCGCCTGCGTGCGCCCATCCGCGGCCACGTAACCACTGAGGATGCTGTCCACGTGCACGTTGCCGGCCAGCGACGCCGTACCGTTGATCTTGAGCGCATTGGCACCCAGCGCCACCACCAGCTGCGCACCGGCGCGCTGCACGTAATTGCCCTCGATGGTGGCGTCGATGTTGGCGCTGCGCAGGATCACGCTCGCGCCGTTGTCCACGTTGCCCCCGACCCGCGTCGTTCCGTTCATGAACTGCAGGGCCGCATTGCCGGGGCTGCCGGCCTGCGGCGCGATGAGCACATTGGAACGGATCGAGGCGCCACCGCGCAGCGCGAGCGTGCCGCGTTCGATGCGGGTGTCACCACTGTAGGTGCTGACACCGGCCAGGGTCAGTGATCCAGCGCCCTGCTTGATCAATCCGCCATCGCCGCTGATGTCGTTGGCCCAGACCGAGTCCAGGCCGAGCGTGCCGACGGTGGCGGTGGTGTCGCCCCAGTCGAACCGGGCCGGCCCGTTGATCGCCTTGGCGATGTTGAGCAGGCCATAACCGAAGGTGCTGTCCACGCCCCCTGCACCGAGATCGGTCGCCGTGCCGAGCAGGGTCTGACGCACCAGGTCGTTGGTGAAGTATGGGTACTTCTGCCACACCAGCGCGGCCGCGCCGGAGACCAGTGGCGCTGCGTAGGACGTGCCCGAGCCGTAGTAGTACGTGGGCGTGCCGCCGGTGTTGGCCGGATCCACGTACGCCGCGGTGCCCGGGGCGGCAAGGCAATAGCGCGCCGCCACGCCGCACGCGTTGGCATAGGAGGCCAGCTTGCCCGGGTCCGCGGTATCGACCGCGGTCACGCTGAGCCAGCCACGCTCCAGATCCGCTGCCGGCAGACTGCCGCCGGTACCCTGCTGGCTGGGCAGTGCCGCCATGCTGGAGGGATTGGGCTTGCTCTCGTTGCCGGTCGCGAACACCACCAGGCCGCCATTGCCGATGATGAAGGGTCGGTACTCCTGGGCAATCGGCGCGGTGGCGGCCGGGTTGGTCCAATACAGGCCGCCCCACGAATTGTTCATGATCTTGACGCCGGCGTTGATCAGATCCTGGTGCACGGGCGCCAGGCCCAGCGCACCGCTGACCTGGTTGCCGCTGCCGGAACCGTCATCGACCGGGCTTTTGTCGGCGATGATCCTGGCCGACACGATCTGCGCATCTGTCGCCACGCCACCGGGCCAGGAACCGACCCTGCGACCGGCAGCCAGCTGGGACACCACCGTGCCATGGCCGACCACGTCGTCCACGTTGAGGTTGTTCACCCGCGGGTCGACGTAGTTGTAGCTGGCCACGACGCGCCCGTTGAGGGCGGGATGACTGCGGTTGACGCCCGAATCGACCACGCCGATGCGCACGCCCGCGCCAGTCCAGCCGGCTGCCTGCGCGGGCCCGGCCTGGATGATGCTCAGGTGCGCGTCGAAGGCCGGCTGTGGCGTCGTGGTGGTCGGCGGCGGCGTCGGTGGTGTGGTGGGGGGCGGCGACGGCGGGGTGGTCGGTGGGGGCGACGGCTCCAGGTCCCCGCGGACATTGCTGCCGCCGCCTCCGCAGGCGCTCAACGCCAATGCCAATGCCGCGGCCAGGGCCGACCTGCCGATCACAACCTGTTTCATCCCCGCTCCCCTTGTGAATGGACCTTCCCCACCTGTCGGCCTCCCGGGCAGACACCGGCGGTCAATGCCGACCCTCTATACTGGACCGACCCCCACGCAGTCTGCCGGGAAATGCGTCGGCTTCCAACGCCCGCGTTCCCATTCCGCTCTTCGCTCACGCACCAAAGAGATTGCACATGTCCAACATCGTCATCGCCGCCGCCAAGCGCACCGCCATCGGCTCCTTCCTGGGCCAGTTCAATGGCGTGCCGACCCCGACCCTCGGGTCCACCGCGATCGCCGCGGCCCTGGCGCAGTCCGGGGTACCGGCTGCAGACGTTTCCGAAGTGATCATGGGCTGCGTGCTGCCGGCCAATCTCGGCCAGGCGCCGGCCCGCCAGGCCGCGATCGCCGCCGGGATTCCGGTTTCCACCGGCGCCACCACCCTCAACAAGGTGTGCGGCTCGGGCATGAAGGCCATCATGCTGGGGCATGACCTGATCAAGGCCGGCTCGGCCAGCATCGTGGTTGCCGGCGGCATGGAGTCGATGTCCAACGCCCCGCACATGCTCCCCAACTCGCGTACCGGCAACCGCTTCGGCAATTTCCAGGCGGTCGACCACATGGCCCACGACGGCCTGGTCAACGCCTATGACGGCAAAGCAATGGGCGAGTTCGCCGAGTGCACCGTCGACAAGTTCCAGGTCAGCCGCGAGGAGCAGGATGCCTTCGCCATTGAATCGGTGCGCCGCGCACTGGCTGCGCAGGCCAGTGGCGCCTTCGATGACGAAATCGTGCCGGTGAAGGTGAGCACCCGCAAGGGCGAGGTCGAGTTCGCGCAGGACGAGCAGCCGGGCCGTTCGGACATCACCAAGATCCCGACCCTGCGCCCGGCCTTCAAGAAGGACGGCACGGTCACCGCGGCCAGTTCCTCGAGCATTTCCGATGGCGCTGCTGCCGTGGTGCTGCTGACCGAAGAGGACGCCGCCGCCCGCGGGTTGCAGCCGCTGGCCCGCATCGTCGGCCATGCCACCCACTCGCAGGCGCCGGAGTGGTTCACCACCGCCCCGATCGGTGCGATCCAGAAGCTGCTCGAAAAAACCGGCTGGACGCTGGACCAGGTGGACCTGTTCGAGATCAACGAAGCGTTCGCCGTCGTGGCGATGGCGCCGATCCGCGAACTGGGCATCCCGCATGACAAGGTCAACGTCAACGGGGGCGCCTGCGCACTGGGCCATCCTATCGGTGCCTCGGGTGCGCGCTTGGTGGTCACACTGGTGAACGCATTGCGCAAGCGTGACGCCAAGCGCGGAATTGCTACCCTGTGCATCGGCGGCGGCGAAGCAACCGCCATCGCTATCGAATTGATTTGATTTGATTTAACGCGCATTTCTCAAAACTGAATGCGCGACCGCTTGACAGCCAATCTTGGCTTGTCATCATGTTGCCGGGCGCGCAATAGCGCGTTGCCTAATCTAACGACGAGGATTCACAACAATGAGCATCAACAAGCTGCTGATCGCAATGGCCCTGGGCCTGGCTCTGACCGCCTGCTCGAAGCAGGAGCAGGCTGCTGACGCCGCCGCTTCGGCCAACGAAGCCGCCGCTGACGCCCAGGCCGCTGCTGACCAGGCCGCTGCTGCTGGCGCCCCGGCTGCTGACGCTGCCCAGGCTGCTGCCGACACCGCCACCACCGCTGCTGACGCTTCGGCTGATGCCGCTGCCCAGGCTGCTGGCGCTGCCACCGACGCTGCTGCCGACCAGGCTGCCGACGCTGCCAAGGCTGCCGAAGGCACCGCCGAGAAGGCCAAGGACGCTGCTGAAGAAGCCAAGAAGTAATAACTTCTTTCTTCAAGCAAGTCTGAAGAAGCCGCTGGTTCGCCAGCGGCTTTTTCTTTGGGCGCGTTTTGAGCAGGCCCCGCCACCCACCGGTTCTTCACAGACGCATGAATAGGCTGGCCTCCCATCCATCGCCTTACCGGAGCGCCACATGAAGATCCGTCCGTTGACCACCTCCCTGCTGGCCGCTTCCCTGCTGCTCGGCCTGGCCGCGTGCAAGGGCCCGGAGGCCGAACAGGCCCGTCGCGATGCCGCCCAGGCAGCCGACAGCACCAACGCCGCCGCGCGCGAAGCCGTCGACAAGGCTGCCGCAGCGACCCGCAATGCCGCCGATGACGCGGCTGCCGCCTCCGAGCGCGCCGCCGCCGATACCCAGCAGGCACTCGACCGTGCCGCTGCCGCCACCTCCGAAGCGGCGGGCGAAGCCAAGGTCGCCGCCAAGGATGCCGCGGCCCACGCCAGCGACTCCACCGCCGATGCCGCGCAGAAGGTGGCCGACAAGGCGCGTGATGTTGCCGACGACGCGCAGAAGAACGCCAACGAAGCCAAGCGCTGAGCCAGGCACGCTGTCCGAACCGTGGTTGTCGCAACGCCCCCTCCCCGGAGGGGGCGTTTGCGTTACGGCAGTGCGCGGCTCAGGACGGCGCCGAAGTCCACATCGGTCGGCAGCGTCCCGAACGCCATCCCATGCTCGGCCCCCAGCCGTGAGCGGATGAAGGTGGAGGCGGCCGGGCTCTGCGCGCGCAGCAGCACGGCCGCCTGCAACAACAACGCCAGCCGTTCGGTGATGCGACGCGCCTGCGCCTGCTCAGGCGTTGCCGCGAGCTGGGCACGCAGCGCGCGCGATGCAGCGTCATAGATCGCATCCACACCGGCCACGGTGTCCAGCTCCGCCTCCAGCGCATGCAGCACCTGCGGTTCGCGCGACAGCGCACGCAGCACATCCAGGCATTGGATGTTGCCGCTGCCTTCCCAGATCGAATTCAATGGGGCCTGCCGATACAGCCGCGGCAGCATCGACTCCTCCACATAGCCTGCACCACCGAGGCATTCCTGGGCTTCGTTGACGAACACCGCAGCCCGCTTGCACACCCAGTACTTGCCTACGGCGGTGGTGACGCGTGCGAAGGCAGCCTGCTGCGGATCGTTGCCGGCCTGGTCCACGGCGCGTGCCACGCGCATGGCGAACACCGTGGCCGCTTCGGATTCGATCGCCAGATCGGCCAGCACATTCGTCATCAGCGGGTGCTCGCACAACCGCTTGCCGAAGCTGTTGCGGTAGCGCGTGTGATGCATCGCCTGGGCCAGCGCCATGCGCATCTCCGCTGCAGCGCCGAGCATGCAGTCCAGCCGGGTCATCATCACCATACCGATGATGGTCGCCACCCCTCGCCCTTCCTCGCCGACACGCTGCGCCAGGGCCCCGCACAGCTCCACTTCGCTGGAGGCGTTGGACCAGTCCCCGAGCTTGTCCTTCAAGCGCATCAGGTGGAACGCATTGCGGTTGCCATCGGCCAGGCGCCGGGGCATCAGGAAACAACTCAAGCCCCCCGGTGCCTGCGCCAGCACCAGGAACCCATCGGACATCGGCGCGGAAAAGAACCACTTGTGCCCGACCAACGCATAGCTGCCATCGGCCTGGGGCTCGGCGCGGGTGGTGTTGCTGCGCACGTCCGAACCGCCCTGCTTCTCGGTCATGCCCATGCCCAGCGTGATCCCGGCCTTGTCGGCGATCGGCACGTCGCGCGGGTCGTAGTGCGGGGCTGCCGCCTTGTCCGCCCAGTCGGCCAGCGACGGCGCCTGCCGCAGCACCGCAACGGCGGCGTGGGTCATCGTCAGCGGACAACTGGTGCCGGCTTCAGCCTGATGGTGCAGATAGCTCAACGCCGCGCGCGCGACATGTGCGCCAGGACGGCCGTCGTGCCACGACAGCCCGGCCACGCCATGCGTCTTCGCCGCGGCCATCAACTGGTGGTAGGCCGGATGGAACTCGACCGTATCGATGCGATGGCCCTGCGCATCATGCGTGCGCAACCGCGGCCGGTCGCGGTTGGCATCGAATCCGAGCCGGTACAACTCATCGCCGGCAAGGCCGCCATAGCGCGCCAGCTGGCCCACGAACGCAGCGCCGCCTTCGCGCTGTACCGCGTCGGCCAGCGCCACATCGTCAGCCCATAAATTGCGTCCCGCGAAGGGCGGCGGCTGGTTGCTCACCTCGTGCGTCTCGAACGCGGGCAGTGCAGGCGTCATCGGGGCACCCTCCTTGCAGACAGAGGCTTCGATTCTGCCGCATCCCCGGATGGGCCGCCGTTCATGCGGATTCTCACCTCCTGCACGAGCGCGGCGGCACAGTGCAGGCATGAACGTGGATGCCGACAACGACGATCTGGTGGTGCTGCGCCCGGAGGGGCTGTACTGCCCGGCCGGTGATTTCCATATCGATCCCTGGCGCCCGGTGCCGCGCGCGGTGATCACGCACGGGCATGGCGATCACGCACGCAACGGGATGGGCCACTACCACTGCACCACACAGACCCTGCCGATCCTGCGCTGGCGGCTGGGCGATGTGGACTGCACAGCACATGATTACGGTGAACGCTTCACGCTGGGCGACACCGAGGTCTCGCTGCATTCGGCCGGGCATGTGCTTGGCTCGGCGCAGGTGCGGATCGCGCATGCCGGACGGGTCTGGGTGGCCTCGGGCGACTACAAGCGCCAGCACGATCCCAGCTGCGACCCGTTCGAGGTGGTGCCGTGCGATACCTTCATCACCGAAGCGACCTTCGGCCTGCCGGTCTACCGCTGGCCGGACACCGCTCAGGTCGCCGCGGACATCGTCGCCTGGCGGCGCGAGTGCGAAGCGCGTGGTGAGGCGGCCGTGCTGCTGTGCTACGCGCTCGGCAAGGCGCAGCGCATCCTTGCCGAACTGCTGCCACTGGATGACCAGCCGGCGCTGTTGCATGGCGCGATCGCGACCGGCGTGGCCGTCTACCGCGAGGCCGGGATTGCGATGCTGGCCACCGAGCCGGTCAGCGAACAGGCCAGCGGTGCCGAGTTTGCGGGGAAGCTGATTCTCGCCCCACCCTCCGCTGCCGGCAGCGCGTGGATGCGCCGCTTCAAGCGCGCCCAGCTGGGCTTTGCCTCCGGCTGGATGCGGGTGCGTGGCAACCGCCGCCGGCGCAACTACGATCGCGGCTTTGTGGTTTCCGATCATGCCGACTGGCCCGATCTGCTGCGCACCATCGCCGAGACCGGCGCCCGCCGCGTCATCGCCACCCACGGCAATACCGATGCGCTGATCCGGTTCCTTCGCGAGCGGGATGTCGCTGCCGAAGCCTTCGCCACCGGCTATGGGGACGAAGAATGAAACGCTTCGCCGCGCTTTACAGCGAACTGGACCGCAGCACGGCCACCGGCGATAAACGTGGCGCGCTGGTGCGCTACTTCCAGCAGGCGCCACCGCACGATGCCGCGTGGGCGCTGTTCCTGCTGGCCGGCGGCAAGGTCAGCAGCGCGCGCCAGAAGATCGCCGGCAATGCCGAACTGCGCGCGTGGGTGGCCGAGATGTCCGATACACCGGCGTGGCTGGTGGACGACAGCTACGACCAGGTCGGCGATCTGGCGGAGACACTTACCCTGCTGATGGACGATCCGCTGCAGACCGGCGCGGATATCGCGTTGGCTGACTGGATCGAACAGAAACTGCTGCCGGTCGCCAATCAACCCGAACCGGTGCGCCACGCGGCCATCACCGGGGCGTGGCGACAGCTCGCCTTCGACGAGCGGCTGGTGTTCAACAAACTGCTGACCGGCGCGTTGCGCGTGGGCGTGTCGCAA
The DNA here is from genome assembly GCF_039674145.1 of Stenotrophomonas sp. TWI587. NCBI lineage: Bacteria > Pseudomonadati > Pseudomonadota > Gammaproteobacteria > Lysobacterales > Lysobacteraceae > Stenotrophomonas > Stenotrophomonas sp. TWI587. Next base: position 111,876 of record NZ_JBDJMW010000005.1, on the reverse strand, counting down.
CGGCTGGTGCAGCAGGCGCTGGCCGAGTGGTCCGGCATTGATATCGCGCGCATCGCACAGCGCATGCTGGGCACCTGGGTACCCACGCCCGGCCTGCTGGCCGCGTTGCTGTCACCGGAAGAGCGCCCGGAAGATCGGCAGCAGCCCTACCCGTTCTTCCTGGCCTCACCGCTGGAGGCGGCGGTCGACACGCTTGGGCCGATCAACGACTGGCTGCTGGAATGGAAATGGGATGGCATCCGTCTACAGGTGCTACGCCGGCAAGGCGAGGTCGCGCTGTGGTCGCGCGGCGAGGAGAGGCTGGACGGGCGCTTCCCGGAAATCGAGGCGGCCGCGATGGCGCTGCCCGATGGTTGCGTGATTGATGGCGAGCTGCTGGCCTGGGCCGAGGGCGACGATCTTCCCTTGCCCTTCACCGCGCTGCAGACGCGCATCCAGCGCCTCAAGCCAGGCCCCAAGACACTGCGCGATACGCCAGTGCGCGTGCTCGCCTACGATCTGCTTGAACTCGACGGTGAAGACCTGCGCGCCCTGCCGCTCTCGCAGCGGCGGGCTCGCCTGGCCGAGGTGCTCACCACACTGGACGACCCGCGCCTGATGCTGTCGCCGCTGGTCACCGTCGCAGACTGGAACGCGGCTGCCGTTCAGCGCGATCTGGCCCGCGAGCGCGGCGTGGAGGGCCTGATGCTCAAGCGCGGCGACTCGGTCTACCAGGCCGGGCGCCGGCGCGGCGACTGGTGGAAGTGGAAGATCGATCCGCTGACCATCGATGCGGTGATGATCTACGCGCAGTCCGGCCACGGCCGCCGCAGCATGCTCTACACCGATTACACCTTCGGGGTGTGGGATGGCGAAACGCTGGTGCCGGTGGCCAAGGCCTACTCGGGGCTGGACGACAAGGAAATCCTCGCACTGGACCGCTGGATCCGCGCAAACACGATCGAGCGCTTCGGGCCGGTCCGCAGCGTGCGTGGCGAGCAGGTATTCGAACTCGGCTTTGAAGCGGTGAACCGCAGCAAGCGGCACAAATCCGGCATCGCCGTGCGCTTCCCGCGCATCCTGCGCTGGCGCCACGATAAGCCGGCCAGCGAAGCGGACACTCTGGCCCAGCTGCAGGCACTGGCGCGGTGACGCGACGCGAGGCCATGACCCGCCTGACGGCGTGGTTCGCCAGCCGGGGCTGGGCGCCGCTGCCGTTCCAGAAGGCCATGTGGCGCCACTATCTGGCCGGCCAGTCCGGCCTGCTGCACACACCCACCGGCAGTGGCAAGACGCTGGCAATGTTTGGCGGACCGCTGCTGCAGGCGCTGCATGATCCGCCGCCGCGAATCACCCGCGGCCGCGCGAAGACACCGGTGCCGGTACTGCAGGTGTTGTGGATCACGCCACTGCGCGCGCTCGCGGCCGACACGGCGCGCGCACTGCGTGAGCCGCTGGATGCGCTTGGGTTGGATTGGCAGGTGGGCCTGCGTACCGGCGATGCGAGCGCGCGCGACAAGCGGCTGGCGCGCGAGGGCCGCCTCGATGTGCTGGTCACCACGCCGGAGTCGCTGGCGCTGTTGCTCAGCTATCCCGACACGCTGGCGCGCCTGCAGCACCTGCGCTGCGTGGTGGTGGATGAGTGGCACGAACTGCTGGGCAACAAGCGCGGCGTGCTGCTGCAGTTGAACCTGCGCCGCCTGCGCGATGCCCTGCCCGCACTTCAGGTATGGGGGCTGTCGGCCACGCTCGGCAACCTGGACGAGGCACGCGACGTGCTGCTGCCGGACGTGCCCGACGCGCCCTTGGTGGCTGGCGCCCGCCCGCGCCCGGTCAGCGTGGAAACGCTGCTGCCCGCGCAGGGCGAGCGTTTCCCGTGGGCAGGCCATCTGGGTCTGTCGCAGCTGCAACGCGTGCTGGAGAAGCTGCTGACGGTGCGCACGAGCCTGTTGTTCACCAATACCCGGGCGCATGCCGAACTGTGGCACCAGGCGCTCTCGGCGGTGTGGCCGGAAGACCCGGCCACGCTCGCGCTGCATCACGGCTCGCTCGACCCTGCCCTGCGTCGCGCTGCCGAGGAAGGCCTGCGCGAAGGCCGGCTGCGCTGCGTGGTGGCGACCTCCAGTCTGGATCTTGGCGTTGATTTTCCCAGCGTCGATCAGGTGCTGCAGATCGGCAGCCCCAAGGGCATCGCACGGCTGCTGCAACGCGCAGGGCGCGCCAAGCATCGCCCAGGCGAATCCGGCCAGATCGTGTGTGTGCCCTCGCACGCGCTGGAGCTGGTCGAGTACGCGGCGGCGCGGCGTGCGCTGGCGCATGGTCACATCGAAGCACGCCGGCCGCTGCGGCTGTCGTTGGATGTCCTGGCGCAGCACGCGGTGAGCTGCGCGCTCGGCGGTGGCTTCGATCCCGAGGCGCTGTTCGAGCAGGTGCGACGTACGCATGCTTTCGCCGCACTGGACCACGCGCACTGGGACGGCGTGCTGGAGTTCATCGTGCAGGGCGGTCGCGCGCTGTCGCAGTATCCGGACTTCCACAAGGTCGTGCGCGATGACGATGGCCGCTATCGCGTACACGACCGTCGCGTCGCGCTGCGGCATCGTCTGTCGATCGGCACCATCACCAGCGATGGCAGCGTCATGGTGCAGTTCCTGCGCGGCGGCAGGCTCGGCGCGGTGGAGGAGCAGTTCCTCAGCCGGCTGCGCCCGGGCGACCGCTTCCAGTTCGCCGGCCGCCTGCTGGAGCTGGTGCGCCTGGAGAACCTGACCGCCTACGTGCGCGTTGCCCGCGGCGGCGATGGCGTGGTGCCACGCTGGCAGGGCGGTCGGCTGCCACTCTCGGAAGCGCTTGGGCATGAAATGGAGACCGTGCTGGCCAGCCCACCGGACAGCCCGGAGATGCAATGGCTGGCGCCGCTGTTGTCGCTGCAGACACGCCTGTCCGCGCTGCCCGCACCGGATCGGCTGCTGGTGGAGCACGTCCGCCGCCGCGAGGGCCAGTTCGTGTTCGTGTATCCCTTCGCCGGGCGGCAGGTCAATGAAGGGCTGGCCGCATTGATGGCGATGCGCTGGACGCGGTTGCAGACCAATACCTTCGGCTACGCGGCAAATGACTATGGCTTCGTGCTGTCACCTGCGCGCGCTGTCGAGATCGATGCCGCCGGCGTGCGCGCGCTGCTCGAGCCGGAGGGCTTGCTCACGGATCTGCGCGAAAGCCTCAACCTGGGCGAACTCGCACGACGCCAGTTCCGCGACATCGCGCGCGTGTCCGGCATGCTGGTGCCGGCATTGCCAGGACGCACGCCGCGCAGCCTGCGTCAGCTGCAGGCGTCCAGTGGATTGCTGTACGACGTGCTGCGCCAGCACGATCCGGATCACATCCTGCTGACGCTGGCCGAACACGAAGTGCTGCACGATCAACTCGACCTGGACAGTCTGGCCCGCGCGCTGTCGTCCTGCCAGGCACGCACGCTGACCCTTCAGCACCCCACCAGCCTCGGACCGCTGTCGTTCCCGCTGTGGGCCGAGCGGCTGCGCGGCCAGCTCAGCAACGAAGACTGGAAGACCCGCGTACTGCGCGCGGCACAGCAATTGGAGAATCGTCATGGCGCCTGAGCTGCCGATCACCCTGGCTGGCGAAACCGTGCACCTGCTGGGCGCTCGTGCGCTCTATTGGCCTGCGCGGCAGGGCCTGTTGATCGCCGATCTGCATCTGGGCAAGGCCGATCTGTTCCGGCGTGCGGGCATCGGGTTGCCCAGCGGCGGCACGCAGGATGATCTGGGGCACTTGGGCCGCCTGGTGCAGCAGCATGACGTGCGCCAGCTGTGGATTCTAGGCGACGTCCTGCATGGTGCGGCCCATCGCGCGGCATGGTATCGCCAGTGGCAGGGGTGGCGCGAGCAGCATCCGGACCTGTGGATCGGCGCGTTGGAAGGCAATCATGATCGCGTGCTGCCCAAGGCCGACCTGGGCATCGAGTTGCTGGGCGAACGGGTGCAGGAAGGTCCGTTCCTGCTGCGCCACGCACCGCAATCGCACCCGGGGCTGCATGTGCTGTGTGGTCATCTGCATCCCCTGGCGCGTCTACCGGGCATGCAGCGGCGCTGGCCGGCGTTCTGGCTGCGCGATGCACTGACCATCCTGCCGGCATTCTCACGCTTCACGGCCGGCATCGCCCCCGTGGTAGCGGCCGGGGAGCGTCTGGTGGCCTGCGTCGAAGACCAGACCATCGCACTGCCGGCGCGCTAGCCTGGCCAGCGCGCAACGGCATTCAACGCGATGCTCAGGCCGCCGTCGCCACCAGCAGGTCCGGCATCAATCGAATATCCGGTGCATTCGGATTGGGACGCACCGGTTGCCGCTGGATCGCGGTCAACATCTCGTGTGCGGAGGCACGGATGCGCGGGTGGTGTTCCGGCGCAGCGTGGGTAATGAGGCTGGTGACATGGAATTCAAATACATCTTCCATTACATCCGGCTGATCCTCATGCAGCATCTGCAGTAGTCCGCGAAGTTTGCGGATTTCACTTTCCAGAGTTTCGGCCGAGAACAGCATTTCAATCTCCTTGGGTTGCGATCGGTCCACAGGACCGTGAGTCGCAAACACAGCCCCACAGGACCACCGGGTGGTGGCGCTGCTCTTGGCGATCAGGAATCGGACAGAGCACCAGCGGAAGCAACATGACGCGTTTCGAACACGCACACGCCTGCTGCGTTTGCCTGAGTGTTGTCCCATGCGGGCGGTGAGTCCACCGTCAATGAATGTTATTCACACCTTCACATCGCCGCGCATGCGCTGCTACGCGTGGTTATCAGCTGATGCGATCACGCGCATGTGCGTCGTTCAATGCGTCGACGAATCCTGGTGACAAGGGCAAGCGCCCCAGCCAACCGCGCTGTGTGCCACTGAGCACGCGCAACATGTGGCCGCGCCCACCCGGCATGCGCCCCATGGGCTGGAACAGCACATCACGTGCGCGCGCCAGCCCATCACGATCGGACTGGAACAACGGGGTCAGCCAGCGGCTCCAGTACTGGTAGATCGCGACATGCGCGCGCCGCTGCGTCTGATACGCCTGCAGTGCGGCCTCCAACGCCCCATGCGTGCGCAGGGCGTCGCGCAGGGCCAGCGCGTCCATCAGCGCCATGTTCACCCCCTGCCCCAGCTGCGGGCTCATCGCATGCGCGGCATCGCCAGCCAGCACCAGCCGCTCGCGATGCCAGCACGACATCACCGCATCGCGATAGCCCGCGCGAGCCAGCTGGTTCGGCTCACGCACACCGGCCAGGCGCGCGTGCGCCTGCGGCCACAAGGTCGCGATCTCATCAAGCCAGCGTGCCATCCCGTCGCGTTCCCACTGCGCGAACTGGTCACGCGGCAGGCTCCAGAAAAAACTCAACTGCGGTGCATCATGGCCGGGACGGGTGCCCACCGGCAGCAGCCCGATCATCTTGCGGGCCGCGACATAACGTTGGCGCAGCTCATCCACGTGCGGCCAATCCTCACGTGGCAACAGGCACCACAGCGCGCCCCACGGGTATTCGCGGTCGAGTACGGTGCCCTGCACCTGCGTGCGTAGCGTCGAGGCCGCGCCATCGGCCGCAATCACCAGGTCGTAGGGGCCATGCCAGCTCCCGCGCGCATCGCGCAGTCGCCCCTGCGTGGTATCCACCGCCGTGATCGCCGTATCAGGCTGGAGATTGGCGGGGTGTTCCCACGCCTCGGCCAGCAGCGAGAACAACGCGCCCCGTTGCATGCCCACGCCATGCAGCCGCTCATCGAGCTGCGCATAGCGCATGTCCATCACCGCGCGTCCGCACGGCGTCTCGCCGTACAGCCGTCGCACGCTGGCGCCGTGGCGCAGCACATCGGGCAGCAGCCCCATCTGCCACAGCACGTCCAGGCCGCTGGGCTGCAGCAGGAAACCGGCGCCGACCGGACCGGGCGTAGCGGCACGCTCGAACACGTGCACATCGTGATGATCGCGTGAAAGCAGGATCGACAGGACCTGCCCGGCGGTGCCGTAGCCGACGATGGCGATGGTGCGGCGTGGAGACATGCGCTTACTCACTGATGAAAAAAAACCCCGCCGAAGCGGGGTTTTCAATGCGCAGCCGAGAGAATCACTCAGCCGGCACGATGTTCGAGGCTTGGGCGCCCTTCGGGCCCTGGGTCACGTCATAGGTGACCTTCTGGCCTTCCTGCAGACTGCGGAAGCCCTTGGAGTTGATCGCGGAGAAGTGCGCGAAGACGTCGGCGCTGCCGTCCTCCGGCGAGATAAAGCCAAATCCCTTGGCGTCGTTGAACCACTTGACGGTACCGTTCGGCATGGTGATGCGAGACCTTCTTCTATGAATGGGTGGTGTACGCTCAACCAGCGCACTGGCGGAGTATGCAAACCTTGTACCGGAATGACAATCACCCCCGTGCCAATTCACCGATCAATTCGGGCAGGCCGGAGGAGGCAGCGTCCACATTGGCCAGCACTTCGGCCATCGTGATTTCATCGCCATCGCCACAGCCGGCGGCCCAGTTGGCCACAATCGCCAGGCACGCATAGTCCAGGCCAAGCTCACGCGCCAGGCTCGCTTCGGGCATCCCGGTCATGCCGACCAGATCGCAGCCATCGCGTCGCATGCGCGCGATTTCCGCATTGGTTTCCAGCCGCGGGCCCTGGGTGGCGCCGTAGCAGCCGCCGTCCTGCAGGCGCACGCCAGTGACTTTCGCCGCGGCCAGCACCTTGCTGCGCAGCATCGGCGTGTAGGGATGGCCGAAGTCCACGTGCAGCACCTCGGTACCCGGTTCTTCGCACAGGGTGGAGATGCGACCCCAGGTGTAATCGATCAACTGATCCGGGCAGGCCAGCACGCGCGGGCCGAAATGCTCGGTGATGCCGCCGACGGTGTTGAGCGCAAGCACGCGCTGCGCACCGATCTGCTGCAGCGCGGCGAGATTGGCGCGGTAGTTGATCTTGTGCGGCGGCAGCGAATGGCCTTCGCCATGACGCGCCAGGAAGGCCACGCGCTGGCCCAGCAGCGTGCCGACGCGGATCGGACCGGACGGGGTGCCGTAGCGCGTCTCGATCTGGTGGCTGCTCACGTCGTCGAGCTGGGCCAGCTTGTAGACGCCGGTGCCGCCAATGACGGCGAGAGAAATGTGTTCCATCATTCCTTCATCGCGTAGATGGCGGGCACGCAGCGCAGCGTCTCGTTGACGTCCATGCCGAAGCCGAACACATAGCGGTCCGGCAGGTCGATGCCGGCGTAGTCGGCCTTGACGTCCGGCAGCGCGCGGTCGTGCAGCTTGACGGTCAGTGCGGCGATGCGTACGTCGGTAGCGCCCTGCTCCAGGCACCAGGTGCGCACGCCCTGCAGCGTGTAGCCCTCGTCGAGGATGTCATCGACCAGCAGCACGCGGCGGCCGAACAACGCGGTGGCCGGCTTGTGCTTCCAGACCAGGTCACCGCCGGTGGTTTCACCGCGGTAACGGGTGGCATGCAGGTAATCGAACTGCACGTCCTGGCCGCGTGCACCCAGTTCCAGCGCGAGCTGGCCGGCGAACGGCAGCGCGCCGTGCATGATCGACAGGAACAACGGGACCTCGCCCTTGTAATCGCGCGCGATGGCGTCGGCGATGCCAGCGATGGCCTTGTCGATGGTGGGACGGTCGACCAGCAGGTCGGCCTGGGCCAGGGCCTGGGAAATGGTGAGGTTGGGCATCAGACGGTTCTTCCAAGGGTGTCAAGCAAACGGGATTGGGTGGTGCCATGGCGGGAATCGGCCAACAGGCCGTCCCAGCCCAGCGCGCCGCGACCGATCAGGCCGATCAACGCAGCGGTGTTGAGAGTGCGGCCTTCGACCGCGCGCAGCGATTCTTCCACCAGTTCGGGGTGGCAGACCAGCACTACGTCGCAGCCGGCATCCAGGTGCGCATCCACGCGCGCCTTCACGCCGCCGGCCGAGAACGAAGCGGCCATGCCGATGTCATCGGAGAAGACCACGCCGCGGAAGCCCATCTCCTCGCGCAGGATCTGCTGGATCCAGCGCGGCGAGTAGCCCGCCGGTTCCGGCGCGACCTGCGGGTAGACCACGTGGGCCATCATCACCGCATCGGCGCCGGCGGCGATGCCGGCCGCGAACGGGATCAGGTCCAGCGCGCGCAGTTCATCGAGCGTACGCGGGTCGCTCGCATCGTGGAAATGGGTGTCTTCCAGCACGGTGCCGTGCCCGGGAAAATGCTTGAGCGTGGCGGCCATGCCGACGCTGTGCATGCCACGCACATAGGCGGCGGTGAACGCAGCAACCACCTGCGGGTCCGCACTGAACGCGCGATCGCCGATGGCCAGGTTGCCACGCCCCAGATCGACCACCGGGGCGAAGCTGAGGTCCACGCCGCTGGCGCGAACTTCGCTGGCCATCAGCCAGGCATGCTGCTCGGCCAGGGCCAGCGCGGCGTCGGGATCGGTGGCATACAGGGCATCGAAGCCCTGCAGCGGCGGCAGCGCGCTGTAACCCTCACGGAAGCGCTGCACGCGGCCGCCTTCCTGGTCCACGCAGATCAGCTGCGGGCGCGGCGCGGCGGCGCGGATGGCCGCCGACAGCTCGGCCACCTGCTCACGCGAGGCGAAATTGCGCTTGAACAGGATGACGCCGGCCACGGCGTCGTGCTGCAGCCATTCGCGTTCCTGGGCGGTGAGTTCGGTCCCGGCAACGCCGATCACGAGCATGGGATGTCTCCAATACGGGGCGCCACGATGGCGCACCGCCGCATTGTCGCAGAACCCGCGCGCAGCGTCAGACCTTGCAGCCGTCCGGGCCGCAGTCATCGCCTTGCCCACCAGCCCCTGCGGGCAGGCTCTGCGCTGCGATCTGGCGCAACGCCTCGGCGAAGGCTTCGGCTGGCTGGGCGCCCTGGATGGCGTACTTGTCGTTGATCACAAAGGTGGGCACCGACTGAATACCCAGTGCCTGCGCCTGGGCAAGCTGGGCCTGGATCTCCTCCAGCCCTTCGTCACCGGCCAGCAACGCGGTGATGCGCGCCGCGCTGAGGCCACCGGTGGCGCCGGCGGCGATCAGGGTCTGCGGGTCGGCCAGATTGCGGCCCTCCACGAAATGCGCGCGGAACAGCGCCTCGCCGACCGCCGCCTGGTCGCCTTCACGCTCGGCCAGCCACATCAGCCGATGTGCGGGCAGCGTGGTCACCCGGACCTGGCCCTGGTCGAAGTCCATCGGCAGGCCTTCGGCGCGTGCCGTGGTCTGGGTCTGGGTCAGGATCTGCTGGGTGCGCTCGGCGCTGCCGAACTTGGCTACATAGGCCTCACGCAGCGGTACGGGGGTCGTGCCCGCGTCGGGATCCAGCAGGAAGGGGTGCCAGTGCACCTCTACCTCGGGGGCGTCCTCACCCAAGAGCGCCAGGCCCTGCTGGAACCGGTGCTTGCCGATCCAACACCAAGGGCACACCACATCCGACCAGATATCGATTTTCATCTGGCCAGATTGTGGGTGCTGCGAGGCGTTTACAAGGTCTACCGGTCAGCCGCGTTCAGCGCTGGACCAGCGCGAGAAGGGATGCGCGGCCAGCGCCAGGTTGTAGTAGCGGACCTGGTCGGTGACTTCAGCGCCGGCCCAGCCGGGCAGCGTGATCGCCTGATCGGCATGCTCGAGTTCGACTTCGGCCACCACCAGCCCGGCGTTGTCGCCCAGGAATTCGTCCACTTCCCAGAGCAGCCCCTCGTGTTCGACCAGATGCCGACGCTTGTCGATCAGCCCACCGACACACAGCGCCAGCAGCGCGCGCGCATCGTCGACCGGAATCGGATAATCGAACTCCTGCCGGGTGTGCCCGATCTCGCGCGATTTCATGTTGAGGAAAGCCTGCTCGCCCTGGATGCGCACCCGCACCGAGGCCTTCTGCGCGCCGCTGTCCAGCGAGGCGGTGTCGTTGAGATAGCCCTGCGCCATCGGGATGACGGCATGCGCGCCGGTGCGCCAGTCGTCGCCGGTAACGAGGTATTTGCGTTCGATTTCAATGCCCATGCCCACAGTATGCGGCGATCACGGCACGGCGGCCACGCCCGCCTTCTATACTGGTCGGCTGCCCCGCAAGGACACCCCATGACGCCCCTCTTCCCCACCCTGTTGCTGACCCTGCTGCCGTTGAGCGCACTCGCGGCCACAGCGCCCACGCCTGCACAGATCGAGGCGGCGATCATGGCCATGGTCGAGGCCGAGAAGAAGCCGGCCACGACTACCCAGGCGCTGATGCTGCAGTCGATGTTCACGCCGCGCGGGTTCGAACATGGGCCGTGCTTCGCCAGCAAGACGGTCACCGGTGCCTACGAGTGCCTGGTCGGCATGGAGATCGGCCTCAAGAACCGCTACCGGATGCTGCGCTTCGTTCCGCAGGGCATGGGCTGGGCGATGCAGCGGGCCGATGTCGATGCGCCGGTCCCTCCGCGCGAGCGGGTCCGAGCGCTGCTCGTTGAACAGCTTGATCGCCGTGCCGAGGCTAGCGACGATGCCGCCGAGCGCGATGCACTGCACGCCTTCCAGCAGCGCCTGCAGATTGTCGAGATCAAGGACTGCGAACTGCACAGCATGCAGGTGCCGGAGATCCGCTGCGATGTCACCGCCGGGGATGACACCGAGCGCGGCACCCAGCCGCAGACCTATGTGTTCGATGCACAAGGCCAGTGGCAGAACGCCGCGCCGGATGACGGCCCCTGAGGTCGAACGCCGTCAGCGCTTTTCGAATACCGCGATGCTTTCCACATGCGCGGTGTGCGGGAACATGTCCATCGCGCCAGCCGAGACCAGAGTGAAGCCCTGCTCGTTGACCAGATAGCCGGCGTCGCGTGCCAGCGAGCCGGGGTGGCAGCTCACGTAGACGATCCGCTTGAACTGCTTCAGTGGCAGCTGCTGGAGCACTTCGATGGCGCCCGAGCGTGGCGGATCCAGCAGCAGCTTGTCGAAGCCCTGACGCATCCACGGGGCCTGCCGCTGGTCCTGGGTCAGGTCCGCGGCGTAGAACTCCGCATTCTCCAGCCCGTTGCGGACCGCGTTCTCACGCGCACGCGCCACCAGGCCGGCGTCACCTTCCACACCGACCACGTTGCGTACGGTGCGCGCCAGCGGCAGGGTGAAGTTGCCCAGCCCGCAGAACAGATCCAGCACGCGCTCGTCCGGACCGGCATCGAGCAGGGCCAGCGCGTGGGCGATCATCTGCACATTGAGCTTGGCGTTGACCTGGATGAAATCCAGCGGACGGAACGCCAGTTCCACATCCCACGGTGCCAGCTTGAACGACAACGGCACCTCGGCCGGCCACAGCGGCTGCACGGACTCCACGCCACCGGGCTGCAGCGAAATCGCGAAGCCGTGCGCCTGCCCGAAGGCGATCCACGCGGCACGGTCGGCATCGCTGAGCGGCTGCATGTGGCGGATCGTCAGCATGATCGCGTCATCGCCGGCGATGAATTCGATCTGAGGGATATCCCGTTTGCCATCGAGCGTTTCGATGAACTCGGAGAGCACCCCGACCTTCATGCCGATCTCGGGAATGACGGTCAGGCACTGGCTCAGGTCCGCGACGAAGCGCGGGTCCAGTTCACGGAAGCCGACCAGCGTCTTGTCCTTCTTCTCGACGCGGCGCACCGAGAAGCGGCCCTTGCGACGATAGCCCCAGCTGTCGCCGACCAGCGGCGGCAGCACGGTGCCCGGGGTGACGTGGCCGATCCGGGTCAGGTTGTCGATCAGCACGCGCTGCTTGGCCACGATCTGCTGCGACTCCTCCAGATGCTGCAGCACGCAGCCGGCACAGACGCCGAAGTGCGGGCAGCGCGGGGCCACCCGCTGCGGCGAGGCCTTCACCACCTCCACGGTCCGGGCTTCATCGAAATGTCGATTGCGCGCGGTCGGCTCGGCGGTCACCACCTCACCCGGCAGCGCGCCGGTGATGAAGGTGACCTTGCCGCCTTCGCCATCACGGCGGGCGACGCCGCGGCCGTCATGGCTGAGGTCGAGGATGTCGGTCTGGAAAGGGGTACGGTCGAGGCGGGAGCGGGTTCGGGCCACGTGGCAACAGGCTGCGGGCAAAAAGGGTGCGTATTGTCGCAGATACCAACTGCCAACTGACTTGCCGCCCGCTGAAACCGCTTGCAGGCGGGGACTTCGCGTTTACTATGGAGGCAGCTGACATGGAGGCAGCCCAAATGCAGATGACCCCGAGGGATCCCATGCCCCGATTCCTGCTCGTCGAGGACGACACCATCAGCCGCGGCTTCTTCAAGGCCGCGCTGGAAACCCTGCCGGCGGAGGTGGATACCGCCGATTCGCTGGCCACGGCGATGGACCGCGCCCGCGGCAACCAGCACGACCTGTGGCTGATCGACGTCAATCTGCCCGACGGCAATGGCACGCAACTGTTGCAGGAACTGCGCCGCTCGCGGCCCGACACGCCGGCCCTGGCCCATACCGCCGATGGCGACACCTCGATCCACTCGCGGCTGCGCGATGCCGGTTTCAGTGAAACCCTGGTCAAGCCGCTGAGCCGCGAGCATCTGCTCAAGGCCGTCCGCCGCGCCCTCGTGCATACGGCGGGCAGCCTGTCCGCCCCGGCCGTTGCCGAGTCCGACGCGCCCGAGGGCGAGCGCCAGGACTGGGACGAAACGACGGCCCTGGCCGCGCTGAATGGGCAGCGCCACCACCTGATCGCCCTGCGCGAACTGTTCCTGGCCGAGTTGCCCGGGGTTCGCGACGCGGTTGCCCAGGCCCTTCGAGAGGACGATGTGCGGGCCCTGCGCGGGCAGCTGCACCGGCTGCAGGCGAGCTGCGGGTTCGTCGGTGCCGCGCGTCTGGCGCGGGCAGTCCGTCAGTTGCACCAGGCCCCGGAATCCACTGGCGCCCGGGATCGCTTCCGTGTCGCGGTCGACGCCTTGCTGCAGTGAGCACAGGCGGCAGCCGGGGCACCGGCGCCGCTTTGAGTCACCCCGCCACCAGGCTGCGGCCTGCCTGCGCTTACGTGCGGCGGCGGGCCAGGTCCTCGAGCATCTCCCAGGATTTCAGCCCTCGCCCGCCCAGGTGGTGCATCAGCACCGCGCGCATGGGGCGGCGCAGGCTGCCCAGATCCTCAGGCCCCGGCATCTCATCGGCAGCCAGCGCCAGCAAGGCGCTGCCGGTAGCCGTGCCGCGGCGCTGGTCCACGCCGCGGTCGCTGAGCAGCCGACGCGGCCCCTCCTGCGGATCCAGCTCGTACCGCGCCGCCGGGTCGACCGGCTCCTCATCGCTGCCATGCAGCAGGTCGAAGCCAAAACCCAAGGCCTCCAGCAGGTCGCGTTCGAAACGGCGCAGGGTCCAGGCCAACGGTTCACCAACGCGCAGCCGCGCGCGGACCTGCGCGTAATGGTCGTAGAGTTCGGGCAGCGGATCCTGGCGGGGCGCCAGCCGCATCATCAGTTCGTTGATATAGAAGCCGGCCAGCATCGCTTCGCCGGTCAGCCGCGGCGCGGCGTCCAACGCCTCGGCACCGCGCAACTGGGCCAGCTCGCCGCGCTGCACGGCGGTCAGCCGGATCCACTGCAGCGGCTGCAGGGCCGCGCGCAACGCCTGGCTGCGCGGGCTGGAGACGCCACGCGCGAGCACCCCGATCCGGCCGTATTGTTCGGTCAGCACCTCGACCAGCAGGCTGGTCTCCCGCCAGGCCCGGGCGTGCAATACGAAGGCCGGCTCATCCTCGATGCGCATGGCTCAACCGCCCGGGGCCGGTGGGGCCGGCTTATTCGTAGCCGAACGCCTTGAGCGCGGCTTCGTCGTCGGACCAGCCTTCGCGCACGCGCACCCAGGTTTCCAGGAAGACCTTGGCACCGAACAGGCGCTCCATCTGCAGGCGCGACTTGGCGCCGATCTCCTTCAAGCGGGTGCCGGCCTTGCCGATCACGATCGCCTTCTGGCCTTCGCGCTCGACCCAGATCACCGCGCCGATGCGCAGCAGGTTGCCGTCTTCGACGAAGCGCTCGATCTCGACCGTGGTCGCGTACGGCAACTCCTCGCCCAACTGGCGCATCAACTGCTCGCGGACCAGTTCACCGGCGAGGAAGCGCTGGCTGCGGTCGGTGATCTCGTCCTCGCCGAACATCGGCGGGGCTTCCGGCAACAGCTTCATCAGGTCGCGGACCAGCGATTCCAGGCCGTTGCGCTTCTGCGCGGAGATCGGGTGCACCGCCGCGAACGTGCGGCCTTCGGTGACCTGCTGCAGGAACGGCAGCAGCGCGCCCTTGTCCTTCAGCCGGTCGATCTTGTTGACCACCAGCACCACCGGGATGCCCGAATCGCTCAGCACGTTGAAGGCCAGGGTGTCTTCATCATCCCAGCGGCCGGCTTCGATCACCAGCATGCCGGCGTCCACGCCCTCGAGCGAGCCGCGCGCGGCGCGGTTCATCACCCGGTTCATGGCGCGCTTCTGCGCACGGTGCAGGCCGGGAGTATCGACCAGGACGATCTGGCCCTCCGGGTAACTGGCGATACCCAGCAGCCGGTGCCGCGTAGTCTGCGGACGGTTGGAGACGATGCTGACCTTGGCGCCCACCAGGGCGTTGGTCAGGGTGGATTTGCCGACGTTGGGGCGACCGATGACGGCCACGCTGCCGGAACGATGGGGGATAGCTTCGTTCACTTGGAATCCAGTTGCTCAAGGGCGGCGGCAGCCGCTTGTTGTTCGGCCAGCCGTCGCGAGGCACCTTCGCCTTCGGTGCTGACAGCGGGGTCGGTTACGCCGCAGCGTACCCGGAAGGTCTTGGCGTGATCGTCACCCGATTCTGACACCAGCTCGTACAGCGGCAGCGCCTTCTGTCGGGCCTGCAGCCATTCCTGCAGGCGGGTCTTGGGGTCTTTCTCGGGCTTGCCGGTGGCCGGCAGGGCCTGCATCGAGGCCAGGAACCACGGCAGTACCACGGTCTGGCAGACGGCAAAGCCGGCATCGAGGTAGATCGCCGCGACCACCGCTTCCAGCGCGTCGGCCAGGATGGAGTCGCGACGGTGCCCGCCGGTCTTCATCTCGCCGGGCCCCAGGATCAGGCGATCGCCCAATTGCAGCTCGCGCGCGATCACCGCCAGCGCGCCTTCGCGCACCAGCTCGGCGCGGGCGCGGGTCAGCGCGCCTTCGTCAGCCTTGGGCCAGCGTTCGTACAGCGCCTGGGCCACCATCATGTTGACGATGCTGTCGCCGAGGAATTCCAGCCGCTCGTTGTTGGGCGAGCCGGCGCTGCGATGCGTCAAGGCCTGCTTGAGCAGGCCCGGATCGTTGAAGGCGTGACCAATCAGGTCACCGCGTTGGAAGGTCTTAGTCGGCACCGCTACGGGTCAATTCCTGGTTTGAATCAAATTTGCCCACCACGTCCAGATTGCCGATCAGTTCACGGCGCACTTCGTAGTAGACCTTCATGTTCCAGCCGCCATCGATGCGATCAAACTTCACGTTGGCAGGCTTCACGTTCTCGGAGTAATTGATGTACAGGCGCTTGAAGAACATGTCCTGGACGCGGCGCGGCTCCATGTTGCCCACGCCGGGCTCCTTGGCCAGGCTCTTCATCGCCGAACGTACGGCGTAGTACTCCTGGTACATCGGGAACAGCTTCATGCCGATGTACAGGCCGAAGGCGACCACGATCAGCACCACCAGGAACGAGGTCAAGGTGATGCCGCGCTGCGATGTCATGCTCTTCATTGCGTTTCTCCCCAGATACGCGTGTGCCATGAATCAATGGATGGCCGTACCGATCCGCGACGGTTCAAAACCGTCCTTGCAGAACCAGCCCGAGCAGTTCAGCCAGATCAGGAAGGCCTTGCCACGGAGATTCTCCTCCGGCAGCAGGCCCCAGAAGCGGCCGTCGTCACTATTGTCGCGGTTGTCGCCCATGACCAGGTACTTGCCGGCCGGCACGGTCCACTGGCCCTGCCCGCGAGCGTAATCGGTCTCGAGCACGGTGTGGGTGCGGCCCGGCAGGTGCTCGACCAGCAGCGAGCTGCCCTCGCCCTGGCCATTGTGCCCGGCGTACAGACCCTTGTTGTCGTAGGTGACCGGCTCGCCGTTGAGGATCAGCCCGTTGCCCTGGAACTCGATCTGGTCACCCGGCACGCCGATCACGCGCTTGATGAAGTTCTCGCCCTTGGCCGGATCGTTGTCCGAATGGCCCGGGAAGTGGAACACCACCACATCGCCGCGCTTGGGCTCGCCGAACGGCACCACCTTGGCATTGTTCAGCGGCAGGCGCAGGCCGTAGGAGAACTTGTTGACCAGGATGAAATCGCCGATCAGCAGGTTGGGCATCATCGAGCTGGACGGAATCTTGTACGGCTCGGCAATGAAGCTGCGCACCACCAGCACGATCGCCAGCACCGGGAAGAACGCCCGTGCGTAATCGACCATCACCGGCTCGGTATCCAGCAGGCCGGCACGCTGGGCGCGGCGCTTGGCGAAGTACAGCTTTTCGCCCAGCAGGATCAGGCCCGAGGCCAGCGTCAGTACGACCAGGAGGATCTCAAACAATTTCATGCAGTGTCCTTGGGAACGATTGCAGCGGTGCGGGGGTGGTTCCCTGCGCGCCCGGCGACACCGGGAGGGTGCCGCCTGCCGCCACCGGGAAGGCCATCCGGCCTTACTTGTCCATCTGCAGCACGGCCAGGAAGGCTTCCTGCGGGATTTCCACGCGGCCGACCTGCTTCATGCGCTTCTTGCCTTCCTTCTGCTTTTCGAGCAGCTTCTTCTTGCGCGAAACGTCGCCACCATAGCACTTGGCCAGCACGTTCTTGCGCATGGCCTTGACCGTGGTGCGCGAGATGATCTGCGAGCCGACGGCAGCCTGGATGGCCACGTCGAACTGCTGGCGCGGGATCAGCTCTTTCATCTTTTCGCACAGCTCGCGGCCGCGGCGGTCGGCATGGCTGCGGTGCACGATCAGCGACAGCGCATCGACCTTGTCGCCGTTGATCAGCACGTCCACGCGGACGAACGGACCGGCATCGAAGCGCACGAAGTGATAGTCCAGCGAGGCGTAGCCGCGGCTGACCGACTTGAGCTTGTCGAAGAAGTCCAGCACCACTTCGGCCATCGGCAGCTCATAGCTGATCTGCACCTGGCTGCCCAGGTAGTTGATGCCGATCTGGCTGCCGCGCTTTTCTTCGCACAGCTTGATGATGTTGCCGATGTACTCCTCGGGGGTGAGTACGTTGGCACGGATGATCGGCTCGCGGATCTCATCGACCATGTTCACCGGCGGCAGCTTGGCCGGGTTGTCCATGTTGATGATGCTGCCGTCGGTCTTGAGTACTTCATAGACCACCGTCGGCGCGGTGCTGATCAGATCCAGGTTGTACTCGCGCTCCAGGCGCTCCTGCACGATTTCCATGTGCAGCATGCCCAGGAAGCCGCAGCGGAAGCCGAAGCCCATCGCCTCGGAGCTTTCCGGCTCGAAACGCAGCGCGGCATCGTTCAGGCGCAGCTTGTCCAGCGCTTCGCGCAGGTCCGGGTAATCCTCCGCATCGACCGGGAACAGGCCGGCGAACACGCGCGGCTGCATTTCCTGGAAGCCCGGCAGCGGCTTGGCGGCCGGATCGGCGGCCATGGTCAGGGTGTCACCGACCGGCGCACCGTGCACGTCCTTGATGCTGGCCGTCACCCAGCCCACCTCACCGGCGTTCAGTGCCGGCAGCACCTTGCGCTTGGGGGTGAACACGCCGACGTTGTCGACCTGGTGGTTGCGGCCGGTGGACATCACCTGCAGCTTGTCGCCGGCCTTGATCTGGCCCTGCATCACGCGCACCAGCGAGACCACGCCCAGGTAGTTGTCGAACCACGAGTCGATGATCAGCGCCTGCAGCTTGTCGGTATCGCGCGGCACCGGCGGCGGAATGCGATGCACGATCGCTTCCAGCACGTCGCCCACGTTCAGGCCGGTCTTGGCGCTGACCGCCACGGCGTCGGTCGCATCGATGCCGATCACGGCCTCGATCTCGGCCTTGGCACGGTCGATGTCGGCGGTGGGCAGGTCGATCTTGTTGATCACCGGCACCACTTCCAGACCCTGCTCGACGGCCGTGTAGCAGTTGGCCACGGACTGCGCTTCCACGCCCTGGGCCGCATCGACCACCAGCAGCGCGCCTTCGCAGGCGGCCAGCGAGCGGCTGACTTCATAGGAGAAGTCGACATGCCCGGGGGTGTCGATGAAGTTCAGGTGGTAGGTGTGGCCATCTTTGGCGACATACGGCAGCGAGACCGACTGCGCCTTGATGGTGATGCCACGCTCGCGCTCGATCGGGTTCGAGTCGAGCACCTGCGCCTCCATCTCACGGGCCTGGAGGCCACCGCAAAGCTGGATGATGCGATCGGCCAGCGTGGACTTGCCGTGGTCGACATGGGCGATGATGGAGAAGTTGCGGATGAACCGCATCGAATCAGAAGACATAGGTGGCGGCGGCGCGTCGCGTCGTCAGGATGACTGCGGATTATCGCATGGCCGGCCCGATCCCGCGTGGGCCCCGTAGCGATTGTCGCCAACGGCCCCCCAGAAACGACCAGGCCCGCCGAAGCGGGCCCGGAAACGCAGGCGGGGCGGGCTTATTGGCCGGCCTTGACCGGCACGAAGGCGCTGTTGCCGTTGGCGCGGACCAGCAGCATGACCACATCGCCCTTGCTGTAACCGCTCAACGCCTTGTTCAGCGCGGCCACACTGCCCACTGGCGTCCGTCCGACCTGCAGCACCACCATGCCCTGGGACAGGCGCGCATCCCGTGCCGACTGACCGGTGACCCGGGTGATGCGCACGCCCTCGCCCGAGGCCAGGCCCAGCTGCTGGCGCTGCGGCGCGGTCAGATCGGCCACCTCCAGCCCCAGCAGGGCGTTGGCGCCGGTTTCCGGCTTGGCCGCATCGGCCGCCTGGGGCGTGTTGCCGCGTTCGGCGTCTTCGGCCAGCTCGGTCAGCGTGGCGGTGATCTCGCGTTCCTTGCCCTCACGCAGCACCACGATGCGCACCTTGGTTCCCGGCGGCAGGGCACCAATCATCGGCGGCAGGTCGCTGGACACATTGATCGGCGTGCCGTTCACGGACCGGATCACGTCACCGACCTCCAGGCCGGACTTGGCTGCGGCGCTGCCGGGAACCAGCTGGTTCACCAACGCGCCCCGGCTGTCGGGCAGCTTGAAGCCCTGCGCGACATCGGCCGTGACGGCCCCGACCATGGCGCCAAGCTGGCCGCGGCTGACCCGGCCGTTCTTCTTGATCTGCTCGACCGCGCCCATGGCCAGATCGATCGGGATCGCGAAGCTGATGCCCATGTAGCCGCCGGAGGCGGAGAAGATCTGCGAGTTGATGCCGACCACTTCACCCCGGGTATTGAGCAGCGGGCCACCGGAATTGCCCTGGTTGATCGCCACGTCGGTCTGGATGAAGGGGACGTAGCGCTGATCGGCGCCCCCGGTGCTGCGGCCGACCGCGCTGACGACGCCGGCGGTGACCGAATGATCCAGGCCGAACGGCGAACCGATGGCGACGACCCACTGACCCGGCTTGAGCGTATTGGAATCGCCCACCCGCACCGTCGGCAGGTTCTTGCCGTCGATCTTGAGCAGCGCAACGTCGTACTGCTGATCGCTGCCGATGACCTTGGCGGTGAACTCGCGGCGGTCGCCGAGCTTGACCTTCACTTCGCTGGCGTCGGCAACCACGTGATAGTTGGTCAGCACATAGCCATCGGCCGAGATGATGAAGCCCGAGCCCATGCCACGGCCCTGGATGCGCGGGCTGTCGTCCTGGCCACCGGGGCCCTGCCCCGGCATCTGGAAGTCCGGGCCGAAGAAGCGGCGGAAGAACTCGGGCATCTCATCATCGCCCCCCGGGCCCATGGCGCGGGCCTGGCGGTTGCTGCGCACGATGGTGGTTTCGACGTTGACCACGCCCGGCCCGACCTGTTCGACCAGGTTGGTGAAGTCCGGCAGGCCACTGACCAGTTGCGGCGCAGGCGCCCGTGGTGCGGCGGCGGCCGGTGCGGCCGGAGTCGCAGGCGATGGCGAGGGCGACTGCGCACAGGCCACCAGCGGGAGCGTCATGGCGATCAGCGCCAGGGCATGGGTACGGATACGGGCGGTCATCAGACACGAACCTCCGGGTCAGGGAACAAAGCGGGGGGAAACGCTCCGGCGCACAGGCCGGAGCGGAACGTCAGGGCGACGATGCTCAGTCGCGGTGCCGGCGGGCGGGCTCAGCCGACTCGGCGGACTCCTGCAGACGCGGCTCGAACGGATAGAACGCTGCCTGCGGGGCCTGCGTGGAGAAGCTGGCATTGAGCGCCCCGCCCGCGGCCGGGGCCAGGCTGGACCGCGGCCAGGGCTTGGCCTGCAGGTTGCCCACCTCACCGAACGGGAACTGGCGCGCGGTGGCCGCCGGTACCGCCGGCGTCAGCGGCACCTGGCTGGCGACCGCACGTTGCGGCTCGGCACTGCGCTCGGCAGCGCTGCGTGCGGCCTGCTGGGTGCGGGTGGCACTGGCGCGGCGCGCATTGGCCACGTCCTGGCGGCGGCTGGCGGCCGCCACGGCGGCAGCCGGCACCGCCGCTACGGCCAGCGCCTGCTCGGCGGCAGCGGCTTCCGTTGTCGGCGCGGGCGCGGGCGGCAGCTCGGCCTGGCTGGCGATGATGGTGGTCGGCGCGTCCAGCGCTGCCGGGTCCGGCAGCTGCTCGCGGGTCATGAACATCGCCACGGCCGCGACGGACGCGGCCAGTGCCGCGCCACCGCCCCAACGACGCCAGCCGCCACGGCGTTCCTTGCGGTCCTGGCTGCGCTCGACATTGGCCTGCATCGCTGGTGCCGGCTCAGCGGCCACGGAAACGCGGACCCGCTCGGCGAAATCGACCGGCGCCGGTGCGCAGGCCTGCCCGCGCAGCACATCGCCGAGCATCTGCCAGCGCTCGTTGCAGCTGGACAAGGCCTCATCGTGTTCCAGCCGACGCAGCATGAAACGGGCTTCATCGGCCGACAGCTCACCGTCGATCAACGAAGACAGCTGCTGCCGGTAATGGGCGTCGAATTTATCGGGGGACGCGCCCCGGGAAGCATCATTGGACATATCGTGGCTCATGCGCGGCTCTTCTCGCGGGTGGCGCTGCCCACATCGAGCAGCGGCCGAAGTTCAGTGTCGATCGCCTCGCGGGCACGGAAGATCCGCGACCGCACGGTGCCGATCGGACACCCCATCTTCTGCGCGATTTCGTCGTAGCTCAGGCCGTCCACCTCGCGCATGGTGATGGCCGATCGCAGTTCTTCAGGCAGCGCGGAGACCGCCTTCATCACCGTCTGTTCCAGCTCCTGCCGCATCAACTCGCGCTCGGGCGTGTCGGTGTCGCGCAGACGCGTACCGCTGTCGAACTGTTCGGCGTCCCCGATCTCGATGTCATCGGTGGGCGGGCGGCGGTTGTGGGCGGCGAGATGGTTCTTGGCAGTGTTCACGGCGATCCTGTGCAACCAGGTATAGAACTGGGCGTCGCCGCGGAAACTGCCGATCGCGCGATACGCGCGGACGAAAGTGTCCTGGGCCACGTCCTGACATTCACTCCAGTCCGCGATGTAGCGCCCGATCAGCGCGATGATCCGATGCTGGTACTTGCGCACCAGGACATCGAACGCCGCGCTCTCGCCACGCTGCACACGTCGGACCAGCTCCAGGTCCAGCTCCTGTGGTGTTTCAACCTCGGCCATGGGGGGCCGCACTCCTGTCAGCCCAACCGACGTCGGGCAATGAGACTGCCAATCCCGGGAAAAGTTCAGCGCTCGATCACACTGCGCCGCACCAGCTTTTAACCACCGTTCCGTTAAGGTTTCCGATCCAGGCAATGGATCGACGGCTTCTCTCCCCCAGCTATAGGGATTTGACGGGGAGGAAACAACCTCTGGATCATAGCCCCCTTCTCCATACACAACCGGATGGAACGTTCCCATGCTCTCAGGCTTCGATGGGCTCCGCTTCTCGCATTGGCACCCGCAGATCCGTGACGATGGCGTCGTCGTGCTCAGCCTCGACCGCCACGACAGCAGCGTCAATGCCATGTCGCAGGACGTGCTGCTCGAGCTGGGCGACCTGATCGAGCGGATCGCGATGGACCCGCCCAAGGCGGTGGTGATCCAGTCGATCAAGGCCGCCGGCTTCATCGCCGGTGCGGACCTGAAGGAATTCCAGGAATTCGACCGCCGCGGCACCGTCAATGACGCGATCCGCCGTGGCCAGAGCACCTACCAGAAGCTGGCCGAACTGCCCTGCCCGACCGTCGCGGCGATCCACGGCCATTGCCTGGGCGGCGGCACCGAGCTGGCGTTGGCCTGCCGGTACCGCGTGGCCTCCAACGATGCCTCCACCCGCATCGGCCTGCCGGAAACCCAGCTGGGCATTTTCCCGGGCTGGGGTGGCAGCTCGCGCCTGCCGCAGCTGGTGGGCGCGCCGGCGGCGATGGACATGATGCTGACCGGCCGCAATCTGTCGGCCTCGGCCGCGCGCAACATCGGCCTGATCGACAAGGTAGTCGCACCGGCCGTGCTGCTCGATACCGCGGTGTCGCTCGCGCTGAAGGGCACCACCCGCCCGTTCAAGCAGCGTGCGACCGCGTGGATCACCAATACCTGGCTGGCACGCAAGCTGCTTGCCCCGCAGATGGCCAAGCAGGTCGCCCGCAAAGCGCGCAAGGAGCATTACCCCGCCCCCTACGCACTGATCAACACCTGGGCGCGCACCGGCGGCAGCCCGATCCAGACCCGTCTGGATGCCGAGCGCCGCGCCGTGGTGAAGCTGGCCGGCACCCCGACCGCGCGCAACCTGATCCGCATCTTCTTCCTGACCGAACGCCTGAAGGCCCTCGGCGGCAAGGACCATGGTATCCAGCACGTGCACGTGGTCGGTGCCGGCGTGATGGGCGGTGACATCGCCGCGTGGTCGGCCTACAAGGGCTTCAACGTGACCCTGCAGGACCGCGAACAGCGCTTCATCGACACGGCCATGGAACGCGCGCAGGCGCTGTTCGCCAAGCGGGTGAAGGACGACACCAAGCGCCCGGCCGTGGCCGCGCGCCTGAAAGCCGATCTCGCTGGCGAGGGCGTGGCCCAGGCCGATCTGGTGATCGAAGCCATCATCGAAAACCCGGAAGCCAAGCGCGAGCTGTACCAGTCGCTGGAGCCGAGGATGAAGGCCGATGCGCTGCTGACCACCAACACCTCCTCGATCCCGCTGGACGAACTACGCGACCACATCCAGCGCCCGGCGCAGTTCGCCGGCCTGCATTACTTCAACCCGGTCGCGCAGATGCCGCTGGTGGAAATCATCCATCACGACGGCATGGCGCCGGAGACAGAGCGTCGCCTGGCCTCCTTCTGCAAAGCACTGGGCAAGTTCCCGGTGCCGGTTGCCGGCACCCCCGGCTTCCTGGTCAACCGCGTGCTGTTCCCGTACATGCTTGAAGCGGCCACCGCGTATGCCGAAGGCGTGCCGGGCCCGGTGCTGGACAAAGCCGCCGTCAAGTTCGGCATGCCGATGGGCCCGATCGAACTGCTCGACACCGTCGGCCTGGATGTGGCGGCCGGCGTGGGCAAGGAACTGGCGCCCTTCCTCGGCCTGCAGGTACCGGCCGCACTGGCGACGGTGGAACAGGGCAAGCGTGGCAAGAAGGACGGCCAGGGCCTGTACAAGTGGGAGAACGGCCGCGCCCAGAAGCCGGACGTCCCCGCCAACTACGAGGTCCCTGCCGATCTCGAAGACCGCCTGATCCTGCCGCTGCTCAACGAAGCCGTCGCCTGCCTGCACGACGGCGTCGTCGCCGATGCCGATCTGCTCGATGCCGGCGTGATCTTCGGCACCGGCTTCGCCCCGTTCCGCGGTGGCCCGATCCAGTACATCCGCGCCACCGGCGCCGACGCGCTGGTCGAACGCCTCAAGGTCCTGCAGCAGCGCTACGGCGACCGTTTCGCCCCTCGCCCGGGCTGGGATTCGCCGGTACTGCGCGAACCGGTGATCTGAGCATCGCAACAACGCCAGCGCACGCTGGCGTTGTTGTTTGTGTCCGCTCGCGCGTGAAACCGTGGGGGGAGCGGGACGGGCAGCCCTTTGCAGGACCGTTAAGCGGCATGGATGCCGCTTACGAGCTTACAGGGAGGTATTCACAGCGTGTCCTGCAAAGGGCTGCCCGTCCTGCTCCAAGCCGATGGCAAAAAGGCGCCGCAACCACGCCAAGGCAGAACAACCTGTTACCGATACAGGCCTCCCGCCCCGGCAGCCCGCATGCGATCCTCCCGCTCTGTCCCCGCCAGCGAGACCGCCCGCATGACCACCATCATCGCCCCCCGCATCCATGACATCGGTGGCCTGCAGGTGCGCCGCGCCGTGCCGACCCTGCAGGCACGCAGCGTCGGCCCGTTCGTGTTCGTCGATCAGATGGGCCCGGCCGTCCTCTCCCCGGGCACCGGCATCGACGTACGCCCGCATCCGCATATCGGCCTGGCCACCGTCACCTTCCTCTGGTCCGGCGCCATCGGCCACCGCGACACGCTCGGCTCGGACCAGGTCATCCGCCCGGGTGACGTCAACTGGATGACCGCCGGCCGCGGCATCGCCCACTCCGAGCGCACGCCCGCCGTCGAACGCGAACACGACCACCCGCTGCACGGTATGCAGACCTGGCTGGCGCTTCCAAAAGACTTTGAAGAGACCGACCCCGCGTTCTACCACCACGCGGCCGCGACCCTGCCCCAGCAGCGCCGGAACGGTGCCTGGCTGCGCGTCATCGCCGGCCGCGCGTACGGCGAGGAATCGCCGGTCAAGGTCTTCGCCGACACCCTCAACGTCGCCATCGATCTCGACGCCGATGCGGAAATCGATCTGGATACCGGCCACGCCGAACGCTCGCTCTACATCCTGGAAGGACAGGCCCAGCTCGACGGCGTGGACGTCCCCGCCCAGCACCTGATCATTCCCGAGCCGGGTGTCCGCGGCCGCCTGCGCGCCAAGACGCCGATCAAGGCGATGCTGATGGGCGGCGAACCGCTCGACGGCCCGCGCCACCTCTGGTGGAACTTCGTCTCCAGCTCCACCGAGCGGATCGAGCAGGCCAAGCACGATTGGGAAGCCGGCCGCTTCGGCACCATTCCCGGCGACGACAAAGAGTTCATTCCCCTGCCCGCGTACTGAGCCGGCCCGGCCGTTGACCGTTCGTCGGGCGTTGACGCCACCGTCACCCTGATGAACCCCGATTCAGCTACGTTGCGCCTGCCCACCCCGGGCATAACGTGGAGCACGTCGATGAGCATGGGCAAACGTCTGGCCGCCGAGTTCCTGGGCACGTTCTGGTTGGTGTTGGGCGGGTGTGGCAGCGCGGTGCTGGCCGCCAGGTTCGGTGGTGATGGCAATCCGCTGGGGATCGGTTTTCTGGGCGTGGCACTGGCCTTCGGCCTGACCGTGCTGACCGGCGCCTATGCGTTCGGGCACGTGTCCGGCGCGCATTTCAATCCGGCCGTGAGTGTCGGCCTCTGGGCCGGCGGCCGCTTCCCGGCGCGCGATCTGCTTCCTTACATCCTCGCGCAGGTGCTGGGCGGCGCGTTGGCCGGCTTCATCCTGCTGCAGATCGCTTCGGGTGCACCCGGTTTCCAGATCGATGGCAGCCAAGCTGGTGCATTTGCGAGCAATGGCTACGGTGCGCTTTCACCCGGGGGGTACAGCGTGGCCGCTGCCTTCCTGTGCGAAGTGGTGCTCACCGCGTTCTTCCTGATCGTCATCATGGGCTCCACCCACGGCAACGCGCCGGCGGGCTTTGCCCCGATCGCCATCGGCCTGGCCTTGACCCTGATTCACCTGATCAGCATTCCGGTCACCAACACCTCGGTCAATCCGGCGCGCTCCACTGCCGTGGCCCTGTTCGCCGGCAGCGGCGCGCTCAGCCAGCTCTGGTTGTTCTGGCTGGCACCGCTGCTGGGTGGATTGATCGGCGGCATCGTCTATAAATGGATGGGCGCCGCGCCACGCTGACTGTGACCGCCGGGCGGTGCATCACCGCCCGGCCGTCCGTGCAGAAAGATTCACCTGAAACCGTTATTTGTACACTGAGTCACATTCCGTTAAGGTTCGGATCACTCGTCCGACACTGACGGCAGCGAGTCATCCGGTACGCGCGCGGGGAATGCGCCACCACGGCCTGGGTTGTCGACGGCCACCGGAATGCCTGTCAGCGACGGACGCGATCATCGACCTTGGGGGAACCATGAACGTCCTGCGCGCTGTCGTATGTCTGTGTCTGCTGGTCACTGCCGGCGCCGTTGCGGCGCAATCGACCAGCGAATGTCCGTCCCTGCCCGCCAGCAGCGGCCTGCAATGGCAGGAACTCGCCCAGCGCGACTTCATCCTGTGCAAGGCCACCGCCGCCGATGGGCGTGAAGTGCTCAGTCTGACCTTGAGCGCCCGCAACCCGGAGCTGCCGTTGAACCGCTCACTGCGCCAGGAAAAAGGCAGCTTCGCGGGTGAAACGCTGTACTGGTACCAGCCCGACCTGGGCGGCCAGAAACCGCCGGGCTATGAGACCCGCCGGATCACGGTCGTGAAATTCGACAAGAATCGTTTCGCGCAGATTGCGTTGTACGCAGGTGACAATAACGAACTGGGTTCGCTGCAATCACTCGCGCAGGGCATGGACCTGACGCCCTCCGCCGTCGCAGCAGGGCGCTGAGCAAGGCCGGGACGGTGCACCGCACTCATCCCGTCATCCACGGTAGCGCCGACCGCTGTCCGGCGCCTCCCGCACTGTCAGGTCTCACACGGTTACCGCCCAACGGCCGATGCGAACATGCCTCAGAAGCGGCCTTCCTGGAAATCCACGAAGGCCTGCATCAGCTCCTGCTTCGTGTTCATCACGAACGGCCCATGCCGCATCACCGGTTCGCGCAGCGGGCGGCCCGCCACCAGGATCAGGCGCGCCCCGGTGTCGCCGGCGCGCAGGGTCAGCTGGTCACCGCCGCCCAGCACCGCCATTTCCTGCCTGGCCACCGGGCGCGCATCGTCGCTCTCGCCGATCTCCAGCCCTCCTTCGAACACATAAGCGAAGGCGTTGTGGCCGTCCGGCAACGTGTAGCTCCACGCCGCACCCGCCTCCAGCGTGATGTCCAGATACACCGGATCGGTAGCCGGCTGCACGATCGGCCCGACGGTGTCACCCACCTGGCCGGCGATCACCTTCACCTGCACGCCATCGGCGGGCGCGGTCACCGGGATGTGGTCCGGCGCGAACTCCTGGTACTTCGGGTCCGTCATCTTGTCGCGCGCGGGCAGGTTCACCCACAGCTGGAAACCGCGCATCTGCCCCGATTCCTGCTCGGGCATCTCCGAGTGGATCAGACCGCGGCCGGCGGTCATCCACTGCACGCTGCCCGGCGTGAGCAGGCCTTCGTTGCCGTGATTGTCCTTGTGCCGCATGCGGCCGTCGAGCATGTAGGTGACGGTCTCGAAGCCGCGGTGCGGATGGCTGGGGAACCCGGCGATGTAGTCCTCGGCGCGGTCGGTGCCGAATTCATCCAGCAACAGGAACGGATCCAGGTCGGGCAGCGAAGGGCCACCGATCACCCGCGTCAGGCGCACGCCGGCGCCATCGGAGGTGGCCATGCCACGGATGGTGCGCAGCACGCGCACCGGAGTTGGGCTGCTCATGGTGACTCCAGACTGAGGAAACTGGGTACAAGATGGGCGCAGGCGTACACCCGGCCAACCGTCATGCCCGCAACCGATTGTTCCAAGCGTGATGTTCCGGCGACGTGCACAGGCGCGCGCCCCACCCACCCTACGACCAAAGTACTAGCGGCAAGCCCCCGCCATTGCATTGACCCCGTCAGTGCCAAGGCGGACTCTTACGACGATCTCCAGGGAGACGCAATCTCATGAAAGGTTTTTCAAAACTGGGTTGGGCAGTCATCGCACTGCTTGGCGCATTCTGTCTAGGCACCGTCGCACTGCGCCGCGGTGAACCCATCAATGCGCTGTGGATCGTCGTCGCTGCGGTCTCCATCTATCTCATCGCCTATCGCTTCTACAGCCTGTTCATCGCCGACAAGGTGATGCAGCTCGATCCGACCCGGGCCACGCCCGCGGTGATCAACAACGACGGTCTGGATTACGTTCCGACCAACAAGCACGTGCTGTTCGGCCACCACTTCGCCGCCATCGCCGGTGCAGGCCCGCTGGTCGGCCCGGTGCTGGCCGCGCAGATGGGCTACCTGCCCGGCCTGCTCTGGCTGGTGGTGGGCGTGGTCGTGGCGGGCGCGGTGCAGGACTTCATGATCCTGTTCCTCTCCAGCCGCCGCAACGGCCGCTCGCTGGGTGACCTGGTGCGCGAGGAAATGGGGCCGGTGCCTGGCACCATTGCCTTGTTCGGTGCCTTCCTGATCATGATCATCATCCTGGCGGTGCTGGCGATGGTGGTGGTCAAGGCGCTGGCCGAGAGCCCATGGGGCATGTTTACGGTCATCGCGACCATGCCGATCGCGATCCTGATGGGCGTGTACATGCGCTACATCCGCCCGGGCAAGATCGGTGAGATCTCCGTGGTCGGCCTGATCCTGCTGCTGGCCGCCATCTGGTTCGGTGGCAAGGTCGCCGCCGATCCGGTCTGGGGCCCGGCCTTCACCTTCACCGGCATCCAGATCACCTGGATGCTGATCGGCTACGGCTTCGTGGCATCGGTGCTGCCGGTGTGGCTGCTGCTGGCCCCGCGTGATTACCTCTCCACCTTTCTCAAGATCGGCACCATCGTGGCGCTGGCGATCGGCATCCTGATCGTCATGCCGGAACTGAAGATGCCGGCGCTGACCCAGTTCGCCGCCAGCGGCGACGGCCCGGTCTGGAAAGGCGGGATGTTCCCGTTCCTGTTCATCACCATCGCCTGCGGCGCGGTGTCCGGTTTCCATGCCCTGATCGCCTCGGGCACCACGCCCAAGCTGCTCGCCAATGAGCGCCACATGCGCTACATCGGCTACGGCGGCATGCTGATGGAATCGTTCGTCGCGGTGATGGCGCTGGTGGCCGCCTCGATCATCGACCCGGGCATCTACTTCGCCATGAACGCACCGGCCGCCGTGATCGGCCCAGATGCGGTCTCCGCTGCGGCCTACATCAGCAATACGTGGGGCTTCATCATCACCCCCGAGCAGCTGGAGGCCACGGCCGCGGCGATCGGCGAGCCGACCATCCTGCACCGCGCCGGTGGCGCACCGACGCTGGCGGTCGGCATCGCGCAGATCCTGCACGAGGCGATTCCCAGCGGCAGCAACGCGATGATGGCGTTCTGGTACCACTTCGCGATTCTGTTCGAAGCGCTGTTCATCCTGACCGCGGTCGATGCCGGTACCCGTGCCGGTCGCTTCATGCTGCAGGACCTGCTGGGCAACTTCATCCCGGCCCTGAAGAAGACCGAGTCGTGGACCGCCAACATCATCGCCACCGCCGGTTGCGTGGCGCTGTGGGGCTACCTGCTCTACACCGGTGTGGTGGATCCCTTCGGTGGCATCCAGACGCTGTGGCCGCTGTTCGGCATCTCCAACCAGATGCTGGCCGGTATCGCGCTGATGCTCGGCACCGTGGTGCTGTTCAAGATGAAGCGTGACCGCTTCGCCTGGGTGACCGGCGTGCCGGCGGTGTGGCTGCTGATCTGCACCACGTATGCGGGTCTGATCAAGATCTTCGACAAGAACCCGGCCCAGGGCTTCCTGGCCCAGGCGCACAAGTACCAGGATGCGATCGCCAGTGGCACGCTGACCGCGCCGGCCAAGACCGTCGGCCAGATGCATCAGATCGTGGTCAACGCCTACGTCAACACCGGCCTGACCGTCCTGTTCCTGTTCGTGGTGTTCTCGATCCTGTTCTACGCGATCAAGACCATCTTCATGGCCCGTCGTAATCCGCAGCGGACCGACAAGGAAACCCCGAACGTGGCGCTGCAGCCGCACCAGATGGCGGACCTGTGATGAGTACCGAACTCGTCCCCGCCGGTCAGTACCAGGCCCACCGCCGCATCTGGCGGCGCCTGGTGCAGACCGCACGGCTGTGCTGCGGCATTCCCGACTACGACAACTACGTGCGGCATGTGATGGAGAAGCATCCGGACCGCGTGCCGATGGACTACAAGACGTTCTTCCGCGAGCGCCAGGAGGCGCGTTACAGCGGCAAGAACGGCGGACGCTGCTGCTGACGTCCGGTAGCGGATCAAGATAAAAACGGCGGCGCGAAAGCGCCGCCGTTTTTTGTTGGGTCGCGTTTGCCACTGCCTGCGACAGACCTCCGGGGAAGTCGGCCAGCGGCCGGCACTACTGGAGCGTGAGGGGGCTCAACGTTACCCGGGCATTGTTCGCTGCTCCCATCCGTACGGTGTAGGTCTGTCCGCGCTGAAGCAGATAGAAACTGTCCAGATAGTCGGTATCGTTGATGAACCAGCTGTTCGGCATCGCCTTCAGGATTGCGCCGCCGATGTCGGCGATCACCGCGTACTCCGGGGCGAACGCGCCCAGCGCCAGCTTCACGCCCTCGGTGAGGGCGACCAGAAGCGCCTGATAGTTGGTATCGCCGTCGTCTTCGAACAACTGCACATTGGCTGTATCGAAGCGGTAGTTGCCCC
The DNA here is from genome assembly GCF_039674145.1 of Stenotrophomonas sp. TWI587. Classification (NCBI taxonomy): domain Bacteria; kingdom Pseudomonadati; phylum Pseudomonadota; class Gammaproteobacteria; order Lysobacterales; family Lysobacteraceae; genus Stenotrophomonas; species Stenotrophomonas sp. TWI587. Next base: position 81,231 of record NZ_JBDJMW010000005.1, on the reverse strand, counting down.
AGATCACCAGCGGTTGCCCCGGGGTGTACTCGGTCTTGTCATGGTCCAGATAGGGCAGCGACACAGTGGCCATTTCCGGCTCGGCCTTCCCGATCTGGAGGCCGGACACCACCGCGAACACTTCGGCACCGCCGAGTGCCCACGGTTCAGCGTCATCGGCCAGGCGGATGCGGTCCAGCCGCGTCACGTCCAGCGATGCCTGCCCATCAACCGCGGGTTCAATCCGATCAACGGACTGCAGGCCGCGTGCCTGCAAGCCCGCATTGATCAACGCCATGCCCTCCTGGACCGCCTGGCCAGTGTCGATATCCACGATCAGCACCGGGAACGCGGGGGCCACCTGCGCATCCAGCAGGTGCTGCCGTCCATGCCGATCGTAGGCCACCAGGGAGCTCCAGCGACGGTCGTCGCCCTTTGGCAACACGGCCACCCAGAGGTCGGCAGGTGCCACCGACGATAGCGTCTGCCCAGCCGGTATGAAGCTGCGGACCCGCAGCAGACCCCGATCCTGGGCCGGCAAGCCCTTGTAGTGCCGAACCAGACCCTCGCGCGCGGACAGCGTACGCGCGGCCACACTGTTCCCGCGCGGATCGCTCTGCGCCATCACTGCGGCCAACGGCACCCCGCCCTCGGGGCGCGCGCCCAGTGCCTGCACCAGTGGGCCGGCCAGATCCGGCTGCCCGAGCCATGCGGCCACGTCGCGCGCACTCGCATCGGCTACCGCGTGCACATCCCCCGGTTCGGCAGGTGTCGCCTGTACAGACACTGCAGAAGCGAACATCAGCACGCCGGTGGCGATCACCGACATCAATAATCCCTTCGTCTTCATGGTGCTTCCTGATAGGTGCCGACTGCCGTCGGCAGGGATTCCGTCGCATGCGCGTACGACGCATGCCACAGCGCATGGCGCCGCACCTTACGCGGCGCGTTAAGCGCGATCCGGCACTGCTTTCACACTTCGCTGCAAATGCAGCCATTTCTGACACCGGGACGTGACGGTCATCCCGGACCCTTCACCCTCGTGATCGTTGCCGTAAAAAAAAGAGGCGGCCCTCAAGGCCGCCTCCGGTTCCATCGCCAACCGCGCGCTTACGCGCCCGCCATCCATTTCAGGATCAGCCCGGTCACATACGCCAGGCCGGTCCCGGTGGCATAGCCCACGGTCCCCAGCAGCACGCCGACCGGCGCCAGACTCGGGTGGAACGCCGCCGCCACCACCGGCGCCGACGCCGCCGCACCGATGTTGCCCTGCGAGCCGATCGCGAAGAAGAACAGCGGCGCACGCAGCAGCTTGGCGGCAATCCACAGCACCAGGATGTGGGTCAGCATCCAGATCGCGCCCAGCGCGAACAGCCACGGGCGGTCGAGCAGCGAGAGCAGGTCCATCTGCATGCCGATGCAGGCAATCAGGAAGTACAGGAACAGCGTGCCCAGGCGCGACGCACCGGCCGACTCCAGGCGCCGCGCACGGGTGAAGCTCAAGCACAGGCCGAGCGCCGTGGACAGCAGCACCACCCAGACGAACGCGCTGTCCAGGCTGAACTGGCTGGCCCAGCTCACATTGGCCTTGAACCAGCCGCTCAGCGGCGCAGCGATGGCATGCGCCAGGCCGACGCCGCCCAGCGCCACGCCGACGATCACCATCAGGTCGGTCAGGCTGGGAATACGTGCGTTCTGCGCCTCGTACGCGGATATGCGTGCCTTCATCTCGTCGATGGCGCGGGTATCGGCCCCATTGCGCGTGTCGATCTGCTGGGCGCGGTTGGCCAGGAACAGCAGCACCGCCATCCACAGGCTCGCGCAGGCCACATCGACCACCGCGAACTGGCCGAAGGTGGTGGCATCCGTGCCGAACACTTCGCGCATCGCCACCATGTTGGCGCCGCCGCCGATCCAGCTGCCCGCCAACGCGGCCATGCCTTTCCAGGTATCCCCGGCGACAGTGGCCGGATGGATCCAGGACATCGCCTGGAACGAGACGATCGCGCCGAGGATGATGCCCAGGGTGCCGGCGCAGAACACCACCAGCAGCTTCGGGCCCAGCTTCATGATGCCTTTCAGATCGATCGAAAGCGTCAGCAGCACCAGCGCTGCGGGCAGCAGCACGTCGCGGGCGATCGGGTTGTAGAGCGAGGTGTTATGGCCGTCGATGAGGCCGGCCGTGTTGTAGATCGCAGGGATGAAATAGCACAGCAGCAGCGCTGGCACCCACGCGAAAATCTTCTTGAGGATCGGGGTCGGTCCACTGGCGGCCCAGAAGATCACGGCCAGGGTGGCGGCGATCAGGCCGAGGCCGACGATGTCATTGGTGATCAGGGCAGTACTGGGTTCGGTCGGCATCAAGCCATCCTCTGTCGATCGAAGGGATAAAAAAAGCGCCGCATAGAGCGGCGCCTCCGGAGCTTAACATTGTCTTCACGACGCCACACTTTGCAGCGCAGCGTGCGGGCTGATTACGTCGCAGGCGGTGACGGACGCTCGCCACTGCCCGGCAGCGACGCCCCGAGATCGAGAACCACGCAGGTTCCGCGTGGCACGCAGGGCTCGATCTGCAGCGCCCACCCCAGGTGTTCGCAGAGCCGGGCGATGAGCTCCAATCCGATCCCGCTCTGTTCGTTGCGGTCGCCCCTTGCCATGCGCGCATGGACGGCCGCGATTTCCTCCGGGCTCATGCCCAGCCCCGGATCCTGCAGCGTCACCACTGCCTGGTCGGAGACCTTGATGTGGATGGTCCCGCGCCCACTGTTCTCGATCGCGTTGCGCAGCAGGTTGCCGATGGCGGCCTGGACTACGCCCAGAGGCGCGACGATGTCCACGCGCGCGAGGCCATCGACCTCGATGCGCAGATCCTTGTCGCCCATCAGGTGGCGATGGTCTTCGATGATGTCCGGAACCAGGTGGTCCAGCGCAATGCGCTCGCCAAGGGCGACCAACCGCGCCGGATCGCGCGCCAGGATCAGCAGCAGCTGGATCAGCTGCTCCACGCCCTGCGCGGTGCGATGCACACGCTGCATCTGCTGGCGCGCACGGTCCGGAATGTCCGGCTGGCCCAGCGCAAGCTCCGAGGCCCCGGTGATCACCGCAATCGGCGTGCGCAGCTCATGGCTGGCCGTGCTGATGAAGACGCGCTCGCGCTCGACGAACTGCTCGTTGCGCGCGAGGTAGTCGTTGAGCGCATTGGCGATCACGTACAGCTCGGAGCTGGCACGCGGGTCCACCTCCACCCGCTGCCCGGGCACTCCCGGGTGCAGCTCATCGATCCGCTTGGCCAGCGAACTCAGTGGCCGCACCAGGCGGCCCACGCCGAGCGAGGCCATCAGCACGGTGACGATGATCATCAGCACACCGGCCAGCAGGACCCAGCGCGTGGCGAACTGTTCCAGCTCGTGGAAGTCATTGATGTCCAGCACCAGCGCCAGCCGCCCCAGCTGAGCGGTCTGGCGGACCATCACCGCGCTGGCGCGCCCGTTGACCTCCACACCGTCGTGCAGCCCAGGATGCAGGGTGCGCAGGCTCTCGGGCACGCGGTCGCTGCCATCGATGGTGAACAGCCGCAGCGTGTCCGAATCCTGCCAGCGGTAATGCGGCTCGTGTTGGATGTGGTTGACGATGCTGTCCAGCTCGGAGTTGAGCAGCGCGCGCCAGGCCGAGTGCTCGGCGTGTTCGTGCACGTAGTTGCCCACACTGAACACCGCGAGCGAAATCATCGCCAGATACGCCAACAACCACCACACCATGCGGCGGTGCATCGGCGCCGGCCTGGGCGTGCGCTCAGGCCACTTCATCAGCGCTGTCCGCAGCCGATACGCCGAGGCGATAGCCCACCCGCGGTAGGGTATGGATCAGCTTCTGCTGGAACGGGCCGTCCACGCTGCGGCGCAGCTCGTACACATGTGAGCGCAGCAGGTCGCCATCGGGCAGTTCATCGCCCCACAGCGCGAACTCCAGCTGCTGGCGGGTGACCGCGCCGGGGCTGGCGCGCATCAGCACCTCCAGCAGCTTGCGGCAGGCCGGGTACAGATGCAGCACCTTGCCGTCGCGATGCGCTTCCAGCGTCGCCAGGTCGAGCTTGAGGTCCGCCACTTCCAGCACCTTGCGGGGGTTGCGCCCCTTGGCCCGCACCATCAATGCTTCCAGGCGCACTTCCAGCTCGGGCAGTGCGAAGGGCTTGGTCAGATAGTCATCGGCGCCGGCACGGAACCCGGCGATCTTGTCCGGCAATTCGTCGCGGGCGGTCAGCATGATCACCGGCACTTCCGAGCCATGGTCGGCGCGCAGCCGCCGCAGCACTTCCGGGCCTTCCATGCGCGGCAGCATCCAATCCAGGATCAATGCGTCATAGGGCTGCGACACGGCCAGGTGCAGGCCGGTCACGCCATCGGGTGCCACATCAAGCACGTGGCCCCGGGACTCGAAATAATCGAATAGATTGGCAACCAGCTGACGGTTGTCTTCAATGACCAGCAGCCGCATGGGACACTCTCTTGACCGGTTGAGCGCATGGTAGCGGGAACCATGTCGGAATCCGGTCGCAATGGGGTGGTTACGACGCTTTTCCTACGCTGTCGGGGAGACAGTGGCTGTTTTGCCGATGAGCCTGGGCGTGACCGACTCCTTCTTCCTGCGGCGCTGGCCGCGTGTACTGGTGTGTCTGGCCCTGCTGGTGGCACTTGCCGCGGGCATCGGCTTGCGTCAGCCCTCCCCGCCCGATGAGCCGCGTTTCGTGCTCGCAGCGCGGGCCATGGTCGAGTCCGGGCAATGGCTGCTGCCGCACCGTGGCAGCGAACTGTACGCGGAAAAGCCCCCGGTCTTCATGTGGATGCAGGCCGCCAGCCATCAGGTGTTCGGCGGCTGGGCCCTCGCCTTTCTGGTGCCTTCGCTGCTGGCTGCGCTGCTCACCCTGTGGCTCACCTGGGATCTCGGCCGCCGGCTGTGGACCCGTCGCATTGGCTGGTGGGCCATGCTCGCCTTGTTCAGCTGCCTGCAGTTCGGCCTGATGGCCAAGCGCGCCCAGATCGACATGGTGCTGGTGGCGATGACGACCCTCTCGCTGTGGGGGCTGCTGCGTCACCTGCTGGAAGGCCGCAACCGGCCGGCGCTGTGGCTGGCCGGCGTTGCCGCCGGGCTGGGCACGGTCACCAAGGGCGTGGGCTTCCTGCCGTTGCTGGTGCTGCTGCCGTTCGCCCTGTGGGGTTGGCGCACCCGCGGCACCTCCCTGCCGGCCGGCACCGCGCGCGACCTGTGGTGGCTGCTGCCCGCGTTCCTGCTTGGCACAGCGGTCTGGCTGGCACCGCTGGGGGTGGCGCTGCTGCACTCGAGCGACCCGGCCCTGCACGCCTATGCACGCGAACTGCTGTTCAAGCAGACCGGCACCCGCTACGCCAACGCCTGGCACCATGTGAAGCCGGCCTGGTACTACCTGCAGGTGATGGCGACCTTGTGGCTGCCCGGCAGCCTGCTGCTGCCGGCGCTGATCCCGGCCTGGTGGCGACGTCTGAAGCGACTGGATGGACGCTGGTGGCTACTGCTGGGCTGGGCCGTGCTGGTGCTGGTCTTCTTCAGCGCCAGCCCGGGCAAACGCGAGGTCTACATCTTCCCGATGCTACCCGCGCTGTGCCTGGCCGCCGCTCCGCTGCTGCCGGGGCTGCTGCGCCGGACGGGCCTGCGATGGCTGCTATGGGCCTATGTCGCCCTGCTTGGCGCGGCCGGGCTGTACATCGGCCTGCAGCTCTGGACTGGCAGTGCGTGGGCACATCTGCAGCTGGCTCGGCGCGCCATGCCCGACACGCTGCTGCCCGTGCTGGGCGGTTGGTTGATCGCCTTTGGTGTGGTGCTGCTTGGCCTGGCCCTGTGGTGGCGGCAGCGCCGGGCTGGCGCCCTGGTGGTGGCAACCGCCTTCCTGCTGTGGAATCTGTACGGCTGGGTGCTGATGCCCACCCTGGACCCGTACAGCTCCGCCTCGGCCGTAATGCAGCGCGTGGGCGAACGGATCGGCCCGGACGCCGAGCTTGGCGTGGTCGCCTGGCGCGAACAGAACCTGCTGCAGGCCGACCGCCCCGTCACCGATTTCGGCTTCAAGACGCCTTGGGAGCAGCAATGGCAGGCTGCCGGCCCGTGGCTGTCGCAGGCACCCGGCCAGCGCTGGCTGCTGGTGCTCGATGACGCGATCAGCCCGTGCGTGGACCCATCGGCGGTGATCGAGATCGGCAGCGCCAACCGCAACCGATGGCTGCTGTTCCCAGGCACGGCGTGGCAAGCGGATTGCCATGCCGCAGTGACCGCCAGCGACACCGGCCGGGACGAGGAAGACTGAACGATGGTCCACATTTAACCGGCGGCGAACATCGCTCCGACCGCTCTCCGACACACCGCTGACGACCATGGCGCCGGAATCTCCCGCCGGCCCTGTCGTCCATGTTCCCAGCGTCCACCGTTGCTTTATCCTCCGCGCCGGCTGCAATGGCCACGTCGCGTTTCTACCGCGATCACCTGTGGGTTCCGCTGGCGCTGACCTTGCTGGCCAGCGCCGTGCTGATGGGTGCCGGCGGCGACCAGTGGCTGGCCGACCGCCTCTATCGTCTCCAAGGGCAGCAGTGGGCGCTGCAGAACGCCTGGGTCACCACCCACCTCATCCACCAAGCCGGCAAGTGGGCCAGCAGCGCCGCGGCACTGGTGGCGATGGTGCTGTGCTTCCACGCCTGGCGCAGCGAGCGCGCGGCCACGTGGCGTTGGCCGCTGTTGTATCTGGTGCTGGCGGTGGCGTTGAGCACCGGCCTGGTCTCGCTGCTGAAGTCACTGACCAACATGGATTGCCCGTGGGATCTGGCCCGGTATGGCGGCACTCGCGACTTCATCGGTCTGTTCGCGCCACGCCCGCAGGGCATGCCGCGCGGGGTGTGCTTCCCGGGTGGACATTCCAGCGCGGGCTTCGCATGGATCAGCCTGTACTTCTTCGCCAAGATGGTACGACCGGCATGGCGCTGGCGCGGTCTGGCGGTCGGCCTGCTGGCCGGCGGCGTGTTCGGATTCTCGCAACAACTGCGCGGCGCGCACTTCCTCTCACACGACCTGTGGACGCTGGCCACCTGCTGGGCGGTGTCGCTGGGGCTCTACCTGCTGCTCGAACGGGTGCGCCTGCGCGCAAGCAACACGGCCGTACTCACTACGCAGGGAGATGCCGCATGAGCGTCACCCTCCCGCGCGCCACCCGTTTCCCCGCGCTGGCCACCCTGCGCGCTTGGCGCCCGCAGTGCACGACCGAGACCCTGATCCTGCTCACCAGCGTGTTCTTCGCGGTGGCCTGCAATGGCCTGTTCTGGCACAGCGCGATGGCGACCCACCCGGGCAGCGTCCGCTTCGCGCTCTCACTGCTGCTGTTCCTGGTCGGCGCGCACAGCCTGTTGATGGGCCTGCTGGTCTGGCGCTGGAATGCCAAGGTCGTGATCAGTGTGCTGCTGCTCGGCACCGCGCTGGCAGCGCACTACATGAGCAGTTACCACATCTATCTGGATGCGGACATGCTGCGCAACGTGCTGGCCACCGACCACAAGGAAAGCGGCGAGCTGATCACGCCCACCTTGATACTGCCACTGTTGTTGTTGGCGCTGCTGCCCATGCTGCTGCTGTGGCGCGTGCACCTGCGCCGGCGAACGCTGGGCAAGGCGCTGCTTTGGCGTATTGGCTTCCTTCTGCTGTCGGCACTGATCGTCTTCGGTGGCGCGATGCTGTCGTTTCAGGAAATGTCCTCGCTGATGCGCAACCAGCGCGAAGTGCGTTACCTGGCCACGCCCGGCAACTTCCTGCTCGGCCTGCCCAAGGCGCTGCGCGGCGACAACCCGATCCAGCGCGCCCCAAAACTGCCGATCGGCACCGATGCCAAGGCGACCCCGCGCGCGGCCGGCAGCCGCCCCCGCTTGCTGGTGATCGTGATGGGCGAAACCGCCCGCGCGCAGAACTGGGGCCTCAACGGCTATGCCAAGCAGACCACGCCGGAACTGGCCCAGGCCGGGGTGATCAATTTCCCGGACATGCATTCGTGCGGCACCAGTACGGAAGTGTCCCTGCCCTGTCTGTTCTCGCCGTACGGGCGCCATGACTACGACGAAACGAAGATCCGCGCGCACCAGTCGCTGCTGCACGTGCTGGACCACGCGGGCATCGGCACGTTGTGGCGCGACAACCAATCCGGCTGCAAGGGCGTGTGCGAAGGCCTGGACATGCAGGCATTGGACGATGCCAGGCACCCGACCCTGTGCGCCAACGGCCGCTGCATGGATGAGATCCTGATCGATGATCTGGCCCCCCAGGTCCGCGCCAGGCCGGGCGACCGCGTCGTTGTGCTGCACCAGCTGGGCAATCACGGCCCGAGTTATTTCGAGCGCTATCCGGCGCGCTTCCGTCGCTTCACGCCGACCTGCGACATGCCGGACCTGGGCAAGTGCAGCCGCGAGCAGATCACCAACAGTTACGACAACGCACTGCTGTACACCGATCACCTGCTCTCGCGCACGATCGGCACGCTGAAGGGCATGGACGACTACGACACGGCGATGATCTACCTCTCCGATCACGGCGAGTCACTGGGCGAAAAAGGCCTGTATCTGCACGGCGTGCCGTATGCGATCGCCCCGCAGGAGCAGACCCGTGTGCCGATGGCGATGTGGTTCTCGCCCTCGTTCGCGGCCAATCGCGGGCTCAACCTGGCCTGCGTGCGGGAGCGTGCGGGCAAGTACACCGACCACGACAATCTGTTCCCGTCGGTGCTGGGGCTGATGCAGGTCAAGACGTCGGTGTATGAACGTGACCGGGATCTGTTTGCGTCGTGCGAGGTTTGAACACTTTCGGCGCGAAGTTGAGTGTCCGCTGCCTGGAGCGGAGAGCTGTCCAGCTTTTCGGTCTTCCGTTTGGGTCGAGGCAGGCCATACCGTGGCGGGACGCGCCGTAAACCCGTCCTTGGGGGCTCGACGTGCGCCATCCATGGCGCCCGACGGTCCCGCCACGGTATGGCCTGCCTCGCCCCCCACACTGTCCGTCGGCGGATAGTCGAGCAAAGACAATGGCTTCGGCTGTGGGTTGTTCTCGAGCCGTTGTTGTTCCCGTGCGCACCGACCCACTGTCGACGGGGCGGTGTGGGTGGGTTGGCGGGACCGTTATGCGCCATGGATGGCGCATATCGAGCCCCCAAGGACGGGTTCACGGCGGGTCCCGACGACCCACCCACACCGACCCGCCCCACGTAGCACGTACGCCACGCCTTCGCCGTTGAAGTTGTCGTTGACGCTGACGATCGACCCGCCCCCTGCTGCCCTGCCCCTTGCGGTGCGCCCGGCGCTTCACTAGCCTTCGCCGGTCTGTCACCACCCAAGGATGTGCCCGTGAACCACCGCCCGCTCCTGCTGGCCCTGGCAGTCAGTGCTGCCGCACTGACGCTGGCGGCCTGCCAGAAGGAACCGTCCCCCGCCGATGCACCGGCCACGGGTACCACCCAGTCCAAGGAAACCGCGGACCAGTTCATCGCCCGCGTCAACGCCGAGTACAAAGCCATGTACCCGGAAATGACCTCGGCCCAATGGCTGTCCTCGACCTACATCAACGACGATTCCGAGCGCGTCGCGGCCAAGGCCAACGAACGCTGGCTCACTGTCCTCAACGGCTGGATCACCCAGGCCGGCCAGTACGACGGCCAGCCCATGAGCGAAGACACCAAGCGCCAGATCCACCTGCTCAAGTTGATGACCTCCATGCCCGCCCCGCGCGACCCGGCCAAGCTCTCCGAGCTGACCCGCATCGCCAGCCGCATGGAAGGCGCCTACGGCTCCGGCAAGTACTGCACCGATGAAGCAAACCCCCAGACCTGCCGCCAGCTCGGCGACCTGGAACAGGTGCTCGCCCGCAGCCGCGACTACGACAAGCAGCTGGACGCCTGGCAGGGCTGGCACGGCACCACCAAGCCGATGCGCGCCGATTACGAACGCTTCGTCAGCCTGGTCAATGAAGGCGCCAAGGAAATGGGCTTCGCCGACGCCGGCCAGATGTGGCGCAGCGGCTACGACATGCCCGCCGACCAGATCGGCCCGGAAACCGACCGCCTGTGGGACCAGGTCAAGCCGATGTACGAGCAGCTGCACTGCTATGCCCGTACCAAGCTCGACGGCACGTACGGCAAGGACAAGGCCGAGGTCAACGGCGGCCTGATCGCCGCGCACCTGACCGGCAACATGTGGCAGCAGGACTGGTCCAACCTGTGGGACCAGCTGGAACCGTATCCCGGCGCCGGCAACCTGGACATCACCGCCGCGCTGGAAAAGCAGTACCAGACCAACCTCAGTGGCGCGCTGGCCAAGGCCGGCAGCGGCGCGGACGTGGAAGCGCTGTACAAGGCGCAGCGTGAAGCCGAACTGCGCACCGCCAAGCAGATGACCGAGCGCGCACAGGACTTCTATGTCTCGCTCGGCATGCCGGCGCTGCCCAAGTCCTATTGGGACAAGACCCAGTTCATCAAGCCGCTGGACCGTGACGTGGTCTGCCACGCCAGCGCGTGGGACATGAACATGGAAGGCGACGTGCGCACCAAGATGTGCATCAAGCCCAACGAAGAAAACTTCACCACGATCTACCACGAGCTGGGCCACATCTATTACGACCTGGCCTACAACCCGCTGCCGCCGTTGTTCCAGGGCGGTGCCAACGATGGCTTCCACGAGGCGATCGGCGACACCATCGTGCTGGCCATGACGCCGCAGTACCTCAACTCGATCGGCCTGGTCGACACCCCGCAGGAAAGCCGCGAGGCGACCATCAACGCGCAGATGCGCATGGCCCTGAGTGGCGTGTCGTTCCTGCCGTTCGGCCTGATGATCGACCGCTGGCGCTGGGGGGTGTTCGATGGCTCGATCACGCCGGACCATTACAACCAGGCGTGGTGGGACCTGAAGGCCAAGTACCAGGGCGTCGCGCCGGCCAGCGCACGTGGTGAGGAGTTCTTTGATGCCGGTGCCAAGTACCACGTGCCGGGCAACACCCCGTACACCCGTTACTTCCTGGCGCGCATCCTGCAGTTCCAGTTCTACAAGGGCCTGTGCGACGCGTCCGGTTACAAGGGGCCGCTGCACCAGTGCAGCTTCTATGGCAACAAGGAAGCCGGCCAGAAGTTCTGGGCGATGCTGAGCAAGGGCGCCAGCCAGCCGTGGCAGGCCACGCTGAAGGAAATCACCGGCGGCGACAAGCTCGATGCCGGCCCGATGATCGAGTACTTCACGCCGGTCAACGAGTGGCTCAAGCAGCAGAACCAGGGCCAGATGTGCGGTTGGCAGGTGCCTGCGGCTACGGCCACGCAGGCCGCGCCAACCACAGCGAAAACGCAGTGATCGCAATGCGATAGCGCTTTGGCGCTGTTAGGAAAAAGCCGGCAGCGATGTCGGCTTTTTTACTGTTCGCAGGTCGGAAAATGCTGTGTTCAGCGCATAGCGTGAGGCAGTTCACACTGGAAATGGGTATGCAAACGCGGGCGGGCGTGAGGTGAACGGTGACGCACTGCGTCGATCGGAACAGATCCAGTTCAAGGTTCTGCAGGTAGGTGCCAAATACGTCATCTCGCAGGGTGGAGCCACCGCTACCGTCGTGACTCGTTCCCCTTCTTCATGGACATCCGATGGAACATCGAACGTTGTTGGCCACTGCCGTCATGGCTGTACTGGCCTCCGCTTCCGCCGCCGTCACCGCACACGCTGGCAACGTGCTGCCCACCGTCACCAGACACGCTGCCGCTGGCACCGATTCCCGCGCGATGTTGACCCGCGCCCTGCCCGCCGTCGCAGATACCTACGATCCCAGCCAGAGCTACAGCGGCGGCTGCGTGGTGATCTTCGATGGGCGCTACTACCAGGCAAAATGGTGGGCCAACGTGGGTGAATCGCCGGCAGCGATCGATCCTGCACAGCCGTGGCTCTCGCCGTGGGAAGAAGTTGCCGAGACGGCGCCCGGCTGCGGCGGTGGCCCGGTCGACCCGGTGGACCCCGTCGATCCGGAGCCGTTGGAACCGGTGGAAATCCCGCTGAGCAAGCTGCTGGGCGACGAAGTCCGGCTGACCGACTTTCCGCTGATGCAACAGACGCTGCAGTCCATCCGCACATTGCCCAATGCGCAGGTCGAGCTGGTCGAACCGCTGCGCGCGGCCAACCCGGTGAACGTTCGCCGGGTTGAATCGCTGCTGGATGCCGCGCAGTTCGACTTCATTTTCCCGATGCGGGCGCCGGAATACAGCTACCGAGGCTTCCTCCAGGCATTCGCCAAGTTCCCGGCGATCTGCGCCACCTACACCGATGGCCGCGACTCCGACGCCATCTGCCGCAAAACGCTGGCGACGATGGTGGCGCACTTCGCGCAGGAAACCGGCGGTCACGATGCACACAGCCCGATTCCCGAGTGGCGTCAGGCACTGGTGCATGTGCGTGAGATGGGCTGGAACGAGGAAACCCCGGATGGTTACGCAGGCGAATGCAACCCGGCCACCTGGCAGGGTCAGACCTGGCCGTGTGGCGTGTTCGAGAGCGGCCCCCATGCCGGCCGCTTCAAGAGCTACTTCGGGCGCGGTGCCAAGCAGTTGTCCTACAACTACAACTACGGCCCGTTCTCCGATGCGATGTTCGGTACGGTACGCACACTGCTGGACCGTCCGGATCTGGTCGCCGATACCTGGTTGAACCTGGCCAGTGCCGCGTTCTTCTACATGTACCCGCAGCCGCCCAAACCCTCGATGATGCATGTGATCGACGGGACGTGGCAGCCCAACGCGCACGATATCGCCAATGGCCTGGTGCCCGGCTTCGGCGTGACCACGCAGATCATCAATGGCGGCGTGGAATGTGGCGGCAGCGGCGAGCATCTGCAGTCGCAGAACCGGATCAAGTATTACCGGGCGGCCGCTGACCACTTCAACGTGCCGGTACCGGGCAATGAAGTGCTGGGCTGCAAGGGGATGAAGCAGTTCGATGAAAGCGGCGCTGGCGCGCTGCCGATCTACTGGGAAGAGAACTACGACTGGCACGAAGGCAACGTTGGCGGCAAGAGCTACCAGTGCAAGCTGGTGACGTACCAGACGCCCTACTCGGCGCTCAAGCCGGCCGATTACGTGAAGTGCGTGATCGACAAGTTCCCGAATGTGGATGTCATCGACGACCTTCGCGGTCGCTGATCAACGACGGGGTGACGCAGTTGCGTCGCCCCGTTTTTGTTCACCCCTACGACGCCGGCTTCAACTGGGCGGCCAGTTCCACCTTGAACTGTTCGAAATCCATACCGTCGGCCTTGGCCTCGGCATGCGCGGCATCCTTGAGCGCATCGGAATAGACCAGGCGCACCGGCGTGCCTTGGCGCTCGTGCAGCTCTGCGGCCTGCATGATCAGGGCCAGTACCCGCGCCGCGCTGGGCGTCTGTCCGGCGATGCGGCCATCCATCCCCAGCACCCATTCGCCGTCGCGGCGGACGATGCCGGCCAGCAGCGTGCGCTGCTGATCGCGCAGCTCTGCATGCGGCTCAACCGGCGGCGTAGCAGCCTGCTCGCGGTTGGCGGCCTGGGTTTCACGGCGCCGGCGGATGTCGCGGCGCAGTTTGGAGGTGGTCGACATGGCAAATCCGGACTGCGTCAAAGCGTCAAGGATACCGCACAGGCCAGGGTGGGCCTGTCTCCGCCCCGCTTTGTGGCTGTGCGGGCAGGGCCGAGCATGGGCATCACTCGATGGGCGTCAGCACGGCGCGGCGGCGCTCGCAATACCGTTCCCAGTACCAGAACGAGCCGCCCAGCGCGAAGAAGCCCATGTAGCCCAACGCCAGATGCACCGGGCTGCTGCTGAGCATGGGCGAGACCACCCCGGCCACGACGGTGTTGATCATCAGCTGGATGAACATCTGCATCGAAGACGCCAGGCCGCGCTGGTGCGGGTACATGTCCAGTACCGCCAGCGCCAGCACCGGGAAGATCAGCGCCATGCCCACGCCGCCCAGGAAGATCGGCATCACCGCCCACGGCAGCGCGATCTGCTGCACCGACAGCACATAGGTGATGTTGAGCACGGCCGACAGTGCGCACAGGCCGAACCCGATCGCGATCTGCCGTTGCGGCAGGATCCGCCCGGCCATGCGCCCGGACAGGAACGAGCCCATCGTCATGCCGCCGATGGTTGGAATGAACAACCAGGCAAACCCGCCCTCGCCCAGCTTGAGGTGCTGCATCACCAGTACCGGCGCCGAGGCGATGTACAGGAAAATGCCGGAGAAATTCAGCGCGCCGGCGGCCGAAAGCCGCAGCAGGCGCGCGTTGGAGCCCATGCGGGCATAGCTGCGCAGCAGTTCACGCATCGACAATGGCGTGCGCGCCTCGACCGGATGGGTTTCCGGCAGCCACTTGCCCGTGGCCAGCAGCAGGACCACACCGAACAGCACCAGGAACCAGAAGATCAGTGGCCAGTCGCCGCCGCCGAGCAGGATCCAGCCACCGATGATCGGGGCGATCGCCGGGGCCACGCCGAAGATCATCGAGACCTGGCTCATCAAGCGCTGCGCGTCGGCACCGTGGTACAGATCACGGATCACGGCGCGGCCGACGATCACACCCACACCCGCGGTCACGCCCTGCAGCGCGCGGAACACCAGCAACGTGGTCATGTCCCGCGACAGCGCGCAGCCGATCGAGGCGCCGATGAACAACACCAGCCCGCCGATGATCACCCGCTTGCGGCCGAACGCATCGGACAGCGGGCCGTGCGCCAGGCTCATCAGGCCATAGAACAACAGGTACACGCTGATGGTCTGCTGCACCGCGACCTGGTCCACCTGCATGCGCTCGCCCAGCAGCAGGAAGGCCGGGAAAATGGTGTCGATCGAGAACGGACCGAACATCGCCAAGCCTGCGAGCAGCAGGGCCAGGCGGCGGGTCGAGGGTGAGGCGGGCGTCATGCGGGCTTCCGTCAGCGGCCATGCGCAATGCACGGCGGGCGCCAGCCCGGGAGGGCGGCGCCAGATGAATACGAGGATCCGGAGATGATAGGCCTTTGCGCCCCCCGGCACCATGCCCGGGGGCCCATTCTGCCGCCCGTGCGGCCCCGTATTCATGTGCCGGAAAGGCCCAGTGGCCGAAAGGGCTGGGCTATAATCGCCGGGCTACATGGTGGGAGAAGCGGACACCCGCTGCCGAAGGCGCAACGCCCGTAATCGCTCAGGCCCGATACCACCCGCATCAAAACTCTGGAGAGACCGGCGAATGCCGGCGCCGAAGGGGCACGAAGCACGCAGATGCGTGCTTTTAAACTCTCAGGCAAAAGGACAGAGGGGCACCCAGGAAGACCGCAAGGTCCGGTGGATCGCTGTCGCCCGCGACGCGCACCGGCCCGGCCGCCTTCCGAACGTGCGTGCCCACTCTTCCGGATGCCAGCCATGTCCCAGAACACCCCCTCCCTGCGCGAGCTTGAACACAGTCACGCGTTCGTCGAACGCCATATCGGCCCCAATGACGCCGAAATCTCGCAGATGCTCGACGTGGTCGGCCACGCCTCGCTGGACGCGCTGACCGATGCGATCGTCCCGGCCGGGATCAAGTCGCCGGCACCGCTGGACCTGCCCGAGTCGCTGACCGAAGTGCAGGCGCTGGCCAAGATCCGCGCCATCGCCGACAAGAACCAGGTGTTCCGCACCTTCATCGGCCAGGGCTACTACGGCACGCTCACCCCGAATGTCATCCTGCGCAACGTGCTGGAAAACCCGGCGTGGTACACCGCCTACACCCCGTACCAGGCCGAGATTTCGCAGGGCCGCATGGAAGCGCTGATCAACTTCCAGACGCTGTGCGCCGACCTCACCGGCATGGAAATCGCCAACGCCTCGCTGCTGGATGAAGCCACCGCTGCAGCCGAAGCGATGACGCTGGCCAAGCGCTCGGCCAAGTCGAAGTCCGATACCTTCTTCGTGCACGACGCCGTTCACCCGCAGACGCTGGAACTGCTGCGCACCCGCGCCGAGCCGATGGGCATCGTGCTGCGCGTGGGCACCCCGGCCGAGGCAATGGAAGCCGAAGCCTACGGCGTGTTGCTGCAGTACCCGGATACGTTCGGCCATATTGGTGATTACAAGGCGCTGGCCGATGCCGTGCACGCGCGTGGCGGCCTGGTCGCCGTGGCCACCGATCTGCTCGCACTGACCCTGATCGCCGCACCCGGCGAATGGGGCGCGGACATCGTGGTCGGCAACTCGCAGCGCTTCGGCGTGCCGTTCGGCTTCGGTGGCCCGCACGCCGCCTTCATGGCCTGCCGCGATGCGTACAAGCGCTCGATGCCGGGCCGCCTGATCGGTGTCTCGGTCGATGCGCAGGGCAATGCCGCCTACCGCCTGACCCTTCAGACCCGCGAGCAGCACATCCGCCGCGAGAAGGCGACCTCCAACATCTGCACCGCCCAGGTGCTGCTGGCGGTGATGGCCTCCATGTACGCCGTGTACCACGGCCCGGAAGGCCTGACCCGCATCGCCCGCCGTACCCACCGCCTGGCCGCGATCCTGGCCGCGGCACTGCGCGGTGCCGGCGTCAACGTCGGCGAGCACTTCTTTGACACCCTGCACGTGAAGGACATCGACGCCAAGGCGATCCATGCCAAGGCTGCGGCTGCGCGCATTAACCTGCGTGCGATCGACAGCGATGCGGTCGGCATCAGCCTGGACGAAACCGCCACCCGCGCCGACATCATCGCGCTCGGCCAGCTGTTCGGTGCCACGGTCGACGTGGATGCCCTCGACGTCGCCACCGCCGATGCGCTGCCGGCCGATCTGGTCCGCACCAGCGACTTCCTGACCCACCCGGTGTTCAACACCCACCACAGCGAACACGAACTGCTGCGTTACCTGCGTTCGCTGGCCGACAAGGATCTGGCGATGGATCGCACCATGATCCCGCTGGGCAGCTGCACCATGAAGCTCAACGCCACCGCCGAGATGATCCCGGTGACCTGGCCGGAGTTCGCCAACATCCATCCGCTGGCCCCGGCCGACCAGGCCACCGGCTACAAGGAACTGATCGACGGTCTGGAAGCGATGCTGGTCGAATGCACCGGCTATGACGCGGTCAGCCTGCAGCCGAATTCCGGCGCGCAGGGCGAGTACGCCGGCCTGCTGGCGATCCGCGCCTACCACCGCTCGCGCGGCGAAGGCCATCGCGACGTCTGCCTGATCCCGGATTCGGCGCACGGCACCAACCCGGCCTCGGCACAGATGTGCGGCATGAAGGTCGTGGTGACCAAGACCGATGCCAACGGCAACGTCGACCTGGACGACATCCGCATCAACGCGGAGAAGTACAGCGATCGCCTGGCCGCGCTGATGATCACCTACCCGTCCACGCACGGCGTTTTCGAGGAAGAGGTGGTGGAGATCTGCGAGATCGTGCACAAGCACGGCGGCCAGGTGTACACCGACGGCGCCAACATGAACGCCCTGGTCGGCGTGGCCAAGCCCGGCAAGTGGGGCTCGGACGTCTCGCACCTGAACCTGCACAAGACCTTCTGTATCCCGCACGGCGGCGGCGGCCCGGGCGTCGGCCCGTGTGCGGTCAAGTCGCACCTCGCCCCGTTCCTGCCGAAGGTGCTGGGCGGCGAAGGCGATGTCGGCATGGTCAGCGCGGCCAGCTTCGGCAGCGCCTCGATCCTGCCGATCAGCTGGATGTACATCACGCTGATGGGCACCGCCGGCCTGCGCAAGGCAACCCAGGTGGCCCTGCTCAACGCCAACTACATCGCCAAACGCCTGGCCCCGCACTTCAAGACGCTGTACACCGGCCGCAACGGTCTGGTCGCGCACGAGTGCATCCTGGATGTGCGTCCGCTGGAGAAGACCTCGGGCATCGGCGCCGAGGACGTGGCCAAGCGCCTGATCGATTTCGGCTTCCACGCCCCGACCCTGAGCTTCCCGGTCGCCGGCACGCTGATGGTGGAACCGACCGAGAGCGAATCGCTGCACGAGCTGGATCGCTTCATCAACGCGATGATCCAGATCCGCGAGGAGATCGCGGCAATCGAAGACGGCCGCCTGGACCGTGAGGACAACCCTCTCAAGCACGCCCCGCATACCGCCACGGCGGTCTCGGCCAGCGAGTGGGCCCACGCCTACCCGCGCGAGCTGGCGGCCTTCCCGCTGGCCAGCCTGCGCCAGCAGAAGTACTGGCCGCCGGTGGCACGCGTGGACAACGTCTACGGCGACAAGAACGTGATGTGCGCCTGCATCCCGGTCGATGCGTACAAGGAAGACGAGGGCGTGGAGGTCTAAGCCTCCCTGCCCTGACGCAACAGCAGACGGCCCGCGCAAGCGGGCCGTTTTTTGTGTTGCTTCATGCCCCCCCAATCTGGCGCACCGGCCGAGCTCAACGTCGGCGAGATGCTGTGGCATGGCAGGGGTGTGCGGGTCCGCGGGACACGCCGTAAATCCGTCCCTGGAGGCTCGTGAGCGGCATCCATGCCGCTCCAACGGTCCCGCCAACCCACACACCCCCGCCCTCGACAGTGGGTCGGCTACCTCTGAAAAAGCAAACGCAATCGCCGTGCAGCGGAGGCGAGCACTAACACCTCATGCACTCATCGGATGACTGTCCATAGCATCAGCATGGGCGCCCAACGTTCAATGCTAAGTGCTAAGTGCTAAGTGCTAAGTGCTAAGTGCTACTGCTAGTACGCAGTGCGTATCCAGTGTCGAACTTTGAGCTTTGAGCGTTGGGTTGTGTTGCCAGTTGCCAGCATCAGTGCATCCAACAGCCCGGCATCAGCTTGGCAGCGTTCTGCGTTGTGCTTTTGACTTCCCATTGCCCACCAGCCCCCTGTCAGGGGGTGGGCACGGGTGGGTTGGCGGGACCGTATGCCGCCATGGATGGCGGCATACGAGCTTACAAGGACGTACTTGCAGCGGGTCCCGACAACCCACCCGTGCCCGCCCAGTCAAGCGGAGGCCCGAATCTACGGCTGTTGGCTGTTGGCTGTTGGCTGTTGGCTGTCGAACGTCAGCCGTCCCGACCACCACGCACCCGGCGCGCAATCTCACTGCTCGCCGCAATCACCGCCGTCAGCGCCGCCATCGACAGGAACTGCAACCGCGTGTGCGACTCGGAAAGCAGCAGACCGAAAATCAACGCCAACACCCCCAACCCGATCACCGTCAGATACGGATACCCCGCCATCCGGAACGGCAACCGCGTCCCCTCCCGATTCGCCCGATGACGCAGAATCAACTGCGACAACAACGAAATCGTCCACACCAGAAGACACGTCGAACCCACGATATTGAGCAGCACCGGCAACACCTTGTCCGGGAACACCAGCTCCATCACCGTCGCCGCAAAACCGAACAGCACACTGGCCAGCACCGCGATGATCGGCACCTGGCGCGGATCGGTCCACCCAAGCACCGCCGGCGCCTCACGGCGCTGCGCCAGCGAATACATCATCCGCGACGCACCATAGAGATTGGCGTTCAGCGCCGACAGCAGCGCGATCACCGCGATCAGCGTGATCGCCGTCGCCGCGCCCGGAATCTTGGCAGCTTCCAGCACGGCAGCGAACGGCGACTTCAGCGCCTCGCTCGTCCACGGCACCACCGCGATGATCACGCTCAGCGAACCGATGTAGAACACCAGGATGCGCCAGGCCACGGTGCGGATCGCGCGGGCGATGCTACGCTCGGGATCCTCGGTTTCGGCCGCGGCCACCGCCACGATCTCGGTGCCGCCAAAGGCGAACACCACCACCAGCAGCGCCGCACCGATACCGGCCAGCCCCTTCGGCATGAAACCGCCGTGCTCGGTGAAGTTGCGCAGGCCGGGCGAAGTGACCTCCGGCAGCCAGCCCATCAACAGGGCCACGCCGATCAGGATGAAGCCGACGATCGCGGCGACTTTGAGGATCGCAAACCAGAATTCGAACTCGCCGAAGTTCTTCACCCCGAGCAGGTTGATCGCGGTGAAGAACAGCATGAAGGCCAGCGCCGCCATCGGCACCGGAATGGCCGGCCAGACGGTGGCGAGCAGCCCGGCCGCGCCCACCGCCTCGGCGGCGATCACGATCACCAGCTGCACCCACCACAGCCACCCCACGGTCGCGCCGGCGGTGGCGCCCATGGCATCGGCGGCATACACCGAAAACGCACCGCTGGTCGGCTTGGCCGCGGCCATTTCGCCGAGCGCGTTCATCACGATGATCACCAGCGCGCCGGCGACCAGATAGGACAGCAGCACCGCCGGGCCGGCGGCCTGGACGCCCACACCGGAGCCGAGGAACAGGCCAGCGCCGATCGCGCTGCCCAGGCCCATCATGATCAGCTGGCGGGGTTTGAGCGCGTGACCCAGGCGGGTATCGGCGGGCGGAGTGGCAGGAGCCGGAGTCTGGGATGCGGGCATCGGAATCGATTGGCGGGCAACAAGTGCGTCACCATACCCTGTCGGCCGCGCGGCGGCATAGGCCACAAGCCCCACCCCGCCTCAGGCAGCGGCGCGCTCGCCGATCTGGACGCGGTAGGCGCGTGGCGACAGCCCGACCTCGGCCTTGAACTTGCGGGTGAACGCGCTCTGGTCGGTGAACCCGCAGGCCTGGCCGATGCTGGCGATGCTGTCCGGGCCATGCAGCAGGTGCACCGCCATCTGGATGCGCAGCCGGGTCAGCACCTGCTGCGGGGTCATCTGGAACACCTTGCGGAAGGTGCGCTCCAGTTTGGACAACGAGAAGCCGGTGATGTCGAGCAGGGTCTGCATGCGCACGTTCTCGGCGTAATGCGCATTCAGATGCGCCAGCGCGAGGCGAAGCTGTTCGTACTGCGTACCCAGGCTGTCCTTCTGGCCCAGGTCGCGGGAGATACCGATCAATCCGCGGATCTGCCCGTCCACCAGCAGCGGCCGCTTGCAGGTCAGGCACCAGCCCGGTTCGCGGTTGGCGAACAGGTGCAGCTCCATCAGGTTCTCGATGACCTTGCCGGCCAGCACCTGCTCGTCCTGGGTGGCGTAATCGGCCCCCAGACCGGTCGGGTAGATCTCTGCGGCAGTGCGTCCGATCACATCCTTGCGGGATTTCAGCCCCAACCGCCGCAGCATGGTCTGGTTGATGTGCGTATAGCGCCCGTCGCAGTCCTTCATGAAGAACAGGACGTCGGGGATGGCATCAAACAGGGCTTCGATGTCGGCGGGTTCAACGCGCATGCGGCTGGGAAAGACGGAGGGACACGCGGGCAAGGATACCCGCCCGGGCGCCGCCGACCCAGCGCCGAGGCGCCGCATGTGAAGCGCGGGTGCAAGCAGCGCCGCGTTTTCGCACCCTCGATTAACGCCCCGGCGGCCAGTGTGAGGTCATCCCCTTCCCGCCAGCTCCCGGAGTCGCCTCATGGCCGCCAGCAAGAAAAGCACGAAGAACGCCCCAGCACCTGCCACCGATGTCCGTGGCGAAGGGGATGAACTGCACCAGCGTGCGGGCAATGGCCATCCCGTGCTGACCACCAACCAGGGCATCCCGGTCGGTGACAACCAGAACTCGCTGCGCGCGACGCCGCGCGGGCCCACGTTGCTGGAAGACTTCATCCTGCGCGAGAAGATTACCCACTTCGATCATGAGCGCATCCCCGAACGCATCGTGCATGCACGCGGCAGTGCAGCGCACGGCTACTTCGAGCTGACCCGCTCGCTTGGCGAGTACACCCGGGCCCGGATCCTCAGCGAGGTCGGCGTGCGCACCCCGTTGTTCACCCGCTTCTCCACCGTGGCCGGCGGCGCCGGTTCGGTCGATACCCCCCGGGATGTGCGCGGTTTTGCGGTGAAGTTCTACACCAAGGAAGGCAACTGGGATCTGGTCGGCAACAACATCCCGGTGTTCTTCATCCAGGACGCGATCAAGTTCCCCGACCTGATCCATGCGGTGAAGATGGAGCCGGACCGCGCCTTCCCGCAGGCGGCCAGCGCGCACGACACCTTCTGGGATTTCGTCTCGCTGATGCCCGAATCGATGCACATGATCATGTGGGCGATGAGCGACCGCACGATTCCGCGTTCGCTGCGTACCATCGAGGGCTTCGGCATCCACAGCTTCCGGCTGATCAACGATGCGGGTGAGTCGACCTTCGTCAAGTTTCATTGGCGACCGAAGCTGGGCATCCAGTCCACCGTGTGGGACGAGGCGGTCAAGCTGCAGAGCGCGGACAACGACTTCCACCGCCGCGATCTGTTCGAGGCGATCACCGCCGGCGACTTCCCCGAGTGGGAGCTGGCCGTGCAGCTGTTCACCGAAGAACAGGCCGACGCCTTCCCGTTCGATCACCTGGATTCGACCAAGATCATTCCCGAGTCGCTGGTGCCGCTGACCGTGATCGGGCGCATGGTGCTGGACCGCTGGCCGGACAACTTCTTCGCCGAGACCGAGCAGGTCGCCTACTGCCCGGCCAACGTGCCGCCAGGCATCGACTTCAGCAACGATCCGCTGCTGCAGGGTCGCCTGTTCTCGTACCTGGATACCCAGCTCAGCCGCCTGGGCGGTCCCAACTTCCACCAGATCCCGGTGAACTCCCCCAAGTGCCCGTTCGCCAACCATCAGCGCGACGGCCACATGCAGATGAACATCCCGAAGGGACGGGTCGCCTACGATCCGAGTTCGCTGCAGGGCGACAGCCCGCGTGAGAGTGCCGACGGTTTCCCCAGTCACGCAACCGCACCGGATGACGGCCGCAAGGGGCGCGTGCGCGCGGACAGCTTTGCCGATCATTACAGCCAGGCCCGCATGTTCTTCCGCAGCCTGGAGGCGCCGGAGCAGGCGCATCTGGCCTCGGCGCTCGTGTTCGAGCTCTCCAAGGTGGAGACGGTCAAGGTGCGCGAGCGCACCGTGAGTCACCTGCGCAACATCGACGATGCACTGGCCAAGCGCGTGGCCGACGGTCTGGCGATGCCCGCGCTACCCGAGCCCGCCGCCACGCAGACCCCGGCGCAGGATTTCCCGAAGGCGCCGGAAGTGCGCATCATCGGCCGCACCAAAGACCTGCTCAAAGGCCGCTGTATCGGCATCCTGTTCGATGAGGGCTCCGATGCGGCACTGATCGCCAACCTGCGCAAAGCGGCCGACAAGGCCGGCGCCAGCGTCAAGCTGGTCGCGCCCAAGATCGGTGGCGCCAAGCTCAGTGACGGCAAGACACTGGCGGCAGACGGTCAGTTGGCAGGCACACCGTCGGTGATCTTCGATGCGGTCGCGGTGGTGCTCAGCAATGATGCTGCCAAGAAGCTCAGCAAGGAGTCCGCTGCGATCGATTTCGTCAGCGACGCCTGGGCCCATCTCAAAGCGATCGCCGCCGACGACGGTGCACAGGCGCTGCTGAAGATCGCCCGCGTCGGCAACGATGCGGGCGTGGTGGAGGCCGAGGACGCCAAGGGCTTCCTGGCCGCAGCCGCCACACGCCAGTGGGCGCGTGAGCCCAAGGTGCGCACGCTCGCCTGAGCCGTGCGCGGTGCGCCGCGCTGATCTCAGCGCGGCGCGGGGGCCGCCGGGGCCGGCTTGGGCATCGGCGCCGGCTTCACGGGGACGGCCATCGACTGCAGCCGACGGATCGAGCCGATCGGCACGGCTTCGGCACGCCGCTGCGCCGGCCACCACAGGAACACGAACGCGCTGCTGGAGCCCAGAAGCTTCGCCGTACCTGGCAGGGCCGCAGCGTCGCCAGTGAGCATCACCTGCACCGGCGTGCCACCGTGACCATCGCGGATGGCTTCGGCCTTGTTCAGCGCATACAGCGCCGCACCGATGGCCATGAAGCAGACCACGCCCATGCACATGCCGGTCAGCGGGCGGAACCCGGAAAACTCCCAGTTCATCCACGGCGATTCAGAGAACAGCATCCGCCATCCCCAATGCCGTGCACGCAGGCGCGCCACCTTGGCCGGGTTGCGCCGCCGCAGTGTTTCCGGCCCGCCCAGCAGCACCGCCAGCAGCGCGCCCAGCAGCAGGATCAGGATGTAGGCCGGATCACGCAGACCGGCAACCAGGAAGTCGCTGACCTGCAGGTAATCCAGGATCGACAGTCGGAACTTGACGTAGAAGAAATAGCTCGACCACAGCCCCAGCGCGGACAGGAACACGTACCCCGCACTCACCATCAACGCCGGTTCCTGCCGGAGCAGGCGCCAGATCACCGCGACCATCGAGTCTTCGTTGCCATGCGTGACCGGCAGCAATGACCAGTCGGTCGGTGTCTGATCCGCCGCTGGTGTCTGCGACCCGCCGCCAGCGGCCGTCGCGATGCCCTCGTCCCTGTTCCCCATGCGCCCTCCCCGTTCAGCAGAGCATCGCGCACTTTGGCGGTGGACGGAAGCGGGCGTGGCAATGGGCGGATGTGGTGCGAGAACCGCCCCGCTTCAGTGCACGCTGAAACTGGCCACCGTGGCGTGCTCGGTTCCTTCGATACGCAGGTCGATGGCGAAGCGGTCGCACAGCCGGTGCACGATCGCCAGGCCAAGCCCGAAGCCGGCACTGCCTTCGCCTTTGGCGAAAGGCCGCAGGATCGTGTCAGGGTCACCGGCCGGGGCGGTGTTGCGGATGCGCAGCCGTCCGGCCCCGACATCGATGTGCACCTCGCCTGCCCGCGTGTGCGCGAACGCATTGCCGACCAGATTGGCCAGCAGCATGTGCAGCACCGGCCCGGGCACGGTGAGGCGTACGTCACCGGGCACATCGACCCGCACCTGCACCGGCTTGCCGTCCAGCAGCGCCGCCTGTTCAATCACCACCTGTTCCAGCACCGGCAGCACCGCCAGCGGCAGCGCCTCCTGTTCAACGCTTTCTTCGCGGGCCAGGGTGAGCAGCGTGATCACGGTCTGTTCGAGCTGCCGCGCCGAGTGCTGTACATACTCCAGCTGCAGCCGTCCGGCCGCGGACAGCCCCGGTTCGTTGGCCAGCTGTTCGGTTGCGCTGCGGATCACCGCCAGCGGCGTGCGCAGCTCATGACTCGCATCGCGGGTGAAGGCATGTTCGCGGGCTACAAAGGCGCGCACCCGCCCGGTCAGGTTGTCCAGCCCCCGCGCGAGCACGCCGATTTCATCATCGGGGAAGTCGCGCGCGAACCCGATTGGCAGCCGATCCGGTGCCATCCCATCGACCAGTGCGGCCAGTCTGGACAAGGGACGTGTGGTGCGTCGTGCCAGCCACGCACCGGCCAGCACGGCAACCACCACCACGGCCAGCCCGGACCAGGCCAACAGACCCAGAATCTGGCGGCGCATCGGCCGCACCACCAGCTGCTGGCTGACCTCGGCGACCAGCCATCCTGGTGTACCGGCGCCGCCCGGCTGCAGCGCGCGCAGGTGATAGTGACGTCCCTGGGTGCCGGCGAACTCGTGCCGCCACGGCTCGGCATCGAACGCGGTTTTCAGATCAGCCGGGAACGTGGCGCTGCTCTCATGCACGGTCATGAACGTATTGCGCGGCGGCGACCAGCTGCCACTCGCGGCGCGCTGATCCAGCTGCTGCTGCGCTTCCTGTTCGAGCATCGCATCGAAGAAGCGATCCTCCACGCTGTACACGAACACCGCCACGTACAGGCCGAACAGACTGGCCACCGCCAGTGCGAACACCGCGAAGGCCAGCATCAACCGGTTGCGCAGGCGATTCACACGCGTCGTCATGCGTCGGCCTCCAGCTTGAAGCCAACATCGTGCACGGTCTTGAGCATGGGCCGATCAAACGGTTTGTCCAGGAGCTGGCGCAGCAGGTACAGGTGCGAGCGCAGCGGATCCGACGGTGGCGCCTCATCGCCCCACAACCGACGGATCAGCTCGCTGCGGGTCACCGTACGCGGCCATGCCTCGGCCAGCAGCACCAGCAGGCGATACGCGGTCTGCGGCAGCTCGAGCACCTGGCCGCTGCGGGTCACGCTGCCGCTGCGGCGATCGATTTCCAGCGAGCCGATGCGCAGCATGTGACCCTCGCGCCGCACATGCCGGTGCGCCAGCGCCAGGCACCGCGCCAGCAGTTCCTCACCGGCGAACGGTTTGACCAGATAGTCATCCGCACCAGCCTGGAAGCCGACCAGCTTGTCGGCCAACGTGTCGCGCGCGGTCAGCATCAGGATCGGGATGTGGCGGTCGGCCTGCTCGCGCAGATGGCTGCACACGCGCAGGCCATCCATGCCCGGCAGCGTCAGGTCCAGGACCAGCACCTGAGGTGGCTCATCCAGCGCCATCTGCAGGCCGCTGAGCCCATCGGCGGCGAAGGCCACGCGATGGCCGCGCGCCTCCAGCAAAGTGGCCATACCGGCGCGCAGCGCCGGGTTGTCCTCGATGACCAGGATGTGCAGGCCGTCATGCATGGCGTCAGCCTTCGATCGTGTCCTTGAGCTGCTTAGCTTCGGCCATGTCAGGGTGCGTTTCCAGCAGTTTGCCGAGCACGCTGCGCGCCTGTTCCACCTCGCCCAGCCGCCAGTGCGCCCGCGCGATGCCCAGCGGCAGCTGCGGCTCGCTCATGTACGGCGCGGCCAGCTGCATGATCGCCAGGGCGTCACGCACGGCCGCATCGTCCTGCGCGGCCTGCAGCTGGTAGTAGCCGAGCACGCCGATCAACTGGTCGTGATAGCCGGTGCGGTTGCTGGACAGCTCGCGCTTGACCGCGTCGCCCTCGCCGTCGAGCAGGCGCTGCACCAGCGCCATGCTGGCTTCATCGCGCCAAGGAGTACGGGCGACCGGGGTGCGACCGGTGGCGCGCACGATCGCCTCGGCGACCGCCGGCGTGGAGTACGGGTTCTGCCCGGTGATAAGCCGCCCGTCCACTACCAGCTTGGGCATCATCAGCGGCGCCTGCTCCCAGCGCGCGCCGCGCTCGCGCAGCGCCGTTTCGAGCAGGAATGGGAACTCCTTGGCCCAGCGCTTGCCGAACACGCCCTCCTCGGCATTGGTGAAGCCAGTCATGCGGCGCCCGGCGACCAGCAGTGATCCGTCCGCCAGCCGCACATCCACCAGTGCGGCCGGGCCGTGGCAGACGGCGGCGACCACGGCGCCTTGATCGTGCAGCGTGCCCAGCACCGTGCGCAGCGCGGCATCAGCGGGCAGATCGAACATCGCGCCCTTGCCGCCAACCACGTAGACCGCCGCATAGTCGGCCGCACGCAGGGTCGCGGTGGCGCGGGTATCGGCCAGCAACGCGGTCGCCGCCGGATCGGCCAGCACGCGCGCGTTGAAGGGCTCCTTCGGGTCGAACTTGTCGGCCTCCACCGGCCCGCCGCGTGGGCTGGCCACCTGCACGGCCAGGCCGTTGTCGCGGAAGATCAGGTAGGCCTGGGCAAACTCGTCCATCTCGAATCCGGGGCGGGTCTTGCCCTGGTCACGGCCTTCGCCGCTGACCACGATCAGTACCGTATCGGCCGCCGCGGGGCGGGCGTGGACTGCAGGGACAGCGAGCAGCAGGGCCAGAAAGGCACCGGTGCGGCGCAGCAGGGACAGCATCATGGGCAGCACTCCTTGGGAAGTGACCCCAGCCTGCCGCGCGGATGTGAAGCAGATTTCAAGCGGTCGCCTGCGTGCACACAGCTGAACAACCCGACCGCCGGACGCCGTGTCGATGGCTCCATCGGCCCGAAGATGCGAAAATCCCTCCCCCTCCAGGGCAGGCCCCGCGCCAGCCGATTCCCGAGATACCGTGAAGACCCCTCAAGGCTTGCAGGCGCTGATCGACGACGGCGTGATCGATGAAGTGCTCCGCCCGCTCAAGAGCGGCAAGGAAGCAGCGGTATACGTGGTCCGCAGCGGCGACGATGTGCGCTGCGCGAAGGTCTACAAGGACATGGCCCAGCGCAGCTTCCAGCAGCGCGTGCAGTACCAGGAAGGCCGCAAGGTCCGTGGCAGCCGCGAAGCGCGCGCCGTGGGCAAGGCCAGCAACTACGGCCGCAAGCAGCAGGAAGCGGCCTGGAAGAACACCGAGGTCGATGCGCTGTACCAGCTGCGCGATGCCGGCGTGCGCGTGCCCGAGCCGTATGGCTACTTCCACGGGGTGCTGGTGATGGAACTGGTCACCGATGCCGAAGGTTATTCCGCCGCGCGCCTGGGCGAGGTTGAACTCAGCCCGGAACAGGCCCGCGAGTTCCACCAGATCCTGGTCCGCCAGGTCGTGCGCATGCTGTGCTGCGGCCTGATCCACGGCGATCTGTCGCCGTACAACGTGCTGGTTGGCCCGGAAGGCCCGGTGGTAATCGATTTCCCGCAGGTGGTCAGTGCGGCGGGCAACAATGCCGCGCGCACGATGCTGCTGCGTGACGTCAACAACCTCACCGCGTACCTGGGCCGCTGGGCACCGGAGCTGCTGGAGACCTGGTACGGCGAGGAGATGTGGGCGCTGTTCGAGGCCGGCGATCTACTGCCGGACAGCGTGCTGACCGGCGAGTTCGTGCAGGATGAAAGCACCATCGATCTGGATGGCGTGCGCCATGCCATCAATGATGCGCGCGAAGAAGCCCTGATCCGCCAGCAGGGCCGCGAAGCCGCCGAAGAAAACGACGACTGAGCGGGCGTTGCGGCCTGATCGGCCGGTTGGTTCACATCAAAAAGCCCCGCCGAAGCGGGGCTTTTCGTCTTACTCAGCGCACACCAGCCGTCACGCTGCCTGCAGTGCCACCGGGCGGCGCAGGCCTGCTGCGGCGTTGTCCAGCTTGAACACCGCCACCGATTCGGTCAGTGCGTGGGCCTGCTGCTCCAGCGCGCGGCTGGCGGCGGTGGCTTCTTCCACCAGCGCCGCGTTCTGCTGGGTCACCTGGTCCATCTGCACGACCACCTGGTTGACCTGCTCGATGCCCGCAGCCTGTTCCTTGGTAGCCGCGGCGATGTCGCTCATCAGCTGATTGGTGCGCGAGCTGGCCTGGGTCAGGCGGGCAATCGCCGCCTCGGACTGCACGGTCACGCTCAGCCCGGTCTTGACCTTGCTGCTGGACTCGTCGATCAGGTCCTTGATCTCCTTGGCCGCCGTACCGGCGCGCTGCGCCAGCGTGCGCACCTCGGTCGCCACCACCGCGAACCCGCGCCCGTTCTCACCGGCACGGGCCGCTTCCACCGCTGCGTTCAGGGCCAGGATATTGGTCTGGAACGCGATGCCATCGATCACCGAGGAAATCTCGGAGATGCGCGCCGAGGACTGGTCGATCTCGCTCATGACGGCGGCCATCTGCGCGATGGCCTGCTCGGTCGCCTTGACCGCGGCACCGGCCGCATGGGCTTCGTGGTCGGCCTGATTGGCCAGCTCGGCGTTCTGCCGAACGGTGGAGGTCAGCTCCTCCATCGAGGCCGCGGCTTCCTCCAGATTGGCCGCCTGCTGCTCGGTGCGGCGCGACAGGTCGTTGTGGCCTGCGGCCAGTTCCTGTGCGGCATCGTTGATGCTGCCCGCCGCGCCCTGAATCTGCTGCACGATGCCGGTCAGCTGCACGGCGGTGACGGTGGCATCGTCGCGCATCTGCGCGAACACGCCTTCGTAGTGACCATCCATGCGCGAGGTCAGATCGCCGGTGGAGATCGCACGCAGCACCTGCGACAGGTCGGCGATGCTGCTCTGCGAGCTGGCCATCATCCCGTTCAACTGGGCGACCATCGCGCGGAACTGGAACTGGAAGCTGTGCTCGCTACCACGCACCGAGAAATCACCGGCGCGCGCCGCCGAAGCCAGCGTTTCGATCTGCTGGTTGATCGCCATCAGGCTGTCCTTGACGGTGGCCATGGTGGTGGTCAGCACGGCCTTTTCGCCCGGATAGCTGTCCAGATCGCGGCTCAGATCGCCGATGGCGTAGCGCTGCATCACCTCCACCATGTGGAACTCGACGGCCACGTGCGAACCGACCAGCTCATTGGTCGCGCGGATCATGCGCCCGAAATCGCCCGGGAAGGCGGCCTCGTCCATGCGGTAGCTGATGGCGCCGGCTTCATGCTGGCCGGCCATGTCCAGCTGCGCGGTGATCGCGCCCTGGACGGTCTGACGCACGGTGGCCATCGCATTGCCCAGCTGGGTGATTTCGTCGCGGCCGCCCAGGCGGAAGTCCTGCTCCAGGTCGCCCTTGGCCATGCGGGTGGCCAAGCCGACGGCGCGTGCCAGCGGGCCGGTCAAGCTGCGTCCGATCAACACCGAGGCAGTGATGCCGACCACCAGCGCGATCGCGCCCAGCACCAGCAACTGCAGGAACGTGCGCTCACCCAGCCGGATCGCCTCGGCGGCCGCCTGGCGGCTCTGCGTTTCTTCGTAGCTCACACCATCGCCGAGGGCTTTGTTCCAGGCGTTGGCTGCTTCCTGCACAGCGCCCAGCGTCAACGCGGTGGCACCGGCGAAATCGCCCTGCTTGAGCTGTTCGCTCATCTGCTTGTTGAGCGGGCGCGCGACCGCACGTGCAGCCGCGATGGCGTCGCCGATCGCCTTGTCGTCAGCATTGGTGGGCAACGCCTGGTAGGCAGTCCAGCTGGCCTCGTAACGCTTCACCAGGTTGGCGATGCGCACTTCGTCATCGGCCAGGCGATCGCCCTGGCGGATCAGCATCTCGCGGCGGACCACCATCATCTGGTTGTTGGCATCGAGCATTTCCGACAGCAGCCGGACCTTGGCCACATTGACCTCGACCACCTGCTGCATCGACTGTTTCTGTTCCGCGCTGCCGGTCGCGCCGATGGCGACGACCGCAGCCACCAGCAGCAGCAACAGGCCAAAGCCCAGGCCAAGCCGCCAGACGACGCTGACGTTCCGCAAATAATCCATGACAACTTCCAAACGTGGGGGGTGCACTGGTATCGGCCTTCCCTGGGCGGCCTTGATCCGTGGGCGTGTCAACGGGTGAACGGGTTCACGTAGCGGACACATTGGCTGAGGCCGTGACCCTGCTCAGCCGCGCGTCAGGCTTTTCACGGCCGCTGCGCATGTCCGGCAGGCATGGTGGAAGCACGTCTCTCCTGGAATCGCCGATGACCCTTCGCCTGCATCAGATCGCCCGCCTGTCCGCCCTCGCCCTGGCCTTGGCGGCCCCTGTCTGGGCGGTTGCGCAGACGGCACCTGCCGCGGCACCGACGACCGCCACGGCCGGCACGCCGCTGGCCACCGGGCCGCGCTCGGACCTGCATGCCCAGGTGCTTCTCGACCGCGCGCACTTCTCTCCCGGGCAGATCGATGGCGAAGTGGGTTCCAACCAGAAGCGCGCGGTGTCTGGCTTCCAGGCCGCCCGCGGTATCAAGGTGACCGGTGAGCTGGACGATGCGACCTGGAAGGCCCTGCAGCCGGACAGCGCCCCGCCGCTGGTGCGCTACACGCTGACGGCCGAGGATGTGGCCGGCCCGTTCCAGCCCGTCCCGAAGGGCCCGGCCGAACAGGCCAAGCTGACATCGCTGGGCTTCGGCTCGGTGGAGGAAGCGCTCGGTGAACGCTTCCACGCCTCGCCCGACCTGCTGAAGACGCTCAATCCCGGGGTGGACCTGGGCAAGGCCGGCAGCGTGATCCAGGTGCCCAATATCGCCGTCACGCCGCTGGCCAAGGCCAGCAAGCTGGTGATCGACAAATCCGACTCGACGCTGCGGCTGTTCGATGCCGAGGGCAAGGTGTATGCGCAGTTCCCGGTGTCCTCCGGCAGCAAGCATGATCCGCTGCCGATCGGGAAGTGGAAGATCCTCGGCATCTCGCGCGATCCCACCTTCCACTACAACCCCAAGCTGTTCTGGGACGCCAAGGCCGGCGACAGCAAGGCGGTGCTGCCGCCGGGCCCGAACAATCCGGTCGGCGTGGTCTGGATCGACATTTCCAAGCCGCATTACGGCCTGCACGGCACGCCCGAGCCTGGCCACGTCGGCAAGACCGAGTCGCACGGCTGTGTGCGCCTAACCAACTGGGATGCGCTGCAGGTGGCCGACGCGGTGGATGCCTCCGTGCCCGTGGTGATGCAGGAGTAAGCGCATGAAAACCCTGCGACTGCTGGCGGTGGGCCTGGTGCTGGGTGTGGTCGGCTATTGGTTGCTGGGGCCAGGGCCCTCGGCCCGCCTCGGCGCCGCCGAACCAGCGAAGGTAGGCTCGGCCACGAGTTCCACCCGTGCCGCACTCGATGCGCCGCCGCCATCCCCCCCGGCCCGCGCACCCGCACCTATCCCGACCACGCCCCTGCCGCCCGCGCCTGATGCCGGCGGTGTCGCATCGCCTCCTGCAACTGCGGGTGGGGCCCTGCTGCTGCCGGTGCAGGGCATCCGTGCGGACCAGTTGCAGGACACCTTCACCGATGCGCGCAGCGATGGCCGCGTGCACGATGCCATCGACATCCTGGCGCCGAACGGCACGCCGGTGCTGGCGGTCGCCGACGGCACCGTCGAGAAACTGTTCGACAGCGTGCGGGGCGGGCTCACCGTGTACCAGTTCGAACCGAGCGGTCGGTACTGCTATTACTACGCCCATCTGGACCGCTACGCCGACGGTCTGGCGGAGAAAAAGACGGTCAAGCGCGGTGAGGTGATCGGCTATGTCGG
Source organism: Stenotrophomonas sp. TWI587 (assembly GCF_039674145.1). NCBI lineage: Bacteria > Pseudomonadati > Pseudomonadota > Gammaproteobacteria > Lysobacterales > Lysobacteraceae > Stenotrophomonas > Stenotrophomonas sp. TWI587. The sequence continues at coordinate 48,740 of NZ_JBDJMW010000005.1, read as the reverse complement.
CAGCACGGGCAACGCGAGTCCGGAGGCACCCCATCTGCATTTCGAGATCCATGTACTGGGCCCGGAAAAGCAGTGGTGGAAGGGCGAATCAATCAACCCCTATCCGGTGCTGACGGGGCGGCAGGCGTTGTGATCAACGCGGGCGGGCTGTTGCATCCCGGATCGCCCGTGCCAGTTCCCAGGCACGGCCGCGCAATGCGTCCAGACGCTCATTGAGTTCACCAGCGTCCACTCGCCACTGGAAGTGGCCACTACTGTAGTCCTGCCCCAACGCAAGATCATTGAACGACCCCATGCCGCCATAGGCGCGCAGCAGGCTCTCCGGCGCACTTGGATCGCCCTGCTCAAGGCGGGCGATGACCCGCTGCATCCAATCGGCCCAGTGGTTTTCTCCGTCGCCGCGCAACAGCGCTTCCAGCTCGCACACCACCGCATGCAGGGCGCGGTTCGCGTTGCTCATGCCGATGGTGGCGTGATCAGCAGATTCCATGCTGCCCCGTCTGATGGTTGAGAGGCCGCACAGCATGCCATGGCATCGCCAGCATGGCGCCCACGAAAAAGCCCCGCTCGCGCGGGGCTTTCTCATTTACACCGGGTGGCACCGCCAGGCATCGCCCGTCAGTGCCCGCCTGATCAGGCGAACGGATCCTGCAGGACCATGGTGTGGTCGCGGTCCGGGCCGGTCGAGACGATGCTGACCGGGCAACCGGCCAGCTCTTCCAGCGCGCGCAGGTAAGCGCGGGCAGCCGGCGGCAGGTCGTCCCAATTGGTGATGCCGTGGGTGTTCTCGGTCCAGCCCGGGAACTCCAGGTACACCGGCGTGCATTCTTCCCAGCCCTGCGCGTCCAGCGGGGCGTACTCGGTACGCTTGCCGCGGTACTCGTACGCGATGCAGACCTTCAGCTTTTCCATGCCATCAAGCACGTCCAGCTTGGTGATGCACAGACCGCTGATGCCGTTGATGGCCACGGCACGCTTGAGCGCGACGATGTCCATCCAGCCGCAGCGACGCGGGCGGCCGGTCGAGGCGCCGTACTCGGCACCGCGGTCACGGATGCCCTGGCCGACTTCATCGTCCAGCTCGGTCGGGAACGGGCCACCGCCGACGCGGGTCGCGTAGGCCTTGGCGATACCCAGCACGTAGTCGATCGCGTCGGCGCCAACGCCGGCACCGGCCAGTGCGCCACCGACGGTGGTGTTGGAGCTGGTGACGTAGGGGTAGGTACCGTGGTCGATGTCCAGCAGGGCGCCCTGGGCGCCTTCGAACAGCACGCGCTTACCCTGCTTGCGCAGGTCGTGCAGGATGCCGGCAACGTCGGACTTCATTGGCTCGACGTATTCGCCGAAGGCCAGTGCTTCGTCGTAGGTCTTCTGGAAGTCGACCGCGTCGGTCTTGAGGTAATTGGTCAGCACGAAGTTGTGGTAATCGAGTGCCGTGCGCAGGAGTTCTTCCAGCTGGGCCGGGTAATGCAGGTCGGCGATGCGGATACCGCGACGCGCCACCTTGTCTTCATACGCCGGGCCGATGCCACGGCCGGTGGTGCCGATCGCCTTGCCGCCGGCAGCGCGTTCGCGCGCCTGGTCCAGGGCGATGTGGTACGGCATGATCAGCGGCGCGGCCGGGGAGATCTTCAGGCGCGAACGCACTTCCACGCCGGAGGTTTCCAGCTCGGCGATTTCCTTCTGCAGCGCGGCCGGCGAGATCACCACGCCGTTGCCGATCAGGCACAGCGCGTCTTCACGCAGGATGCCCGACGGAATCAGGTGCAGCACGGTCTTCTTGCCATTGATGACCAGCGTGTGGCCGGCATTGTGGCCGCCCTGGAAGCGCACCACAGCGCCGATTTCCTCGGTGAGCAGATCGACGATCTTGCCCTTGCCTTCATCGCCCCACTGGGCACCCAACACGACAACTGACTGACCCATGACGGGTAACTCCTGGTTTTTGTGCGGCCATCGGGGCCGCGGGTTTGGGACCATGCCGGGGTGGCCGCTCAGCGCGGGGTGGCGGGCTCCAGCGGGGAGCGCGCCGACGCTGGAGTACCCAGACACGGAAAAAGCCGGACGAGTGACTCTGAAACAGAGTGCCCGTCCGGCTTTTGTGCATTATCCGGGTTTCCGGTGGCCGCTGCCACCCCGGGGGCCGGTGGACTTCACCGGCCGGTCAGGACCGCCGCCCGGGGAGTGCCGGCGCGTGGCGGTAACCCGCTCAGTGCTTCAACCACCACAGCGTGGTCAGGCCCGCCAGCAGGATCACCCCGCCCCAGGTGCGCAGGGCGCTGCTGCGCAGCATCAGCAGCTGCTCGGCCATCCGCTTCCAGGCCAACGGGGCGGCGAACAGGAACAGGCCTTCGAGCACGGCGACCAGGCACAGGGCCGAGAACAGATCTTTCATGACATCTCCACAAACAAAACGGGGACCCGGTCTGCACCGGGTCCCCGTGGATGACTACCGCCTGCGGCCTCAGCGATCGCTCTTGAGGTACTGCAGGAACGGGTCGTTCTTGTCGAGCACGATCACGCCGTTGCCGTCGGTCATGGAGCCACGGTAGGCCTCCAGGCTGCGATAGAAGGCGTAGAACGACGGGTCGGCCGAGCCGGCCTTGCCGTAGATGCGGGCGGCGTCGGCATCGCCGGCACCGCGCAGCTGCTGGGCGTCGCGCTCGGCTTCGGCCACGATCACGGTGCTCTCGCGGTCGGCCTGGGCACGGATGGTCAGCGACTGCTCTTCACCCTCGGCGCGCAGCTTGGCCGCTTCCTGCTTACGCTGGGCGCGCATGCGCTCGTACACATCGTTGATCACCTGGCTGTCGGTCGGCAGGTCGATCTGCTTGATGCGCAGGTCGATGATCTGCATGCCGAGCGCCTTGACCGACTCGTTGATCCCGGTCAGCTGGTTGGCGATCAGTTCGCTGCGATCCCCGGACACCAGCTGCTGCAACGAGCGCGAGTTGATCTGGTTGCGCAGCGAGTCGGTGATGATCGGGGCCAGACGGGCATTGGCCACGCGGGCATCGCCGCCGGTCGCACGGAAGTACGCGCGCACGTCGGAGATGTAACCGATGGCGAAGAAGTCGACGCTGACGTCCTTCTGCTCGGCGGTGAAGTAACGCGCCGGGGCGGTGTCGAGCACCTGGAAGCGGCGATCGAACACGCGCACCGTTTCCACCAGCGGCACCTTGAAGTGCAGGCCCGGCTTGATGTCCGCACGGACCACCTTGCCAAGGTTCAGCACCATCGCAGTCTGGTCCTCACGGACCACGTAAACCGAACCCAGCAGGCCGAGCAGGACCGCTACGGCCAGACCAATCCACAGTGAACTTCTCATCGGCTGCCCTCCTCACGACCGGTCGGGCGCGTCGTCGGACGCTCCGTGTTGCGAACGCCATCGACGGCCGTGCTGGCAGGCAGCGACGGCAGCATGACTTCCGGGGTCACCGCCGGGGCGGCGTTGGTGCTGCTGGTGCGGTTGTCGCCCGGCATCGGCACGTAGATCAGCTGACGGCCATCGCCACCGATGATCTTGCGGTTCTCCGAGAGCACCTTCTGCACGGTTTCCAGCCACAGGCGCTTGCGCGTGACTTCCGGGGCGTCCTTGTACTGGACCTGCAGCAGGCTGAAGCGTTCGGCATCACCCTCGGCCTTGGCGACCACGGCCTGCTTGTAGCCTTCGGCGGTGGTCCTGGCCCGCGAGGCCTGGCCGCGCGCTTCCGGGACAACCTTCGCCGCGTAGGCCTGGGCTTCGTTGATCAGACGCTCTTTCACCTGCTGGGCACCGTTGACCTCGTCGAAGGCCGGCTTGACCTCCTCGGGCGGACGGGCATCGGGCAGGGTCAGGCCGGTCACCGACAGACCGGTGCGGTAGCTGCCGAGCGAGGCCTGCAGGCGCTCTTCGGCGGCCACGGCCAGCGGGCCACGGTTGTTCAGCACGTTGTTGAGGTCGGCACGACCGACCTGCTCACGCACCGCGCTCTGCGCGGTCTGTTCCAGCACCTGGTCGGCATCGACCGAGCCGAACAGGTACAGGCGCGGATCATCGATGCGGTACTGGACGTTGAGCGAGACGTTGACGATGTTCTCGTCGCGGGTCAGGACCGGCACCTGGCTGCTGAACGTCTTGATCTCGGTGGCATTGACCTTGGTCACCGATTCCAGCGGCCACGGCAGCTTGAAGTTCGGGCCAGGCTGCAGGATGCGATGGAATTGACCGAAGCGCAGCACGACGCCGCGTTGCTGTTCGCCGATCAGCTGGAAGCTGGAGAACAGCAGCAGCAACACCGCAGCCACTGCAACCCACCGCAGGATGCCGCCATCGAACAGGTCTTTCAGCGGACCGGGCAAACCGCCCCAACCGCCGCCATTGCCGCCACCGCGAGGACCGAACGGCCCACGTCGATTCTCGTCGGGGCCTTGTCCGCCCTTGTTGCCGCCGGGTGTATTCCAGGCCATGCACGCTCCATCAAGGTAAGGTTGCCTGCGGGCCACTCCCGCACCGTCAACCGTTAAAACGTTGTCGATTCTACTAGATGGGGCAGATCGACAGGATTGGAAGGGGTCACGCATCTCGGGGAACGATTCATAACCGCAGCGGGTATGGTGGTGGTTTCCCCCCGTCAGGCATCTTCATGGCAATTCCCGACCGGTTCAACGCCTTCCGCATCCACCAGGACGATACCGGCTACCACGCCGGGCTGGAACCGATCGGTCTGGACCAGCTCAACCCCGGCGAGGTGGTGATCCGCGCGCAGTGGTCCTCGGTCAACTATAAAGATGCGTTGGCCGGCACCGGCAAGGGTAAGATCCTGCGGCGCTTCCCCCTGGTCGGTGGCATTGACGTGGCCGGCACCGTGGTCGCCTCCACCGATCCGGCCTACCGCGAGGGCGACGCGGTGCTGGCCACCGGCTGCGGGTTGAGCGAGACCCGCGATGGCGGCTACAGCCGGTATGTGCGCCTGGCCGCCAGCGCAGTGATCCCCCAGCCGGCCGGCCTGACCCCGCGCGAGGCGATGATCCTGGGCACGGCCGGTTTCACCGCGGCGCTGGCCCTGGTGCGCATGCTGGACAACCGTCAGACGCCTGCCCACGGCCCGTTGGCGGTCACCGGGGCCACTGGTGGCGTCGGCTCGCTGGCGGTGGATATCTTCACCCGCGCCGGTTTCGAGGTGCATGCGATCAGCGGCAAGGCCGACCAGGCCGGCTATCTCCGTGGACTCGGTGCCCGCGAGGTCCTGCCGCGCGAGGTGCTGGCGACCACCCGGCCGATGGAATCGGCCCGCTTCGGTGGAGGTCTGGACAATGCCGGTGGCGCGATGTTGACCAGCCTGCTGGCGCAGACCGCGCCCTACGGTTCGGTGGTCAGTGCCGGTCTCGCCGCCAGCCCGGCGCTGGAGATGACGGTAATGCCCTTCATCATCCGCGGGGTGTCGCTGCTGGGCGTTTCATCCTCCAGCGCACCGCGTGATCTGCGCGACGCGGTCTGGGAAAGGCTGGGCGGCGAGTGGAAGCCGGCGCATCTGGAGACGATCTGCACCGGCGAGGTCGGGCTGGATGGCCTGCCGGCGGCGTTCGACACCCTGCTCGCGGGTGGCAACCACGGCCGCACGGTGGTACGAATCGACTGAGCGTGGCAGCCGGGCGACGGACGGCACGCCCGGCGCTTCACGACAATGCGAGGCCCGCACTACACTGCGGGCATCACACGGGGAACACCATGGCACGCATTCTGATCGTCGACGATTCACCGTCGCAGCTGTTGGGGATACAGCGGATCGTCGAAAAACTCGGGCACGAGATCCTGACCGCCACCGATGGCGCCGCCGGGGTGGAAACGGCCAAGGCCGAGCTGCCCGATCTGGTGCTGATGGACGTGGTCATGCCCAACCTCAATGGCTTCCAGGCGACCCGCACGCTGGCACGCGACGCCTCGACCAAGCACATCCCGGTGATCCTGGTGACCACCAAGGACCAGGACACCGACCGCATGTGGGGCATGCGCCAGGGCGCCAAGGCCTATATCACCAAGCCGTTCTCGGAAGACGAGCTGTCCGAGGTGCTGGAGCGCGTTTTCAGCCACCAGGAACCGCCGACGGCGTGAGCTGATGGCACGGTGAGCCGACCAACGGTCGGCTTCTACCGCGAAGGCAATCGCGGCCGCCCCGGTAGACACCGACCGTTGGTCAGTGCGCAACGATGACCCGGACGCCGCGCACCACCTGCCTCAGACCTTCTCGCCGAATGCCTTGGCCAGCGTCTTGTACGCTTTCTTCTGCGCCTCATCGGTGGGCGCCGGCGCAATGATCTCCAGCTCCACGATCTGATCGCCATCCGGGTTGCCCGGCAGGCCGCGGCCACGCAGGCGCAGCTTGCGGCCGGCATCGGACTCGGCCGGCACCTTCAGCTCCACCGCACCGCCCAGGGTCGGCACGCTGATGCTGGTGCCCAGCGCGGCCTGCCACGGGGTCACCTGCAGGGTGTACAGAATGTTGCGGCCATCCACCTCGAACTGCGGGTGCTCGGCGTATTCCACTTCCAGCAGCAGGTTGCCGCCACCGGTGCCCTGCCCGCCCAGCCGGATCACCTGGCCCGGGCGGATGCCCTTGGGCACGCGCACATCCAGCTGCTTGCCGCCCACGTTGATGCGCAGGCTGTCGCCCTGGTAGGCGGCCTCCAACGGCACCGACAGCTTGGCACGGGTATCGCGGGTCGGCTGCGGGCCCTGGCTGGCGCCGCCGAAGCCACTGGCGCGGCCACCGCCACCGCCGCGCTGGCGCGCGAACAGGCTCTCGAAGAAATCGCTGAAGCCGCCGCCACCGGCGCCGCCACCGAACACCTCTTCGAAGTCATAGCCCTGGCCACCGCCGTAGTTCGGCGGGGTATGGAACTCCTCGCCGGGCCGGTAGCCCTGCGCCTTGAGCTGGTCATAGGCCGCGCGCTTCTGCGGATCGCGCAGCGCCTCGTAAGCCTCGTTGACCGCCTTGAATTTGTCCTCGGCCCCGGCTTCCTTGCTCACATCCGGGTGGTACTTGCGCGCCAGCCGGCGGTAAGCGGTCTTGATCTCAGCATCGCCCGCGGTGGGTTCCACCCCGAGCGTGGCGTAGTAATCCTTGAATTCCATCCAAACACCTCGACTAAGTTCGGCCACCCGCGTGGGCGGGCGCCGTCCGCGCAATTCTAGCCGCTGCGGACCGGCCCACCGTGACGCCGGGCGCGAATGATCCTGCGCAATGCGGCGGACATGACAGACGGCTACGCTGCCCCCGTGGCCCGCCTTTCCCGCCACAGATGGGTCTGCACGGCGGCTTTTCAACGTGTTGACATGGCCATCCCATGCCCCTCACTACCCTGCCTGTGTCCAAGGAGTCCGCATGACCATCCACGTTGGCGACCGCATTCCCGAAGTCACCCTCAAGCGTATCCGCGAGGGCATGGAGACCATCGATACCCATGCCCTGTTCGATTCGCGCAAAGCGGTGCTGTTCGGGGTGCCCGGCGCATTCACCCCGACCTGTTCGGCCCGGCACCTGCCCGGCTTCATCGAGCAGTTCCCCGAATTCCGCCACCGCGGTATCGAGGTGTTCTGCATGGCGGTCAACGATCCGTTCGTGATGAAGGCCTGGGGCGAGAGCCAACAGGTGCCCGATGGCCTGCAGCTGCTGTCTGACGGCAATGGGGAGTTCACCCGTGCGCTGGGCCTGGAAATGGATGCCAGCAGCTCGGGCATGGGCATTCGCTCGCGCCGCTTCGCGCTGTATGTCGACGACGGTGTCGTGCGCGAGACCTTCATCGAGGAACCCGGAAAATTCGAGGTGTCTTCGGCGCAGTACGTGCTGGAGCATCTCCCCCGCTAGACCCACGCACCAAAGGAAACCGGCCAGCCATGTCAAAGCCAGCCAAGAACACCCAGAACGCCGCCCCGGACACCACCCGTCCGCCGGGCATCAGCGATACCGCCACCCTGCGCGCCAAAGCCCGCAAGGACATCGAGGATGGTGCGATCACCGACAGCTACAGCGCCGACCGCGAGGCGGTGATCAAGCTGCTCAACGATGCGCTCGCCACCGAGTACGTGTGCGTGCTGCGCTACTACCGCCATTACTTCATGGCCAAGGGCATGCTCGCCGATTCGATCAAGGCCGAGTTCCTGGAGCACGCACAGCAGGAACAAGCGCACGCCGGCAAGCTGGCAGAACGCATCGTGCAGCTCGGCGGTGAGCCTGACCTCAATCCGGATACGCTTACCGCGCGCTCGCATGCCGAGTACAAAGAAGGCAGCGACCTGCGCGACATGGTTCGCGAGAACCTGATTGCCGAGCGCATCGCGATCGACAGTTACCGCGAGATGATCAACTTCGTGGGCGACAAGGACACCACGACCAAGCGCATCCTCGAAGAGATCCTGGCGCAGGAAGAAGAACACGCCGACGAATTCGCCGATCTGCTGGACGGCTGGATCGGGGAATAATGCAGGCCGCCGGCCGACTCCTGGCGCTGTAGTGCCGGCCGCTGGCCGGCTCCTCGCAGCATCCGAACGGAGTGCAGTGCCGGCCAGGCCGGCACTACCGTTCACGGTGTGATGCCAGCCACCGGCCGGCACCACCAGAATCTGCGCTGCGCAACGTCAGCGCAGGATCCGGAACCGCACCTGCCTCCAGGCCCCATCCGCAGCGAGCGCGGTCAACGTGTGCTCACCTACCTCATCGAAATCGCGCTGGAAAAGCCGCGCGCCCTCGGTGCGGGCGATCCAGCGGTCATCCAGCAACCAATCCACCGTTGATTCGTTGCCCAGCGCACGCAGCTGCAGGCGCACGCCGTGCTCGGCATTCGGGGCGCGGGCGAGCGTGGCACGGTCGTTCAGCCCCTCGATATGCAGCGTCCCGCCACTCTCGCGGCCGTCGGCGCTGCAATCGGGTGACAGTGCCGGCAGCTGTGAGGCCTGACGCTGCGCCTGCGGCAGCCACGGCGACAACAGCGCCGGCCAGCGCGCGATCTCACGCGGCTCGGCCGCATGCGGCCGGCTGCACTCCGGCGACAGTCGCAACCCCGTGTGTGCATCCACCTGGAAGCGCTGCAGCCCCGGCTGCCACAGCCGTGCCTCGCGCTCGGCGAAGGTAGGCGGCACCGCACCATCCAGCACGAAGGCCGGCATCCGCCGCTGGCACAGCGGTGGCGCCGTCTGTTCGGCCAAGCCGCCGGTCGGCCAGCAGATATCGGCCTGCGCCACGCTTGCCGGCATCGGCGCCGCACTGGCATCACCGGCCTGGCGCGGCAGGCTGTCGATCACCTCGAACATCAGCGGCAACGCAGTGACCGCACCGTACTGCCCGGGCAGCGGCGTGCCATCCGGGCGCCCCACCCACACACCTACCGTGTAATGGCGCGTCGTGCCGATCGCCCAGGCATCGCGGTAGCCGTAGCTGGTGCCGGTCTTCCAGGCCACGCGGGGGCGGCCGGTGACATCGAACGTGCCGGCGCCATAGCCCGGGCGCGGATTGGACTCGAGCATCTCGCGGGTGATCCAGGCCGCGCCCGGTGACATCAGGCGTCGCTCGATCACGGCGTCCGCGGCGGTGTATCGCACTCGACCGGCGATGCCGTTTCGGTTGAACGCGGCGAAGGTACCGACCAGGTCCTCCAGCCGCGCGCCGGTACCACCGAGTATCAGCGAGAGATTGGGCGCACTGCCGTGCGGAAAGCGCAGATTGATGCAGGCGTGAGACAGACGTGCGGCGAAACGTGCCGAACCCACCCGGTCCAGCAGGTCCACCGCCGGCACGTTCAGCGACAGACGCAGTGCCGTGGAGGCACTGACCGGCCCGTTGAAGGCCGCATCGAAGTTGCCGGGCCGGTACCCACCGAAGCTCTGCGGCGCGTCCACCATCAGGCTTTCCGAATGGATCAGTCCATCATCCAGCGCCATGCCGTACAGGAACGGCTTGAGCGTGGAGCCCGGTGAGCGCCAGGCCTGCACCATGTCCACATGGCCGAGCCGCTGCTTGTCGCCGAACGCCACCGAGCCGACATAGGCGCGTGCCTCCAGCGTGCGGTTGTCCACCACCAACAGGGCCGCCGAGGTGCGCTCGGGCAGCTGCGAGAAATACGAAGACACGCGTTCTTCCAGCGTGCGCTGCAGGCCGATATCCAGCGTGCTCTCGATCCGCGCCACCCGCGGCTGCGCCGAGCGCAGGCGCTGGGCCAACAATGCCGCATGCAGCGGAGGCTGCAGCGCGCGCGTGACCACCGGCTCGATGCGCGCATCGTCGACCTCCTCGCGTGACCACACGCCGAGCGACACCATCCGCTCCAGCACCTTGTCGCGCGCACGCTGAGCCGCCTCCGGATGGCGGTCCGGACGCAACCGGCTGGGCGACTGTGGCAACACCGCCAGCAGCGCCGCCTCGGCATGCGACAGCTGCGAGGCTGGCTTGCCCAGGTAGGCCCAGCTTGCCGCCTCCACGCCTTCGATGGTGCCACCGTAGGGCGCGCGCTCCAGGTACAGCGCCAGGATCTGCGCCTTGCTCAGATGCAGCTCCAGCTGCACCGCGCGCAGCAGCTGCTTGGCTTTGCCCCACGGCGTGCGGCTATGCGGATCGAGAATGCGGGCGACCTGCATGGTCAGGGTCGAGCCGCCGGAGACGATCCGCTGCTCGAACAGCCATTGCTTGCCGGCCCGCAACAGCCCCCACGGATTGATGCCCGGATGCCGCCAGAACCAGCGGTCTTCGTAGTTCAGCAGGGCCTGCAGGTACAGCGGCGAGACGCTGTCGGCGGAGGCCGGGTAGCGCCACACCCCGTCCGCGTCGGCGAAGGCGCGCAGCGGCGTGCCATCACGCGCGACCACCAGGGTGCTGGTGTCGCGCTGCCTGGGCAGCGGGGGTGGAAACGCGAGATCCAGCACCAGCAGCAGCGTGAGCACGGCGGCCGTGCCCCATCGCAGGCAGGGCAGTACGTTGCGACGCACGGAGGTCCACGACCGCTTGGAAAAGAGAGACGTCATCGGCTCAGCAGCAAGGGAGGCGGGCCGTCAGATGACGGCCCCCCCTGCGATCAGGGCTGCACCACGGTCAGCGATGCCGGCAGGCTGCGCCCCACCCCGCGCAGGTCGGGACGGTACATGTCCTCCACCAGCGGCGGCGGCACGCGATACGTGCCCGGCGTGACCGCGCGCACCAGATAGAACACCTTGGCAGTGCTGCCACGCGAGAGCTTCAACGCGGCCACGTAACGGTCGTCGCGGAACTCCTCGTGCTTGATGTTGGCCGCATCGCCACGATCATTGACGCTCAACCCGTCAACCACCACATCGGCCCACTGCTTGGCATCGCCCAGGTTGAAGTTCTCGATCTCCAGCCCGGCCGGGAGCAGGTCGGTCAACAGTGCATCTGGCATGTCCACGTTCGGGGTGACGCTGACCCGCACGATCAGGGCCTCGCCTTCCTTCAGCGGACGCGGCGTCCACGGCTTGCCATCGGTGGTGTACCAGCTGCGCTCCACGCCGAGCGTGCGGCTGTCCGGCTCCGGCGGATTGCGCGGAATGCCGGCCACTTCCAGGCTGGCGAACATCGGCGGCTCCCCCTGCGGGGTGAAGCGCACGCCCTTGGCCAGCGCGGCGTAGTCGAAGCTGCGGCCGAACATGCGCCGCGCCGAGATGCTCTCGCTCTCGCCACCCACCACCAGTACGCCGGAAACCAGTTTCTTCTGGTTGGCCGACAACGCCTTGCCCATGCGGGCCAGCGCCACCTGCTCCTGGGTGCTCAGCCACATCCAGCCACTGTTGCGGCGGGCATCCAGCGCGCGACCGAGATCGACCGCACGGGCATCGTAGGCCGGCTTGGACAGCTTGCGCTCGTGCAGCAGCGCGATCATCAACGCGTCATCGCGCAGCGCGCTGCCGTAATCGCCGAAGTAGGCCGGACGGTCAGCCGCGCTCTTGGCGAAGCCGGCGGCAATGGCCGCATCGCCGCGCTTGTGATCGCCCTGCAGGGACAGCGCGATGCCCAGGTGCACCAGCGACAGGCCGGTCAGCGACTTGCTGCGTTCGTTGTCGTACAGCGCACGCAGGGTACCCAGCGGCGCGCGGTTGACCCGGGCCAGCACGTAGCCCGAATACGCCTGGTTGGCGAACTTCAGGTTCTCGCGGCGGTCCTCGCCGTAGAACTGGTTGCCGCCGGACAGCAGGTCTTCGCTCAAGCGGTTCAGCGCCTTCTGCAGCACGTTGTCCGGCACCGCGAAGCCAGCGTCCTTGGCGTCGAGCAGGAACTCGGCGATGTACGGCGTCAGCCACGGATTGATGTAGCCGTCGTCGCCCCACATCGAGAAGTTGCCGTTGGCGACCTGCATCGAGGCCAGGCGGCCGAAGGCACCCTCCATGCGCTCGCGGCGGGTCTTGGCGTCCAGCCCGTCCGCGCCCAGCATGGCCGAGGTCGCCTCATCCAGCATCAACGCGGCATAGCCCTTGCTGGTGGTCTGCTCGGCGCAGCCATACGGATAGTTGAGCGCGCCGTTCAAGGCACTGGCGAACGGTATCGGCGGCAGCGCGCTGACCAGCAGGCGTGCGGTCACCGAGTCGTTCATCAGGCCATCGGCCAGCCCGGCCTCCATCGTGACGACGGCCAGCGGATCCAGTGTGCGGGTCTGTGCGCGCAGCACCTGCGGCCACGCCGCGCGCACCGGAAGGTCATAGCGGCGATCAACCTTGAAGCCGTTGCCGTCCACGCGCACGCGCACCTTGGCCACGGTGTAGCCCTCGCGCGCGGTCAGCGGGAAGCTCAGCGTGCTCTTGGCGTCCGCGTTGAGCTTGAGCGTGCGGCTGGACTCGCCCAGCGTCAACGGCCCGATACCATCCACCTGCACCTTGAACTCGCCCGGCGTGCCGGTGAAGTTCTGCACGTCCAGGGTCACGGTGCTGGTATCCCCGGGCGCCATCACGCGCGGCATGCTGGCTTCGGCCAGGATCGGCGCGCGCACCACGGTTTCCACATCGCGCTTGCCGTACTGGTCATCGGCATACACCAGCGCCGAGACGCGCAGGGTGCCGTTGAAATCCGGCACTTTCAACGCGATCCGCGCAATGCCCTTGGCATCGAGCTTCACCGGGCCGGAGAACAGATCGACCGTCTGCACGCGCGCGGTCGGGCGCTTGGCCTGCGGCATCGCCGCCAGTGCCATGTCGCCACCGAACTTCAGCTTGCCGCTGCTGCCGTCGAAGCTCTCGATCACGCGGCTGTAGATGTCATACGCATCCACGGCGAGGCGACGCTGCGCGAAGAAGTGGCCAGCGGCATCGGGCACCGGGAAGCGGGTGATGTTGAGGATGCCCACATCCACCGCCGAGACGGTCACATGCGCGACCTTGCCCGCCAGCTGCGGGGCGCTCACGGTGACCGGCAGCGTCTGCTCCGGGCGCATCTGCTTGGGGGCCACCAGGCCAACGGCGATCTGCCGCGCCTTGCGGTCCATCGGCACATGCACCACGCCGACCGCACGGGCCGGGGTGATCTTGCTCGGCGCACTGCCGCCACGGAACACCAGCGCGGTGATGTAGACGTCGTGACGTTCCCACTCGGCCGTGACCGGAATGTCGTAGGTGCTGCCAGGCTTGGCGTCGATATCCTGGACGTAGAGCATCTTGTCGCTCTCGACCATCAGCACGCCCTTGCCGGCATGCGGCGGGGTCACGGTGACGCGCACGGTATCGCCAGCCTTGTAGCCGGTCTTGTCCAACGCCAGCTTGATCTTGTCCGGGCGTGCATCCAGGCCGCGGTTGTCGTCGTTCCAGCTCCAGCCGGCGTTGAAGGGATAGCGACTGGTCAGCCCGGTGGCCGGGTCGAACACGTCCAGCCGGTACTCGCCCCACTCCACCGGGAAGTCCACACCCACGGCGGCACTGCCTGCGTCGACGGTGCGGGTGTCCTTGTTCTCGAAGCGGCGGGTGAAGTCGTAATCCCAGCGGTTATCGTTGAAGGTCCAGTGGTAATCGCGCAGTTCGCGCACCAGCGTGACCTTCAGGCCCTTGGACGGCTGCGGTTTGCCCGCCGCGTCCACGCGCATCAGTTCGAAGCGCGCATTGCTGTTGGCATCGGCGCCGTCCTTGGGATCGAACAGCGGGCGTACACCGACCAGCGCCGTTGCCGGCCACATCACCCGCTTCAGGGTGCGGGTCACGGTCCGGCCACCGGTTTCATACACGCTGCCGGACAGCACCACGGCGATCGGTGCGGTCGGCTTGACCTCGGCCGGCAGCTCCACGTCCTGGCGCAGCTTGCCGTCGGCCGGGAATTCGGTATCGATGACGTCGCGCGCCTCGCGCGGCAGCGCGGTGGTCGGGTCGCCGAAGAAGTAGCCCGGCAGCGACTCGACCGGCGACTGCTCGGCCGCCACGGCCAACCGTGCGGTGAAGCGGTTGCCGTCGGCCGGGGCCCCGTACAGATACGCCGCATCGGCCTGCAGCTTGAGCGGCTCACCCGGTTTGAGCGTCTTCTGCGCGCTGTCCAGGTCCAGCTTCATGCGCTCGGGCAGGAACTCCTCGATGCGCAGGGTCATGCCCTGGATCGCTTCCTTGCTGGCCGGGTTGGTGCGGAACTCCACCTGCCAGCGCCCGGTCGGCGCCTCGGCCGGAATCAGCTGCTCGAAGCTGAAGTAGCCCTGCTCGCCGGGGGTCAGGCGGGTCTCGCGGAAGGTCTTTCCGTCCGGCTGTTTCAGGCGCAGGAAGACGGGCTGAGGCTTGACCGGCTTGCCGTCGTTGTCGCGCAGCAGGGCCGAGATGCGCACGGTCTCGCCGGGACGGTACAGGTCGCGGCCCGACCAGGTGAACACGTCGAACCAGGCATTGTCACGCCCGGCCACGGCGAACTCGCTCAGGTCCAGCGCGGGCTGATTGAACGGCAGCATCGAGGTATCGCCGCCACTGCTGGCGATCAGCACATGGCTGGCATCGAGCGTGTAGTTGAGCAGCGCATTGCCATTGCCGTCGGTCGCGCCCTTGAGCACCACCTCGCCCTTGCCATCGAGGATACGCAGCTCGATCTTCTTCAACGACGCCCCGCTCTGCAGCGAGGCGGTGTGCACGAACAGCTTGTCCTTGTAGGCACGCGTATGCAGGCCGATGTCGCTGACGGTGAAGAAGGCGGTGTCGTATTCCCCTTCGAACGAGCCACTGCGCTTCATCACCGCGAAATACAGGCCGGGCTGCTGCAGCTCCTTGATGTCCTGGGTCGGCAGGTAGGTGAGCACGCGCTCGTTCTGCTTGCCACCGATCACGAAGCGGTTCACGTAGACCGGCTCGGCCAGCTGCGACATGGGCGTCTTGTCGCCGTAGTCGCTGTCCAGCTCCCAGCTGCCGCGGCGGCCGCCGCGCTGGTACTGGCTGAAGAAGCTCGGCAGTTCCTTCTCGCGCACGCGCAGGAATTCCACGTCCACTTCCGGCACGTTGACCGAGACCACCGGCAGACCGCGGCTGTCCTTGGCCGGCAGCACGCTGCCCTGCGAGGCGAACCCGGCCACCGGCTTGAGTTCGCCGGTGAAGACCTTCTGGCGCAGCTCCTTGCCGATCCGGCTGCCATCGGCGGCGAGCAGGTCGGGCGAGACGATCAGCGAGTATTCCTTGGCCGCCTCCACGAACGGATAGCGCAGGGTCTTGCCGTCATCGGACAGCGACCAGCTGCTGTCCTCGGTGCCGACCTTCTCGGCGAAGCGGACCAGCGCGTCGAAATCCTGGGTGCCGACCAGTGGGCGCGAGAACTCCAGCGCCAGCGACAGGCCGTCGCTCTTCTGATCGGGGTAGGCCCGGACCAGGGTGAACTCGGTGACCGCCTCGGCCTTGGCCGTGATCGGCGCGCCGGATGGTGCCGGCAGCTGCCCGCTGTCGTTGCGCTTGCAACCCCCGACGCCGATGGCCAGGCCGGCGACCAGCGCCAGGCCCGCGATTCCCTTCCAGCTCCACTGCCCGAACCGACTGCGGCTAGCCATGACGTCACTCCTCGAACAAGGCGGCCAGTATACGGGCGGTCCCCGCCCGTCCGGGGCAAGACGGTAGCCGACCAACGGTCGGCTCTACCTGGCGACGTAGAGGTCCACGTACTCATGCACCGGCATCGCCTCCAGGGCCACCGGGTCCAACGAGACGTCCAGGATCCGACGCTGCTGCACGGTCGGGAACACCCCGGCCAGGTGCCGGCGGAACTTGTCCTCCAGCAGCGGAATGCCCTCGGCGCGGCGGCGGGCGTGGCCCAGCGGATACTCCACCACGGCCTCCATCGTGCTGCCATCGGCGAAGGTCACGTGCAGCGCATTGGCAATGCTGCGCTTGTCCGGGTCCAGGTAGTCGGCCGTGAACTGCGGGTCTTCCACGCAGGTGATCTTCGCCCGCAGCGGATCGATGCGCGGATCGGCCGCCACGTCATCCTCGTAGTCCTCGGCGACCAGCCGGCCGAAGACCAGCCCGATCGCCACCATGTACTGCACGCAGTGGTCGCGGTCGGCCGGGTTATGCAGCGGGCCGGGTTTATCGATGATGCGCAGGCAGGCCTGCTGGGTGCGCAGGGTGATCTGCGCGATATCTTCGCTACGTTTGCCGCTGGCGCGCATCTGCGCATGCACCTGCATCGCCGCTTCGACCGCGGTCTGGCCATGGAACTCGGCCGGATAGCTGATCTTGAACAGCACGTTCTCCATCACGTAGCTGCCGTAAGGCCGCTGGAAGCGGAACGGCTGCCCGCCGAAGGAGACATCGTAGAAGCCCCAGGTCGGCGCGGTCAGCGCGCTGGGGTAACCCATCTCGCCGGCCGCAGCCATCAGCGACAGGCGCACCGCACGGCTGGTGGCGTCACCCGCTGCCCAGCTCTTGCGCGAGCCGGTGTTGGGCGCGTGGCGGTAGGTGCGCAGCGACTGTCCATCCACCCAGGCCAGCGACAAGGCATTGAGCATGCGCTCGCGATCCAACCCGAGCATGTGCGACACGACCGCGGTGGAGGCGACCTTGACCAGTACCACATGATCCAGCCCGACCCGGTTGAACGCATTCTCCAGCGCCAGGCAGCCCTGGATTTCATGCGCCTTGACCATCGCCTCCAGCACATCGCGCATGGTCAGTGGCGCCCGGCGCAGTGCCTCGGCATTGCGGCTGAGCCAATCGGCGGTGGCGAGGATGCCGCCCAGGTTGTCGGACGGGTGCCCCCACTCCGCCGCCAGCCAGGTGTCGTTGAAATCCAGCCAGCGGATCATCGCGCCGATGTTGAACGCGCCCTGCACCGGGTCCAACTCGAAGCGGGTACCCGGCACGCGCGCACCGTTGATCACCCGCATGCCCGGCACCAGCGGCCCGAGCAGCTTGCTGCAGGCCGGGAACGAAAGCGCCGCCAACCCGCAGCCCAGCGTATCGATCAGGCAGTGCCGCGCGGTGGTGTACGCCAGCGGCGAGCTGACCTGGTAATCGCGGACGTAATCGACGATGTCGGTCAGGACCGTGTCCCACGCGGGGCGCTGGTTGCTGTGGCTGTCATGACCGGACATCGCGATTCTCCTGTTGGGCGTTACAACGTGGTGGCAGGCACCCGTACCGCACCATCCATCAATACGCGGGCGCTGCGGCTCATGATTGCCTTGGTCACCGTCCACTGACCGTCAACGAGCGCCGCCTGCGCGCCCACGCGCAGCGTGCCGGAGGGATGACCGAAGTTCACCGATTCACGCTCACCACCACCGGCCGCCAAGTTCACCAGCGTGCCCGGGATCGCGGCGGCAGTGCCGATGGCCACTGCAGCGGTGCCCATCATCGCGTGGTGCAGCTTGCCCATGGACAGCGCGCGCGCGTGCAGATCGATATCCCCGGCCGCGATCTGCTTGCCGCTGGAGGACACGTAATCCTGCGCCGGGGCGACGAAGGCGACCTTCGGCGTGTGCTGACGGCTCGCGGCCTGTTCGATGGTTTCGATCAGCCCCATGCGCACCGCGCCGTGCGCACGGATCGCCTCGAAGCGCGCCAGCGCCGCCTTGTCCTCATTGATCGCCGGCTGCAGCTCGGTACCGGTGTAACCCAGATCCGCGGCGTTGAGGAAGATGGTCGGAATGCCGGCGGTGATCATCGTGACCTGGAAGCTGCCCACGCCCGGCACGTCGAGCGTGTCGACCAGATTGCCGGTCGGGAACATCGCCCCACCCTCGCCCTCATCGGAAGGGTCCAGGAACTCCAGCTGGATTTCCGCGGCCGGGAAGGTCACGCCATCCAGTTCGAAATCGCCGTCTTCCTGCACCTGGCCCTCCACGATCGGCACGTGCGCCAGGATGGTCTTGCCGATGTTGGCCTGCCAGATGCGTACGGTGCAGAGGCCGTTGTGCGGAATCCGTGCCGGATCAATCAGTCCGTTGCTGATCGCGAACGGTCCGACCGCGGTGCTGAGGTTGCCGCAGTTGCCGCTCCAGTCAACGAACGCGGTCTCGATCGCGACCTGGCCGTATAGATAGTCCACGTCGTGGTCCGGTACCGACGGCGCGGAAATGATCACGCACTTGCTGGTGCTGGAGGTCGCCCCGCCCATGCCATCGGTGTGCTTGGCGTACGGATCGGGCGAACCGATCACGCGCATCAGCAGCGCATCGCGCGCCGGGCCAGGCAGCTGCGCAGCGGCGGGCAGATCGGTCAGCTTGAAGAACACGCCCTTGCTGGTGCCGCCGCGCAGGTAGGTGGCGGGGATGCTGAGCTGGGGGAGAAACGCCATATCGAAGTCCTGATGGAAAGACGGCCCGTTGCCGGGCCGTCGTGAGGCGGGTGGGATCAGGCGACCTGCGCCGATTCCAGGAAGTCCTGGGCAAACCGCTGCAGCACGCCGCCGGCCTCATAGATCGAGACCTCTTCGGCGGTATCCAGCCGGCAGGTGACCGGCACCCGCAGCTGTTCACCGTTGCGGCGGTGGATGACCAGGGTCAGCTCGGCGCGCGGCACGCGGTCGCCGAGCACATCGAAGGTTTCGGTGCCATCGATGCCCAGGGTCTTGCGGTTGACGCCTTCCTTGAACTCCAGCGGCAGCACGCCCATGCCGATCAGGTTGGTGCGGTGAATGCGTTCGAAGCCTTCGGCCGCGATCGCTTCCACGCCGGCCAGGCGCACGCCCTTGGCGGCCCAGTCACGCGAGCTGCCCTGGCCGTAATCGGCACCAGCGATGATGATCAGCGGCTGCTTGCGGCCCATGTAAGTTTCGATCGCTTCCCACATCCGGGTCACCTGACCTTCCGGCTCCACGCGCGCCAGCGAGCCCTGCGTGACCTGGCCATCGACCACGGCCATTTCGTTGATCAGCTTCGGGTTGGCGAACGTCGCGCGCTGCGCGGTGAGGTGATCGCCGCGGTGGGTCGCGTAGGAATTGAAGTCTTCCT
Source organism: Stenotrophomonas sp. TWI587 (assembly GCF_039674145.1). Classification (NCBI taxonomy): domain Bacteria; kingdom Pseudomonadati; phylum Pseudomonadota; class Gammaproteobacteria; order Lysobacterales; family Lysobacteraceae; genus Stenotrophomonas; species Stenotrophomonas sp. TWI587. The sequence continues at coordinate 29,375 of NZ_JBDJMW010000005.1, read as the reverse complement.
CGGGCAGGCCCATCTTCGCCAGATACTCGCCGGCCGCGCTGCTGGCCATGATCGCGTTGGACGGCGACAGGTGATCGGTGGTGATGTTGTCGCCGAGCACGGCCAACGGACGCATGCCGGTCAGGCTGCGGGCACCGGCCAACGCGCCTTCCCAATACGGCGGGCGGCGGATGTAGGTGCTCTGCGGGCGCCAGTCGTACAGCGGGCTGATCGGGGCACCGTGTTCCACCTTGAAGGTGAACATCGGGTCGTAGACCTTGCGGAACTGCTCCGGCTTGACGCTTGCCTTGACCACCGCATCGATCTCGGCATCGCTCGGCCACAGGTCCTTCAAGGTGATCGGGTTGCCATCGGCATCGTGGCCGAGCGCATCCTTCTCGATATCGAAGCGCACCGTGCCGGCGATCGCGTACGCGACCACCAGCGGCGGCGAGGCCAGGAAGGCCTGCTTGGCGTACGGGTGGATGCGGCCGTCGAAATTGCGGTTGCCCGAGAGCACGGCGGTGGCATACAGGTCGCGGTCGATCACTTCCTGCTGGATCTTCGGGTCCAGCGCACCGCTCATGCCGTTGCAGGTGGTGCAGGCAAAGGCGACGATGCCAAAGCCCATCTGCTCCAGCTCGGTCAGCAGGCCGGCTTCTTCCAGATACAGCTGCACGGCCTTGGAGCCAGGCGCCAGCGAGCTCTTCACCCACGGCTTGCGGGTCAGGCCGGCGCGGTTGGCGTTGCGGGCCAGCAAGGCCGCGGAAATCACGTTGCGCGGGTTGCTGGTGTTGGTGCAGCTGGTGATCGCGGCGATGATCACCGCGCCATCGGGCATCAGGCCATCGGCCTGTTCCTGCCTGCCCGAGGCCAGCTTGCCTTCATCGGCGATGCCGCGCGCAGCCAGGTCGGTGGTCGCCACGCGCTTGTGCGGATTGGACGGGCCGGCCATGTTGCGCACCACGGTGGAGAGGTCGAACTGCAGCACGCGCTCGTACTGCGCGGTGACCAGATCGTCAGCCCACAGGCCGGTGGCCTTGGCGTAGGTCTCCACCAGCGCGACCTGGGCATCTTCGCGGCCGGTCAGGCGCAGGTAGTCCAGGGTCTGCTGGTCGATGTAGAACATCGCCGCGGTGGCGCCGAACTCCGGCGTCATGTTGGAGATGGTGGCGCGGTCACCGATGGTCAGCGCGTTGGCGCCCTCGCCGTAGAACTCGATCCACGCGCCGACCACACGCTCCTTGCGCAGGAACTCGGTCAGCGCCAGCACCACGTCGGTGCAGGTGATGCCCGGCTGCGGGCAGCCGGTCAGCTCCACGCCGATGATGTCGGGCAGGCGCATCCAGGAGGCACGGCCGAGCATCACGCTCTCCGCTTCCAGGCCGCCCACGCCGATCGCGATCACGCCCAGCGCGTCCACGTGCGGGGTGTGGCTGTCGGTGCCCACGCAGGTATCCGGGAAGGCCACGCCATCGCGCACCTGCACGACCGGCGACATCTTCTCCAGATTGATCTGATGCATGATCCCGTTGCCCGGCGGAATCACGTCGACGTTCTTGAACGCCTTCTTGGTCCAGTTGATGAAGTGGAACCGGTCTTCATTGCGGCGGTCCTCGACGGCGCGGTTCTTCTCGAACGCAGCCTTGTCGAAGCCGGGGAATTCCACCGCCAGCGAGTGATCCACGATCAGCTGGGTCGGCACCACCGGATTGATCTGCGCCGGGTCGCCGCCGGCATCGGCGATGGCGTCGCGCAGGCCGGCCAGGTCGACCAGGGCGGTCTGGCCGAGAATGTCATGGCACACCACGCGGGCCGGGAACCACGGGAAATCCAGATCTTGGCGACGCTCGATCAGCTGGCGCAGCGAGGGCTCCAGCGTGGCCGGGTCGCAGCGGCGCACCAGGTTTTCGGCCAGCACGCGCGAGGTGTACGGCAGCGTGGCATAGGCACCGGGCTGGATGGCATCGACGGCGGCACGGGTATCGAAATAGTCCAGCGCGGTGCCGGAGAGATTCTTGCGGTACTGAGTATTCATGGCTGGCGATAGCTGCTTGTTGGCGGGCCGGGGCGTCGTGACACCGGCGAAGAAGGAGTAGCGACGCCGCAACGGAGCAGACCGGCATCGCGCCGGCCTGCTCCGCAATGCACCCGCGAACGGGTGCGGTACGTCTGTCTTACTTGCGCTGGTCGATCGGCACGAAGGCCTGGTCTTCCGGGCCGGTGTAGTTCGCACTCGGGCGGATGATCTTGCCGTCGATGCGCTGCTCGATGATGTGCGCGCTCCAGCCGGAGGTGCGGGCGATCACGAACAACGGGGTGAACATGGCCGTCGGCACGCCCATCATGTGGTAGCTGACCGCGCTGAACCAATCCAGGTTCGGGAACATCTTCTTGATGTCCCACATCACCGATTCCAGACGCTCGGCGATGTCGTACATCTTGACGTTCTGCTGCTCGGCGGACAGGTCGCGCGCGACCTCCTTGATGATGTTGTTGCGCGGATCGCTGACGGTGTACACCGGGTGGCCGAAACCGATGACGACTTCCTTGCGCTCCACGCGGGCCTTGATATCGGCCTCGGCATCATCCGGGCTGTCGTAGCGCTTCTGGACTTCGAAGGCCACTTCATTGGCGCCGCCATGCTTGGGACCGCGCAGGGCACCGATACCGCCGGTGATCGCGCTGTACATGTCGCTGCCGGTGCCGGCGATGACGCGGCAGGCGAAGGTCGAGGCATTGAACTCGTGCTCGGCGTACAGGATCAGCGAGGTGTGCATCGCCTTGACCCACGAATCCTGCGGCTTCTCACCGTGCAGCAGGTGCAGGAAGTGGCCACCGATGGAGTCGTCGTCGGTTTCCACGTCGATCGCACGGCCGTTGTGGCTCCAGTGATACCAGTACAGCAGCATCGAACCCAGGCAGGCCATCAGCTTGTCGGCGATGTCGCGCGCGCCCGGATGGTTGTGGTCGTCCTTCTCCGGCGACACGCAGCCCAGCACGGACACGCCGGTGCGCATCACGTCCATCGGGTGCGCCGACGGCGGCAGTTCTTCCAGCGCGGCCTTGACCGCGGCCGGAATGCCACGCAGCGACTTCAGCTTGGTCTTGTAGGCCACGAGCTCGGCGCGGGTCGGCAGCTTGCCGTGGACCAGCAGATGCGCGATTTCCTCGAACTCGCTGGTGTTGGCCAGATCGGCGATGTCATACCCACGGTAATGCAGGTCGTTGCCGCTGCGGCCGACGGTGCACAGCGCGGTGTTGCCGGCGGCGGTGCCCGACAGGGCGACGGATTTCTTCGGCTTGAAGCCGGGGGCGGTAGTGGTGTCGCTCATGATCCCTCCAGAAAACAGTGTGCGGTCTTACTTCTTGGCGGCGAACAACGCATCGAGCTGCTGCTCGAAGGCGTGGTAACCGATACGGTCGTACAGCTCTTCGCGCGTCTGCATCGCCTCCACCACATTACGCTGGTGGCCCTCGCGGCGGATGGTCTCATACACGTTCTCGGCCGCCTTGTTGGCAGCGCGGAACGCGGACAGCGGGAACAGCTGGATCGCGACGCCGGCCGAGGCCAGCTCATCGCGACTGAACAGCGGCGTGGCGCCGAACTCGGTGATGTTGGCCAGCACCGGTACCTTCACCGCATCGACAAAGCGGCGGTAGGTCTCCAGATCGTAGGCGGCCTCGGCGAAGATGCCGTCGGCACCGGCCTCGACGCAGGCGATGGCCCGTTCGATCGCTGCATCCACGCCATCGACCTGGATGGCATCGGTGCGCGCGATCAGGAAGAAGTCCGGATCGGTCTTGGCATCGGCGGCGGCCTTGACCCGGTCCACCATCTCACCCTGCGACACGATCTCCTTGCCCGGGCGGTGACCGCAGCGCTTGGCGCCGACCTGGTCTTCGATGTGGCAGGCGGCCGCGCCGGCCTTGATCAGTGATTTGACGGTGCGCGCGATATTGAACGCGCTCGGGCCGAACCCGGTGTCGATGTCCACCATCAGCGGCAGGTCGCACACGTCAGTGATGCGGCGCACATCGATCAGCACGTCTTCCAGGGTGTTGATGCCCAGGTCCGGCAGGCCCAGCGAGCCGGCCGCGACGCCGCCTCCGGACAGGTAGATCGCCCGATAGCCGGCGCGCTTGGCCAGCAGCGCGTGGTTGGCATTGATCGCGCCGATCACCTGCAACGGCGATTCGGCGGCCAGTGCGGCGCGGAAACGGGCGCCAGCGGAGGAAACAGGGGTGCTCATGCGGCATTCCATCGTGGTTGACGGGTTGATAGGCGCAAGGGCCGTGCCAGCTCGCAAGTGTCTGATTTCATTGAGGCAGCGCGATGACCGGAACGTTTCACCTTGAAACATTGAAACATCTGTAACATGGCTGGAACTGAAACACCGAAACATGCCCATGTCGATCAGCCTGCCCCGCCACCGTTCCCGCCTCGCCGATCCGGATGCCGGCCAGCTGCCGGTGATCTGGACGGTCAGCGTGTCGCGCCTGACCGGGCTGCTCGGCGATGTGATTCCAGAATTCGACCGCCGCGCGCGCATCGTGCCGATCAACCTCGGTTTCGAAGAGGCCGTGGATGTGATTGGCCAGCGACTGCGCCGTGAGCACTGCGACGTCGTGATCGCCGGCGGCTCGAATGCGGCCTACCTGCGCAGCCGGCTGGAGGTGCCGCTGGTGCCGATCCAGGCCAACGGCTTCGACCTGATGGAAGCGCTGGCGCGCGCGCGCCGGATCGCCCCGCGGATCGGCCTGGTCACCCATGCCACCGATGTGCCGACCTTCGGCAGCTTCCAGCACAGCTTCGGACTGGACATCGAGCATCGCCGCTTCGTCACCCGTGAGGACGCACGCGATTGCATCGCCGACCTGCGTGCCAACGGTATCGAGGTGATCGTCGGCACCGGCATGGCGATCGACTATGCCGAGCAGGTGGGCCTGCCCGGTGTGCTGCTGTACTCGGCTGACTCGGTGCGCCATGCGTTCGAACACGCGCTGGAGCTGACCCAGACCCTGGCCCGCTCCGGTGCGCCGTCACTGCGGCGGCGGGCACCGGCCAAGCGTCGGGATGCGGACCATGCCCTGCTCGGCGACAGCGCGCCGATGCAGCAGGTACGCGAGCACATCGCGCTGTATGCGCCCTACGACAGCACCGTGCTGATCAGCGGCGCCACCGGCACCGGCAAGGAACTGGTGGCGCGGCAGCTGCACACTGCCAGTGGCCGCCGAGGCCGCTTCGTCGCGCTCAACTGTGGGGCGATCAGCGAGTCGCTGCTGGAAGCCGAGCTGTTCGGTTACACCGAGGGCGCGTTCACCGGCGCGCGGCGTGGCGGGCGTGTCGGTCTCGTGGAAGCCGCCGAGGGCGGCACGCTGTTCCTCGATGAGATCGGTGAGCTGCCGCTGCCGCTGCAGACGCGGCTGCTGCGGGTACTGGAAGAGCGCGAAGTGCTGCGCGTCGGCGCCACCGAGCCGACGCCCGTGGATGTGCGCGTGGTCGCGGCCACGCTGCAGACATTGGAATCGCTGGTGGACGCGCAGCGCTTCCGCCGCGATCTGTACTACCGCCTGGCCGCACTGCGCATCGCGCTGCCGACGCTGCACGAACGGCGCGAGGATGTCCCCTTGCTGGTGAGCCACTTCTTCCGTCAGCTGGCCGCTATGGATGCACCGCTGTCTTCCGAGGCGTTGGCGCGGCTGCGTGAGTACCCCTGGCCCGGCAATGTGCGCGAGCTGCGCAACATGGTCGATCGCCTGCGCATCCACTGGCAGCAGCAGCCGGGTGAGCTTTCACTTCCGCAGATGCTGCTGTGGTTGCCGGAGCTGCATGCAGTGCAGCGCCCGCTGGTGGCGCCAGGCGCCGCCGCCCCGGCAGCACTCACCGCTGCCTCGGCGGTGCGACCGGGTTCGGCCGCACTGCAGCAGCTGCTGGCCGACTGCGGCGGCAACCGCGAGCAGGCCTGCGCGCAGCTGGGCGTATCACGCACCACGCTGTGGCGCTGGCTGCGCGAAACAACGCCGACCTAGATCAGGGGAACAGCATCCGCTTGCTCCACTGCCCGTCCACACCGATCTCATAGCACCAGCGCTCGTGCAGGCGGAATTGCGCGCCGTACCAGAACTCGATCCGCTGCGGCACGACGCGCAGGCCGCTCCAGCCGTCCGGGCGCGGCACATCGCGGCCGTCGAAGCTCGCCTCGGTGGTCGCCACGCGCGCATCGAACTCCTCGCGCGAGGCCAGCGTCTTGGACTGCAGCGACGCCCACGCACCGATCTGGCTCATGCGCGGGCGCGAGGCGAAGTACGCATCGGCCTCGGCATCGCTGACCTGCTCCACGCGGCCTTCGATACGCACTTGGATGCCGGCTTCGCGCAGGCTGCGCCACAGGAACAGCAGCGCGGCCTGCGGATTGAGCTGCAGCTCGCGGCCCTTGTGGCTGTCCAGGTGGGTATAGAACACGAAGCCACGCGCATCGAATGCCTTGAGCAGCACGGTGCGCGCCGACGGCTGGCGGTTCTGGTCGGCCGTGGCCACCGTCATCGCATTGGGTTCGACTTCGCGGCTCGCCTTGGCTTCTTCGAACAGCCCGGCAAAGGTGGACAACGCTTCGGCATACAGATCGGTCATGGCGGTTTTCTTGTCACGCGGTTTGGGTTTATTGTCGCTGCATGCCTGCACCTGCGTACATGCCCCCGATCAAAGGTTTTCCGGATGCACTGGTCGCGCAGGCGCTGGACGACGCGCTGAGCTGCGACGCGGCCGTTCCAGTATTGGCGATCAGCGGTCTGCAGGGGAGCGGCAAATCGACGCTGGCCGCCCAGGTGGTCGCGTTGGCGGAAACGCGCGGCCTGCGTGCGGCCATGCTCTCCATCGACGATGTCTACCTCACCCGCGCCCAGCGCCAACGTCTGGCGCGGCAGGTGCACCCGCTGCTGCTGACCCGCGGCCCGCCGGGCACCCACGATCTGGCCTTGGCCCATGCCACGTTGGACGCCGTCGCCGCCGGCGGCCCGGTCGCCGTGCCCCGCTTCGACAAACTCGCCGACGAGCGCCTGCCCGAAAAGGATTGGCCGCACATCGACGGCCCGCTCGACCTGCTGGTGTTCGAAGGCTGGTTCCTCGGCACGCCTGCGCAGGGCGAAGCCGATCTGGAGCTACCGATCAATCCCCTCGAACGCGACGCCGATGCGGACGGCCGCTGGCGCCGCTGGTGCAATGCGGCGCTCGCGAACGATTACCCCGCGCTGTGGCAGAGGTGTGACCGCCTGTGGTTCCTGCAGCCGCCGGATTTTTCGGTGATCCCGCGTTGGCGCTGGCAGCAGGAGCAGAACCTGCAGGCCGCCCAGCCTGACCGCAGCAGCATGAGCCGCGCCCAACTGGAGCGCTTCGTGCAGTACTACGAACGGGTCAGCCGCCAGGCGCTGCGTACCCTGCCCGCGCTGGCGGACAAGGTCATCGCACTGGACGAGCAGCGCCGGATCATCGCAACGGGCTGACCACGGGGAGCACGGGGCTCAACTGACCAGGAAGGTCACCCGCAGGTTCACCCGCCACTCGGTGATGTTGCCCTCGCCATCGGTCACCACCTTGGTTTCATTGATCCAGGCGCCTTGGATGCCTTTGACTGTCTCGGACACTTTCTTCAGGCCACTGCGTACGGCGTCTTCCACGCTGGTCTTGGAGGACGCGTTGATCTCGATGATTTTGGCGACGGACATAGGGCGCTCCGGTAGCGCGCGGGACAGTCCGCGCCGCCCCACCATGGGGGCCGACGCGTAAAGGCGATGGCACGGAGATGTTAGGATCGAGGGTAATGAATCCCGCTCCGAACCTCATCCTGATTGGCCCGATGGGCGCCGGCAAAACCTGCATCGGGCGCCGGCTGGCCGAGCGCTTCACGCTGGACTTCGTGGATGCCGACCAGGCCATCGTGGACAGCACGGGGGCCAGCATTCCGGCGATCTTCGAGCACTCCGGCGAAGCCGGCTTCCGCCAGCACGAGCGCCAGGTCCTGCAGGCCCTGCTGGACGGCCATGGCCAGTTGGTTTCCACCGGCGGTGGCGCGGTGCTGGATGCGGACAACCGCGCGGCGATCGCCCGCCGCGGTTTCGTGGTCTACCTGCGGGTCAGCGTGCCGGCCCAGTTGGAGCGGCTGGCCCGTGACCGCGGCCGCCCGTTGCTGCAGCGCCCGGACCGCGAGCAGGTACTGCACGAGATGGCCGCCGCCCGTGACCCGCTGTACCAGAGCCTGGCCGATCTCACCCTGGATACCGATCTCTACACGCCCGCCGAGGCCACCGCGCAGCTGGTGCTGCGCTTGGCCGCGCAGTGGCAGCGACAGGAAACACCGGAATGACCCCCGCCCCGCGTACCGTTGCCGTCAGCGGCGACACCCCCTACACCATCCACATCGGCCCGGGCCTGCTTGGCCAGGGCGAGCTGCTGGCCCACCATGTACGTGGTCGCCATGTGCTGCTGCTCAGTGATTCCTCGGTAGCGCCGCTGTATCTGGCGGGGGTGAAATCGGCGCTGCTGGCCGCGCGCCCGGACCTGCTGATCGGTGAGCTGGTGCTGCCGGCCGGCGAAGCCTCCAAGACCTTGGCCCACTTCGGCGATGCGATCACCGCACTGGCCGCCCTGGGCGCCACCCGCGATGCCTGCGTGATGGCCCTCGGTGGCGGCGTCGCCGGCGATCTGGCCGGCTTCGCCGCCGCCTGCTGGATGCGCGGTGTCGACTGCGTGCAGCTGCCAACCTCGCTGCTGGCGATGGTCGATTCCTCGGTCGGCGGCAAGACCGCGGTGGACATCCCCGAAGGCAAGAACCTGGTCGGCGCCTTCCATCCGCCGCGCGCCGTCATCGCCGATACGGCCGCCCTGCGCACCCTGCCCCCGCGCGAGCTGCGTGCCGGCCTGGCCGAGGTGATCAAGTACGGCGCGATCCGCGACCCGCTGTTCTTCCAGTGGCTGCAGGCCGAACACACCGCGCTGCTGGCCGGCGATGACACCGCGCTGGCCCAGGCCATCGCGCGCAGCTGCGAGCACAAGGCCGAGATCGTCGCGCGCGATCCGCTGGAAAAGGGCGAGCGCGCCCTGCTCAACCTCGGCCACACCTTCGGCCACGCGATCGAGACCGAACAAGGCTACGGCGCCCCGGGCAACGACAACCTCAATCATGGCGAAGCTGTCGCCGTCGGCATGGTGCTGGCCGCGCGCCTGTCGGCCCAGCTGGGCATGAGTGACGACGCCGACACCGGGCAGCTGCGCGAGCTGCTGCTGCGCTATGAACTGCCGGTCGCCATTCCGGCGGGCCTGCAGCCCGAAGCCCTGCTGGCCCGGATGCGGCTGGACAAGAAGAACGTGGCCGGCCGCCTGCGCCTGGTGCTGTGGCGTGGCATCGGCCGCGCCGAAGTGGTCGCCGATGTCGACGAGGCCGACGTGCTGCGCGTGCTCGCTGCTGGCTGAGCCTGCGACGTTACGCCGCACCTGCCCCGTCGCTGACGGCCGCGTGCGGCGTTCACGGCTACAATCGGGGCATGCGCGTCTTCCTGCACCAACACGCCCGCGGTGCCGATCCGGCCCGCTATCTCCAGCTCACCCTGCAACCGGACCTGTTCGGTGGCTGGGAACTGCTGCTCGAGTCCGGCCCCATCGGCGGGCGCGGGCAACTGCGCCGCGAGCTGTACCTGCAGGAAGACCTGGCGCTGGCCGCGTTCGAGAAGGCGCGCGATGCGCATCTGCATCGCGGCTACGACGTGACCTATACCAGCGGCGATCCGCCGCACTGAGCGGCCACCGCCGCTCTGCTCCCATTCGGCCCCGCGCCACCAGATCCCAAGGATGCGTTCCGTGACCAGCCCCTCCCGCCATGATCGCCTGCTGCGCGCCCTGCGCCGCGAACCGGTGGATTGCACCCCTGTCTGGCTGATGCGCCAGGCCGGCCGTTACCTGCCCGAGTACCGTGCCACCCGCGCCAAGGCCGGCAGCTTCCTGGCCATGGCCAAGAACCCGGACATCGCCTGCGAAGTCACCCTGCAGCCGCTGCGCCGCTTCGACCTGGATGCCGCGATCCTGTTCTCGGACATCCTCACCATTCCCGACGCGATGGGCCTGGAGCTGTACTTCGTCGAAGGCGAAGGCCCGAAGTTCCGCCACCCCGTCCGCGACACCGCCGCCATCGCCAGGCTGGCCGTGCCGGACATGGAAACCGAGCTGCGCTATGTGATGGACGCCGTCCGCGTGATTCGCCGCGAACTCGACGGCAGCGTGCCCCTGATCGGCTTCTCCGGCAGCCCGTGGACGCTGGCCTGCTACATGGTGGAAGGCGGCGGCAGCAAGGACTTCGCCCGCATCAAGGCGATGGCCCTGAACGAACCGGCCGCCCTGCACCAGCTGCTCTCGGTCGTCACCGACGCGGTGATCGCCTACCTCGCCGCCCAGCGCGCGGCCGGCGCCCAGGTGCTGCAGGTGTTCGACACCTGGGGCGGCGTACTCAGCCCGACCATGTACCGCGAATTCTCCCTGCGCTACCTGACCCGCATCGCCCAGGAACTCGAACGCGGCGACGGTGCCGAACGCACCCCGCTGATCCTGTTCGGCAAAGGCACCGGCCTGCACCTCGGCGCCCTCGCGGACACCGGCGCCGACGCCCTCGGCGTCGACTGGACTCTGGACCTCGCCGATGCCGTCGCCCGCACCGGCGGCCGCGTCGCCCTGCAGGGCAACCTCGACCCCACCACCCTCTACGGCAACCCCGCCGCCATTGAACGCGCCGCCGGCCAGGTGCTCGACAGCTACGCCCAAGGCAACGGCGGCTCCCGCGAAGGCCACGTCTTCAACCTCGGCCACGGCATGTCGCCGGACATGAATCCCGACCACGTCCAGGTTCTGGTCGACGCCGTACATCGCTTGAGCCGACGCTGATCGCCATTGGCAGGTAGCCGGCCAGCGGCCGGCACTACCCGGGCACGACCGACGACGCACGCGTTCTGCATCCAGAACGCGTGCGCTCGTTTCCACCCTCGATACGAACCACACGTGCCGTCCGCAGGCGATGGGTGCCGATCATTGCCGCTCTGCGCGCGGCCATCCACGCATGGCGTGGATCTACCGATGGCATTCCCGGCATCACATTCATTGCCGGCATCACATCCACTCGCGCCATCAAGACGAGCGCGTGATTGCCAGCACTTCCCGTGGCAGCCAGCCCACTGTCATGGGTGCGGCACGGGTGGGTTGGCGGGACCATGAGCGCCATGGATGGCGCGACATGAGCCCCCAGGGGTGAAGGCGCATTGCTTGCGAGGCACTGCCTCGCATGCGACTGAACGCACAGCCGCCAGCGGCTGGGCCGGGCCGCGGAGCGGGGTTTACGGCGTGTCCCGCCAACCCACCCGTGCCGCAGCCTCTCCGCGACACCGACCGAGCCAATGCTTCGGCTTCGGCTTCGGCTTCGGCTTCGGCTTTGACCACACCCTGATCCCACATCGGCGATCATATCGCCCTCGTTGACGAAGGCCCCGCACCATGACCACCAGCAGCTACGCCTCGATCCGGCCCCTGTTGTGGCTCGTATCGCTGGCCATCTTCATGCAGATGCTGGACTCCACCATCGTCAACACCGCCCTGCCAGCCATGGCCCGCAGCCTCGGCGAAAGCCCCCTGCAGATGCAGTCCGTCGTCTTCAGCTACGCACTGGCCGTCGCCACCTTCATTCCCGCCTCCGGCTGGATAGCCGACCGCTTCGGCACCCGACGCACTTTCCTCGTCGCCATCATCCTGTTCACCCTCGGCTCGCTCGCCTGCGCCCTCGCCCAGACCCTGCACCAGCTTGTCGGCGCACGCGTCCTGCAGGGCATCGGCGGCGCCATGCTGCTGCCGGTTGGCCGCCTGGCCGTCATGCGCTCGGTCTCGCGCGAAGAATTCCTGCGCGCCATGAGCTTCATCGCCATTCCCGCCCTGATCGGCCCGCTCATCGGCCCCACCCTGGGTGGCTGGCTGGTTGAGGTCGCCTCCTGGCACTGGGTGTTCCTGATCAACCTGCCGATCGGCATCATCGGTTACGTCGCCGCCATGAAAATCATGCCGGACCACTACGCCGAACACCGCACCCGCTTCGACATCGCCGGCTACCTCATGCTCGCCTTTGGCATGGTTGTGCTCTCCCTCGCGCTGGACGGCATCTCCGGCATGGCGACACCGCATGCGCTGGTGATGCTCATGACCGTCGCCGGCCTCGCCGCGCTGGTCGGCTACTGGCTGCATGCGGCCAACTCCACGGCGCCGCTGTTCTCGCTTGCGCTCTTCCACGTGCCCAGCTACCGCATCGGCATCCTGGGCAACCTGTTCTCGCGCATCGGCAGCAGCGCCATGCCGCTGCTGATCCCGCTGCTGCTGCAGGTCGGCATGGGCATGAGCCCGATGAATGCCGGCCTGTTGATGATCCCGGTCGCCGCCGCCGGCATGGTCTCCAAGCGCTATGCGGTCAAACTCGTCGAACGCTTCGGCTACCGCCGCGTGCTGATGGTCAACACCGTGCTGGTCGGCCTGGCGATGGCCAGTTTCATCTTCATGACGCCCGGCCAGCCCGTGTGGGCCCGCGTCATCCAGCTGGCCTTGTTCGGCGCCGTCAACTCGCTGCAGTTCACCGTCATGAACACCGTCACCCTGCGCGATCTGGATCGCGACTTCGCCAGCGCCGGCAACAGCCTGCTGTCGATGGTGATGATGCTCGCCACCGGGTTTGGCGCCGCCGCCGCTGGCAGCCTGCTGGCCGCGTTCAACCACCTGGATGTCGCGCACGGTGCCACGGCGGCCCTGCACGCCACGTTCGTCTGCGTTGGCGCCATCACGCTGACCTCCACACTGATCTTCTGGCAGCTGCCCGATACCCGGCCTTCGCCGCGCGATGTGGAAGAGGTTGCCGAGTAACGGCGGACCAGCGGTTCGCGGCTACCGGGTGGCGTGCAGGACGCGCGCGATCGCTTCCACCAGCAGATCACCGGTCACCGGCTTGCGCAGGAACCCATCGAAACCCGCCGCGCGGGCCTGCTCCTCGATTGCAGGGTCCGTGCGCGCCGTCACCGCGATGAAGGGCATCTCGAAGCCTTGGCTGCGCAGGTGTTCGGCCAGCGCGATCCCGCCCAGCCCCGGCAGATCCAGATCCATCAGCACCACGTCGAACTTCGCCTCGCTGACCTCGCGCAGTGCCGACAAGGCATGCTCGGCATGCACCACGTCGTGGCCGCGCGCGGACAACAAGCCGCACACCACCTCGGCCACGGTCAGATCATCCTCGACCAGCAGGATCCGCAGGGGGGGCAACACCCATCGCTCGCCATCGGCACCGATCACTTCGGCCGCCGTGCCCGAGTGCAGCGGCAACGGCAGGGTCACCGTGAAGCGGGTGCCGACCCCAAGCTGGCTGCGCACCCCGATCTGACCCTGCATCGCCAGCGCCAGCTCGCGACAGATCGCCAGGCCCAGCCCGCTGCCGCCGTACTGCGCGGCCGTTCGTGCGCCTTCGGCCTGCTCGAACCGCCGGAACAGGCGTTCCTGCTGATCGCTGCTGATGCCCGGCCCGGTGTCGGCCACCTCAATGTGCAGGCCCCGTTCGGCAGTGATCCCGCGCACGATCAAACGTACTTCGCCATGGCGGGTGAACTTGACCGCGTTGCCCAGCAGATTGAGCAGGATCTGGCGCACGCGCAGTTCGTCGCCCACCGTGCTGGTGCCTGCCGGCAGCGCGTTGTCGACCACGAAGCGAAGCCCCTTCTGCTCGGCCAGTGCCGCCATCAAGGTGCACACATCATCCACCAGACGTTGCAGATGGAACGGCTGCGCCTGCAGCTCCAGACGGCCGGATTCGATCCGCGCCAGGTCCAGCGCGTCGTTCACCAGATGCAGCAGATGCTCGCCCGCGTGCCGGATCGATTCGGTGTAGCTGCGCTGCTGCGGATTCAACGGCGAGGACAGCAGCAGCTCACTCATGCCCAGCACGCCGGTCATCGGCGTGCGTACCTCGTGCCCCAGGTTGGCCAGGAAGCGGGTCTTGGCCATTGAGGCCTGCTCGGCCAGCTCCTGCTTCTGCAGCGCCAACTGATACGCATGCCGGCGCTGCAACCGGCGCCGGTACAGCCACGCGAACAGGCTCAGCAACAGCAGCACCGCCGAGGTGAGCAGCAGCAATCCCGTCAGGCTGCGCCACCACGGGGGCTGCACGCGGAACTCCAGAACCTGCACGCGTGACCAGATGTGATCGGCCGAACGCGCCTGCACCTCCAGCCGGTAACGGCCGGGCGGCAGGCGCGAGAACAGACGCTCGCCCGCCGGGCCCACTTCCACCCAGTCCGGATCATAGCCGGCCAGGCGATAGCGGTAATTGTTCGAGGTGGAATCGGCGAAGGACAGCAACCGCGCCACGATGCGTAGATCGCGATCACCATCGGCGATGTCCAGCGGTGCTACGTGAGTCAGGTCCAGCACCTTCTCACCGCGACGCACCTCCACGCGTTCGATCACCAGGGGCGCACGGCGCGTGGCCGGCTTGACCTGCTCGGGATCGAACACCACCACGCCGGCCGGGGTGCCGCCGACGATGCGCCCGCTCGGTGTCAGCGTGAGCGTGCGGCGGCGGAATTCCTGGCTGGGCAGGCCGTCATGCACGCCGTACGGGCGCACGCTCCCGGTGACCGGATCGACGCGGATCAGCCCGCGCGCATTCGCGGCCCAGACCACGCCCTGGCGGTCCACCACCAGCCCGGTGGCGGTCACCTCGGGATACCCGGCACTGCTGCCGATCACCGATTGCAGCGTGAGCCGTCCGGTGTCCCAGCGATACTGCGAGAGTTTGCCTTCTTCGGACAGCCACACGCTGTCATCGGCCGCGAACGCCAGCGCATGCACGCCACCGGCCGGTCCTCCGGGCACGGGTTCAAAACGGGAGCGCGACGGCACCCAGTGCAGCAGCCCCTGGCCGGTCGCCACCCAGAGCCGGTCCTGCGGACCGCACTGGATGTCCTGCGCGATCTGGGTAGGCGCCAGCCCGGCATGGCCCAGCGTCACCCGATGCAGCACATGCCCATCCAGATCGCGCTGCTGCAGCCCGGTGGTCGAGGACGTCCACAGCCGCTGGCCATCGCACAGCGCCATCGATTCGATCGCGCCCTCCATCGTTGCATCCACCGCCGCGTCGCGACCCCAGCGCTGGATCCGGTCCTGCTTGGGGTCATACCGCAGCAACGCGTCCCACGAGCCGATCCAGACCTGACCGCGCGGATCTTCCAGCACCGACTGAAGCCACTGCGTGCCGTCCACCCAGGTGCGATGCTGCTGGATCTCGCCGCTGACCGGGTCGAACTTGTCCAACGCACCGTGGGTACCGACCGTCCACACGCCGCCATCGGCGGCCGCGCCCATGCCGAGCACATAGGCATTGCGCAATGAGGCCGGATCGTCCTCCAGCCGCGACAGCACCGAAAACTGCCACCAGCGCGGCAACAGATGCCACAGTCCGCCATTCGTGCTGGCCAGCCAGATGCCGCCTTCGCGGTCTTCGTAGGCACCGGTCCAGTTGGGCCGCACCTGCCCACGCGCCACCGCGCTATACAGCGGTACCTGCTGGTACTGGTTGTTCATGGCCCGCCCCAGCCCGGAACGGGTGTCGAGCCAGTACCCGCCCTGCTCATCGCGCAGCATCATGCCCAGGATCTGGTCGCCCTCGCTGACCTTCCACGGTGCCGGCTCGAAACGGCCGTCCGGCCGCCGCACCGTGACCCCGGCATTGCTGCTGATCCACAAGCTGCCATCCGGCTCGGCGGTCAGGCCGTTGATCACCCGTGGCGCCATCTGCGCGTCCGGGACCGGATCGAAATCATGGCCGGTCCAGCGTGCCAGCCCAGCCTTGGTGCCCACCCAGAGACTGCCATCGAGCGTGGTGGCCAGATACCCGACCGATGCTGCCGGCAGGCTGCGCGGGTTGCCCGCTTCGGGCATGTAGCGGGTCAGCGTGCCGTCGCGATCCAGACGATGCAGGCCGCCTTGGTAGGTCCCAAACCAGATTGCACCGTCCGGCGTGGAGGCCAGGCTCCAGATCGTGTTGCTGCCGATCTCCGGATGGCTGTGGCGATCATAGAAGAGGATCTCGCGCCGATCGGCCGACATCATCGCCAGCCCGGCATTTTCGGTGCCGATCCAGACCTGGTTGCGCGCATCCACGTGCACGGTCCAGACGTGGTTGTCGCGCAGGCCGTCCTCGGCACGCCAGATGCGGTAGTTGCGGCCGTCGTAGCGGGCCAGGCCATCGTTGGTGGCGATCCACAGATAGCCGAA
This sequence comes from Stenotrophomonas sp. TWI587, assembly GCF_039674145.1. Lineage (NCBI taxonomy): Bacteria > Pseudomonadati > Pseudomonadota > Gammaproteobacteria > Lysobacterales > Lysobacteraceae > Stenotrophomonas > Stenotrophomonas sp. TWI587. The sequence goes on along the minus strand of NZ_JBDJMW010000005.1, from coordinate 13,063 downwards.
GCGATCTTCGGCCATGCGGTTCACCGTATTGGAGGGCAGACCATCGAACACGGTGAGCTGCCGCGGCGTCGGCGGTACCGGCTGGGCCGACACGCAGGTCGACCAGAGCACACACAGGCCGATCAGCAACGGCCACAGCACACGCAACACCAATGGCTCTCCCGGGTCTGTCAGTGGATCCCCTGCCGCCGCCCGGCAATGCCCCGCATAGTAAACGGTTCGCTGCGCCGGCACGATCCGCTCAACACGGTCGCACCCGCCGTAATGCCGCCTGCAGCGCATCACCGGCCAAGGGTTTGTGCAGCAGGCCCTCCGCGCCGGCCAGTGTGACCTGTGCGACCAGGTCCGGATCGCGGCGCGCGGTGACCACCAGGACCGGCTGGCAATGACCCTGCTGGCGGATCAACCGCAGCAGCGACAGCCCATCGATCCCGGGCAGGTCCAGATCCAGCAGGATCAACTGCGTCCCGGCCTCCGCCAGGCGCGACAGCGCGGCGAGCGCATGGGCTGCATGGTTCACGGCATGGCCCTGTACCTGCAGAAGCCCGCAGATCACCTCGGCGACAAGTGGATCGTCCTCCACCAGCAGGACCTGCAGCGCACCGGCCGGGGACGCGTGCGCCACGATGGGGTCACGCGTTGCCCAGGGCATTGGCAGGCTGAGCCCCACCTGCCAGGTATGGTCGTTGCGCGCGGACACGTGCAGCCGGCCATGCAGGGCGTGCATCAGGATGCCAGTGTCGGCCAGCGCGTCGCGCAGCGTCGACAGCGCTGGCGCCGGACCCGCGCCGACCGTGACGATCACATCGATCAACAATCCCGCGCGCCCCGGCAGCGACGCTGCGCGCAGCACGATCCGCGCCGCGCTGACATGCGCAGCAAGCACCAGCAACAGGCTCTCCACCACCTGCTGCATGCGCTCCGGATCGCCTTCGCCGTGTGCCCCGGCCGGAAGCTGCCGGGACAGGGTGAGCGCACAGTCGTGCGGGGCCATCACGCGTTCCAGCGCCACGTGGAGGTCGTCCAACCACGCGGCGATGTCGAAGCAGCGTGGCTGCAGCGGCAGCTTGCCGGCCTGCAGGCGCGCGGTCTGCAGCGCAGCATCGACCACCTCCAGCAGGTCGCGCCCTCCCTGCTGGATATGCAGCACCTGCGCACGCGCCGGCGGCGGCAACGGCGCCGTCAACAGCAGCTCACTCATCCCCAGTACGCCGGTCAGCGGGGTACGTATCTCATGGCCGAGGGTGGCCAGATACCGTGCCTTGGCCTGGGCCGCCTGCTCGGCACGCGCCTGCCGCCGCGCGACGCGTTGGCGTGCGAGGTGTCTGGCGCAGTGACGACGCACCTGCCAGGCAATGAGCGTCACCGCCCCCAGTGTTGCGAGCAGCAGCAACGCCCAGGCCCCCGGATGCGCCCAGCCGCTGTAGGCCACCTGCAGCCGGGTGGACTGCAGTGGCGACCAGCGGCCATCCACGCCGCGAGCCTGGTACTCCAGCACATGCTCGCCCGGTGGCAGCCGTGGGAATCCGCGTGTGCCGCGCTGCCCCGCGCGGACCCAGTCCGGGTCTTCGCCGCGCAGACGGAACCGGTAGTCACGCCCCCCACCCTGACCGCCGGTGAGCAGGCGCGCGGAAAGTTGGATGTCGCGATCATCGGCATTGAGCCGTAGCGGGTCGGCTGCAGGCAGCTCGATCCAGCGCCGGTGTCGACGCACCTGCACCCGGTCGATGACCAGCATCGGCGGCACCGTGGCAGCGGCCATTCCTGCCGGATCGAGCACCAGCAGATCGCCCTCCACTCCCATCGCCATGAGGTGTTGGCCTGCCACGATCAGGTCGCTGGCCAAGACCATCATCGGCATTCCATCTTCGGCGGTGTACAGCCGGATGCTGCGCTGGTCCGGCTGCAGACTCACCACACCGCGTGCGGTAGTGGCCCACAACGTCCCGTCGCCGGCGTCGGCCAGACCGCGCGGTAGTACCGCTGGAAGCCCCTGGGCCGGATCGAACTGGTGCGACCGTTGCAGGCGGCCGGCGTCGTGCCGGTAAGCCACCCAGCCCTCTGCATCGGCCACCCAGAGCCGACCATCGGCTGCCAGATGCAGCGCGCCGGCCTGCCGCCTGGGCGCACCGGGCACGGGAACGAAGCGTCCAACGGCCGGTTGCCACCGCTTGAGTCCATCCCGGTCGCCCAGCCACATCTGTTCCGTCGCATCACAGTGCAGGACGAAGGGCGCGCCCCCCGGACGCAACTGCGCCGCATCGTAGGACCAGGTGCCGAGCATGGCGCCAGCCCTGGTGCGCTGTTCAAGCCGCCCCAGGCCGGCGAGCCAGAGATGATCCCCACAGATGCGCAGCACGGCGTGGCCGCTTGATGGCGGATCCTGGAATGCGCCGTGTTCGTCGGCCACGCGCCAGTGCTGCTGAGGGCCCCGTGCGGCATCGATGCGGGTCAGCCATGGTGCGGCGAACACCCACACCTGGCCGCGACCATCGTCCGCCACGGCGTGGCGATCGGTCCGCGCAGGATCATGCGCATACGGCCAGCGCCGCCGGTCGAATCCGGATGTCGGCGACACCCTGGTCAGCCAACCGCCCCACGCCTGCCACGCCGTGCCGTCCGCCGCGGCAGCCAGGCCGGCCGCGGCGGCGCCGCCTTGGCTGGACGGGGCCGTGAACCGCTGGACATGCCGCCATTGCGCGCCGAGGCGCCACAGGCCTTGACGGCTGCCGAGCAGCCAGGCCCGGCCCTGGCGATCTTCCACCACGCGCGCGATGCCTGGACGGGTGCGTCGGTCCGATCCAGGCAACGTGATCGCATGGGTGTGCTGCCCCGACCGATCCTGCCACCACACCCGCATCCCATCGGAGAACCATTGCCCGCCGTTCCGGCTGTGACCCAGCCAACGGTGGCCTGCGTGAGCCCGTCCCGCATCGGGCTGCAACGACGGCAGCTGACGGACGTCGGTGCCCACGGAAGTGCTGGACCACAACGCCCCCTGTGCGTCGAGCCCCAGCGCGGTCACCGGCAGCGCGTTCGCACCGAGCATGTCCGGCGGCTGGAACCGGTCGTCCTGCCAGCGCGCCAGACCGGCAGCCGTGCCGAGCCACACGCCCCCGGCGGCATCTGCAACCAGCTGGTCCACGCGGGCCGATGGCAGGCCACGGCCATCGGCCGTCGGCAGAAACTGGCGCAGACGCCCATCGCCGCCCAGCCGATAGGCCCCCGCATCGCGGGTACCGAACCAGACGCTGCCATCGGCCAGCGGCTGCACCGCGAGCACCGGGCTGGCGGCAGCCGCCTGGGCGCGCGGACCTGCCCAGCGCGCCAGATGCTGCCGGTCCGCCGAGAGGCGCTGCAGATAGCCATTGCCAGTGCCGATCCAGAGCTGGTCCTGCCCATCCAGTGCCAGGCTTCGCACATCGTTGTCGGCCAATCCATGTTCCATGCGCCACACGCGGAAGCCGCTGCCGTCATGCCGGGCCAGACCATCGGCAGTTGCAAACCAGAGGTAGCCGTGGCGATCTTCAACGACCTGGTTCACCTCGTTGGCGGGCAGGCCGTCGGCCGTGGTGATGCGCTGTGCGGGACTGCACAGTGCCAGCACCGGAACCCACGACAACAGCCAGCCAAGCACGACGCCCCCCCATCGCATTGGCACCTCCCTGCTCATGCGCGCTTCCGGCATTGCGCCAGGCACGCCGCCAGCCGCTCCCGGCTCGCCGGCAGCCGCAGGAACAGATCGAACCCGGCGGCTGCCGCGTCACGCTCGGCCGCCATGTCCGCGCGCGGGGTCAGCGCCAGGCGCGGTATGCCGGGCCATCGACGCTGCAATGCCACGGCACTGCGCTCCGCGCCCAGATACAGGTCAGGATCACTGACGACCAGATCCCAGCGCGCGTCGCCCACCGATGCAGCGGCAGCGTCATCAATGCTGCTTGCCGTCGCCACCGCGTGCCCCATCGAAGTCAGCAACGCCTGCAGCACCTCGGCCACGGAGGTAGTCGGCAACACCAGCAGCACACGGAGACTGTCCTCCCGCCCTTGGTCGACGACGTCAGGGATCACCGGCTCCGGCAGGTCCGCAGGGCAGCACGACAGCGGCAGCAGGACCCGGAAAGACGACCCCTCGCCCGGCCGGCTCGACACGTCGATATCGCCGCCCATGGCCCGCGCCAGATCGCGCGAGATGGCCAGGCCCAGGCCACTGCCCCCATAGCGCGCCAACGTCTGCGCGCCATCAGCCTGTTCAAACCGCTGGAACAGACGCGCGCACTGCGCTGCACTCATCCCCGGGCCGGTATCGATCACATGCAGCATGACCCCTTCGCCCTGGCGACCAGCGCGCACCTCCAGCCGAACCGTACCGTGTGCGGTGAACTTGAGCGCATTGCCCAGCAGGTTGAGCAGGATCTGACGCAGATACCGAGCATCACCGTTGAAGCGTGCAGACGCCGGCAGCGTGCTGCGCCACGCCAGCACCAGCCCCTTGCGCTGTGCCACCGGCAGCAACAGGGCATGGACCGCTTCGAGCAGCGGCTGCAGCAGGAACGGCGCCGCCTGCGGTTGCAATCGTCCGGATTCGATGCAGGCCAGATCAAGTGCGTCATCCATCAACCGAAGCAGATGGCCGCCGGCCTGACGAATGCTCTCAACCCGGCTGCGTTCGGCGGGCGCCAAGGCTGTGCGCGCCAACAGTTCACTCCAGCCCAGCACCGCTGTCATCGGCACACGGATGCGTGCCCCCAGCTCGGTCAGGAAACGCGTGCGCTGCAGTGACGTCTGCTCGGACTGGCGCTGTCGTTCGCGCAGTGCGCGCCAGCGCTCCCGGCGTCTGCGCCGCGCATGGGCTGCCCATGCACCCAGCCACAGCAGAGCCGCGCCGGCCGCAGTCACGCTCCAACGGGTCACAGGGGTCTGCCACCAGGCAGGACACACCTCCAGTGCGATGTGCCGGATGGACGACCAGTCGCCATCGCCCTTCCGTGCCTGCACGTCCAGCGTATGCAGACCCACGGGCAATCGCTCGAAAACACGCTGCCCGGCCGATCCGCTGTGTACCCAATCCGCATCGTGGCCCTGCAACCGGAACCGGTACTGCACGCTGGTCGGTGCGCCGCCCAGCAGCCGCACCGCCACCCGGACATGCCGGTCAGCACCGGAGAGCGGCACCGGCGCAGTGCCGGCCGGCAAGCTGATCTGGCGGGTGCCTCGCCGGGCCGTGATCGCGTGAACCACCAGGCCGGGCATGCGTGCCGGGGCCTGGACCGCGCCGGGCTCGAACAGCAGCAGCCCGCCTTCGTGTACGGCCGCAGCGACGCGCCCGCCGGGGGTGCGTATCAGCCGCCGGGGCAGTACCGCATGCGCGGGCAGGCCATCGTCGCTGCCGAACTGGCGGACACCGCCTCCGTGCGGATCGACCCGGATCAATCCGCGTGCGGCTCCCGCCCAGGCAACCCCATGTTCATCCACCGTCAGCGCCCGCGCCAGCAGTTGCGGATAGCCATGCACCGCGCTGAAGCTGTGGGTTTTACGCAACTGCTGCCCATCCCAGCGATAGCGGCGCAGTACACCGGGGCTGCTGGCCCAATAGTGATCATCCCGCCCGTGGGCGATGGCACCCACTTCCTCGACTGGACTGCCGCCGACCGCCGCAAAACGCTCCTGCGCCGGCAGCCAGCGTTTGATACCGGCGCGATCGGTCGCCCACAGCGAGCCGTCCTCACCACACAGCAACTGCGGCCCCGCAGCGGGCGGCACCAACCCCAGCGTCTGCGGTACCGCCGACAGTTGAAGCACGCCATCGGCATCGCGCCGTTGTATCCGGTCCACCCGGGCCAACCACAGCGAACCATCGTTGCATGCCTTCAGATCCACACCACCTGCGGTGCTGCCCAGATCCAGCAGCCAGTGCCGCATCCCGCCGGTGGTGGGCTCGTAGCGGGAGAGCGTGTTGCCGCTGGCCAACCACAGACGGCCGCGCAGATCCTCGGCCATGCCGACTGCCGCCTGCCGCATGCCTTCGGGCCGGTAATCGATACTCAGCCGGCTGGTGCCGGTGCGCAGATCCACACGCTGCACATGCCCGCCATCGGTGGCGACCCACAACCGCTCACCGCGCGAGGGCGCCACTGCCCACACGTGCCCGCTCTCCAATCCAGGGCGGCCGTTGCCGGCCGCCGGGAGCAGCGCGAACTGCCGCCAGCGTGCAGGCAGATGCCACAGGCCTTGAACGTGCCCTGCCCACCACAATCCACCCAGACGGTCCTGGAAGGCCGTCACCACCCGCGTGCGGGCCGGTGTGCCGTCGTGCCCGGAGAGCGGCACCGGCTGTGCAGTGTCGCCAACACGATGCCGGACCAATCCGGTCGGGCCGGTCGTCCACAGCTCACCCTCGCTGCTGCGCAGCACCGGCATGCCCCGCTGCGGGGGCGATGCAACGCGTGCGCCGTCCTCCCCCCAGCCGAGCACATCGCAACAGGTATGTCCCCAGACGCCGCCCTGCGGATCGGCCCACAGCGATGCAAGGCCCTGATGGTCGCCTGCCGGCAGCGGCAGGGCGGTGAACCGCACGTCATCGCGGCGCATGAGGGCATGCGGCGTGCCGACCCAGAGCCGCCCCTGGCGATCGACCACCAAGGCGGTGATCCGGTTCACCGGCGCGCCATCGTGCTGCAGCGGAACGCTGTGCCAGCGGCCGTCGGCCTGCCGTGCAAACAGGCCGTGGCCGCTCGTCGCGATCCACAGGGTGCCATCGGGCGTGCTGGTGACCTGCACGATACCGACGCGTGGCAACACGGCGCCGCGCTCGCCGGTCTCACTATGGAAGACGCGACGATCCGCCGACAGCGCGACGAGCCCCTGCGATGCCGTGGCCAACCAGATGCGCTGCTGCGCGTCCACATGCAAGGCGCGCAGGTCGCCGTCCGGCAGGCCCTGCTCGCGGCGCCACGCGCGGAAGCGATGACCATCGAAGCGCAGCAGGCCATCGTCGCTGGCCATCCACAGGTAGCCGTCCTGGTCTTCATCGATCGCCCGGATCGCCGCCGTCGGCAACGCATCGGCCGGGCCCAGCCGCCGTGGCCACGGCAGGGTAACCAGGCCATCGGCCAACGCGCGTGCGGGCAGCAACAGCGCAACCACGAGAATGAAGGCGATCCAGCCCTTGCCTGCATGGCCGCACTGGGCTCCTGCCACGTGTACTCCAACCATCCTCAGCTGCTCGAACAGCAAGGTATGACGAAGCCATCGCTGGACAGCCGCTCAGAACGTGCGGCCGTCACATCCCAATCAATGAAGTTTTAGATTGAAATCGCAGGTTCGAGACGCAAACGCGATGAACGCCTCACGCCCCCCCGCCTCAGGCTCCGTAATGCAGCGCCCGACCGGCCCGTGCCTGTGCAATGGCATCCACGAGCAGGTCGCCGGTGACCGGCTTGCGCAGGAAACCATCGAAGCCCGCCGCGAGCACCTGCTGCTCTGCATAGGCATCCGAGCGTGCGGTGACGGCAATCAACGGCAGTTCATATCCCATAGCACGCAGCTGTCCGGCAATGGCGATGCCATCCAGCGCCGGCAGATCAAGATCGAGAAGCCCGACATCGAAGCTTCCCGCCGCCACTTCGGACAGTGCCCCCAGGCCATGCAGAACATGCACCACGTCGTGACCGCGGGTGCGCAGCAGGCCGGCGATCACGTCGGCCACGGTGGGGTCGTCTTCGACCAGCAGGATCCGCAGCGGCGGCAGCTGCGTGCGGGATTCCGCGCCCGCTTCGCGCGCCATGCCCGCAGCGGACAGCGCCCACGGCAACGGCAGCTCGACGGTAAAGCGTGCGCCATGGCCAGGGCGGCTGTCGATGCCGATGCGACCGCCCATGGCCACTGCCAGCTCCTGGCAGATCGCCAGCCCCAACCCGCTGCCGCCGTATCGCGACGCCGTGCGTGGCCCATCGGCCTGCTCGAAGCGATGGAACAGCCGCGCCTGCTGATCCTGATTGATGCCCGGTCCGGTATCGGAGACCTCAAACACCAGACCCCGCCCGTCATCGCACAGTTCAACACCCAGCCCGACATGGCCCTGCTCGGTGAATTTGATCGCGTTGCCCAGCAGGTTCATCAGGATCTGGCGCACGCGCATTTCATCGCCACTGACCTGCACCGGGCCCGGCAGGTTGAAGCTGCGCTCGAACGCCAGGCCGCGGTGATGGGCCATCGGCTCCATGAGCGCATCCACCTGTTCCATCAGCGACATCAGGTCGAACGGGCGCAGGTCCAGCTCCAGGCGCCCGGCTTCGATACGGGCCAGATCCAACGCGTCGTTGACCAGTCGCAGCAGGTGCTTGCCGGCATGCTGGATCGATCCGGCATAGCCGCGCTGCACCTCATCCAGCGGGGTGGCCAGCAGCAGTTCACTCATGCCCAGCACACCGGTCATGGGCGTGCGCACTTCATGCCCCAGCGTGGCCAGGAAGCGGCTCTTTGCCTGCGAGGCCTGCTCGGCCAACTGCTGTTTGTGCACGGTGAGCTGCCATTGCTGGCGACGGCGAAGGCGTACGCGCGCCACGTACGCCAGGGCTGCCACCGTCATCAGGCCAAGCAGCACGTAGCCCACGATCGCCCAGCCGCTGCGCCACCACGGCGGCCGCACGTCCAGCGTCAGGGTGCTGGGCGGAGTCCAGGCTCCCTGCGACGTCGCCGCCTGCACCTCGATGCGGTAATGCCCGGCCGGCAGGCGCGACAGCAGGCGCTCGCCATCAGCCGCCTGCATCACCCAGTTCTGGTCATAGCCGGAAACACGGTAGCGATAGCGGTTGCCGTGTGGATTGGCGTAGGACAGCAGCCGCGCGGAGATGATCAGGTCGCGATCCTGTGGCCCGAGCACGATCGGCGCGTGCGTGGACAGCATCTGCTGGCCTTCGGCGTCGTCGCGGCGCACCTGCACGCTGTCGATCACCAATTGTGAGGGCGGCAGCACCCGGTCCGGCACATCTGGATCGAAGCCGACCAACCCGGTCGCGGTCACCGCGAGCACGCGTCCATCGCGCGCCTGCACGGGCGGGCGATTGCTGAACTCCACGTCCGGCAGCCCATCGCGTTCGCCGTACAGCCGCAGCCGTCGCTCATCCGGGTGCCAGCGGATCAGGCCGCGTGGCGTGGTCGCCCACACCTGGCCTTGCTTGCCCAGCGCCAGCCCACCCATCGATATGGCGGGCATGCCCTGGGCTGCGCCGACCCGCTCGCGCAGACGCATGGTCAGCCCATCCCATCCATAACGCTCCAGCGCCCCCTGCCGCGCCAGCCAGACTTCATTCGGCCCGGTCCACGCCGCGTCGTAGATGCTGCCTTGGGAAATACCCGGCACCTGCTCGAAGCGCCCCTCGCGCCAACGTTGCAGACCCGCACCGGCGCCCATCACCCATAGCTGGCCGCGCGGATCGAACACCATCTGCTCCACCGGCTCCTCGCCCAGCCCACGGTTCTGGTCGTTGCGGATCGTGTCCAGCACGTTGCCCTGCGCATCGCGGCGCTGGATGCCGAAATTCATGATCGACAGCCACAGCTCGCCGTTGGGCGCCTGCCGGATCAGATCGATGCGTTGGCGCACATCCGCGCCCCCGCCGATCTTCCATTCGCGCAGTGTGTGCTTGGCGGGGTGGTACAGGCTCAAGCGACCGGCACGCCCGATCCACAGGGCCCCGTCTTCGCGCGGCAACAGCGACCAGGCTGCCCCGACACCGATCTGCTTGTCGTCGGCGATCTGGCGCAGCTCGCCCTGCGCATCGAGACGGTAAAGCCCGTGCGCGCCGGAGATGTAGTAGTCATCGTCTGCTGCGGCCGCACCGAGCAGATAGACGCTGTCCAACGGCTTTCCATCCAGCTGGTACCAGCTGGAGAAGCGCTTCCAGTCCGGTGGCAGATACGCCAGGCCCTGGGTCAGCATCGCCACCCACAGGCCACCCTCGTGGTCCTGCAGCATGTCCAGCACGCCACTGCGTGCGGTCAGGAAGCCGCTGCCGGCATCCCCGGCAAGCAGACGCATCGCACGGTCGTCGCCTCGGTACAGCCCATCGGCCGTGCCCAGCCAGTAGCCGCCGTTGCGATCATGGATGACCGTGGCCGCACGCACGTCCGCACTGAGCGTCCAGGGCGCGGGCCGGGCCTGGTCATCGGTACCGATCTGGAACAGGCCGCCTTCGGTGCCGGCCCACACCGTGCCGTCAGGCTCACGGGTCAGCCGGAACACGCTTTTTCCACTGAGCAGCGCAGGCGCGATGCGGGTGAACCCATCGCCATCCCAGCGCGCCACGCCATTGGATGTGCCGATCCAGACCCGCCCCTGCGGGTCGGACAGCAGGCTGTAGATGGTGTTGTCCGGCAGGCTGCGCGGATCGGCCGGGTCTGCCTGGTATTTCACCAGCGTGCCGTCTTCGCTGCGCCGGCACACGCCGTGCTGGTTGGTTCCGATCCACAATGATCGCGAGGCGTAGGCCAACGACCAGAATTGACCTTCGCACGCCTCGTTCAAGCCGGGAAACCGCACGAAAGCCGTGCGATCCGGCCCGAGCATGCTCAAGCCAGCACCATTGCTGCCCACCCATACCCGGTCCAGCGGGTCCACCAGCAGGGTTTCCACCTCATTGCCGGGCAGCGAGCCCGGATCGGCCGGGTCGTTGCGCCAGACTCGCAGGCCGACACCGTCCACACGGGCCAGGCCATCATCGGTGCCCGCCCAGATATAGCCTTGGCGATCCTGGGCGACAGCCAGCACCATGCGCGACGGCATGCCTTCGGCCGCGCTCAGACGGCGCAAGCGTGGCGTTTCTGCCGATGTCCCTGCGGCTCCCAACACTGACGGCGCTGCGCACAACCACAGCACCAACAGCACGATGCCTGCACCCCAGCGGCGCGTGCTCATCGATCCGGATCTCCCTGTTGATGCGGATTGTCACACAGCGATCAGGACGGTGTCCGCATTCTGGCCCGGCTGCCATGGATGGAACGGGCTGTTGCCGTCGATCAGATGGCACGCAGCACAAGCGCTCGGCGCTGTTGCCGGGCGCACCACGATCTGTTGCAGCCATGACGCTGCGCCCCATGACATGGCTGTGCGTATGATCGCCCCAGACCCTGATGGAGGCTGCGACGTGTTCAAGCGCCTGACCCTTTCGCTGCTGCTGGCCGCCACCCCGCTGCTTGCCCTTGCAGCACCCGACAGCTATCGGCTGGATCCGGTGCACACCCGTGTACTGTTCGCGGTCGAGCATGCCGGCTTCTCGCATGCCTTGGGCACGGTATCCGGCAGCGAAGGCGTGCTGGTGTTCGATCCGGAAGACTGGCGCACGGCGCGGCTGGAGGTCAGCGTGCCGATCCAGCGGCTGGACCTGGGCGATCCCAAATGGAATACCGCCACGCTGGCGCGCAACCTGCTCGACGGCGAGCGCTTTCCGGAGGCACGTTTCGTCTCCACGCGTGTCGAACCGATCGATCCGACCCACGCCAACGTCATTGGCCAGCTCACCGTGCGCGGCGTGACCCGTGAGGTCACTCTGGCAGTCACCCTCAATGCCCTCAAGCGTCATCCGCTGCCGCCCTTCCGCCGCACCGCCGGTTTCTCGGCCACCGCCACGCTCAGCCGCAGCGCCTTCGGCGTGGATGGCTGGGCCTCGATGATCGGCGATGAGGTGCAGTTGCGGATCGAAGCCGAAGCCGTGCGTGATCGCAACGCCGGCGATCCTACCGATGCAGCCCCCACCGAGGCGCCGGGAACTCCCACCGCCCCGGCCCACTCAGATACCCCACAGCCGGTCCAGGAGACCACGCCATGACCGCCAAGAACACCCCGACCCGATGGGGTGGCGTCAGCCAGACCCTGCACTGGCTGATCGCCGTGTTGATCCTCGCCCTGGGCATCGTCGGGCTGACCATGGGCGAACTACCCAGGACCCCGAAGTACTTCTGGGTCTACACCATGCACAAATCGATCGGCATCACGGTGCTGGCGCTGGTCGTGACCCGCCTGCTGTGGCGCCTGTACGCCGGCGCACCACATCCGGTGCCGGGCACGCCGACCTGGCAGGAACGCATCGCCTCGGCAACCCATTGGTTGCTGTACGTGCTGATGTTCGGCATTCCACTGTCGGGCTGGCTGTACGACTCGGCCAGCGGCCTGCGTCCGTTCCGCTGGTTCGGGCTGGTCGACGTACCCAAGCTGAGCCCACCGGACGAACGGGTCACCCAGATCTCGCACGCCATCCATGAGTGGGGCTTCTGGCTGCTGATCGCCGTGGTCGTGGCCCATGCCGGTGCGGCGCTTTATCACCATTTTTACCAACGCGATGCCACGCTTGCGCGCATGCTCCCGCAGCGCTGGCTTGCCTCCCCCCAGAAGGATTGACCATGAACATCAAGCTCACCTCTCCCGCCGCCGTCGCTGCCGCCCTGGCCGGGCTGCTGGCCACTGCCCCGGTGCTGGCCGCCGACTACGTGCAGGCCCCGGGCTCGGTGCTGGCCTTTGCCACCAAATACGACGGCGAAGTGTTCACCGGCACCTTCCCGGGCTTTGATACCAAACTGAGCTTCGATCCGGCCAAGCTGGATGACGCCAAACTGGAAGTGACCATTCCGCTGGCCAGCGCCAAGAGCGGCAACAGCGACCGCGACTCGACCCTGCAGGGCGCGGACTTCTTCAACGTGGGCAAGTTCGCCCAGGCCAAGTACAGCGCCAGCAAGTTCCGCTCGCTGGGCAACAACCAGTACGCGGCCGACGGCACGCTGGAACTGCGTGGCGTCAGCAAGCCGGTCACCCTGACCTTCACCTGGACCCCGGGCGCGCAGCCGGTGCTGGCCGGCAAGGCCACGGTCAAGCGCCTGGACTTCGGCGTGGGCGGCGGCGACTGGGCCGACACCAAGACCATCCCGAACGAGACCGCGATCAGCACCAAAGTGGTCCTGAAGGCGAAGTAAGGACAGATGGCGGTAGTGGCGGCCGCGGGGCGGCCCCAACCCATCCCCCCCCCCCCCCCGCCGCAGGGGGGCAGCCCGGCCAGGGGAGTACCCCCGCCCC
>NZ_JBDJMW010000004.1:0-429361 GCF_039674145.1 Stenotrophomonas sp. TWI587 | reverse complement strand
TGCTTTAAAACAATTGATATGTTGCTTGATCAAACGTCTGCAAGATGGACATACATCCTTCCTGCAGGCGCCTTCACAAGATACCTGCGCATACTGTCAAAGAACTTTGGAGTCGGCCTCAGCGCCTTCCTCCGTGTGCCCCGACGTTTCCGTCGTTGCGAGCCGCCCATTATAGCCGACTTTTCCGCCTCGTCAACACCTTTTTTCAAGGCCGCTTCACTGAAGTGAAACGTTGTTGCCGATGCTGCTTCGTCGTGCGACCCGAAGGTCTTTTCGTCGAAGCGAGCCGCCTATTATGTCAGGCTTTTCGTTTCCGTCAACACCTTCCTTCGAAGCTTGTTGCCGTCGCTGCGGGTGGGAATTCACCGGGGTGAAGACCGCGTCGCAGCGAGGGAGCGAATACTAAAGACTTCTGAAAATTCGTCAAGCGTTTTCGTCGATCTTTTTCATCAACGCGTCATCGCTGCGTGCTGCTCATCAACAAGCGCGGCAGCACGCGCGTTGCGCGTGCTGCCGAAGGCTTGCTAACAATGCATCTCCAGTCATCAGGAATGCATGCAATGTCGGCGGTAGGCAAACGTTCGTTGTGGCGCGATCTCTCTCTGCCTGCGGTGATGGCAGGCTTCATTACCGTATTGGTGGGCTTCGCCAGTTCCGCGGTGATCGTGTTCCAGGCCGCACGCGCGGTGGGCGCCGACCAGGCGCAGATCGCCTCGTGGATGTGGGCGTTGGGCCTTGGCATGGGCGTGACGTGTATTGGTCTGTCACTGCGCTATCGGATGCCGGTCGTCACTGCATGGTCGACCCCGGGCGCGGCCATGCTCGTGGTGGGTGCGGGCGCGGTCGGCTACAGCGATGCGATCGGTGCGTTTGTTCTGGCTGCCGTGCTGGGGATGCTCGCCGGCTTCTCAGGCATCTTCGCCAAGCTGATGAAGCGTGTGCCGATGGCGCTGGCCGCGGGCATGCTTGCTGGTGTGCTGCTGCGCTTCGGACTGGATGTGTTCGTCTCCATGGGCACCCAGCTCGGCATGGCATTGGCGATGTTCGTCACCTGGTTGATCGGTCGACGGCTGTTCCCGCGCTATGCGGTGATCGCCACCCTGCTCGTGGGTGTCCTGGTCGCCGCCGGCCAGGGCCTGCTTCATATGGACGAGGTGCGATTGGAACTGGCCACACCGGTGTTCACCTGGCCGACGCTGTCGTGGTCGGCGGTGTTCGGCATCGCCCTGCCCCTGTTCGTGGTCACCATGGCCTCGCAGAACATCCCGGGCGTGGCGGTGATCCGTGCCTCCGGCTATGACACTCCCGTATCGCCGGTGATCGGCTGGATCGGGGTGGTCAACACGCTGCTCGCCCCGTTTGGCGCCTATGGGCTCAACCTGGCCGCGATCACTGCCGCGATCTGCATGGGCCGCGAGGCGCACGAGGATCCGGCCCGCCGTTACACCGCCGCGGTGGCCGCGGGCGCCTTCTATATCGTGGTGGGCCTGTTCGGGGCGACGGTGGCAGCCGTGTTCGCCGCCTTCCCCAAGGAACTGGTGGCCTGCGTGGCCGGCATCGCCCTGTTCGGCACCATCGCCAACAGCCTGGCGACGGCCCTGCGTGAGGAGGCTGATCGCGAAGCGGCGCTGGTGACCTTCCTGGTCACCGCCTCGGGCCTGTCGCTGGCCGGGATCGGCTCGGCGTTCTGGGGGTTGGTCGCCGGCGGCATCTGCCTGGCAGCACTGCGACCGCGTCCGGTCGCCCGCTGACGCCTCACGCGCCTTCGAAGATACGCAGTACGACGAACAGTGCCAGGCCCAGGCCGAGGGCAAGCCGGCTGGTACCCCCGCGGCGTACCAGTTCGGCGTTGATCCGCTCCGGCTGCCCGGTAAAACGGACCTGCGCCCGCGCCACCATGCGGCGGCAATGCCAGCGGTACAGCGCATTGCCGAAGATGCCCAGCGAGAGCTGCACGCCCAGCGATAGCACGACGCCGCCCACGGCCAGGTCCAGCAGGACCATCGCCATTCCAATGGCGAAATCAGCCACCAGCACCGCCAATGCCACCAGGTACATGCGCCGGTACATGAGCCAGTGGAAGCCGAACAGGACGGCCGGCCAGTGCCACGGACGCGGCCAGCGGTCACCGGCGTCATCCAGATGCCAGCGACGGGCGTACAACGCGAAGTTGTCGCCCACCGCCTTCGCCAGCAGCGGATGGCGGTCATGCACCGCCACGGCCGCATCGATCTGGGCGTCGATCATGGCCTCGTGCGTGGCGGTGCTGGGCGCGCGATAAGGATTGTCGGCGGTCTCGTCCAGCCCGGCCGGGGGTGGAACCGTACTCATAGTGGGCGAACCGCCAGCGTCTGCTGCAGCACGTGCTGCGCGCCCGGCGCCAGCGTCACCACATCCGGACCGGCGTTGGCCGCTTCCAGGCACACATAGTTGCGCCAGCCGGCCCCGACATCAGCCATCTTGCTGGCGCCGGCCTCGCCCGGGTTCCAGGCGACCAGCGAGCGGCTGCCGGTGGTGGTGATCTCGATGCGGCGCTTCAGGCCCGGGTCCTTGAGCACGTAGCGACCGCCGGCCTGTGTATAGATGCGATCGCTGCGGCCGGGATCGCGCGGGTCGCGCAGGCTCCAGTCGCCCTGCTGCTGGCGCGGGGTCGCGTAGTTCTCGAACTTGTCCAGATAGGACAGGCCGTCCAGGCCCTCCACGCTGACCTGCATCGCATCGCTGACCTTGAAGTAGTTGTGCAGCGCCTGGGTGAAGGCAATCGGCTGGCGGCCGGTGTTGTCGGTGATCAGGCGCTGCTCCAGGGTGCGGCCGATCCGCAGCTCCATGCGCAGGCGCAGGTCCAGGTTCTCCAGCACGGGCGGCGCCAGGGTCAGCACCATGGTGCCATCGGCCTCGCGACGGGCCTGCTGCAGGGTCCATGGCACGTTGCGGACGAAGCCATGCGAGGGCACGTCATTGCCCTGCCCCTGGCGGCCGAAGTACGGCCAGCACACGGGGCTGCCCCCGCGGATCGGGGTCGGCAGCGGCTGGGCGCTCGGCGAGAGCCACATCACGTCCTGCCCGCCCTTGGGCACGTAGGACAGCAGCTGGCCACCGAACACGCTGATCGCGGCGGTGGCGAACGGGGTCTGGACCGTCCACGCCGGGAAGCCCTGGATGTCGGCCAGGCTCAGGCCAGGCACCTTGGGCAGGGCAGCGCGCGGCGTGGCCGGGGACTGGACATGCTGGGCATGATTGGGCGGCAGGGTGAACACGGTGGATGCGGGCATGGTCGGTGTGGAAGAAGGAGGAGCACCGCGCAGTGCGGTGAGGATGCGCTGGCCGGCGCGGCCATCGGCGGGGGTCCAGCCCAGGCGCTGCTGCTCGGCCTGGATGGCGCGGCGGGTGGCGGTACCGATCATGCCGTCCGCCGTACCGATATCGTGGCCGCGGGCCAGCAGCAGGGTCTGCAGCTCGCGGCGTTCGGTACGGCCGATGCCGGGATCATCGGTTGGCCAGGCGGCGGCGATGCCGCTTCCACCACGCAGGCGATCGGCCAGTGTCGAGATCGCCAGCGCGTAACTCTCGGCGGCGTTGTAGGCGTAGATCGCATCGTAATTGCGGAACACCAGCCAGGCCGGGCCCTTGGTCCCGGTGGGCAGCAGCAGCGCGGCGTTGCTGTCGGCGGGGAGCCCGGCGGGCGCCAGAGCACCACCGGCCACCGGGACGATGCCCAGCGCGCGCCAGTCGGCCAGTGGCTTGCGCTGGGTACGCCCGGCCACGCTGGCGTTGAAGCCAGCCGGAATCTTTACTTCGATGCCCCAAGGCTGCCCGGTTCGCCAGCCCGCCTTCTTGAGGTAGTTGGCGGTGGAGGCCAGCGCATCGGGAATCGAGGCGACCAGATCGCGACGACCATCACCGTCACCATCCACCGCGATGCGCGCATAGGTGGAGGGCATGAACTGGGTGTGGCCGAAGGCGCCGGCCCACGAGCCGGTCAGGCCTTCGGCACGCAGGTCGCCAGCATCGATCAGCTTGAGCAGGGCCAGCAACTCGCCGCGGAAGAACGGCTGTCGGCGGCCCTCACAGGACAGCGTGGCCAGCGACTGCAACAGCGGGCGCTTGCCGAACACGCGGCCGTAATCACTCTCCACGCCCCAGACCGCGACGATCGTGGCCGGGTCCACGCCGTACTCCGACGATACCCGGGACAGCAGATCACGGTGCTCGACCAGGCGGGCGCGCCCATCCGCCACGCGCTGTGCATCCACCAATGCGGCCAGGTAATCCCACAACGGTGTGGTGAACTCCGGCTGCGCGTCCAGCAGCGGCAAGACGCTGGGATCGGGGGTCAGCCCGGCGGTGAGCGTGTCGAAGCGCTCGGCCGTGATGCCCTGCTTGCCGGCCTGGGCCTTGAGGGTGACCAGGCACGTGGAGAAGGCATCCGGCGCGGCGACCGTAATCGACGGTACGCCGAGACACAGCCCGGCCAACAACAGGGGCGACCATCGCATTGGCGGGAATCCTTGCAGCCAGTGGACCTGCATCATAGCGGCAATGCCGCGCAGGTCAGACCGGTTGCAGCAGGCGCAGGCCGAAGGCCGGATCGGTCGCGTTCCAATGCGCGGTCACCTGCAGGCCGGCATCGGCGGCCATGCGGGCGAACACCGCATCAGTGTATTTATGGCTGTACTCGACCGTCATCGCTTCACCTTCGGCGAAATCGAAGGCCTGGCCATCCACGTGCACGCGTTGCGCGCGTTGGCTGACCAGCTCGGTTTCGATGCGCAGCCGCGGCACGCTGTAGCGGGCACGATGGCGGAAGCCGTCCAGATCGAAATCGCTGCCGATGTCGCGGTTGAGCCGACGCAGCAGATTGAGGGTGAACTCGGCAGTGACCCCGGCGGCATCGTTGTACGCCGCTTCGATCAACGACGCGTCCTTGTGCAGGTCGATGCCGATCAGGGCCATGCCATCCGGACCCATGGTCTGGCGCATCGCCTTCAGCAGTGCGATGGCGTCGTCATGGGCGAAGTTGCCGAGCGTCGAGCCGGGGAAGAACACCAGGTGGCGGGCGGGCTCGCGCTGCGGCGACGGCAACTGGACCGGGTGGGTGAAGTCGGCGCAGACCGGCAGCATTTCGATATCCGGCAGCGACGGTGCCAGCCGGGTGATGCTGTCCAGCAGAGCGGCGCGCGAGATTTCGATCGGGGTGTACGCGACCGGCTCACGCAGCGCATGCAGCAGCAACTCGGTCTTGCGGCCGCTGCCACTCCCCAGCTCAACCACGTGCAGACGCGGGCCGACCACCTTGGCGATGTCATGCGCACAGTCCTGCAGCAGCTGCAGTTCGGTGCGGGTCGGGTAGTACTCCGGCTGCCGGGTGATCTGCTCGAACAGGGCCGAACCCTGCGCATCGTAGAAGTACTTGGACGGCAGCTGCCGCGGCGTGGACGAGAGCCCGCGCAGGATGTCGGCGGTGATCCGGTCACGATCCGGCTGTAGATCGGTCAGTGCATCCAGCGCATCACGGACCGAGCTCATGCGACGTCCCGGGCCAGGCGCAGGCCGGCGAACTGCCACCGGGCCGACGGCGCGAAGAAGTTGCGGTAGCTGGCGCGCAGATGATCGGCCGGCGTGGCGCAGCTGCCGCCCCGCAGCACCCACTGCCCACACATGAACTTGCCGTTGTACTCGCCCAGGTTGCCCGGGAAGGTACGGAAGCCGGGATAGGGCCCGTAGGCGCTGCTGGTCCATTCCCACACATCGCCGAACAGCTGGACGATGTCCCCCTCTTCCTCCGCGCCGCCCGGGTGCAGCTGATCGGCATCGGCAAAGCGGCCACGCAGGGCGCGGCCAGCCGTCGCCGCTTCCCATTCGAACTCCGTGGGCAGGCGGGCGTCGCACCAACGCGCGTAGGCGTCGGCTTCGAAATAGCTCAGGTGGCAGACCGGCGCATGCGGATCGAGCGCGCGCCAGCCGCCCAGAGTGAACTCGCGCTCCAGCGCGTCATCCCAGTACAGCGGGTGCTGCCACTGCTGTTCCTGGCACAGCGTCCAGCCTTCGCTCATCCACCAGCGCGGCTCGCGATAGCCGCCGGCCTGCACGAACTGACGGTACTCCTCGTTGTTGACCGGGCGGTTGGCCAGCGCATGCGCCGGGATCAGCGCGCGGTGCACCGGCGATTCGTTGTCATACGCAAACGTCGACTGGGTGGGCCACACCGGTGCGCCGATCTCCACGATCCGTTCCGGGCTGCTACGCCACTGCAGCGGCAGCGCACGCGCCGGGCTTGCCGGGAGATCGGTGCGGTACGCCGGTTGCAGTGGATTGGACCAGAACGCGTGCTTGATGTCGGTCAACAGCAATTCCTGGTGCTGCTGCTCATGGTGCAGGCCGAGCAGAAGCTGATGCTGGGCCTGCTCGCTCAGATTGCCGGCCTGCAGTGCGGCGAGCACACGCTGATCGATCTCCGCGCGGAAGTGCAGCACCTCGTCCAGCGTGGGGCGCGAGAGCAGGCCGCGCTGTGAGCGTGCATGGGCCGGGCCAATGCTCTGGTAGTAGCTGTTGAACAGGTAGTGCCAGTCCGCATCGATCGGGGCGTAGCCGGGGCGGGTCGCCAGCACGAAGCGCTCGAAGAACCACGTGGTATGGGCCAGGTGCCATTTCGCCGGGCTGGCGTCGGGCATGCTCTGGACCATGGCATCTTCGGCACTGAGCGGTGCGGCCAGCGCGAGCGTGCGTGCACGCACGGTGGCGTAGCGGACGGCCAGCGGCGATGGCGGGGCGGCAGTGTGCGGTAGTGCGGCAGCGACGGCGGTATTCATTGCGGTGAGGATCGACCAGCCGGGGTGAGTGCCACGTCATGGCACCGCATCGATTCAGTGACATTGCTCAAGTTGAATACGCGCAGGCCGCTACCGGGGAAGACCCATCGCCTGTGTAGTCCGGTTTGCACGCTGCAGCCACGGCGCGCCGGCCACCACGTGGACCCCCTCTTGCGGACGCATCTGCTACGCCAGCCCAGTCACTATCTGTTCGTGCTGCCTGCAGTACTGGTGGCGCTGGGATTGTGGGCCGCCACCCCCGCGGCGGAAGCCGGCAGTCCGGTGCATCGCCTGCTGCCGATGGTACTGGCCTGCCTGGGTGTCGGCCTGGCGCTGATCTACAACCGCGTCCGGGCGCTGTGCCTGATGCTGGCCATCGCCTTGGCGTTCGCCCTGCTGCATGGTGTGGTCGGCACGTTCCTGCGCGATGGCGTTGTTTCGGCACAGACCCCGCTGATCTTCCATGCGGTGTCGTGGTGGCTGCCACTGCTGTTCCTGCTGCATGGGCTGTGGCCCGAACGCGGACGGCTGCGCCAGGACCTGTTGCTGCGCGGGGTGGTCAGCGGGACGGCCCTGGGCATCTTCCTGCTGTTGGCCACGCAGGTTCCCGACGGCATGCAGGCGCTGCTGTCCGATCGCCACCTGGCCTGGCTGCCCAGCGACTGGAATGCGCTGGCCCAACTCCCGGCGCTGCTGTTTCTCATTACGACGGTGGCCTTGGCTGTCCAGGCCTGGCGACGCCCCCGCCCGCTGCACACCGCCCTGCTGATCGCCCTGCTCTGCCTGTGGTGGCTGCTGCCGCGGGTGTTCGTCTCGCCGGCGCTGCTGCCGGCGGTGAGCTGCATGGCGCTGCTGCTGATCGTCTCGGCGATGTTGCAGGAGGCATTCCACATGGCCTTCCGCGATGAGCTCACCGGCCTGCCCGGGCGTCGCGCGTTCAATGAATATCTGCAGCGCGTGGGCGCCACCTACACCATCGCGATGGTGGACGTGGATCATTTCAAGCGTTTCAACGATACCCACGGCCACGATGCCGGCGATGACGTGCTCAAGCTGGTGGCCGCGCGCCTGGCCGAGGTGGGCGGGGGTGGCCGCGCGTTCCGCTATGGCGGTGAGGAATTCGCGCTGGTGTTCCTGGATCGCCCTGCCCCGGCCTGCGTGGCGGCCGTGGAAGAGGTCCGCGCGACGATCGAGGGGGTGCGGATGCATCTGCGCGACCGTGCCGCACGCAGCCGCGACGATGCGGTGGGGCAGCTGCAGCGCGGGCGTGGTGGCAACGGCGCGGTGGTGCAGGTGACGGTGAGCATCGGCGTGGCCGACAGCCGGGTCGCCGACAGCGCGCAGGCGGTGATCAAGGCCGCCGACCAGGCGCTGTATGCGGCCAAGGACGCCGGCCGCAACTGTGTACGTGCACTTGGCCAGCAGGGCACCGTGCCGGTGCGCGCCACCGCACTGGCTCAGGGCAACGCGTCGAGATAGAACCAGCGGCCGTCTTCGCGGAGAAAGCGGCTGTGCTCCAGCATTTTCACCGCACTGCCGCCGCCGACCTTGTAGCGGGCGGTGAAGCGCACCTGGGCACGGTCGGGATCTGAGCGGGTGTGGGCGTGGATCGTCAGCCCGAGCCACTGGGTGCGCTGGCCGGGTGCTTCGGCCAGCGAGAGCTCGGCCGGGCGCGTGGACGGGTGCCAGCTGGCCAGCAGGTAATCGTCCAGATGCCGTACGTAAGCGCTGTAGCGCGAGCGCATCAGCGTTTCGGCATCCGGCGCGGGAGTGCCGGCATGGTAGAGCCCGCAGCAGGCGGCGTAGGCCAGCGGGCGGCCGCAGGGACAGGGATCGGAAGAGACGGTGGTCATGGGGGTATTGTCGCGCGATGACCGGGCGTATGCTTGCGCGCCCTGCGTTGCGATGCCCCGCCGTGCTTGAGATGGTTCCCCCTGAGCTGTTCTGGTTGGTGGCGATCGCCTTCATCGCCGGCCTGGTCGATGCCGCCGTGGGCGGCGGCGGGCTGGTGCAGCTGCCCGGGTTGTTCACCGTCCTGCCGCAGCACACGCCGGCGATGCTGTTCGGCACCAACAAGTTCAGCTCGATGTTCGGCACCGCCGCGGCGGCGTTCCGCTATGCGCGCAATGTGCGCTTCCCGTGGCGGCCGGTGCTGTTCGCGGCGGGCACGGCCTTCGTGTTCTCGTTTGCCGGGGCCACGGCAGTCAGCCTGCTGCCCAAGGACGCGGTACGCCCACTGGTGCTGGTGCTGCTGGTGGCGATGCTCGGCTACACGCTGTGGAAGAAGGACTTCGGTGCCCTGCACCGCCCGCGCGAGATCGGCCGCAAGGAGCTGGTCACCGCGTTGGCGATCGGTGCGGTGATCGGGTTCTACGACGGCTTCTTCGGGCCCGGCACCGGCAGCTTCCTGATCTTCCTGTTCGTGCGCTTCTTCGGGCTGGACTTCCTGCGCGCGTCGGCCGCCTCCAAGGTGGTGAACCTGGCGACCAACGTGGCGGCGATCTCGTTCTTCGTGCCGACCGGCAACATCCTGTGGCTGTTCGCGCTGCCGATGGCCGCGGCCAACATCATCGGCTCGGTGGTCGGTACGCGGATGGCGCTGCGCGGTGGCACGCCCTTCATCCGCAAGCTGTTCGTCGGCCTGGTGGTGGTGCTGATCGCCCGGATGGGCTGGGATACCTTCGCCGGTTAACAGGACGGGCCAGCCCTGGGGCTGACCCGTCGGTTGCTCAGCGCTTGGGCTTGGCCGACTTCTTTGCGGCTGCCTTGGGTACGGCCTTGGTGGCCGTCTTCTTTGCCGCTTTCTTTGCCGGTGCCTTGGGCGCGGCCTTCTTCGGCCGGGATACAGTCACGGCTGCCGGTGCCTGCACGACCTCGGCCTCGGCCTCGACGTTGGTGTCCTCGTCGATCGAGGTCGCCATCACTTCATTGGCCATCGCCTCGGGGGCATCGACCGCGTCAGGCGCGGCGATCACGGCCGGTGCCGGTGCCGGGGCTGGTGCCGCTGTCGTCTCGCCGGTGCGGGCACGCTCGGGCAGCTTCAGGCGCTTGCCCTCGTCGTCGTACTCGATCAGTAATACGCCGGAGTCGTGTCGGCCACTGATCTCCACGAAGCAGGCACCGCCGATGAACGGCTCCAGCGTCATCACCGACTTGAGCGGGGTGGCCACGACCATCTGGAACCCGAAGTTGTCGAAGATGTTCATCGCCAGCGCGGTGAACTCGTTGTCGGCCTTGTCGAAGGCTTCATCGAGCACCACCGCCGCGTAGCTGGGCAACTGGCCGTCGGCGCCACCGAGCTGGTAGCGCAGCGCGGCGGCCAGGCAGGTGGTGGCCAGCTTCTGGCGCTGGCCGCCCGACTTGCCCGCACCGCTGCGGTAGATCTCCACCTGTTGGCGGGTGGCGGCATCGAGTTCGACACCGACGAACTCCACGTGCAGGCGCACGTCCAGCACCAGCTCGCGCCAGCGCTTGTCCTCGCCTTCCTGCGAGCCGAGCTTGGCGACCAGCTCACGCAGCACCGCGAACTGCGCTTCAGCCAGCTCGCGCTGGTCGGTCTGCTGCTGGGACAGCACGTCGCGCAGGCGCTGGTGGAAATCCAGCACTTCGGGCAGGCGGCGGTCGGTGAGTTCGATGGTCAGCAGGGTGCCGCGGTTGAACGGTACCTGCTCCAGCGAGGCATTCACCTCGTCCAGGCGCTGGGCGATCGACTTGCGCGCCTCGGCGGTGTGGCGCTGCAGGGCCAGCAGGTTGTTCTTGCTCTGGCTCTGCAGCAGATCGAAGAAGCGTGCCTCGTGCTGCGGCAGGCCATCGTTCTCCAGCCGTTGCAGGCGGGCCAGGAAATCTTCGGCGCTGGACAGGCTGACGGTGAAGTCGCCGCTGTCTTCCGGCCAGGCCTGGCAGTAGCGGCGGAAGCAGCCGAGCAGCAGGTTCTCCAGCCGGTTGTGCTCGGCCTGGGAACCGCCGAGCTGTTCGTTGAGGGTGTTGCTGATCTGCCGGAAGTGCGCTTCCAGGTTTTCCAGGCTGAGCACGCCGAGCGCCTTGAGGCGTTCGTCCAGGCCCTGCTGCTGGAGGGGGGTGACCACGCGCTTGGCCAGCGGCGCGCACTGCTCGTGCAGACGCTCGAGGCGTTCGTGTTCACGGCCGAGCTGGCCGCGCTCCACGCGTACGTCTTCATAGGTGCGCTTGGCCTGGGCCACATCGGCGCGGGTCTTTTCGATCTGTTCGCCCAGCTTGCGCAGGTCGGCATTGCCTTCGCGCAGGTCGTGCAGGGCCTGGGCGATGTCGTCCAGGCGCTGCAGCGGTGCGGCCACATCGATCTCGTCCCAGCCCAGCGTGCACAGCTGATGGCAGGCCAGGCGCGCCTTGCCGTCCTGTTCGCGCTGCGCGCGCAGGCCGGCCACGTCGCTGTCGCAGGCGGCGATGCGCTGGGCCAGCTCGATCGCTTCGCGCTCGTACAGGTCCAGTTTGTCGCGGTTGTTGAAGCCGAGCAGCCAGCGGCGGCGGTCGCTGATGTTGTGGCGATCGTCCTTTTCGAAGCGTTCGCCCGGGTGCTTGACCTGGCCTTCCTTGGTGATGCCGCGGTCGGTATCGCGCAGGTGACGTGCATCCACGCATTCGTAGTCGAAGCGCTTGCCCAGCTCGCGGCGCAGCCAGCCGGCATAGCCGTGCTCGCGCAGCACCAGCTTGTGCAGCAGCGAACGCGCGCCCGGCTCGCGGCCATGCAGTGCATCGTCGTTGCGGCGCACCCGGTAATAGACCAGGCGGGTACCGAGGTGGGTCTGGTTGATCCACTCCGAGACCTGGGCGTGGTGGCGCTCATCGACCAGCAGCGATTGCGCGAAGCCGTGCAGCACGCGCTCGATGGCGCCCTGCCATGCGGCGTCTTCGTCGCGGACCTGCAGCAGTTCGCCGACGAACGGCAGTGCCGCCTCGGGAATGCCGGTATCGCTGCTCAGGCGTGCGCGCAGCTGCTGCATGGGTGCAGGGATGCTGGACGGGGTGCGCTTGAGCGCCTCCAGTTCCGAGCGCACCTCGGCGAAGCGGCGTTCGTCGTCGCGCTTGCCGCCCATGCGCTCGGCAATGGCTTCATCCAGCTCGGCCGCAGCGCGCTGGCCGTCGTCCAGGCGGGCCTGGGCGCGGGCGAGCTGCTCGGCAAACCCGTGCGCGGTCTCGGCCAGCGTTTCCCCCAGTTCGCGGCTGGCATGGTTGGCCTGGCTGCGCTTGGCCAGGCGGCGGTCGCGCTCCTGGGCCACACGGCCCTGCTCGCGCTCCAGTTCCTCGATGCGCTCGCCGCCCTGCTGACGACGCTGCGCTTCCAGCTCGGCGAGGTGGCTTTCATGGTTGTCCAGCGCGCTGCGGCGCTGGCCTTCTTCCCCGGACAGACCGCGGTCGCGGGTATCCAGTTCCAGCAGGCGTGCCTCAAGCAGGGCCAGGCGACGCTGCTCGCGCACGCCGTCGATGCCCAGCTTCATCTCGTCCAGGTCTTCGCGCTGGCGGCGCAGTGCCTGCAGATCGGCGTAGTGGCCGCGTGCGGGCAGCAGGGTTTCGACCTGGCGGCGCGCGGTGACCACGGCCTGGTGGGCGCCATCGAGTTCGGCGAAATCATCGACCAGCCGCTCGGCGGCATCGAAGGTGCGCGGCGCATCGAGCATGAAGTCGCGCAGGAACACGTTCAGATCGCCGAGGTTTTTCGCCGACTGCGTCTTGTGCAGCAGGCGCAGCGCCATCTCGTTCTCGATCCCGAGCACGTGGCGGAACCGTTCGGCGTAGCTGGCGAAGCTGTCGAAGTGATGCACATCGCCCAGGCGCTGCTTGAGCTTGCGCAGGTCCAGGTCGAAGCCGCCAAGGTCACGTGCGATGTCGAAACTGCGCTCGGCCACCATGTAGTGCTTGCGCACATCGGCCGCGGCCGCGCCGTTGCCGGCGATCCAGAACAGGCGCACCAGGCTGACGATGCGGCCATCGTTGCTGCGGTATTCCAGCACCAAGGCGGTCCAGGTAGCGCCCTTGCGCAGGTACTGGGTGGCGATCTCGCCGGTGCCGCTGTCCTGCTGGTCGGCCCAGGCGCCACGCACGTAGGACACCAGGTTGCGGTCGCGGCCGCTGCGTTCGGCTTCGCGCGCGGCGGCGTTGAAGTCGACCAGGGCCGGCGGCACCAGCAGCGCGGACATCGCATCGAGCAGGGTCGACTTGCCAGAGCCGGAGCGGCCGACGAACAGGAAGCCGCGCTCGGCGATCGGCACTTCGGTCAGGCCGGAGAAGGTGCCCCAGTTGTGGACCTGCAGGCGGCGCATGCGGAACTGCTGCGCGCGAGGATCGGGCTGGTCGCCGGGGAACAGGGCGGGTGCGGGAATGTGGACGGTCATGGCAGGGCTAGCAATCCAGGCAGGGCAGCGGCGCGCGGGCGCGCGCTCAGGCGTCGAGGTCGGCCGGCGCTTCGCGCAGGCGGCGGTACACCTGGGCCAGGGCGGCGACATCTTCGGCGGAGAACATCAGTTTCAGTGCCGGCGAGACTTCATGACGCGCATCGTCACCGCCGAGGCGGGTCAGGATGTGGTTGTCCTTCATCTTCTGCACGGCAGTGGCGACGCGGCGGTTGAAGCCGGCGCGGTCGGTGGACAGGTGGCGCTCGTACACGGCCAGTGCTTCGGCCAGTTCGGCATCCTCGACCACCGCGCGCACGCCGCGCGCATCGGCTTCGGCCAACTGCTGGCGCAGGTGCAGCAGCAGCACCGAATCGATGAAGGTCAGCGGTGAGGTACGCAGCAGCACCGGCGCATCGATGTCTTCGGTATCGGCCTGGCGGGTGAAGGCCACGCCACTCTCGCGGTCCAGCACCAGTTCCAGGAACAGGTCCGAGAGCGCCGAGCGGATCGCCGCTTCGCTGCGGATCAACGCGGGCCACAGCTTGGCGTGGCGCAGCTGGTCGATGCTCGGGCCGATCAGCAGCTGGCACAGCGCGCGGCGGCCATCGAGCGGCAGCCGGCCGGTGTCGCCCATGTAGAACACGTCGTTGTTGCGCCGCAGGACGGGCGTCACCACGACCGGTTCGTCGTCGTGCTCATCGGCACCGCCGTCGATCGGGGCGTCGTTGGATTGATCATGCCAGCTCATGGCGTTTCTCCTGGGTGAACCAGATCAGCGGAATGCGGGCGCGACGCCATTGGCCATCGCCGCCGCGCCATTGCGCGATCTCCTGTTGATCGGTGGCGACCTCGCCGTGGCGGGTGCCAAGAGAGAGGTAGCCGATGATGCTGCCCAGCCCCTGCGGGGCCTCGCGGTGTTCAAGCACCTGCGCGATCGACAGCCGCGGCTGCTCGCCGAGCAGGTCGTGCAGATCGCGCCGCAGGTTGCGGAAGTCGATTTCAGAGGCGGCCACCAGATCACCAACACTCTCCAGCGAGATCGCGGCGGTGTCGTTGCGCTGCACGCTGCCATCCACCTGCGCTTGGCGCGGATCGTGCAGCTTCCATTGCGAGAGTGAGCGCAGACGGCTGGTGGTGAGCTGCAGGTCGCGGCCGATGGCGCGCTGCGCCGGGATGTGGTCGCGCAGGCCCAGCGCCTCGCCCTGGGCCTGCTTGAGCAGCTGGTTGAGGCGGCGCTGTTCCAGATAGCCACGGCTCTGCACGAAGCCGCGCAGGCTGCGCGCGAAGTGCTGCAGCACATCGTGGACCTGGCCACCGCGCTCGAGCATGGTGGTGGTGAAGCCACGCAGGAAGGTGCGCTCGTTGCGATCGAGCTTGCGGGCGAAGCCGCGTGCGAGCACGGTCTCCAGCGCAGCATCGAGCTGGGCACTCTGTTCGGCATCGTTGAGCAGGCGCCAGAACGCCTCGAAGCTGCGCCCGGCGTCGCTGTCGCCGATCACGTCCACGCCCTCGAACAACTTGGACAGCACGTCGCCGCGCTCGCCCTCGTCATCGATGATGCGCTCGCGGAATTCGCGGTTGAGGCGTTCGAAGTCATCGCGCACGCGGCGGAAATCTTCAGTCAGCTCGTCGGCCAGGCCGATGATCTGGCGGGTCCGTTCCAGCGCGCGCTTGCCATCCAGGGAGGACACCTTGCCACCGCTGACGCGGGCGATCTCGGCATCGATGCGGTCGCGCTCGTCGCGCAGCGCAGACAAGCGTGCATCCGGATTGGATTCGGTCAGCGCGGCCAGCTGCGAGAGCTGCTCGATCACCAATGCCAGCCGGCTCTCCGTAGCGGCGGCGCGCGCCTGCTCCAGGCTGTCGGCGAAGCGGATCGCCTGCGCGGCCTGGGTGGACAGTTCGTACTGCTCCTGGTCGGCGCCTTCGGGCAGGCGGCGTTCCAGCCAGCCCTGGGCCAGCCAATGCGCAATGTAGGCCTGCGCGGTGCGCGGCAGATCGCGCGAGAGCTCATCGGCCTTCAGATCATCCAGCGCGCGCTGCAGGCGTTCGTGCAGCACCGCGGTGGACAGGGTGCGCTCGTCCTGCATCAGCAGGCTCTGCAGCAGGCCGATGATCTCCGGCGCGTGATCGGCCGCCAGCAGCTTCCACTGCGATTGTTCGCGCAGGTGGCGGTAACGGGTAATGCGCTCGCGATGTTTCATTCGAGACCGGGGACAAGAAGACGGGCCGCGCGGGTCGCGGCGGCCGGGAGGGAAACGGGACGCGCACGCACCGGCCGGGCCGGACCGAAGCCCAGCGCCTGCCGGCCGCGCGCGACAGCGCGGGGAATCAGCGCTTGCCGCCCACTTCGATGAAACGCAGGAACTCGGCGCGGGTGCGCGCGTCCTCGCGGAAGCTGCCCAGCATCTTGGAGGTGACCATGCTGACGCCGCGCTTGTGGATGCCGCGGGTGGTCATGCACTCGTGGGCACCTTCCACCACCACGCCCACGCCGACCGGCTGCAGCACGTCCTGGATGCACTGGGCGATCTGCGCGGTCATCTTTTCCTGGACCTGGAAGCGGCGTGCGTACGCCTCGACCACGCGGGCCAGCTTGCTGATGCCCACCACCTTGCCGGCCGGCAGGTAGCCGACGTGCACACGGCCGATGATCGGCGCCATGTGGTGTTCGCAGTGGCTTTCGTACTCGATGTCGCGCAGCACGATCAGTTCGTCGTAGCCGGCCACTTCCTCGAAGGTCCGCTCCATGTAGGCGCGCGGGTCGTCGCGGTAGCCGCTGAACCAGTCGCCATAGGCTTCGGCGACGCGGCGCGGGGTATCCAGCAGGCCTTCACGGGTCGGATCTTCACCGGCCCAGCGCAGCAGGGTGCGCACCGCCGATTCGGCCTCGGCCTGGGTGACGGGGTTGGCGTCGTTGTCTTGCTTGCTCATTACATACAGCACCCGAAGGGGGGCGAGCATCGTACCCGACAGACCCCTCGGGCGTCCTGCGCCGGGGCATTCGGGCCGCGTGCGGACAGGCGTTCATTGGGCCACGGTTGTGCCACGGGCATTGATAGGACGCGAATTAGTAGTATCCTATCTATTCTGATGAACCGATCCCTCGACGAACGCACCCAGCTGCAGATGCAGCTCAGTTCCGGCCTGCTCTACGCAGGGCGGCAGTGGCAGCGCCTGGCCGACCAGGCCCTGGGCAGCTATGGCATCTCGGCCGCCTGCACCATGCCGCTGCTGATGATCGGGCGCGCCGGCGGCGGGATCCGCCAGGTGGCGCTGGCCCACCAGCTGGGCATGGAAGGTCCCTCGCTGGTACGCCTGCTGGACAAGCTGGCCGCCAGCGACCTGGTCCGCCGCGAATGCGACACCAGCGACCGCCGCGCCAACCTGCTGTGGCTGACCGACAAGGGCGAGGCGCTGGTCAGCGAGCTGGAAACCCAGCTGATCGGCCTGCGCCAGGATGTGTTCGGCGAGCTGTCCATGGATGAACTGCGCACCGTGCTGAAGCTGTGGCAGCTGCTGGCCGATGCAGCCGACCGCGTGACGTAAGCCCGTTCCCCCGTTGCACCGCCCGGTGTCGTTCCTCGACGCCGGGCGATCCCCTTTCCGCTCCCCTGCGAATCCTTTGCCTCGATGTACGGTGAATTCAGTCTCTATGGTGTGTTCGTCCCGACCCTGCTCGGGCTGATGCTGCTTGCCTACCTGCTCAAGAGCGGGTTGCGCGTGGTCCTGCAGCGCACCGGCGCCTACCGCCACATCTGGCACCCCGCCCTGTTCAACCTGGCCGTGTACGTGATCGTGCTGGGCGGGTTGTTTTCCCTGATGCGTTGGATGCAATCGTGAACAAGATCCTCAAGCAGACATTCCCTGTCGTGTTGACCGCCGTGGCCGTGCTGGCCGCCGTGCTGGTGCTGCGCCACCTGTGGGCGTACTACATGGACGAACCGTGGACGCGCGATGCGCACGTCAGTGCCGACGTGGTGCAGGTCGCGCCGGACGTGTCCGGGCTGGTGGAGGCGGTGAAGGTGGCCGACAACCAGCCGGTCAAGCGCGGTGAGGTGCTGTTCGTGGTCGACCGGGCACGCTATGAAATCGCGCTGGAGCAGGCCCAGGCTGCCTTGGGCGAGCGCCGTGCCACGCTGGACCAGCTGCGCCGCGAGATCGCGCGCGACCGCAGCCTGCAGGATCTGGTCGCCGCCGAGGATGCCGAAGTGCGCCGCGCCAAACTGCTCGCCGCGCAGGCCTCGATGGCCACGGCGCAGGCCGCTGTCGACCTGGCCAAGCTCAACCTGGCCCGGACCGAAGTGCGCAGCCCCAGCGATGGCCACGTCAACGACCGCACCGTGCGCGCCGGCGACTATGTGACCGCCGGGCGCCCGGTGATGGCGGTACTCGATACCGGCTCGTTCCGCGTGGACGGCTACTTCGAAGAGACCCGCCTGCAGGGCGTGCATGCCGGCCAGACAGTCGACATCCGCCTGATGGGCGAAGCGCAGCCGCTGCAGGGCCACGTGCAGAGCATCGCCGCCGGCATCGAAGACCGTTACCGCAGCGAGGGCAGCAGCCTGCTGCCGAACGTGACCCCGGCCTTCGACTGGGTGCGGCTGGCGCAGCGTATCCCGGTGCGCATCCATATCGACCGCGTGCCGGCCGGCGTGAACCTGATCGCCGGGCGTACCGCCACGGTCACCATCCAGCCGGACACCGCCCCGGCCACGCCGGCGCAACCGGCACGGACGGCGCTGTGAACCGCCCGGCGCTGCACCGCATCGCCCTGGGGTTGGCGCTGACCACGCTGGCCGCCTGCCGCACCGTCGGCCCGGACTACGCCGTGCCGGCCGGGTCCGCCTTCCAGCGGCCGGAGGCGAACGCCGCCTTCCTAGACACCGGCAACCCGCAGGTCGCCGCCGGGGCCGAGCTGCCCCCGCGCTGGTGGGAGCTGTACCAGGACGACACCCTCAATGCGCTGGTGCAGCAGGCGCTGCGCGACAACGTGGAGCTGAAGGTGGCCGATGCCAACCTGCGCCGCGCCGCCGCCGTGTACGAGCAGGCGCTGGATGCGGGTGGTTTCGAGTACGAGGCCGAGGCCGGGGTCAGCCGCGCGCAGCTGTCCGCCGAATCCTTCCTGCTTGAACACGAACTGCCGCCGATCAACTTGGCCGATGGGAAGTTCGCGGTGTCCTATCAGTTCGATCTGTTCGGCAAGCTCAAGCGCGCCTCCGAGGCCGCGCATGCCGACGAGCAGGCCACCGCCGCCGCGATGGATCTGGCGCGCGTGTCGCTGGTCGCGCAGGTGGCCGGCAGTTACGTGGACATCTGCCATGCCAACCATGAGCTGCACGTGGCCGAGCACTCTCTGCAGCTGCAGCAGCGCAGCCGCGAGGTCACCCAGCGCCTGATCTCGGCGGGCCGCGGCACCCCGCCGGAGCTGGCCCGCGCCAACGCCCAGGTGGCGATGCTGCAGGCCGCGCTGCCGCCGCTGCGCGCGCACCGCCAGGCCTCCGAATACCAGCTGGCCGCCCTGCTCGGCCGCACCCCGGGCCAGCTGCCCGAGGGCGTGAGCGACTGCAGCCAGGCCCCGACCCTGGCGCAGGCGCTGCCGATCGGCGATGGCCGCGCGCTGCTGCAACGCCGCCCGGACATCCGCCAGGCCGAGCGCAAGCTGGCGGCCGCCACCGCGCGGATCGGCGTCGCCACCGCCGAGCTTTACCCGGACATCCGCCTGGGCGCCTCGGTCGGTGCGGCCGGCCTGCTGGAAGACTTCGGCACGCCGCTGACCCAGCAATGGTCGATCGGTCCGCTGATTTCCTGGACGCTGCCCTCCTCCGGCACGCATGCGCGCATCCATGCCACCGAAGCCGGTGCCGATGCCGCGCTGGCCGAGTTCGACCACAGCGTGCTGCAGGCCCTGCGCGAAACCCAGACCGCGTTGAGCCGCTATGCCCAGGACCTGCAACGCCTGCAGTTCCTGCAGCAGGCGCAGCAGCAGGCCGACCTGGCCGCCAGCCAGAACCGCCGCCTCTACCAGGGCGGGCGCACGCCCTACCTGGCCAGCCTGGATGCCGACCGCAGCCTGGCCAGCGCCGACGCGACCCTGGCCGAGGCCCAGGCGCAGGTCTCGCGCGACCAGATCCAGCTGTTCCTGGTGCTTGGCGGCGGCTGGAATGCCGATGCCGTCGCCACCGGCTCGGCCGCGAGGTAAGCCATGCTGCTGCTGGACAGACAGGCCTGGTTGTTCTCGGTCAAGACCTTCCTGGCGGCGCTCGCGGCGCTGTATATCGGGCTGGCCGGCAATCTCTCGCGCCCGTACTGGGCGATGGCCACCGTCTACATCGTGACCCAGCCGATGCTGGGCCCGACCCGCGCCAAGGGCGCCTACCGCATCCTCGGCACGCTGATCGCCGGTGCGGCAACGCTCTGGATGCTGCCGCACCTGGTGGAAACCCCGCTGCTGCTGAGCGCGGCGATGTCGCTGTGGTTGTCCGGTTGTCTGTTCATCGCCCTGCTCAACCGCGGCCCGCGCGGCTACGCGTTCCTGCTGGCCGGTTACACCACCGCCTTCATCGGCTTCCCGGCGGTGACCTCGCCGGACACCATCTTCGACACCGTGGTGGCGCGCAGCGAGGAGATCATCCTCGGCACGGTGGTGGCGGTGCTGTTTGCCTCGCTGTTCTTCCCGGCCTCGGTGCGGCCGATGCTGCGCTCACGGATCGGCAACTGGATGGGCGATGCCGCCGACTGGTGCCGGCAGATCCTGGCCCGCGGGCACGCGCATGGCCCGCGCAACCGGCTGGCCGCCGATCTGGTCCAGTTCGAGGCGTTGATCGAATTCCTGCGTCGGGACGACCCGCGCCATGCCGGTGCGGCGGTCTCGATGGAGCGGCTGCGCGAGCGCATGCTGCTGATGCTGCCGGTGCTCTCTTCGATCGCCGACCGGCTCGGGGCGCTGCGTGCGGGTGGCCGTGCGCTGCCGCCCGGGTTGGAGGCGCTGATCGCCGATCTGGCGCAGTGGCTGGAACAGCCCGGCCGCTCCAGCGCCAGCGCGTACGCCACGCTGCGCGCGCGCATCGTCGCGCTCAAGCCGGCGGTGGACGGCGAGCTGGATCACCTGCTGCTGGTCACCCTGCTGCTGCGCCTGGAAGAACTGGTGGACCTCTGGCAGGACTGCACCACCCTGCACGCCGCCATCGATGCCGGCACCGCGCCCAGTGATGCCGCGCACTACCGCGTGCGCACCCAGCGCGTGGATCACGTGCGCCACGTGGACTACGGCATGGCACTGTTCTCCGCCGCCAGTGCGGGCGTCGCCCTGATGACGTACTGCGTGCTGTGGATCGGGCTTGGCTGGGAGGGCGGTGGCAACGGCGCGATGATGGCTGCGGTGGCCGCCGCGTTCTTCGCCGCGCAGGACGATCCCGCACCGAGCATGCTGTCCTTCCTGCTCTGGGCCATCGTGGCCAGCCTGGTGGCCGGGGTGTACCTGTTCGGGATCTTCCCCGCCGTGCACGACTTCGGCAGCCTGGCCCTGGTGCTGGCGGTGATCTTCCTGCCGCTCGGGCTGCTGCTGCACCGACCCAAGACCGCGCTGATCGGCCTGCCCTTGACGGTGAATCTGGTCGCGCTGTTGAACGTACAGAACACCTACAGCGCCAATATCCAGAGCTTCATCAACTCTGCCGTCGCAATGTTCATCGGGATCGGCTTTGCGGTGGTGATGACCCGCCTGTTCCGCTCGGTGGGTGCCGAGTGGACCGCGCGCCGGCTGGTGCGCCAGGGCTGGAATACGCTGGCCGACGCGGCCGAGGGTCGTGGCCAGCAGGATCGCCAGCAGTTCGCCGCGCGCATGCTCGATCTGCTCGGCCTGCTCGCGCCGCGCCTGGCGGCCACGCCGGAAGGCAGCGACATCGCCTCGGTGGACATGCTCACCGAAGCCCGGATCGGCCTGAACATCCTGCAGCTGCGCCGCTCACGGCACGGCCTGCCCCCGGCCAGCGTGGCCGCGATCGACGCGATCCTGGACGAGGTGGCGGCGCATTACCGCGCGCAGGCCGCCCGGCGGCGGCCATTGCCTGCACCGGCCGGGTTGCAGGCCAGGCTGGAGGCCTCGCTCAAGCGCGTGCAGACCGTGGAGGCTGGCAAGGCCCGCGATGAGGCCCTGATGGGTCTGATCGGCCTGCGCTTCGCCCTCTTCCCCGAGTCGGCTGTGGTCGATACCCCGGCCGAGACCGCCACCGCGGCACCCGGCCTGCCCGCGCCGCGCTGAACCGGCCTGGCCGCGGGCCGGCCGGCCCACACCGATCAGGGCTATCCTGACGCATGCATTTGCGCATGGATCAAGGTGATTCCCGATGAGTTACGACCTGATGGTGTTCGACCCCGCCGTCGCCCCGCGCGAGGCCGAGGCCTTCCTGCAGTGGTACGACGCGCAGACCGAGTGGAACGAGACGCACGACTACGACGACCCGAAGGTGTCGGTGCCGGCGCTGCAGGCGTTCTTCGCCGCGCTCGCCGAGCATTACCCGCCGATGGACGGCCCACTGTCCGATGACGAAGATGACCGCCCGGAAGTGACCGACTACAGCATCGGCCAGCACGTGGTCTATGCCTCGTTCGATGACGAAGTGGCCGAGAACGCGCATGGCCTGGTGCAGGTGCTGGCCAACACCCACCAGCTGGGCTTCTTCGATGTCAGCGGTGACGGCGCCATCGTGTTCCCCGATGGCACCGTGGTGATTCCGGAGTAAGGCCGGACGCGGGGCTAGAACAACTGCCCCTGGGCCGGCGCCGTCACGACGGCGTCGGCCACTGCGTCCCCTTGGCCGCCCTGCAGGCGCGCCGCCAGGCCCGACAAACGGCTGGCATGCCGCGCCATCGCGGCCTCCAACACCTCCGCACTGCCCAGCACATGCAGCGCCTGCCGCGCACGGGTCATGCCGGTGTAGATCAGCTCGCGCGAGAGCACGCGGTTGTCGCGTCGCGGCAGCTGCAGCCAGACCTCATCGAACTCCGAGCCCTGTGCCTTGTGCACGGTCATCGCGAACGCACTCTCATGTGCGGGCAATGCACCCGGGTGGAAACCGCGTGGTTGATCCGGGGTCTCGCCGGGGAACCACGCCGTGACGCTGCCCTGGCGATCGATCAGGCAGATGCCGATGTCGCCGTTGAACAGGCGGTGCCGGTAGCTGTTCTCGGTGATCAGCAGCAGCCGGCCGTGGAAATAGCCCGGTGCCATGCCCGGCCGCGGCACACCGGCCAGCAGCGCTTCGATGCGCGCGTTGAGCCCGCGCGCACCCTGTGGACCTTCGCGCACGGCAGTGAGCAGGCGGATGCGGCCGGCATTGGCCAGCGCCTGACCGGGATCGACGGCTTCGCCGAGGCCCCGCCAATGCCCGAGCAGGTGTTCGCGATGATGCTGCAGCGGATCGCTCTGGTCCTCGTGGAAGTGCACACCGGCCAGCGTGCCCACGCGTAGCAGGGCCAGTGCGGTGGCACTGTTGCCCTCGCGCACGGCATGCGCCAGCGGCGCCAGATCGAGTGCGTCGGTCTGCCGGTAGCCGCGCTGCAACTGCACGCGCCGGCCCGCGAACCGGCGTGGCGGTGCCAGCGGTTGCAGCGCCTCGGGCGCGAGCAGCGCGCGCAATGCCTGCGCATCGTCGGCCTGGGTGCCCAGGCCATCGCCACTGGCGCGCAGGATCGCGCTCAGCACATCACCGGCCTCCACCGAGGGCAGCTGGTCCGGATCGCCGAGCAGCACCAGCCGGCTGCCATCGGCGACCGCCTCCACCAGCTTGGTCATCAACGGCAGATCGATCATCGAGGCCTCGTCCACCACCACCACGTCATACGGCAGCGGGTTGTCGGCGTGATGGCGGAAGCGCGGCGAATCCGGGATCACCCCGAGCAGGCGATGCAGGGTGGTGCCGGTGCTCGGCATCGCATCGCACAGCGCCGGGGCGATGCCGAGCAGACGCAGACGCTGCACGGCCAGGCGCAGGCTCTCGGCCATGCGCTCGGCGGCACGGCCAGTGGGCGCAGCCAGCGCGACCCGTGGCAATGCCTGGTCCGCCTGCACTGCCTGGGCGGCCAGCAGCACCAACAGGCGTGCGATGGTGGTGGTCTTGCCCGTACCGGGACCACCCGTCACCAGCACCAGCGGATGGCGCAGCGCGACGGCGGCGGCGCGGGCCTGGTGATCGATGCCCTCGCGCGCCTGCGGGAACAGCTGGCCAAACAGGGTGGCCAAGGTACCGGGATCGGCCTCGGCCAGCGGATGCGTGGCGATGCGTTGCAGGCCTTCAGCGAGCCGACGTTCGTATTCGCGGTAGCGGCGCAGATAGAGCAGCCCGTTTTCCAGCACCAGCGGTGCATCGCCGGCGACCACGTCATCTGCGGGCGGCACATCCACCCACGGCGAGGCGCGCAGCTGCGCCAGCCAACCCTCGGGCGCGGGCCACGCGATCTCGGCGTCGATCAGCCGCTGCGGCTGGGTCGGGTCCAGACCAGCGTGCCCTTCCGAGACCGCCAGCGAGGCCAGTGCAGCACCCAACAACACTGCGTCGGGCGTATCCGGGCGCAACCGGCGCAGGCTCTGCGCCAGTGCGTGATCGAGCGTGCGCAGCGCATTGCCGCGGTACAGCGTAGTGAGCAAGCTCATGCGTCCCCCCGTGCGCGGGCGGCCATGCGGGCTTGGGCGTGTTCGCCACCGGCGAACAGGGCATCCAGGGCGTCGACCAGGGCCGGATCGAAGCGATGCGCATACAGGCCCGGACTGTCGTCGCGGCCAGCATCCAGGCCACGGCAGAACAGGTAGCGGATGCCGCCCATGTCGCGCGTGTAGTCGTACTGCGCGCCCAGCCGGAAGCGCAACCAGCGGTGCAGCGCCACGGTGTAGATCAGCGCCTGCAGGTCGTATTCGCTGTGTTGCATCGCACTGGCCAGCCGCGCCGCGTCGTAGCCGGGCAGGCGATTAGATTTGTAATCAAGCACGTACCAGCGGTCCGCACGCACGTAGGTGAGATCGATCTTGCCGGTCATCAGGCCTTCCAGCCGCCGCCGTGTGCCGAAGCCATGGCGGTCACGCACCAGTCCGTGCACGTGCAGCAGGGTCAGCAGGGCGGGCACGGCGGTCGGCTGCATCGCGAAGTGGAACTCGATCTCGGCGCGGCGCGCATCGGCCGGCAGATCATGCAGGGCGCCGCCCTCCGGCAAGGGCACGGTCAGGGTCTGGCCGACCAGCGCGGTCAACATGGCCACGCCATCGTCCAGGTCTTCCTCGGCATAGCCTTCGGCGCGCAGCGAGGCACGCAGCACCTCGGCTTCCTCGCCGGGTGCGGGCTGCCCGGCCTGCCAGCCGGCCCACAGCGCGAAATCGGTGTTTTCCAGTACATCGTGCAGCACATTGCCGAAGCGGCTGCCCATGAAGCGCGGGTCGACTTCGTCGCTGGCCGTGACCGGTTGTTCGGCGTCCAGGGTGAGATCCACGCCGGCCGGTTCGTCGGCGGCGGGGGCCGGCACTTCAGTGGCAGCGGCATCGGTGTCGTGGCCGGCGTCGGCATGCGCCAACTGAGTGAAGCTGTAGACCCACCAGTCGTGCGGCACGCGGCGGGTCAGCGCGCGCACCGGCGGAAGTTCGCCCTCGCGTTCGAACGCGAGCTGTGCCGGGCGGGCCTCCACCGGGCCTTCGATCACGGCGATGTCCGGGTGGTCACGCAGGGCGGCCATGTCCGACAGCATCGGTGCCAGGCGGGTCTTGGCCAGACCGGCGAGATCGCCGGCGGCGATCCACAGCGCGTGCTCGGCGCGGGTCAGCCCGACATAGAGCAGGCGCGCATCCTCGGCGTCCTGTTCCTGCGCGCTGCGCGCGCTGGCCGCGCTCCAGCTGTCGTCCTTGTCCAGCTTCCAGTGCAGCTCGCGGCGACCGTTGGAGTACACCGTGCAGTTCGTCTCGGTGTTGGGCGCGCCGCCACCGATGCCGACAAACGGCAGGAACACCAGCGGATACTCCAGTCCTTTGCTCTTGTGCAGGGTGATGATCTGCACGCGACGCGCGTCCGATTCCAGGCGCAGCAGCTGCTGTTCGTCGTTCTGGTCGGCATGTGCCATCTGCACCTGCAGCCAGTCCAGCAGACCGTGCATGCCCAGGGTCTGTCCGGCCGCCTGCTGAAGCAGTTCGCCCAACTGCAGGTAGTTGGTCAAGCGGCGCTCGCCATCCAGCAGGCCGAGCAGGCGCTCGGCGTGTTCGGCACAGAGATCGGCGATCACCGCGAACGGGCCGCCGCGCTGCCAGCGCTCACGCCATTCCAGCAGCCGCACCTGGAAGGAGCGTTGTGCATCGCCTTCGCGCTCCAGCGCATCGATCGCATCGGCATCTTCGCCAAGCAGCACGGTCGACAGCGCGGCGCGCAGCCGCCCTTCATCGGCCGGCTGGAGCAGGGCCAGTAACAGCAGGCGCAGGTCGTGCGCTTCAGGCGTGGCGTACAGGCTCTGCTTGCCCGCGGCAACCGCGGGAATGCCGACCGCACCGAGCGCCTGCTGGATGCGCGTGGCCTCCTTGTGCGATCGCACCAGCACCGCGATGTCGCCGGGCTGCACCGGTTTTTCGCGCAGCAGCGCGCGCCCTTGCCGGGCGTCGCTGAGGATCTGGTGGATCGCGGCCACGCAGGCGTCGCTGGCCTGCTGGCGCGAAGGATCGGCCTTGAGGTCGCCGCCCTCCGTGTTGTTCAGCACGCGCACGGTCAGGCCGGGGGCGGGGACACCGTCGCGCACGAAGTCCGCATCCACCCGGGTGCTGCCGGGATGTACGGGTTCGAACGCGATGTCGGCTTCGAGGAAGGCGCGTTCACCCGCGTTGGCGTACAGCGCTTCGATCGCATGCAGCACCGCCGGGCGCGAGCGGAAGTTGCGGTCCAGCGCGGGCGCGGCATCGGCCTGGCGCTTGGCCTTGAGGTAGGTGTGAATGTCGCCGCCGCGGAAACCGTAGATCGCCTGCTTGGGGTCGCCGATCAGGAACAACGCCGGTGCCAGGCCGGCCTCGCGGGTCTCCTGCGAATCGCCGAACACGCGCTGGAAGATGCCCCACTGGCGGTCGTCGGTATCCTGGAACTCGTCCACCAGCGCGATCGCGTACTGCGCGCGCAGCTGCTGCACCAGGGTGGCGCGATGCGGGCCGTCGAGTGCATCGGCGACGCCCTCGATCAGGTCATCGTAGGTCTGCACGCGGCCGATCCGCTTCAGCTCGGCCAGGCGCGCACGCGCTTCATCGCGCAGGTCATGCAGGAACGCGGTGGCCTGCTGGCGCAGCCACTGCTCGCGCGCATCGGCGGCATGCCACCAGGCCTGCAACGCATCGAACAGCGGCGACGCCGGGCACTGGCCTTCCATGCCGTCCTTGCAGAAGGCCAGCAACTGCACCGGCAACAGTTTGCCCAGATGGCTCTTGTCGCCACGCGGCCAGTGCTGCGCGCTGCGGCCGGCAAACAGCTCGCCGAAGGCCTTGTCGAAACTTGGCCGTTTGGCACGACGGCCGTCGAAGACCTTGCGGTCGAAAGCGGTGGCGATCTGCGCCTGCGCATCTTCGGCGTGCGCCCCGATGGCATCGGCCAAGGCAGCCGCGGTGAGCCGCAGCTGCGGCGCAGGGTCGTCGAAGGTGTGGCTCGGCCGCGCTGGCAGCAACGGCAACGGCTTGATCAACGTGGAGAGATCGCCTGCCAGCGCCTCGGGTGAGGCCCACAACCAGGTCAGCGCATCGACCGTAGCCGGATCGTTGGCATGCACGCGCCACAGGTCGGCGGCCAGTTCCTCGTGCAGCTCGCGTTCGCTCGGCAGCAGGGTGGGCGGATCGAAGGTGTGTCCGCTCTCCAGCGCGTGCTCGCGCAGCACGCGGGTGCAGAAACCATGGATGGTGAAGATCGAGGCCAGATCGATTTCATCGGCGGCGGTCTGCAGCCGGCGCGCCAGCGCGGCCGGTGTCTCTTCACCGAGGGCGAGCTGGCGGTGCAGGATCACCCGGGTCAACGCGACATCGGGGCTGTCCTGTTCGCTGGGCGCGCGCTCCACCAGCTGCGCGGCCAGTGCCAAGCGCTCGCGGATGCGCTTGCGCAGTTCCTGGGTCGCGGCATCGGTGAAGGTGACGGCCAGGATCTGGCCGATGCGCCAGCCCTTCTCCACCACCAGCCGGGTGAACAGCGTGGCCAGGGTGAAGGTCTTGCCGGTACCGGCGCTGGCTTCGATCAGGCGCACGCCTTCCAGCGGCAAGGCCAGGTAGGGATCGTTGAGCAGGTCGTGGTCGATCATCGCAGGGTTCCTTCCTCGTCAAAGCCCGGAAACACCCGGCCTTCGCGCACCGCGGTGAACACCACGAAGCTGTTGTGCAGCAATTGCCGATAACTGTCCGCGCTGGCAAAGGGATCGTGCCCGCGCAACGCAAGCTGGTAGCCGGCGCCGGTGGATTCGCCCCAGGTGCGGTCGCTGCCATGCCACTTGGCGCGGCCCTCCGTTTCGCGCTTGGCCTCGGCGGCGGTGTACAGCACCCAGCCGGTGGACGGGCCGTACAACAGCGGCGCGCGCAGCCCTTCGCTGCGCAGCTGCAGCAGGCGGCGCAGCACCTGGCGCGCGCGCTCGGCCTCCAGCGGCGGCAGCGTGTGCGGGCCCAGACCGTCATCGCCCGCCTCGTGGAACTGCACCAGCGGCAGCGCATCGCCGGCGGCGTTGGCGAGCAGCCAGTCCAGCCCCTGGCGGATCGCGGCGCGGCCATTGAGCGGGCCCGGGCGCAGGCGGACCAGACCGTGCGGATGCAGGCCCTCCACGCGGCCGTGCAGGCGCACGCCATCGATATCCACCTCGTAGCGGCGGCTGTCGGCTGCGGTACCGGCCTGCCACTGGGCCAGGGCCTGCGCGTAGGGCTCGGTCTGCGCCTGCAGCAGCGCGAACTGGCGCTCACCCAGTGCACCGGAGGGCAGCAGCGCACGCGCGCGCAGCCGGGGGTACAGCGGCGCGGCATCCTCGCCGAGGGTGGCCTCGATCACCGCCTGCTGCAGCAGTACGGTGTCGCCACCGCGCGCCGCCATCACCAGAGGTTCAACATCCTCGGCGTTGTCCACGTCGTCGGGCAGACGCAGGCCGAGTCGCTGCG
This sequence comes from Stenotrophomonas sp. TWI587, assembly GCF_039674145.1. NCBI lineage: Bacteria > Pseudomonadati > Pseudomonadota > Gammaproteobacteria > Lysobacterales > Lysobacteraceae > Stenotrophomonas > Stenotrophomonas sp. TWI587. The sequence goes on along the minus strand of NZ_JBDJMW010000004.1, from coordinate 401,054 downwards.
AGAGGAACTGGCTGGCCGGATCGGTGAGGAAGCGACGCAGCGCATCCACGCTCAGTTCCGCCTCGCCCACCCCGCTCTCCATCGGCGGCAGCGGCTTGGCGAACCAGGGCGCCAGCGCGCGCCGTGCACCGCCGAGTGAGCCGGCGGCCGGGTGCCATTGCTGGCGATAGCTGAAACGCCGCGGTTCCTCACCGCCCCCGAACGCAGCCGGGGCGAACGGCTGCAGCGAATGCCGCACCGTCATCCGTTTGGCCGCTGCAGGCGGATCGAGGTGGTACTCGGCCGCCGCATCGATCAGTTCGCTGACCAGCACCGAGGGCTCGCGCACACTGCCATCGCGCGGGTCGGCGCCCAGGTAGCTCAGGTAGAACACGTCCTGCGCCGAGGCGAACAGCTGCAGGAACAGGAAGCGGTCGTCCTCGCGCAGCGAGCGGTCGCCATGCCGGCGCTTGTCGGTGCCCAGCTCGGCGGTGAGCTGATTGAGCCCGGCAGCCGGGTCGCGGCGCGGGAAATCGCCATCGTTCAGGCCGAGCACGCAGATCACCCGGAACGGCAGCAGCCGCATCGGCACCATCCGGCCAAAGCTGACGCCGCCGGTCAGCAGCGGTGCGCGCGTATCGGCCTGCGCAAGCACGCCAGCGAAATGTGCACGCAGCACGTCCGGCGGCACGTCGCCCTCGAAGCCGGCGGTGTCGGCGTCACGGGCGAACTCGTTGATCAGTTTGCGCAGGCGCTCCAGCGCGCGCTGGCTGTTGGCCGCCTGCGGCGGCTCCGGCAGCAGCGCGTCCAGCAGGGCCAGCAGACGCTGCCGCCACTGGCCGGGTGACATCGCCTCACCCAATGCCTTCTGGTACCGCGCCAGCACCCGCAGCAGACCGAGCAGCCGGTCCAGCGCATCCAGCGCGCTGCCTTCCAGCTCCGGCCACGGCGCGACCCCGGCGATATCGCCGTCGCTGCCGCTGGCATGACCCAGCAACAGGCGATCAAGTGCGAACTGCCAGGTGAAGGCATCATCGGCCGGGGCCTGGTGCTGGCCGCGATGGGTGGCATCCAGCCCCCAGCGCGCACCGGCAGCCTGCAGCCAGTCGTGCAGGCGGTCGAACGCCGCCGCGTCCAGACCGGCCGCTTCGGCCAGCGGCGCGCTGGCGAGCAGATCCAGCACTTCGTTCAAGCCGAAGCGCGAGACCGGCAACCCGAGCAGGTGCACGAACACATCGGCCAACGGCTCACCCGCCAGCGGGCTGGTGTCGGCCAGCGCATAGGGGATGTGCTCGTCGCCGCCGCTGCGGCCGCCGAACACCGCTTCCAGATACGGCACGTAGGGATCGATGTCCGGTGCCAGCACCGCGATGTCGCGCGCCTGCAGCGGGGGGTCGAAGCGCGGATCCTGCAGCAGGCCGCGCAGTTGATCGTGCAGTACCTGCAGTTCGCGCAGGCGGGTGTGGCAGGCATGCACCTGCAGGCTGGGATCGTCGTAGCGCAGCCCGTCGCGCAGCGCACCGGCCGGCTGCCCGCGGCGGTGGAACAGGTCGCGCTGCAGGCGGTGCAGCAGGCTGTCGGACAAGCCGCCGTCGGCCATGTCCGGGCGCGCATCGTCTTCGGGATCATCGTAGGCAGCGATCTCCCCGGAGGGGTGGACGACTTCATAGCTGCCCAGCACCGCCATGAAGTCGCGCCCGGCCGCGCCCCAGGCCTGCAGCAGGCGGTTCTCGCCGGCCGCCTCGCCGAACGGATCGGGCGCGCCGCTGCGCAGCTTCTCGCCCAGAGTCTGCAGGTCACCCCAATAGGCCTGGGTCGGCGTGGGCAGATAGAAGTGCATCGTGCCGACCCGCGCCTGAGTGGCCATCACCCGCAGCACGTCCGGGGAGATGTTGAGCGTGGCGAAGGCGAACACGCGCGCCGGCAGGCCCTGCGGCAGCGGCTGCCCGGCACCTTCGAAGCGGGCCAGATAGGCATCGATGCGGCGCGCGCGGTACTGCTCGCCTTGGGCGATGTGCCGCCACAGGATGGCCTGCGGGTCATTCGGTGCTGCGCCGGCCTCCCAACGAAGCAGCCAATCGCGACGCCATGCCTGGTACTTCTCGAACACCGAGGCCAGCTCGGCGGCCAAGGCCCATGGCTTGAGCGGATCGGCTGCGGACAGATACGCCTGCAGGGCCGCCATCGGCGGCTGGGCCATCAGCACCGGATCGCGCAGCGCGGCATACAACCGCCAGCGCAGGCCCTCGGCATTGAGATCGTCATGTTCGCCGGGCACGTTGGCGTTGAGGGCACGCGCCACCAGCTCGCCGGGCGTGAGGAACTCTAGATTGGCGGCAATGCCATACTCGGCCGCGAGGGTCGATTGCAGCCAGCGGCGCATGGCGACCTGCGGGATCAGCACCACCTCCGGCACCAGGATCGATTGGCCCGGCACCGGCGTGCGCAGCGTCGTGGCCAGCAGGGCGGCCAGCACATCGAGCGAGTTGGAGTGGTACAGGCGGAAGTCTGAAGCAGCGTCGGTCATCGCAGGAGTGTGCCGCAGCCCGCGCACGAACGCAGCGCCGACGCGTACCTGGACACCGAAAAGACAGCGGCCGACACCGGCCCGACACGCTGTGTTGCAGCCCCCGGCATGGTCTCCAAGGCGCTGCTCCCACCTGCCCGTGCGACAATACTGCACGGTCCAGTTCGGTTATGTTCAGCCGTTCACCACGATCTTACAACGTTGGAATTTTGTTAATGGCGCCCATGACGGTTTCCGAAGAGAGTCTGGTGCAGTTGTCCAACGTCCGCATCGACCGCGGCGGACGTACGATCCTGCGCGACGTTTCGCTGACCGTTCCGCGCGGCAGCATCACTGCCGTGCTCGGCCCGTCGGGCAGTGGCAAGTCCACGCTGCTGGCCGCGCTGACCGGTGAGCTGCGACCGGTTGCCGGTGAGGTCACCCTGTTCGGCCAGCCCATCCCGACCGGCGCACGCGCGCTGTTGGAGATGCGCAAGAGCGTGGGCGTGCTGCTGCAGGGCAACGGCCTGCTGACCGATCTGACCGTGGCCGAGAACGTGGCGCTGCCACTGCGCACCCACACCCGCCTGCCCAAGCCCGTGCTGCGCCGCCTGGTGCAGATGAAGCTGCATGCGGTCGGCCTGCTGGCCGCGGCCGATGCCTGGCCGCGCGAGCTGTCCGGCGGCATGGCGCGCCGTGTCGCATTGGCGCGCGCGCTGGCGCTGGATCCGCCGCTGATGATCTACGACGAGCCGCTGACCGGGCTGGACCCGATCGCCTCGGGTGTGATCATGAGCCTGATCCAGCGCCTCAATCACAGCCTGGGGCTGACCAGCATCATCGTCAGCCACCACGTACACGAGACCCTGCCGATCTGCGACCAGGTGATCGCGATCGCCAACGGCGGCATCGTGTTCCAGGGCAGCCCGGCCGCGCTCGAATCCAGCCAGGATCCGCTGCTGCGGCAGTTCCTGCATGGTGAGCCGGACGGCCCGATCCCGTTTGATGCCGCGCCGCGTGCGAGGGTTGCCTGATGCCGTTCGTTGACGCCACCCGCTCGCTCGGTCGCGCCGGCCTGTTCTCGCTGACGGTGCTGCGCGGTTCGCTGCCGACCGCCGATTTCCTGGCCGAGCTGACCCGCGAGATCTACAAGATCGGCGCACGTTCGCTGCCGATCATCGCCGTGGGCGGTGCCTTCGTGGGCCTGGTGCTGACGCTGCAGGGCTACCGCACGCTGACCACTTTCGGCGCCGCCGATGCCTTGTCCACCCTGCTCGGCCTGTCGCTGTATCGCGAACTGGCCCCGGTGCTGACCGCGCTGCTGTTCATCGGCCGCGCCGGCAGCTCCATCGCCGCCGAGCTGGGCCTGATGCGCGCCACCGATCAGATCAAGGCCCTGGAGCTGATGGCGATCGACCCGGTCGCCAAGGTCGTTGCCCCGCGCTTCTGGGCGGCGGTACTGACCGTGCCGCTGCTGACCGGCATCTTCTGTTCACTGGCGATCAGTGCCAGCTACTTCGAGGCCGTGCACGTGCTCGGCCTGGACAATGGCGTGTTCTGGTCGGCGCTGAGCAACAGCGTGGACTTCTGGGACGACTTCGGCGTGGCGATGCTGAAGTCGGCGATCTTCGGCGGCACGGCGGCCCTGGTGGCCTCCTATGTCGGTTTCCATGCCGAACCCACCATCGAAGGCACCTCGGTCGCCACCACGCGTGCGGTGGTCAACGCCTCGCTGCTGGTGCTGGTCTTCAACTTCGTGCTGTCGGCCATGATGTTCCAGTAGGTACCAACCGTTGGTCGGTGCGCTTTTTCGGTACGCAAAGACTTCCCGCCCGGACACCTGTCCAGGCACCTGACAAAGAACAGTGAGATATCCCATGGCCATCCGCGGTCCCAGACTCGAATTTTCCGTCGGCGCGTTCCTGCTGCTGGCGCTGGCCTCGCTGCTGGTGCTGGCCGTGGCCTCCACCAATCAACGGTGGGGCACCGGTGGCAGCGGCTACGAACTCAAGGCGCGCTTCACCCAGATCGGCCAGCTGCGCAAGCAGGCCCCGGTCAAGATCGGTGGCGTGACCATCGGGCAGGTCTCGGGCATCGAACTGGATCCCCAGAAGTTCGATTCGATCGTGACCCTCAAGCTCGACGGCAAGTTCAAGGATCTGCCCGCCGATACCTCGGCCGGCATCTTCACCAGCGGTTTGCTCGGCGAGAGCTATATCGGACTGCAGCCGGGCGGAGATCCGGACGTACTCAAGTCCGGCGACGAGATCGTCTTCACCCAGCCGGCGGTGGACCTGCTCCAGCTGGTCGGCAAGTACATGTTCAGCGGTCCGGCCAACACCGGTGGCGCTGACTCCCACGATGGCAACGGCGCGCCCGCGCCTGCAACGGAACCGCAACCATGAAAAAGACCCTGATCCCGGCGCTGCTGGCCTCGGCCCTGCTCGCCGCCACGCCCTCGCTCTCCTTCGCCCAGGCTGCCCCGGCGGCCGCCGCCGTCCAGCAGGGCCAGGCCGGCAAGGCCGTGATGGACGCCAGCACCCGCATCCTGACCTCGCTGCAGCAGCGCCGCACCGAGTTCCGGGCCAACCCGGCCGTGCTGCGTGACTTCATCAACAGCGAGCTCAACAAGACCTTCGACCGCGACTACGCCGCCCGCCTGGTGCTGGGTGTGCACGGCCGCGGCGCCTCGGATGCCGACGTCAAGCTGTTCGCCGATGCCATGGCCGACAACCTGATGCAGCGCTACGGCTCGGCCCTGCTCGAAATCCAGGGCAAGCCGACCTTCCGCCTGAAGAGCGAGTCGCCGCTGCCGGGCAACCGCGGCGTGCGCGTGTCCACCGAGCTGATCCGCGCCGGCAACGAGCCGACCCCGGTCGACTACCTGATGCGCAACGTCAACGGCCAGTGGAAGATCTTCGACGTGATGATCGAAGGCATCTCCTACGTGCAGACTTTCAAGACCCAGTTCGACGCCCCGCTGCGCCAGAAGTCGATCCAGCAGGTGGCCACCGACCTGCGCAACGGCAGCATGCAGGCCGGGCAGGCCCCGCGTGGCAAGTAACAGCGCCAGCGTGCAGCGCAACGGCACCTCGCTGGTGTTCAGCGGGCTGCTCGACCGTGCGGCGGTGACGGCCCTGTGGCCTTCGCTGACCGCGCTGGACGGCGTGCAGCAGGTGGATCTGACGGCGGTGAGCCGGCTCGACAGCGCCGGCCTGGCGCTGCTGGCCGAGCTGGCCGCACGCCTGCGTGCAAACGGGACCGCGCCGACGATCGTCGGCAGCCCGGACGGTTTCACCGACCTCAGTGCCGCCTACCGGCTGGCACCCACCCTGGATTTCCATGCCCTTTCTGCGGCGAGCTGACATGAACGTCATACGCACCCTCCCCCTCCTTGTGCTGGCGCTGGCCCTGAGCGCCTGTGCCGGCAAACCCGCGCGCGACAGCGCACCGGTCAGTGCCGAGGTCGCCCCTGCGGCGGCACCGGCGACCGATGTGGCCGATGCGCCTGCGGTACCGGCCGACGCGGTCGTCGACACCGCCGCCCCGGCACCCCAGGGCAGCACCGATACGGCCGCCGCGCCGGTCACCGGTGGCACCGCGCCGACCAATGCCGAGGACGACTTCGCCGCGCTGTACGGTGGTCCGGCCCCGACCGCAGACGGCACCGAGCCCAGCGGCGCGCCGTACGATCCGTGGGAACCGTTCAACCGCAAGGTGCACAGCTTCAACAACGTGGTCGACCGTGCGGTCGCACGCCCGCTGGCGGTGGCCTACACCAACGTGGTGCCGCGCTTCGCACGCACCGGCGTGAGCAACTTCTTCAGCAACCTGCGCGCGCCGGTGACGATCACCAACCAGCTGCTGCAGGGTCGTCCGGATGATGCCTGGGACAGCCTGGGCCGCTTCCTGATGAATTCGACGCTGGGTATCGGCGGTCTGTTCGATCCGGCGAGCAAGGCGATGGTGCCGCGTCGCAAGGAAGACTTCGGCCAGACCTTGGGCACGTGGGGCTGGCGCCGTTCGCGCTACGTGGAACTGCCGTTCTTCGGCCCGCGTACCGTGCGCGATGTGTTCGGCCTGGCCGGCGACATGCCGCTCTCGCCGATCCGCACGATCGAAGAGGACAAGATCCGCATCGGCCTGCAGGGCCTGCAGCTGGTGGACATGCGTTCGCAGCTGCTGGCGGTGGACGACATGCGCGACAACGCCGTGGACGAATACTCGCTCGTTCGCGATGCGTGGCTGCAGCGCCGCAACTACCAGATCGAGAACGACCTGCGCGGCAAGCATGCGCGCGGCAAGGACGATCCGGACGCGCCGATCCCGGTCGATGCGATGCCAATGCCGAACTGGGGTAACTGATCCCCCACGAGAAAGCCCCGCCGAAGCGGGGCTTTTTTTTGTTCCCGCGTCAGCCGATCAGGCCGCCAGCGCAGCGTCGATCGCGGCCACCAGGCGGGCATCGTCAGCCGGCACGTCCGGGGCGAAGCGGGCGATGACCTGGCCATCGCGGCCGATCAGGAACTTCTCGAAGTTCCACAGCACGCCCGGGGCGGCATTGACCACCAGCTCCGGATACTTGGCCACGGCGCCCTGCAGCTTCTCGCGCATCGGGCCTTCGCCGGTGGCGGCCGGCTGGGCAGCGGTCAGCTGCTGGTACAGCGGATGGGTGTCCTCACCGGCCACGCTGATCTTGGCGAACATCGGGAAGCTGACGTTGTATTCCAGCTGGCAGAACTGCTGGATGTCCGCCTCGCTGCCCGGCTCCTGGGCCAGGAAGTTGTTGGCCGGGAAACCCAGCACTTCCAGGCCGGCGGCCTGCTTGTCGGCGTACAGCGCCTGCAGGCCTTCATACTGCGGGGTCAGGCCGCACTTGGAGGCGACGTTGACCACCAGCAGCACTTTGCCGCGGTAGTCGGCCAGCGAGGTCGGTTGGCCTTCGATGGTGGTCACGGGGATGTCGTAGACGGTCTGGCTCACTTCGGGTTCCTTGCGTTGCATCGGGGGAGGCACAGCATAGCCGTGCCGTTGGTAAGTCAGTCGACGCAGATCGTGCCGAGCGCCACGCCGCCATCGATGCGCTGGCGGCAGCCGAAGTTCTGGCTGACATCACGCTGGCAGACACCGCGCGTGGCCGTTCCCGGCGCGACATCGAGGGTGGCCAGGCACTGGCCACTGCAGTCGGCCTTGGCGCTGCAGACCTTGCCGGCATCGGCGTAGGGCACCACGCACTGCACGCGCTGCAGGCGGCCCAGCGGCTGCAGGCTGCCACCGGCGGCGGTGCATTCGGCGGCGCTGGGCGTTGTCGGTGTCGCCGCGGTGGTGTCGGCAGGTGGGGTACTGCTGCACCCGGCCAGGGCGAACAGGAGGGACAGCATCAGGGGCAGGCGCATCGGCGGTTCCTTGAAAGGCGTAAGAAGGCAGGCAAAAGAACGTGCCACGCAGCATGCGCGATCGCGTGCATGCGCGGCGTCGGCGCTTAGTCCTGCGTGGCGCTGGTTTCGTCGCCGGCCACGTCCTCGTCCTCGCCGCTCATGTCACCAAGCAGGTCCTGGGTCTGTTCACTGCCCAGCGTTTCCACGCTTCGCAGGCGGCGCTCGATCGTGCGTGTCTTGCGACTGGCTTCGCCGAGGCTGCGGCCCACCGTGGTGATCTGCTTCTCGGCTTTTTCCAGGATGCCGGCGAACTTGCCGAACTCGCTCTTGACCGCGCCCAGCAGGCCCCACACTTCGCTGGAGCGCTGTTCGATCGCCAGCGTGCGGAAGCCCATCTGCAGGCTGTTGAGCAGTGCGGTGACGGTGGTCGGGCCGGCCACCACCACGCGGTGGTCGCGCTGCAGCAGGTCGATCAGGCCGGGGCGGCGGATCACTTCGGCGTACAGGCTTTCGGTCGGCAGGAACATCACCGCGAAATCAGTGGTGTGCGGCGGGGCGATGTACTTGTCGCAGATCGATTTGGCCTGGATGCGGATCGCGCGCTCCAGCTGCGCGCCCTGCACGCGCACCCCCTCGCCATCGCCCTGTTCCTGCGCATCGAGCAGGCGCTCGTAATCCTCGCGCGGGAACTTGGAATCGATCGGCAGCCACACCGGGGTGTCTTCGTGGCCACGGCCCGGCAGGCGCACCGCGATATCCACGATCTCGTTGCTGTCCGGGCGCACTTTGACACCGCGCCCGTACTGCTCCTGGGTCAGCGTCTGCTCGAGGATGTTGTCCAGCTGCACTTCGCCCCAGCTGCCACGGTTCTTGACGTTGGTCAGCACCCGCTTGAGGTCGCCCACGCCGGTGGCCAGCTGCTGCATTTCGCCGAGGCCACGCTGGACCTGCTCCAGTCGTTCGGAGACCAGCTGGAACGAAGCACCCAGGCGGGTTTCCAGCGTGGTCTGCAGCTTCTCGTCGACGGTCACGCGCATCTGGTCGAGCTTTTCGGCGTTATCGCTCTGCAGGCTCTTGAGCTGCTGCTCGAGCGTGGCGCGCATCTCGCCGATGCGCTGCTCGTTGCGCTGGGTCATCTCCTGCAGGCGCAGGCCCAGCGATTCGGCCAGGCGCTGCTGGGACTGCCCGGCTTCCTCACGGCCCAGGCGTGCATCGTCGGCCAGGGCCTGGCGCAGCGCGGCCATGTGGTTGTCGGTGCGGGTGGTCAGTTCCACCAGCTGCTGGCCAAACGCTTCGATGCGCGCCTGCTGCTGGTGCCCGAACGCTTCCAGCTGCGCGCGCACGTCCTGCATGCGCAGCGCCAGCAGCTCGCCGGTGCGCTGCTGGCTGAGCGTGCTTTCCTCGCGGGCCTTGCGCGCGTCTTCACCCAGCGCGTCGCGCAACAGGTCCAGGCGCTGATCGGTACGGGTGGACAGATCGGTCAGCGCGCGCGCGAAGCTTTCCAGCCGCGCGTCCTGCTGGCGGCCCAGGCCTTCGAGCTGCTCGCGCAGTTCGCTGCGGCCGACCCGGGCCTCCTCGCGCAGGCTCTGTTCGAGGTCGCCATGGCCGGAACGCCGCAGCAGCGCGAGCAGCTGCAGCACGAGGACGGCACACACCAGGGCGCCGAGAATGAGGAATTCGGTTTGCATGCGGCAAGTGTAGGCCGCGGCGGTCTCATTGGCTGCGTCAGAAACCTTCAAGCACGAGCTTGCCGCGGGCGCGGTGGCTTTCGATCAGGGCATGCGCCTGGCGCAGGTTGGCGGCGTTGATGCGGCCGTAGTGCTCGCCCAGCGTGGTGCGCAGTACGCCGGCATCGATCAGCGCCGCAACGCGTTCGAGCAGCTCGTGCTGGCGCTGCACGTCGGGGGTGTTGAAGCTGGAGCGGGTGAACATCGATTCCCAGTGCAGCGACAGGCTCTTGCGCTTGAGTGCCATCACATCGAGCTGGCCCGGGTCGTCGATCAGCGCCAGCTGGCCCTGCGGGGCGAGCGCGGCGACGATCTGGTCGTAGTGCTGGTCGGTATGGGTCAGGCTGGCGACGTGGCTGACCTCGGCGATCCCCAGGCGCTGCAGGCCTTCGCCCAGCGGCTGGGTGTGATCGATCACATGGTGCGCGCCCAGCGCGTAGACCCAGTCCTGGGTGTCCGGGCGCGAGGCGGTGCCGATCACGGTCAGGCGGGTCAGCTGGCGGGCCAGCTGGACCAGGATCGAGCCGACGCCACCGGCCGCGCCGATCACCAGCAGGGTCTGGCCTTCACCGCCGTTCTCGGGGATGCGCAGGCGGTCGAACAGCAGCTCCCAGGCAGTGATCGCGGTGAGCGGCAGCGCCGCGGCGGCAGCGTCATCCAGGCTCGCCGGCTTGTGCCCGACGATGCGCTCGTCCACCAGCTGGTACTCGGCGTTGCTGCCGGCACGGCCGATCGCACCGGCATAGAAGACCGCATCGCCGGGCTGGAACAGGGTCACCTCGTCACCGACCGCATCCACGATGCCGACCGCGTCGAAACCGAGGACGCGCGGCTCGGTTACCGCCACGCCGTTGCGGACCTTGGTATCGACCGGGTTCACCGAGATCGCCCGGACCTCGACCCGCAGGTCGCGTGGGCCAGGCGTGGGGATCGGCAGGGTGATGTCCACCAGCGCGGCGGGGTCGCTGATCGGCAGGCCATGCTGGGTATAGGCGACGGCTTTCATCGGGGGAGATCCAGTGGGGAAGGCGGACAGCGTGCGCTTCACGGCGGGGTGGAGAAAGGCGCAAAATCGGGCAGCACTTTCACTGCAGGAATGAAAATGATCCGGTTCGACGACCTCGCCCTGTTCGTCCGCACCGCCGCGCTGGGCAGCTTTTCCAACGCCGCACGCGAGGCGGATCTGCTGCCCGGCCAGGTTGCTGCGGCGGTGGCGCGGCTGGAACGCGAGCTGGACCTGCGCCTGTTCGTGCGCTCCACCCGCAGCCTGCGCCTGACCGCCGAGGGCGCGCTGTACCTGCCCTATGCGCAGGAGGTGCTGGCCGCGCTGCGCGAGGGCGAGGCTCGGGTGCGTGGCGAGGATGCCGAACTGCGCGGCACGCTGCAGGTGGCCGCACCCTCGGATCTGGGCCGCAACCTGCTGCTGCCATGGCTGACCGAGTTCCGCGCCGCGCACCCGAAGCTGCAGCTGCGCCTGCAGTTGTCCGACCAGGTGGCCGATGTGTTCCGCGATCCGGTCGACATCGCCTTCCGCCTGGGCCGCTTCGACAACGCCAGCTATGTCGCCCTGCCCCTGCTGCCCGGCAATCGCCGGGTGCTGGCCGCATCACCGGACTACCTGGCCCTACACGGTACGCCGGACAACCTGGAAGCGCTGAAGGAGCACCACTGCCTGCTCTATCAACTCGCTGGGCGTGCCTATGACCGCTGGAGCTTCGAGGCCGATGGTCGGCGCACGGTGATCCCGGTGCGCGGCAACATGGTCTGCGACGATGCCGACGTGGTCCGGCGCTGGGCAGTGGCGGGGGAAGGCATCGTGTTCAAGTCGTGGCTGGATATCTGCGCCGATGTGCAGGCCGGGCGCCTGCAGGTGCTGCTGGACGGGGCCGGCGACAGTCTTCCGTTGAACCTGGTGTGCCCGCACCGCAAGCAGTTCTCGCCCGCCATCCGGCAGCTGCATGCGATGTTCGCGCAACGGCTGCAGCCGCTGCTCGCCGGGTTGCCGGCCGGCGCGCGCTGACGCTATCGCCCGGCGCGCGGCTGCCGGACAATGCCCCTCCCCCCGTAGTCGAGTCGCCGCCATGCCGTGGATGGGCATCCAGGATCTGTGGACCTTTGTTGCTGCCGTGCTGGTGTTCCTTGCACTGCCGGGCCCAGGCACCTTCACCCTGCTCACCGCCACCGGGCGCGGCGGGGTGCGCGGCGGTTACACGGCGCTGTTCGGCCTGCTGCTGGGCGACCAGATCCTGATGTGGCTGGCGGTAGCCGGTGTGGCGGCGCTGCTCAAGGCCAACCCGCTGGTGTTCCACGCGGTGCAGTACCTCGGCGCGGCGTACCTGGTGTGGATCGGCATCGGCCTGCTGCGCGCACCGCGCGCCCAGGGCGAGGAAGGTGGCATCCGCCTCACGCCGGGCCACTACTTCCGCCAGGCGGTGCTGATCAACCTGCTCAACCCGAAGGCGATCATCTTCTACATGGCCTTCCTGCCGTTGTTCATCGATCCGGCACGGCACCAGGGTGTGGTGACGTTTGCGACCATGGCGCTGATCATCTTCGTCATGGGGCTGGCCTACTGCTCGGTGCTGATCGGGGTGGGCAACCTGCTGCGCCGTCGGATTCTGCAGCACCCGCGTGTCGGGCTTTGGCTGAGGCGCGTGGCGGGGGTGTTCCTGGTCGGGTTCGGTGTGCGGCTGGGCGTGAGCGGCTGAGCCCTTGCACGCAAGCGTGGTGCACGACGACAGCGCGCGTCGCGTTCGGCCGCGGATAGGCAGCATCATCGCGACGCTCGGTTTTCATTCAAACATTGAGATTCCCCTGCGTACCGGCGAGGTGTCCAATCGGCGCCATCGTCCAACGTCGCCTCACCGGCGCGTGCGCAACACTGCGGGGACCCATGCCGCCACCTGTCTACTTCGTGCAGCACCTGAGCGGTCATGACGAGCGCCTGCTCGGCATGCACACCCGGCGCATCGATCTGGCCCATCCCGCCGTGACCCGCATCGTCGCGGGGCTTCAGCCGCTGGACCGGATCGATCTGCGTACGTGCCTGTTCGACTGCCACGCCAGCCTGGTGCTTGGGCTGCGCCATCGCATCGCCGAGGCCGAAGCGGCGGCGCAGGGCTGGCGTCTGTTCGATGCCGACGGCGTGTTGTGCTGCAAGCGCTTCCCCGGGGATGCGCAGGTGATCTATCCACAGGGCCATCCACCGCAGGCAGACTGGGCACGCGCCCTGCTGCCCGGCACCGGCCCAGCCGCGCGCGTCAGCGCCGCATCACCTCACGCAGATGGTCGATGAACACCCGCAGCTTGGGCGCCATCTGCTCGCGTGCGGGGTAATACAGGTGGAAGCCGGCGAACGGCTGCTGCCAGTCCTGCAGCACGCATCGCAGGCGGCCGGCCGCCACATCGCCGGCGTAGAGCGCTTCAAAGCCCTGCGCCAACCCCATCCCCCGGGTGACTGCGGCCTGGATCAGGCCGGCGTCGTTGAATACCAGCCGGCCTGCCACCTCCACCTCGAAGTCACGCCCCTCACGGGTGAACTCCCACGCCATCCGCCGGCCCGTGCTGAGCCGGTGCACGATGCACTCGTGCGCGACCAGATCGGCCGGGGTCGCGGGCACGCCGTGCGTGGCCAGATAGTCCGGCGTGGCCACCACCACCTGGCGTTCCAGCGGCCCGATCGGCACCGCAATCATGCCGCGGGCCAGGCTCTCGCCCAGCCGGATGCCGGCATCGAAGCCGCCGGCGACCAGATCGGTCAGCGCGGTTTCCACGAACAGCTCCACCTCGATCTGGGGGTAACGCGCCAGGAAGCCGGGCAGATGGGGCAGTACCAGCAGTTCGGCGGCGATCCGCGGCACGTTGATGCGCAGCTTGCCGGCGGGGACATCGCGCACCTGATCCAGGTCTTCGAACGCGGCGTCGATCCGGGCCAGGCCCTCGCGTACCTGCGCCAGGAAGCGCGCCCCCTGCTCGGTCAGGCCGACGCGGCGTGTGGTCCGCTGCAGCAGCCGCACGCCGAGGCGGGCTTCCAGCGCGCGCACGGTCTGCGAAAGCGCCGAAGGCGACACGCCCAGCTCGTCGGCCGCGCGGGTGAAGCTGGCATGGTGCGCGACGCGGGCGAAGGCGACCACGGCAGGCAGGGGATGCTGGGCGCTCATTGTGAAGGCAGGCTTCAAGGACGATGCAGGAGCAGCCAGTTTATCCACATAGTCCGGAAGAGGATGCTGGGCACGTTCCCGCCCTTCCCACTGGAGTACCGCATGCAGACCCGCACCCTTGGCCGCGATGGCCCCACCGTTTCCGCGCTCGGCCTGGGCTGCATGGGCATGAGCGCCTTCTATGGCGGCCGCGGCAGCGATGCCGAATCGATCACGGTCATCCACCGCGCGCTGGAGCAGGGTGTCACCCTGCTCGATACCGCCGACATGTACGGCCCGCACACCAACGAAGTACTGGTCGGCAAGGCGATCGCCGACCGCCGCGACCAGGTGTTTCTCGCCACCAAGTTCGGGATCCGGCTGGAGCCGAGCGACACGGCCGCGCGCAGCGTCGATGGCCGCCCCGAGTACGTGATCGCCGCCTGCGAGGCCAGCCTGCAGCGTCTCGGCGTGGACCACATCGACCTGTACTACCAGCACCGCGTGGACGGCACGGTGCCGATCGAAGACACGGTGGGCGCGATGGCCCGCCTGGTCGACCAGGGCAAGGTGCGCTTCCTCGGCCTGTCCGAAGCCTCGGCCGGCACGATCCGCCGCGCCCATGCCGTGCACCCGATCACCGCGGTGCAGACCGAGTACTCGCTGTGGTCGCGCGATCCGGAGGACAACGGTGTGCTGGCGACGGTGCGCGAGCTCGGCATCGGCTTCGTGCCCTACTCACCGCTGGGCCGGGGCTTTTTGACCGGCGCGATCCGCAGTCCGGCCGATTTCGACGCCGATGATTACCGCCGCCAGTCGCCGCGCTTCCAGGGCGAGAACTTCGACCGCAACCTGGCCCTGGTCGATGCGGTAACCGCGATGGCCGCGACCCAGGGCGTGACGCCCGGGCAGCTGGCCCTGGCTTGGGTGCTGGCACAGGGCGAGGATCTGGTCCCGATCCCGGGCACCAAGCGGCTGGCCTATCTGGAGGAAAACCTCGGCGCGCTGCAGGTGCAGCTCAGTGCCGACGAGCTGACCCGGATCGATGCGATCTTCCCGGCCCATGCCGCCGCCGGCGCGCGCTATGCCCCGGCGGCCATGGCGACGTTGAACCGCTGAGGTGGCATCGGCTGCCACTGGGAGTAGGCGTGGATCTTTGTGCCGCTTTCGTCACCTTCGCCTCAGTCATGCGGGCCGCGCAGCTCCTTACGACGCTTGGCAGTAGTAATGCTGCGCCGCGTTCGGTAAAACTCGCAGACTTGTCGTTCACAGTCATCCACCGCGAGGCCCCATGTCATTGCTCCGGCGCAAGTCCCTAGACACTGTCACCGTCCATGAAGCCGGCAGGCAACTGATCCCGACCCTGAGCTGGCCGCACCTGATCGCGCTGGGCATCGGCGCGATCGTCGGCACCGGCATCTACACCCTGATCGGTGTCGGCGCGAACCTGGCCGGCCCGGCCGTACTGATTTCCTTCGCCATCGCCGGTGCGGTCTGCGCCTGCGCGGCCCTGTCCTACGCCGAGCTGTCGACGATGATGCCGGCCGCCGGCAGCGCCTATACCTACAGCTACAGCGCGCTTGGCGAGGTGGTGGCCTGGGTGGTCGGCTGGAGCCTGATCCTGGAGTACTCGCTGGTGGTCAGTACCGTCGCGGTCGGATGGTCCGGCTACGCGGTCGGCTTCCTGCACGGCTTCGGCATCGACCTGCCCCTGATGCTGACCGCCGGCCCGCACGTGGAAGGCGGCTTCATCAACCTGCCGGCGGTGCTGATCACCTTCCTGGTGGCCGGCATGCTGATGGCCGGCACCAAAGAGAGCGCGACCCTCAACGCGGTGCTGGTGGTGATCAAGATCATCGCGCTGACCGTGTTCGTGGCGATCGCCCTGCCGCACTTCGATACCGGCCACATGGAGCCGTTCATGCCATTCGGCTTCGTCAAGTCGCTGGGCGCCGACGGCGTGGAACGCGGGGTGATGGCGGCCGCCGCGATCATCTTCTTCGCGTTCTACGGCTTCGATGCGATCTCCACCGCTGCTGAAGAAACCAAGAAGCCCGAGCGCGACCTGGCGATCGGCATCATCGGCTCCATGGTCGGCTGCACCATCATTTACGTGCTGGTGGCGCTGGCCGCGGTGGGTGCGATGAGCTACACGATCTTCGGCCAGAGCGCCGAGCCGCTGGCGCTGATCCTGCGTGAGCTGGGCAGCCCGGGCGCGGCCAAGTGGATCGGCGCCGCCGCCGTGATCGCGCTGCCGACCGTGCTGCTCGCCTTCCTGTACGGCCAGAGCCGCATCTTCTTCGTCATGTCGCGCGATGGCCTGCTGCCGCGCGGCCTGTCCAAGGTCAGCGCGCGTACCGGCACCCCGATCGCCACCACGCTGTTCACCGCCGTGCTGGTCGCCGCGCTGGCCGGCGTGGCACGCCTGGATGAGATCGCGGCGCTGGCCAACGCCGGCACCCTGGCCGCGTTCACTGCGGTGGGCCTGTGCCTGGTGGTGCTGCGCAAGCGCGAACCGAATCGCGTGCGCAAGTTCCGTACGCCGCTGGCCTACGTGGTCGGCCCGCTGGCGATGATCGGCTGCGTGTACCTGTTCTTCAGCCTGCCGAGCACGACCCAGCTGTACTTCCTGGGCTGGAACGTTCTGGGCCTGATCGCCTACTTCGCTTACGGGCGTCGCCATGCGGTGCTGGGCAAGCGCTGAGCGATTGCGCCGGCTACCGGGCCGGCGATGAGCGGATGTGAGAAAGGCAGGCCCTGGGCCTGCCTTTTTCTTTGCGGGCGCTGGTGAAGCCGCGCTGTCGGGTAGCGCGCGTGATGCCCCCTGTACTCAAGACTTCGCGGCGGCGACCTTGGCGGCGTGATCCTGCGCCTGCTGCATGACGCGCAGCAGGTTGCCGCCCCAGATGCCGGCGATCTGCTGCTCGCTGTAGCCCTTGCGCAGCAGCCATGCGGTGATCTTCGGCAGCTCGCTCACGTCCTGCAGATCGGCCAGCCCACCGCCGCCATCCCAGTCCAGCCCGATGCCCACGTGTTCGGGGCCAACCACCGTGAGGATGTGTTCGAAATGGGCGAAGAAATCGTCGAGCGTGGCCTTGCGCAGCGGGATGCGCTGGTCGATCTCCTCCAGCCCCTTCTTCAGCGCGACACCCTGCTGGATGCTCATGCCGTCGTAGTCGGTGCCCAGCTGCGTCATCAGCGCCGCTTCGGCCGCCTTGCGCGCCTCGCTCTTGCCGGTGTCGATCAGATAGCCACCATACGCGTTGACCTGGATGACCCCGCCCGCCTTGGCCAGCTGCTTCAGGCGCGCATCGTCGAGGTTGCGCGGATGGTTGTAGATCGCCTTGGAAGAGCTGTGCGAGAGCACGAACGGCACCGGCATGCGCTCGATCAGATCATCGAACACCGCATCGGAGGCGTGCGACTGGTCGATGACGATGCCCAGTCGCACCGCTTCATCCACCAGGGCCTTGCCGGCCGGACTCAGACCCTTCCACTCTGCGCCCTTGGGATCGGTGGCCGAATCGGCGAACTCGTTGTTGGCGAAGTGCACCGTGCTGAGCAGGCGCAGGCCGGCCAGGTGGTAGTAGCTGAGCAGCGTGGGATCGTCGACCAGCGGGCTGGCGTTCTCCATGCTGATGTAGACCACG
Organism: Stenotrophomonas sp. TWI587; assembly: GCF_039674145.1. NCBI lineage: Bacteria > Pseudomonadati > Pseudomonadota > Gammaproteobacteria > Lysobacterales > Lysobacteraceae > Stenotrophomonas > Stenotrophomonas sp. TWI587. The sequence goes on along the minus strand of NZ_JBDJMW010000004.1, from coordinate 383,675 downwards.
CGCTTGCCGGCAGCCTTGATGCGCGCGGCATCGGCGGCGGTCAGCGCGAGCTGGAAGGTGTCCGGATGCGCGGCGAGCATCTCGCGGATTTCGGTCAGGCGCAGCAGGCCGGCATCGCGGTCATGCTGGTGGGCCCGCGCGCTGCGGTCGCCCTGGTCGGTGTAGATCGCCCAGAAGCCGCCATCGAGCGCGCCTTCGACCATGCGCGGGTAATCCACCTGCGACAGCGCGTTGTGGGCGTGCCGCTGGGTGATGTCGAAGCCGTCGCGGTGGAAGTTGGCCGGCGTATCGAGGTGACTGTCCAGGGTCAGCAGCCGCTGCTGCAGCGTGGACGCCTTGGCCAGCTCCTGCGGAGTGAACGTGATCGCGTGGGCGGCCAGCGGCGTGCACAACGCCAGCGAAACCAGCAAAGACAGACTGCGCAACGTCATGACGCCTCACCTTGGTTGGGAAGCGTCAGACCATAGCGCCGAGAGGACAACAAACGGTAGTGCCGAACGTGGCCGGGATCCTGGTGCTTCTCAATCCACCACGCGGCAGAACACCGCCTTGAGGTAGCGCGATTCCTGTACGTGGGCCATGAACGGGTGATCCGGACCGGCGCCCGCCACCTTGAGGATCTGGATGGTGCGGCCGGCGTAGAACGCGGCGCGGCGCAGCATGTCCAGGAACTGATCCTCGGCCACCAGGCCGGTGCAGGAGAACGTGGCGAGCAGGCCACCGGGCTTGACCACGCCGAGCGCCAGCTTGTTCATGTCCAGGTACTTCTTCAGCGCGGTGATGACCTGATCGCGGTCGCGGGTCATCTTGGCCGGATCGAGGATCACCACGTCGTACTGCTCGCCGCGATTGGAGGCATCGCGCAGCCACGGGAAGATGTCGGACTGGATGAACTTCGGGCGCACGTTGTTGAGCTTGGCATTGCCCTTGGCGATGGCGATCACGTCTTCATCGATATCGATGCCGACCACTTCGGCCGCACCGCGCGCGGCGGCATACACCGCAAACCCACCGGTGTTGCAGCACAGGTCCAGCACGGTCTTGCCTTCCACCTGCTGGCTCAGCCACTGGCGGTTCTCACGCTGATCGGCGAAGAAGCCGGTCTTGTGCGCACCGGCCGGGTCGGCGCGGAACTTCACGCCGTACTCGGTGATCACCGAGGCTTCGGTGGTGGTGTTGCCGTGGAAGTCGAAGCTTTCCTGCTTCTGCACGTGCTCGTCGGCGAAGCTGTGGAAACGGCAGCCCGGGAACTGTTCGCGCAGGGCCTCATACACCCACTCGCGGTGGCGGAACATGCCGGCGGCGAAGAATTCGACCACGACCAGGTCGCCATAGCGGTCCACGACCAGGCCGGACAGACCGTCACCTTCGCTGTGGACCACGCGCCAGGCATCGGAGATCTCGTCCAGCTTGAGCACCTCACGGCGCAGCGACACCGCCTGGGCGATCTTGCGCGAGAACCAGCCGGCGTCGACCGGAATGCCCTGATCGGTCTCCAGGATGCGCACGGCAATGCGCGAATGACCGTTGTAGAAGCCACGCCCGATCCACTCCCCGTCCACGCCGACGACGTCGACGATGGCACCGGGTTTGGGACGGACGGCCGGCTTTTCGACCAGTTTCTGGAAGATCCACGGGTGGCTGGAGCGCCAGGCGTTCTTGAGGCGGACAACGGGAAGGGGGGTATTCATATGCGTATTGTAAACGGCCCCCGGCCCCGGTCGGCAGGCCACCATTTGACGCCGGCCCCGGCACCCCGCAGAATCGGCCTCAGAAGGGGAGTAGCTCCCAGACGTTGTCGCCGTCAATTCGAGCCCGCAGGCTCCGGTGCAACGGCAGTCCCACCCATCGGGACTGCGAGCGAGACCTTCGCCGTATGGCGAAGCTCTGTCCCTGGATCCCCCCGATCCTCCGTTGCAGATCCTCGCCGTCCGGCTTGAGGCAATCTATTTTTCCAACGGACAAACCCAATGCAGACGATCGGTAATGTGTGGTTGTGGGGCGGCTTCGGCGCGGTGGTGATCATCGCGCTGCTGGTCGATCTCGTCTTGATGCGACACGGCGGCCCACACAAGGTCACCTTCAAGGAAGCCCTGTGGTGGTCCATCGGCTGGGTCGTGCTGGCCCTGGCCTTCAATGGCGGCCTCTGGTACTACCTGAACGAGACCGCCGGCCAGGTGGTGGCCAACAAGGTCGGCCTGGAGTTCCTGACCGGTTACCTGGTCGAGAAAGCCCTGGCCGTGGACAACATCTTTGTGTTCCTGATGATCATGGGTTACTTCGCGGTGCCCGAGGAACAGCGGCAGAAGGTGCTGATCATCGGCATCCTGGGTGCGATCGTGCTGCGTACGATCATGATCTTCGCCGGCAGCGTGCTGCTGACCAAGTTCCACTGGCTGCTGTACGTGTTCGGCGCGTTCCTGCTCTTCACCGGCTGGAAGATGTGGTTCTCGGCCGGCAGTGAGCCGGATCTGGAGACCAACCCCGCCCTGCGCTGGATGCGCAAACACCTGCGCCTGCTGCCCGACTACGCCGGTAACGCGATGAGCGTCATGCGCGATGGCAAGCGCTGGTACACCCCACTGTTCGTGGTGCTGATCCTGATCGCGGTGACCGACGTGATCTTCGCGGTGGACAGCATCCCGGCGATCTTCGCGATCACCACCGACCCGTTCATCGTGCTGACCTCCAACGTCTTCGCGGTGCTGGGCCTGCGCGCGATGTTCTTCCTGCTGGCCGGCATGGCCGATCGCTTCCACCTGCTGCCGTACGGCCTGGCCCTGGTGCTGGCCTTCATCGGCATCAAGATGATGCTGATCGACATCTTCAAGATCCCGACCCCGATCTCGCTGGGCGTGGTGGCGGTCATCATCGCCGCGACCGTGGTGTTGAGCCTGAAGAACCCGCCGAAGGAAGACGGCCACGCCTGACCGACCGTGCCGCCTGCGGGATTGTCCCGCAGGCGGTACCTCTCTCTCCCACGACGTTGCCCTTGTGTTCATCCGGGGCGACGCCATCCCTAAGGGTATGAACGCCAACCTGCCCCAGCCCACCGGCGCGCCGCCGGTCCCGTCCCGCAACGACCGTGGTGGTGTACTGCGGGCGTTCAACCTGAGCCTGGCCTTCGTGCTGCTGCTGGTCGCGGTCTACACCGCCCAAGGCCATTTCGACTGGCGTCCCTGGGCCGTGGCCCCGTTGGACAAGGCCGGCCTGCTCGGCATCCTCGGTGCACCGCTGCTGCACGGCTCGATCCAGCATCTGGGCGCCAATGCGGCGGCCCTGCTGATCCTCGGCACCCTGGCCGGCAGCGTCTATCCCAAGGCAACCCTGCGCGCGCTGCCCCTGTTGTGGGTCGGCTCGGGGCTCGGTGCCTGGCTGCTCGGCGATCTGGGTAGCCGCCATCTGGGCGCCAGTGGCATCACCCACGGCTTGATGTTCCTGGTGTTCGTGCTCGGCCTGCTGCGGCGCGACCGGCCAGCGATCGCCGCGGGGCTGATCGCCTTCCTGTTCTACGGCAGCATGCTGCTGACCATCCTGCCGCACGAGCCGGGCGTGTCCTGGCAATCGCACATGGGCGGTGCCTTTGCCGGCATCATCAGCGCGCTGCTGTTCCGCCTCGCCGACCCGATGGCACCGCGCAAACGCTACAGCTGGGAGGACGAGGAAGAGGACGAGTTCGACGCAGCGCGCGACGCCGATCTGGAGCCGCCCTCCCCGACCCGCGTGCCGGTGCTGTGGCAACCGCGCGAGGGCCGCGACTTCGTGGTGCTGCCGTTCCGGCGGCGCGATGAAGGGTCATCGCTGGACTGACCGGCAGCGCCCTCTGATGGCATGCCACGGTAGCGCCACGCATCGCGTGGCGCTACACGCTCAGGGATTCGCTGCGGTCGTCCCATCCCCATCCACCGCGCGCCGGCCCAGCGCCGGGTCATCGGTGAAGAACGCATCGATACCGGTAGCCAGATAGGCGCGCATCTCGGCAACCGAGCCTTCCGCATTTCGCGCATTCGGCTCGCCTTTGCGGAATTCCGCCGCCTGGAAGTAGTTTTCCGGCCGGAAGGTATACGGCACCACCATCAACCCGGCTGCATGCGCATCACGCACCAGCGAGGTCGGGGTGCCCAGCTTCCCCTGCGCATCCAGTGGAATGACCATGCGCAGGCTCGGGCCGATGCCGTCGGCATAGGTGGCCACTTCGCGCAGCCCGGCCGGGGTGATCAGGTCGGCATAGCGCTGGCTGCCCTTGGCCGCGAGTACATCACCGGGCTGCTGCTTGGGATCGCCGAGCAGCTGCAGCAGGCGGATATTACTGTCGCGGCCGAGCTTGCCGCGCAGGTACCGCAGGTTGCCGACCTCGAAGGACTGGATCGTCACTGGCGCCACGCGCGTGTAGGCATTGCCCTGCAGTGCGGCAACCACCTTGTCTTCCATCGGCAGGCCGATGCGCGTGAAGTAGGTACCGTGCTTGATCTCCGGCACCAGTCCGATGCCGCGGTTGGCGCGGCCGGCCTGCTGCACCAGGAAGGCGATGATCTCGTCCAGCGTGGCGATGCGGAACTGGCCGTCGAAGGCGGTGCTGCGCAGCTGCGGCAAGCGCTCGCGGGCGTAGAGCGTTTTCAGTTCGGCGAGGGTGAAGTCTTCGGTGAACCAGCCTTCGATGCGTTCGCCATCGATGGTCTTGACGGTCTTGCGGCTGGCGAACTCGGGGTGCGCGGCCACATCGGTGGTGCCGCCGATCTCGTTCTCGTGGCGCGATACCAGCACGCCGTCCTTGGTCATCACCAGGTCCGGCTCGATGTAATCGGCGCCGTCGGCGATGGCCTGCGCGTACGCGGCGAGCGTGTGCTCGGGCAGCAGCGCACTGGCACCGCGATGGCCGTAGACGGCGGCCTTGGCCGGCGTGGAGGAAGACGATTCAGCGCTCATGGCCACCGATGGTGCCACGGCCAGCGACACCAGCAACACACATCCCCACAACTGCTTGGACACTGCAAATCCCTGTCGATAAAGATCACGGTCAGTCTGCTGCAAGGCTGTGACAGCGGGAAGAAAGGCCGCGTGCCTACTTGCCGATACAGAAGCTCGAGAAAATCCGCCCCAGCAGATCATCCGCGCTCATCCGCCCGGTGATCTCGCCCAGTGCCTCATGCGCGAGACGCAGTTCCTCCGCCGCCAGCTCCAGGTGCTCGTGGACCAGCTCCGCTTCGGCGCGCTCGGCATGGCCGATGGCCTGACCGATCGCCTCTACATGGCGGGCGCGCGCGGAGAACTCACCGTCCACGCTGTCGCCGGCACTGCCGCTGGCCAGCGCGCGCAGGCGCGCGTGCAACTGATCCAAGCCGAAACCGGTCGCGGCCGAGACATGCACCACGTCCGCAGGGACATCGACCGGCATCGCGTCCAGCAGGTCGCTCTTGTTGTGGATCCACAGCTGCTGCGGCACGTCGGCGATGCTGTCGCCCACCGCGTCGCGGCCGGCCTGCGGGTCGCGCGCATCGACCACCACGATGGCCAGGTCGGTGCGCTGCATTTCTTCGCGGGCGCGACGCATGCCTTCGCGCTCGATCGCATCGCCGCCTTCGCGCAGGCCAGCGGTGTCGACCAGGGTCAGTTCCAGGCCATCGATGCGGATGGTTTCGCGCAGGGTGTCGCGGGTGGTGCCGGCGATGTCGGTGACGATCGCCCGCTCGCTGCCGGCCAGTGCATTGAGCAGCGAGCTCTTGCCCGCGTTCGGCGGCCCGACCAGCACGGCGTGCAGGCCATCGCGGAGTCTGCGCCCGCGTTCGGCATCGTCGCGCAGCCGGATCAGTGCCTGCAGCGCGGAGACCAGGCCACTGCGTACCTGCGCGCCGCCGAGGGTATCGAGCGGTTCGTCGGCGAAATCGATTGCCGCTTCCACGTGGATCCGCAGCAGAACAAGCTGTTTTGCCACCTCGTCCACGCGGCGCGAGAACACGCCGTCCAGCGAGCGGCGGGCCGCGCGCGCTGCGCGGGTATCGCTGGCGGCAATCAGATCGGCAATCGCCTCGGCCTGGGCCAAATCCAGCTTGCCATTGAGGAAGGCCCGCTCGCTGAACTCACCCGGCCGCGCCTGGCGCGCCCCCAGCACGATGCAGCGCGCGACCAGCTGCTGGAGCACCACCGGGCTGCCATGCCCCTGCAGTTCCACCACTTCTTCGCCGGTGAAGCTGTTCGGCGCCGGGAACCACAGGGCGATACCGTCATCGATCACCTCGCCGACCGCATCGCGGAAGCGCGCGTAATGCGCGTGCCGCGGCTGCATCGCGCGCACGCCGATGGCTTCGGCGATGGGGCGCGCCTGCGGGCCGGACAGCCGCAGCATGCCCACGCCGCCAGCGCCAGGCGCGGTGGCGATGGCCACGATGGTGTCGGGGGCATGGGTCATGTCGAGCTCACTGCAGGGTGCGGGGAATCAGGGGGCATTCTACGGACCGCACGGTTGAGTGGGCCGCAGATGCAGAAAACCCGCCTTGCGGCGGGTCTCCTGTGCAGCTTACTTCTTGGCGGTGACGACCGGCAGCGGATCGCTGCCATGACGCTTGGTCATCCACCACTGCTGGAGCAGGCCCAAGCCGCCGTTGACGACCCAGTACAGCACCAGACCGGACGGCATGAAGGCCATCATGACGCCGAACACCAGCGGCATCAGCTGCATCATCTTGGCCTGCATCGGGTCCATGCCCGGTGCCGGGGTCAGCTTCTGCGTGGCCCACATCACCGCCACGTTGATCACCGGCAGGATGAAGTACGGGTCACGTGCGGTCAGATCCTGGATCCAGCCCAGCCACGGGGCTTGGCGCAGTTCCACCGATTCCACCAGCACCCAGTACAGCGCGAAGAAGATCGGCATCTGGATGAGGATCGGCAGACAGCCGCCCATCGGGTTGATCTTCTCTTTCTTGTACAGCTCCATCATCGCGGTCTGGAACTTCTGGCGGTCATCGCCATAGCGTTCCTTGAGCTGCGCGATGCGCGGCTGGAAGCGACGCATCTTGGCACCGGACTTGTACTGCACGGCCGAGAGCGGATACAGCACCAGCTTCAGCAGCACCACCAGGCCGACAATCGCCCAGCCCCAGTTGTTGACGACCTTGTGGACCTGGTTGAGGACCCAGAACAGGCCCTGGCCGATGATCGCCATCAGCGAGAAGCGGCTGTAGTCGACCACGCGGTCCAGGCCCTTCACGTCTTCCTTGGCGATCAGGTTGACCAGCTTCGGGCCGACCCACAGGCGGGCTTCGGTGCTGACCTGCTGGCCGGGGGCCACGGTGAAGGCCGGGCCACGCGCTTCGATCTGATCACGGCCGTTGTTCTGCGCCAGCGAGTACTGCGCGGCCTGATCGGCCTGCGGAATCCACGCGGTGAAGAAGTGGTGCTGCAGCATCGCCAGCCAGCCGCCGGTGATGGTGCGGTTGAGGTGGCCGTCGTCCAGGTAATCCTTGAACGCGCGACGCTCGTAACCGTCCTGCGGGCTGAACCAGGTCGCGCCGTTGAAGCTGAACGAGTCCGGGTTGGTCATGCTGCGCGAGAGGATGGTCGGGGTGCGGTCCAGGGTGCGGAACACGTAGCCGCTCCACGGGGCGCTGCCGCCGTTGACCACTTCATCCTTCACCGTGATCGCGTACTCATTGCGACCCAGCGAGTAGGTACGGCGGATGGTCACGCCGTTCGGGCCGGTCCATTCGAACGGCACCGTCACCTCGTCCTGGCCCTTGGCCAGCACGAAGTCGTGGTTGTCGCCGACCAGCTTGAAGCCGTTGGCGGCCGGCACCGGCATGGTCTTGTCTTCGCTGATCCAGCCACTCACCGCGCGGTACGGGTGGGTCGCCTCTTCGGTCAGCAGGCGGACCGGCGGGCTGCCTTCTTCCTTGGTCTGCGGGAACTGCAGCAGTTCGGCATCCAGCACCGTGCCACCGTCCAGCACCAGACGCAGGACGTCGGTGGTGATGGTCACGCGGGCCGGACCGGCCTCCGTCTGTGCGGTCGGCTGCGCCGCCGGCAGGGAGCCATCCGCCTGCGGCACGGGCGCGCCGGGGATACTGCCGGCAGCCGCACCTGGCACGCTGGCCTGGGTGGTCTGGGTGGCCACGGCCGGGGTCGGCGGCGCGGCCTTGTCGCGGCCCCACTCCATCCACAGCAACACGGCCACCATCAGCCAGGCAAAAATCAGGAAAACACGGGTCTGGTTCATCAGCGTGCAGGCTCGACGGGGCCGGCACGCAATGCCGGCTCGGACTGGGAAAGGGGTGCAACGCCCAGGGGCGGCGGCATTGTGCCGTCCGCGCCCGGCATGGGCAATGCGCCAAGGCGGCGCAGCAGGCGTTCAAAGGCCTGGCGGAGTTCTGAATTGCTGGCGGTACGGGCGGCACTGCGGGCAACGACGACGTAATCGCCGGCACTCATCCACGGCCGTACGTGGCGTGTGGCATCGCGCAGCACACGCTTCACTCGGTTGCGACCCACGGCTCGGGGATCGACTTTGCGCGACACCGCAAGACCCAACCTGGCTGGCGTATCGCTCTTCAGCCAGTGCAGGGTCATCAGCGGATCGGACACACGGCGGGCGCCGTTGAAGACCGTTGTATATTCGGCACGCGTACGAACCCGCGCAGAGCGAGGAAATCGCTTGCGCGGGTCGGAACTGCTCACAGTCAGGATTGCGTCTGCCGCGGGAAGCGGCATTGCAATCAAGCGCTCAGGACTTTACGGCCCTTGGCGCGGCGACGCGACAGGATCTTGCGGCCGTCAGCGGTCTTCATACGGGCACGGAAGCCATGGTCGCGCTTACGCTTGAGGTTGCTGGGTTGGAAAGTGCGCTTGGTGGCCATGCGGGCCTCTATATGAAGGGGACGGAAAGAACCGGAAATTCTATAGACCTCATCGAGGTCCCGTCAAGTGTCTGTCACTACGGGAATTCACCGGGCTGTGCAATAGCTGTGGATCGTTTTGTGAATAACTTTGGGACAACCATTCCCGGCCCCCCTCGTCGGTGGTAGTCTGCGCCATCCATTCTTCCCCCCTTCCGGCCTGCGGTGCGGCGCTTTTGTTCGCCTATCCGCTGGCCCCAGACGATTATTGCCGATGGATGCCTGGTCTCGTTCCCTCGAACGCCTCGAAGCGGAGTTTCCGCCCGAGGATGTTCACACCTGGTTGAAGCCGCTGCAGGCAGATCTGCGCGCGGACAGCCTGGTGCTTTATGCGCCAAACGCCTTCATCGTCGACCAGGTGCGCGAGCTGTATCTGCCGCGCATCAAGGAACTGCTGGCGCACTTCGCCGGTTTCGGCGACGTTTTTCTTGAAATCGGCTCGCGTCCGCGTCCGGTAGAGGCGCAGATCGCGCCGATTCCGGGCCTGTCCGCGCCGGCGGCGCCGGCGGAACCCCTGGTGCCGTTCGCCGGCAACATGGATTCGCACTACACCTTCGCCAACTTCGTGGAAGGCCGCAGCAACCAGCTGGGTCTGGCCGCGGCGTTCCAGGCGGCCCAGAAGCCGGGCGACCGGGCCCACAACCCGTTGCTGCTGTACGGCGGTACCGGCCTGGGCAAGACCCACCTGATGTTCGCGGCCGGCAATGCGATGCGTCAGGCCAACCCGGCGGCCAAGGTGCTGTACCTGCGTTCGGAACAGTTCTTCAGCGCGATGATCCGTGCGCTGCAGGAAAAGACCATGGACCAGTTCAAGCGCCAGTTCCAGCAGGTGGACGCGCTGCTGATCGATGACATCCAGTTCTTCGCCGGCAAGGACCGTACCCAGGAAGAGTTCTTCCATACGTTCAACGCCCTGTTCGACGGCAAGCAGCAGATCATCCTGACCTGCGACCGGTACCCGCGCGAAGTCGAGGGGCTGGAAGCACGGCTGAAGTCGCGTCTGGCCTGGGGCCTGTCGGTGGCGATCGAGCCGCCGGACTTCGAGACGCGCGCAGCGATCGTGCTGGCCAAGGCCCGCGAGCGTGGCACCGATATCCCCGACGATGTGGCGTTTCTGATTGCCAAGAAGATGCGCTCCAATGTCCGCGACCTCGAAGGTGCGTTGAATACCCTGGCCGCACGCGCCAACTTCACCGGCCGTGCGATCACCACTGATTTCGCCCAGGAAACCCTGCGCGACCTGCTTCGCGCCCAGCAGCAGGCGATCAGCATTCCCAACATCCAGAAAACCGTGGCCGACTACTATGGGCTGCAGATCAAGGATCTGCTGTCCAAGCGTCGGACCCGGTCGCTGGCCCGTCCCCGTCAGGTTGCCATGGCCCTGACCAAGGAACTGACCGAGCACAGCCTGCCGGAAATCGGCGACGCCTTTGCCGGCCGGGACCACACCACGGTGCTGCATGCCTGCCGGCAGATCCGGACGTTGATGGAAGCGGACGGCAAGTTGCGGGAAGACTGGGACAAGCTGATCCGGAAGTTGAGCGAATGATGCATGTACGCCGCTAAGGCGTCATCGCATAAAACGGTGCAGAATCCGGTAGTAAGCGAGGTATAGGTTGTGGATAAAAAAGCCGGTCGATTCGACGGTAAAGTTATCCACACCTTTCCCCACCCCTTGGGGGCTAGTAATGCAGAGGGTTTCGCAGTCAAAAACCCTATTGTTTACAAAGGCTTAGTCGCGTTTTCCCGCGATTCTGGCCCTACCAGCACCACCAAGCTTTTGATTTATCCCACATTTTTTTAAAGCATAGGGGCACGGAACCACATGCGTTTCACACTGCAGCGCGAAGCCTTTCTCAAGCCGTTGGCACAAGTCGTCAACGTGGTCGAACGCCGCCAGACCCTGCCGGTTCTGGCTAATTTCCTGGTTCAGGTCCAGAACGGACAGCTGTCGCTGACCGGTACGGACCTGGAAGTGGAAATGGTGTCGCGGATCGCGGTGGAAGATGCCCAGGACGGCGAGACCACCATCCCCGCCCGCAAGTTGTTCGAGATCATCCGCGCCCTGCCCGACGGCAGCCGGATCACCGTCTCGCAGACCGGTGACAAGATCACCGTGCAGGCCGGGCGCAGCCGCTTCACCCTGGCAACGTTGCCGGCCAACGATTTCCCGTCTGTCGACGAAGTCGAAGCCACCGAACGCGTGGCCATCGGCGAAGCGACCCTGAAGGAGCTGATCGAACGCACCGCGTTCGCGATGGCCCAGCAGGACGTGCGCTACTACCTCAACGGCCTGCTGTTCGACCTGCGTGGCGATGCCCTGCGTACCGTGGCGACCGACGGTCACCGCCTGGCGCTGTGCGAGACCGAGCTGGAAAAAGCCAGCGGCGCCAAGCGTCAGATCATCGTCCCGCGCAAGGGCGTGACCGAGCTGCAGCGCCTGCTGGAAAGCGGCGATCGCGAGATCGAGCTGGAAGTCGGTCGCAGCCACGTTCGCGTCAAGCGCGACGATGTGACCTTCACCTCCAAGCTGATCGACGGCCGGTTCCCGGATTACGAGGCTGTGATCCCGATCGGTGCCGACCGTGAAGTGAAGGTGGACCGCGAAGCCCTGCGTGCCTCGCTGCAGCGCGCCGCGATTCTGTCCAACGAGAAGTACCGCGGCATCCGCGTGGAAGTCTCGCCGGGCAACCTGAAGATCAGCGCGCACAACCCGGAGCAGGAAGAAGCCCAGGAAGAGATCGAAGCCGATACCACGGTCAGCGATCTGGCCATTGGCTTCAACGTGAACTACCTGCTGGACGCGTTGTCCGCCCTGCGCGACGAGCATGTCGTGATCCAGCTGCGCGATTCGAACTCCTCTGCCCTGGTCCGTGAGGCCAGCAGCGAGAAGTCGCGTCATGTGGTGATGCCGCTGCGTCTGTGACCTGAGACGCGCAGGTTCCACGTGGAACCGAGTGGTGTTGAGAAGCCCGGCATTGCCGGGTTTCTTTTTGGGCGCAATAGGGGATGTTCCACGTGGAGCATTCATTCCACGGATTGATGATTCTCCAAGCGAATGCCTTATCGGCAGCTTCCACAACGCTGAGCGGTGGTGGTGAGGAATCCGGTGCCCGCCGCCGACGCTGATCCAAGCAGACGCTGATGTAGCAAGTTTCGTCGAATGCCGATGTGTCCCAGCCTCATCGATGTACTACTTCGTTGTCTGTCGTCTGTTGTACATCGAACCGTGTGAACCCACTGGATTTCCTTCCCGCACCGGAGCGCCGCGGGAGGCAGCTTTTGAAGGCCTGGATCACAGCTCTATGCTTTTAAAAACTGTATATAAATCTAAAGCTAGGTGGTGGTGGTAGGGCCAGATTTGGTTGAAAAGTAGGTTAAGTGGTTGGTTTTGAAAGGAAATAGAGCCTCGAAACCCCCGGTAAAACAGGGCCTGAGCCTGGGGGTGATCCTGTGGGTATCTTTCCGGGGTCTGCAGAAGGCCTTTTTTATCCACAGATTGCCCATGGGTTGTGCATAAGTCATACATGCCGGGTGTGGACAGTCTCGTTTGGGTCTGCGCGGATGTTGTTCCTTCTGACCATGCCGGTGCTTGTCGCCAGTGCAGAATTCAAAAGAATCACCCTCGACGCGCGGAGGGACCCGTTCGGAAGCGCAGAAATCAGCGCAGATTTCTTGAAATCTGCTGGACCAAGGTGCTGCGGGCGCCCTGGATTTGAAGAAATTCGAACGGGTTTCTGGAGCAGGCCAGACGTCGGCGGAGGCGTTCCACGTGACACGTCGCACACGGCACCGTGCCTATCGCTGTTGTTCCCCGTCGTACGTCCGTAACAACCCGTCTTGGGTGGTGCTGCGGCTGGATCAGGTCCTATCCACTGCACCGCAGCCCACTCGCATGCCGGCGATCCACCACGTGGAACCCGGGCAATGCAGTAAGCTGATCGATTCCCCTACCCGTCTGCCGCTCTGTGCGGCGTTGATCGTCCGCATGCACATCCGCCGTCTGTCCCTGCACCAGGTCCGCCGCTTCGCTACCGTCGAACTGGCACCGCAACCGGGCATCAATCTCATCACCGGTGACAATGGCGCCGGCAAGACCAGTGTCCTGGAGGCGTTGCACGTCATGGCGTACGGGCGCAGCTTTCGGGGCCGTGTCCGGGATGGGCTGGTGCGCCAGGGCCAGGAGGCGCTGGATGTGTTCGTGGAATGGGATGAGCAGCGCGAAGGTGCTGATACCCCAACCCGCCGCAAGGCCGGGCTTCGTCACAGTGGCCAGGAATGGAAAGGCCGCCTGGACGGCGAAGACGTCGCACAGCTGGGTACCCTTTGTGCGGCGTTGGCCGTGGTGACCTTTGAACCCGGTAGCCACGCGCTGGTCAGTGGCGGCGGCGAACCCCGTCGACGATTCCTGGATTGGGGTTTGTTCCACGTGGAACCAGACTTCATGGGCATCTGGCGGCGGTACTCGCGGGCCCTGAAGCAGCGTAATGCCCTGCTCAAACAAGGCGGGCATCCGCACGCGCTGGATGCATGGGATCGCGAGCTCGCAGAGGCCGGTGAACCGCTGACCACCCGTCGCCAGCACTACCTGGAGCGGTTGCAGGAAAGAACCGTGGAACTTGCTGCCGTACTGGCCCCGAATCTGGGGATTCAGTCACTCAGCCTCAGCCCTGGCTGGCGCAAGCAGGAGGTATCGCTGTCGGACGCCCTGCTTCTGGCCCGGGAACGTGACCGCATGGCTGGCTATACGTCGGTCGGCCCGCATCGGGCGGACTGGAGCGTCGGATTCGAGACCATTCCCGGCCGGGATGCCCTCTCACGCGGGCAAGCCAAGCTCACCGCCCTCACCTGCCTGCTGGCGCAGGCCGAGGACTATGCCGAGCAGCGTGGCGAGTGGCCGGTGATCGCGTTGGACGATCTGTCCTCAGAACTGGACCGGCATCACCAGTCGCGGGTGCTGGAACGACTGAAGGCCGGCCCGGCGCAGATATTCATTACCGCCACCGAGGTACCGGCTGCGCTGGTCGACGCGACAGATATCACCCGGTTCCACGTGGAACATGGACAGGTCCTGCCTGTGCCATAGTGGTCCCCCAGGGGCCACGGTGCCCGGCTGGTATAATTGCTGTTGCAACCCCTTATTACTCGGCGCCCCGCCTCACCGCGGCAGCCCGACCTGCGGAGCCTACGGCAAGCGCAATGACTGAAGAACAGAACATCCCCGCAAACAGCGGCAACTACGACGCCAACAGCATCACCGCTCTGGAAGGCCTCGAGGCTGTCCGCAAGCGTCCTGGTATGTACATCGGCGACGTCCATGACGGCACCGGTCTGCACCACATGGTGTTCGAGGTCGTCGACAACTCCATCGATGAAGCCTTGGCCGGCCACGCCGATCACGTGTCGGTGATGATCCACGCCGACGGCTCCGTCTCGGTGTCGGACAACGGGCGCGGCATCCCGACCGGCAAGCATGAGCAGATGAGCAAGAAGCTCGACCGCGAAGTGTCCGCGGCCGAGGTCGTGATGACGGTCCTGCATGCGGGCGGCAAGTTCGACGACAACAGCTACAAGGTCTCCGGCGGTCTGCACGGCGTGGGTGTCAGCGTGGTCAACGCGCTGTCGCAGAAGCTGGTCTTGGATATCTACCAGGGCGGCTTCCACTACCAGCAGGAATTCGCGGATGGTGCTGCGGTCAACTCGCTGAAGCAGGTCGAAACCAGCACCAAGCGCGGCACCACGCTGCGCTTCTGGCCGTCGGTGAAGGCCTTCCACGACAACGTGGAATTCCACTACGACATCCTCGCCCGCCGTCTGCGCGAACTGTCGTTCCTGAACTCCGGCGTCAAGATCGTGCTGGTCGACGAGCGCGGCGATGGCCGCCGCGATGACTTCCATTACGAAGGCGGCATCCGCAGTTTCGTGGAGCATCTGGCACAGCTGAAGACGCCGCTGCACCCGAACGTGATCTCGGTGACCGGCGAATCCAACGGCATCGTGGTGGACGTGGCGCTGCAGTGGACCGATTCCTACCAGGAAACGATGTACTGCTTCACCAACAACATCCCGCAGAAGGATGGCGGTACCCACCTGGCTGGCTTCCGCGGCGCGCTGACCCGCGTGCTCAACAACTACATCGAGCAGAACGGCATCGCCAAGCAGGCCAAGATCAACCTGACCGGCGATGACATGCGCGAAGGCATGATCGCGGTGCTGTCGGTGAAGGTGCCCGACCCGAGCTTCTCCAGCCAGACCAAGGAAAAGCTGGTCAGCTCGGATGTGCGCCCGGCCGTGGAAAGTGCCTTCGGCCAGCGCCTGGAAGAGTTCCTGCAGGAAAACCCGAACGAAGCCAAGGCGATCGCCGGCAAGATCGTGGACGCGGCGCGTGCCCGTGAAGCGGCGCGCAAGGCGCGCGATCTCACCCGCCGCAAGGGCGCGCTGGATATTGCCGGCCTGCCGGGCAAGCTGGCCGACTGCCAGGAAAAGGATCCGGCGCTGTCCGAGCTGTTCATCGTAGAGGGTGATTCGGCAGGTGGCTCGGCCAAGCAGGGCCGCAACCGCAAGAACCAGGCAGTACTGCCGCTGCGCGGCAAGATCCTCAACGTGGAACGTGCCCGTTTCGACCGCATGCTCGCCTCGGACCAGGTCGGTACGCTGATCACCGCGCTGGGCACCGGCATCGGCCGCGACGAGTACAACCCGGACAAGCTGCGCTACCACCGCATCATCATCATGACCGATGCCGACGTCGACGGCGCGCACATCCGTACGCTGCTGTTGACGTTCTTCTATCGTCAGATGCCGGAGCTGATCGAGCGCGGTCACATCTACATCGGCCTGCCGCCGCTGTACAAGATCAAGCAGGGCAAGCAGGAGCTGTACCTGAAGGACGACCCGGCGCTGGATGCGTACCTGGCCAGCAGTGCGGTGGAAAATGCCTCGCTGATCCCGGCCGAGAGCGAGCCGGGCATCGAAGGCGTGGCGTTGGAGAAGCTGCTGCTCTCCTACGCGTCGGCGCAGGAAACCATCGCACGCAACAGCCATCGCTATGATCGCCAGGTGCTCGAAGCACTGATCGATTTCACGCCGATGGATCTTGAGCACCTGCGCAAGGCCGGCGCCGACGAAGGTCTGGCTGCGCTGGCAACCCGCCTCAACCAGGGCAGCCTCGGCTCGCCGCGCTATTCGCTGGAACTGCAGGAACCCACCGACGAGCGACCGGCCGCCGTGCTGGTCACCCGTCGCCACATGGGCGAGCAGCTGATCCAGGTGCTCCCGCTGGGCGCGTTTGAAACCGGTGAACTGCGTGCGCTGCACCAGTCCTCTCTGCTGCTGCACGGCCTGGTTCGCGCCGGGGCGAAGATCAGTCGTGGTGCCAAGTCGGCCGAGATCGGCAGCTTTGCCGAAGCGCGCAACTGGTTGCTGGATGAGGCCAAGAAGGGCCGCCAGATCCAGCGATTCAAGGGTCTGGGTGAAATGAATCCGGAGCAGCTGTGGGACACCACGGTCAATCCCGACACCCGTCGCCTGCTCCAGGTGCGGATCGAGGATGCCGTGGCGGCCGATCAGATCTTCAGCACGCTGATGGGTGATGTGGTCGAACCGCGTCGCGACTTCATCGAAGACAATGCGCTGAAGGTCGCCAACCTGGATATCTGACACAATCGGGACAGGGCCGGCCCGGATGCGACCTGCATCCGGCCGGCCATCGCTCCCCGATGCCAGGAATCCGATGTCCGCTACCACCCCGGCGTCCATGACGCCTCCGTTGCCGCCCGCCGTCCCGTCGTCACCGCGCAAGCCGGGCTCCCCGCTCGCGGGATTCTTCATCGATCTGGGCATCGGCATCGCAGTCCTGTTGTCCCTGAGTCTGATCGGTGGGCTGATCTGGGGGCTGTATCGCGGCGCGATCATCGGATACCAAGCGGCTCGCGACGGCGCCGATGCCTCCGCCGTAGCCGGTCTTACCCAGCAGCTGGGCCAACCCGGTGCCCTCGCCCAGATCCTGATGGCGCTGAGCGCTACCGGCGGCGCTGCGCTGGTGCTGTACTTCTTCCGCCGCCGGGCCACGCCCGCCGAACGTGCATTGTCTTTCCAGGCTGCAGGCCGCCCGTCGACCTGGGGCTGGACGCTCCTGGTCGCCACCGGTGTGATCATCGGCAGCAACCTCATCGCGTGGCTGGCCAAACAGGCCGGCATCGAACCGGTGCCGACGAATCTGGCGCTGATGGAACAGGCGATGACGCGCTTCCCATGGTTCCTCGCGCTGTTTGCCGTGGTGCTCGCCCCTGCGTATGAAGAGCTGTTGTTCCGCCGCGTGCTGTTCGGCCGCCTCTGGCAGGCCGGTCGCCCCGTGCTGGGCATCGTGCTGAGCAGCCTGGCCTTTGCGCTGGTGCATGAAATCCCCGGCACCAGCGCCAATGGCCCATGGGAAATCGCCCAGTTGTGGCTGGTCTATGGCGGCATGGGCGCCGCCTTTGCCTGGCTCTACCAACGCACCGGCACGCTGTGGGCGCCGATCGCCGCGCATGCACTGAACAACGGCATCGCCCTGGCAGCGCTGATGTTTCTGGGCGTGCAATGATTGATCACGCGGCTTGACGAAAATTTACGTCGCCACGTTCCACACTGCCTACATGAACACGGGGGAGCGCACATGAAACCAGTGCTGTTGGGAATTGCCATTGCCATGCTGGTGAGCGCGTGCGCCACCACCACCTCGCCAACCGGCCGTCGTCAGATGGTCGGCGGTGTTTCACAGGCCGAACTGGATCAGTTGGGCGCGCAGGCGTTCACTGAAACCAAATCCAAAGGCACGCTCAGTACCGATCCGAAGCAGAACGCCTACGTTCAGTGCGTAGTGAATGCGCTGGTCGCCCAGCTGCCTGCTCAGTACCGTGGCGTACGGTGGGAAACGGCGCTGATGGTCGACAAGGAGCCCAACGCATTCGCCCTGCCCGGCGGCAAGGTCGGGGTCAATACCGGCATCTTCACCGTCGCCAAAAACCAGGATCAGCTGGCTGCCGTGATCGGCCATGAAATCGGCCACGTCATCTCGCGGCACCACGAAGAACGCCTCACCCGTCAGATGGGCGCGCAGACCGGCTTGTCGGTTCTGGGCGCGCTGGCGGGCGCCGCATACGGTGAAGGCGCGGCCAGTACCGTCAGCCAGCTGGGTGGCGCTGGCGCCCAGGCCGCCTTCCTCCTGCCCGGCTCGCGGACCCAGGAAAGCGAGGCCGATATCGTCGGTCAGCGCTTGATGGCCGAGGCCGGCTTCAACCCCGCCCAGGCGGTGGATCTGTGGCAGAACATGATGGCCGCCAGCGGCGGGCGCTCGCCCCAATGGCTGTCCACCCACCCCGACCCCGCCAACCGCATCCGTGAACTGCAGCGAGACGCGCCGTCCCTGAGTGGTGTATACCAACAAGCCCAGGCGGCCGGGCGCAGGCCAAAGTGCGGTTGATGCGCCCGGATACGACCAAAAGATGCTGTATTGCAGCATCGGAAACGATTTCTCACGCCATCAGTTTCTGATACGTTTGGCGGCTCAGATTTTTCTGACAGTCCGTTTTGATGCCGCCGCGGCGGTTCGATCGAGGTGAAAGATGATTTTCAGCAACCACAAGCAAGCCGTCCTTTCCGTCCTCATCGCGACCGCTATCGGTGGCGCCATGGTCACCGATGCGTTCGCCCAGTCCCGTTCCTCGGAGCGTGGCAACCGCGGCGGCAAGCAGGCGAAGGCCGAAGTGCTCTATCCGAACGCGACCCGTCAGGAGCCGGAGCAGAAGTCGTCGGCCAAACTCGGCCCGAAGCTGCAGAAGCTCATTGACAGCTACAACGACCAGAAGTTCCCGGAGACGCGCGCGCAGGCCGAAGAGATCCTGGCCAACCCCGCCGCCAACACCTACGAGAAGTCGCTGGCCGCGCAGCTCGCCTCGCAGGCTGCCTACCAGCTCGACGACGTCGCCGCTGCCAAGAAGTACCTTGAGCAGGTGTTGCAGCTTGGTGGCCTGGACAACAACGGCCACTACCAGTCGATGCTGATGCTGGGCCAGCTGCAGCTGCAGGAAGACCAGATCAACGAAGGCCTGGCGACGCTGGACAAGTACTTCGCCGAGACCAAGTCCACCAAGCCCGAAGAGCTCGTGGCCAAGGGTCAGGCGCTGTACCAGGCCGAGCGCTACGCCGAGGCGATCCCGGTGCTGCAGCAGGCCATCGCCGGCGCCACCGAGCCGAAGGACAGCTGGAACCAGTTGCTGATGGCCGCCATGGCCGAAGCAGGCCAGACCGGTGAAGCGGTCAAGCAGGCCGAGGCGCTCGCCGCCAAGAACCCGAATGACAAGAAGGCCCAGCTGAACCTGGCCAGCATGTACATGCAGGCCGACCAGATGGACCAGGCGGGCGCGATCATGGGCAAGCTGTACAGCGCCGGCCAGCTGACCGACGAGCGCGAGTACAAGCAGCTCTACTCGATCTACGCCAACAGCGAGAACAAAGAAAAGGACGTCATTGCCGTTATCAATGATGGCTTGCAGAAAAACATCCTGAAGCCTGACTATCAGGTGTACCTGGCGCTGGCTCAGGCGTATTACTACTCTGAGCCGCAGCAGGCGGACAAGGCGATCGAGGCGTGGCAGAAGGCTGCCCCGCTTTCCAAGGACGGCGAGACCTACCTGAATCTGGCACGCGTGCTGCATTCGGAAGGTCGCATTCCGGAGGCCAAGCAGGCCGCCCAGCAAGCGCTGGCGAAGGGTGTGAAGAACCAGGCGGATGCCAAGAAAATCATCAACCTGAAGTAAGTAGGAATAACGCCTGAATGCCTGCACGAGTGATGCGCAGGCGCTCAGGATTGGTATAAGCTTGGAGGTTCCTGCGGTGTCATGCACCGCTGATCATGGGCTACCTGTCCCCGGGTACCCGGCCCCACTAATGAGCTCTTGGCGCATGACGGAACAACTAGTCGTTCACAGGTACGAACAACGCGATGACACCGGCCTCTCCTGGCCGCGTATCGTGGGTATCGCTTTTGTAATCGCACTGCATCTCGCCGCCTTCATGATGCTTCTGATCCCGGCTGTGGCTCCCAAGGCCGCTGCGGAGAAAGAACGCAACATCATGGTGACCCTGGTCGACGCTCCGCCGCCGCCCCCACCGCCGCCGCCGCCGCCGCCGCCGGATGACACCCCGCCGCCGCCGGTGAAAAACCTGTCGCCGCCGAAGCCGTCCCCGGTTCCGCCGCCGCCGCAGGCCCCTGTGGTCGATATCCCGGACCCGCGTCCGACCGACATCGTCACGCCGCCTTCGCCGCCGTCGCCGCCGCAGCCGCCGAGCACCATTGAGGCAAGCGTCGACATCTCGTCGAAGAACATGAACCCCCCGCGTTACCCGCCGGCCGCGTTCCGTGCTGGTATCCAGGGTGAAGTCATCCTGATCATTGACGTCGATGCCAATGGCAACGTCACCAATGTGTCGGTCGAGAAGTCCAGCCGTAACCGTGACCTTGACCGCGCCGCCATGGAAGCAGCTCGCAAGTGGAGCTTCCGTTCCGCGGAATCGGGCGGGAAGAAGGTCGCAGGTCGCGTTCGCGTCCCGGTCAACTTTGCGCTGAACTGATAGTGGCCGGTGGCCCGCCGGCCACCGCCTCTAGCGGTTATTTCTAGCAATACCCTTTATCACCACACACAACAAAGGTAAGCGTCATGCTGCAGGAACTTTTCATCGCCGCTGCTGCCGGGGGCAACTCCAACGCCCTGTCGCAGATGGGCTTCGAGCACCTGATCCACGAGATGACCACCCAGCCGGGTGACTTCGCCGTCTCCTGGGTCGTGCTGTTGACCCTGATCATCATGTCGGCCATGTCCTGGTACTGGACCGTCATCAACATCTTCCGCGCCACCCGTCTGAAGGCAGCTGCCGACAAGGTCGTGAGCCTGTTCTGGGATACCCCGAACGCTCAGGACGCCATCCGTGCGATGGAAGAACAGCCGGCTTCGGAGCCCTTCTCCAAGATCGCTCTGGACGCTGCACAGGCTGCTGCGCACCACCAGCGTTCGGAAGGCGGCACCTCGGGTGGCCTGGGTGAGAACCTGAGCCGTTCGGAGTTCGTCGATCGCGCCCTGCGTCAGGCCGTGACCCGCGAAAGCAACAACCTGCAGTCGGGCATGACCCTGCTGGCCACCGTCGGCGCAACCGCTCCGTTCGTGGGTCTGCTGGGTACCGTGTGGGGCATCTACGGCGCGCTGATCAAGATCGGTGCCACCGGTTCCGCCTCGATCGACGCCGTCGCCGGCCCGGTGGGTGAAGCACTGATCATGACCGCCATCGGTCTGTTCGTGGCTATCCCGGCCGTGTTCGCCTTCAACTTCTTCAGCAAGATCAACAGCGCCACGATCAGCAAGTTCGATACGTTCGCTCACGACCTGCACGACTTCTTCGCCACCGGTTCGCGCGTTCGCTAATAGCGACGCGCGTCACCCAGCGAGAACGTAGTCAACACGATCTAGACGGAGCCCGTTATGGCTTTCAGTAGTGGTAACAGCGGCGGCCCCATGGCCGACATCAACGTTACGCCCCTCGTGGACGTGATGCTGGTGCTGCTGATCATCTTCATCATCACGGCGCCCCTGATGTCCCACAAGGTCAAGGTGGATCTGCCTGAGGCCAACCTGGTGCAGAATCCGGAAGACGCTGAAAAGCGGGCGAGCCCGATCACCTTGGCAGTCAAGGAAGACGGCTCGATCTACTGGAACGACGAGGAAATCGACAAGCAGACTCTTGAGTCGCGCTTGGCGACCGCCGCCCAGCAGACCCCGCAGCCGCCCCTCAACCTGCGTGGTGACCGCACCACCAAGATGCGCGTCATCAATGAGATGACGAAGGTCGCGCAGGAACAGGGCATGCTCGACGTGGGCTTCGTCGCCACCAAAGTAAAGGGGCAGTAAGCCATGGCGTTCAGTACTGGTGGTAACAAAGGCCCCATGGCCGACATCAACGTCACGCCCCTGGTGGACGTGATGTTGGTGCTGCTGATCATCTTCATCGTCACCGCGCCGATCATGACGTACCCGATCGCCGTTGACCTGCCGCAGCGAGTGCTCAACCCACCGCCGGTGACTGTCGAACCGCCGCCGCCGATCGAGCTGAAGGTGGACGCCAGCAACCAGGTGTCGTGGAACAACAGCCCGGTGGCTGTGGGCGAACTGCAGCAGCGTATGGAGCAGGAAGTGCAGCGCGATCCGACCAACCAGCCGGAACTGCGCATTGATGCCAGCCCGGACTCCGAGTACGACGTGATGGCCAAGGTATTGGCTGCCGCGAAGAATGCTCAGATGAAGAAGATCGGCTTCGTACAGCAGTAATACGCAAGACGCAGTCATGACGCGACTGGAAAACGCCCCTGGAAACAGGGGCGTTTTTTTTGCGTTGCCGTCGCGTCGATACGCGCCATCGGCACCTGGCCCGTTATGATCCGGCCATGCTCGCAACCTTCGACGTCTTCGGGGACTGGCTCGATGCCATTCCCCACCTGCGCCCCATGCTGGTGGCCGCCTACATCCTCTACCTGCTGTGGTTGATCGGCTGGATCATGCTGCAGAAGCGTGAGCCGGTCGCCACGCTGAGCTGGATCCTCTCGCTGGCTGCCCTGCCCTACCTCGGGCTCTTCATCTATTACCTGCTCGGCCCGCAGAAGGTGAAACGGCAACGCCTGCGCCGCGGTCGTTCGCGCTCGGGTATGGAGCACTACAGCAGCGTCTGCCCGCCGGATGCGGACTGCACCGAGCTGGCCAAGATCGCCCAGGCGACCACCGGGCTGTCACCGAGCTCGGCCACCGAAGTGGAGTGGCTGGTCGATGGTGCCGCCACCTACAGCGCATTGCTCGCTGCAGTCGCCACGGCGAAAGATCATCTGCATCTGGAGTACTACATCTTCAATCCAGACCACGCCGGCACCGCGCTGCGCGATGCGCTGACCGAGCGTGCCGCCGCCGGTGTACGCGTGCGGCTGCTGCTGGATGCGGTCGGCTCGTCGTCCATCCGCAAGCGCTTCCTGCAGCCGCTGCTGGATGCCGGTGCCGAAGTGGTCTGGTTCCATCCGCGGCAGCTGCTCAAGCCCTTCAAGCGGCCGTGGTTGAACCTGCGCACGCACCGCAAGCTGGTCATCATCGATGGCCTGCAGGCCTTCACCGGCGGCATCAACATCACCGATGAGGAAGACGAAAGCGTCCGCCCGGATGCATATCGCGACCTGCACATGCGCCTGCGCGGCCACGTGGTGCGCAGCCTGCAGCTGGTCTTCATCGAGGATTGGATCTACGCCACCGGCCAGGAGCCGGCGCGCTTCAACATCGCGCAGTTGTGGCCGGAGAGCATGCCCAGCCGCAGTGAGGGAAGCATCAATGCGCAGGTGCTGGTGTCCGGACCGGACTCCTCATGGGAGACCATCCACCGGCTGCACGTGGCGGCGATCCACGAGGCCAAAGAGCGGGTGTGGCTGGTGACGCCCTACTTCGTGCCCGGTGAGGCCGCACGCATGGCGCTGACCTCCGCTGCGCTCGGTGGGCTGGACGTGCGCCTGCTGGTACCCAAGATGAGCGACTCCTGGTTCGTTACCCAGGCCGCGCGCTCCTACTTTGACGAACTGCTGCAGGCCGGGGTCAAGATCTACGAGTACGGCCCGCGCATGCTGCACACCAAGGCCTTCATTGCCGATGACGACGTGTGCATCGTCGGCAGTGCGAACTTCGATCACCGCAGCTTCCGGCTCAATTTCGAGCTGTCGATGATGATCAGCGATACCGGCCGGGTGGCGGCGCTCGCCGAGATCCTGCTCGCCGAGTACAGCAGCGCCTCACCGGTCTACAACGATCGTCAGCGTTCGCTGTGGCGACACCGTGTCCCCGAGGCGTTCGCCCGCCTGGCCTCGCCGCTGCTGTAGCCGTCACTCCCCGTGGAACCGCACCCGGCGCCAGCGCTACACTGGCCCGGTCAATCGGGGAGAACGACATGTACTGGCTGTTCCTGCTGTTCGCGCTGGCCTGTTTCGGCATGGCGCTCAAGACCCCCCACATGGGGCTGATGGCGCTGTCGCTGCTGGGCACCCTGGTGTTCCTGCTGGCGTGGGTCCGCGGCCTCTACGTGGCCCGCTTCGGCGATGTGCAGTCCACCCGCGCGGCCATCACCGATCCCAACGAACTCCGTCGGCTGCGGGAGCTCGCCCTCCAGGCGCGTACCCCGACCGCTCAGGGTGAGTCCGACCCCTCGTAGTGCCATGACCCAACTCAGCGTCAACGTGAACAAGATCGCCGTCCTGCGCAACTCGCGCGGCGGCACCGACCCGGACGTGCTGCAGGCCGCCCGTGCCTGCCTGGATGCCGGCGCGCACGGCATCACCGTGCACCCGCGCCCGGACCGCCGCCACATCCACGCCGAGGACGTGCTGGTCCTGTCCGCGCTGACGGCCGAGCGCGGCGTGGAGTTCAACATCGAGGGCAACCCGTTCGCGCCCCCGCGTGAGGGCTACCCCGGGCTGCTGCCGCTGTGCGCGCAGACCCGCCCCGCCCAGGCCACCCTCGTGCCGGACAGCGACGGCCAGCTCACTTCCGACCACGGCTTTGATTTCGGCCGTGATGCGCAGCGCCTGCGCCCGCTGATTGCCGAGTTGAAGACGTACGGCTGCCGGGTCAGCCTGTTCGTGGACGCAGGCAACCCCGACATCGCCCAAGCCGCGGCCATCGGTGCCGACCGCGTGGAGCTCTACACCGGTCCCTACGCCGAGGCGCATGCCGCCGGTGACGCCTCGGCCATGCTGGCCGTGTTCGCCGATGCCGCCCGCCGCGCCCACGCGGCCGGCCTGGGCGTCAACGCCGGGCACGACCTGTCGCAGGACAACCTGGCGGCATTCCTGCAGGCGGTGCCCGACGTGCTGGAGGTCTCCATTGGCCACGCCCTGATCAGCGAGGCGCTGTACGACGGGCTGGATGCCACGGTGAAGGGGTATCTGCGGCTGCTCTGATGCGGCGCATCTCCCTGCCGCGCAAGGCGCCCGGTACCAGGTAGAGCCGACCGTTGGTCGGCTCAGCCGCCGGGTGACAGGACACGCCATGCACGCGCCTTGGCCCTGTGGATAATTTTGGGGATCAAATCGGTCCGCCCCCCCGGCGACCCTTGCCTGGCGCGGCTCCCACTTCCCTTTGCGCCTGTGGTTAGTAATACTACTAACCATGGATATCTCCCATCCCCGCCGTTCCGACGCCACGACGTCTCATTCCCTGAGACCTCCAGGCGATAGCCTTTGACGATGGGTATTGCGATCAAAGGCCGGGGTTCCCGCACGCACCTGGCGGGCCGTTTCGAGGTCACCGTCAGCGAAGCGATGGACGACGGCTGGGCGCCGGACGAGAGCGAGGAGTTCGCCGCGCCGCGTCTGCGCACCGAAGTGCGCGCCGAGACCGCCCGCAGCATCATCAGCCGCAACAAGTCGCCGGACGTCGGCTTCAGCCAGTCGGTCAATCCGTACCGCGGTTGCGAGCATGGGTGCTCGTACTGCTTCGCCCGACCCTCGCACGCCTATCTCAATCTCTCGCCCGGTCTGGACTTCGAGACCAAGCTGTTCGCCAAGACCAATGCGCCGCAACTGCTGCGCAAGGAGTTCTCGCGCCCCGGCTACGTGCCGCAGCCGATTGCGCTGGGCATCAACACCGACGCCTACCAGCCGATCGAGCGCAAGCTCAAGCTCACCCGCCAGCTGATCGAGGTGATGCTGGAAACGCAGCACCCGTTCTCGTTGATCACCAAGAACGCGCTGGTCGAGCGTGACATCGACCTGCTCGCACCGCTGGCGGAAAAGCACCTGGTCAGCGTGCACTTTTCAGTGACCTCGCTGGACCCGCACCTGTCGGCCAGGCTGGAACCACGCGCCTCGGCTCCGCATGCACGGCTGCGCGCGATGCGTCGCCTGAGCGATGCCGGCATCCCGGTCGGGGTGATGGTCGCGCCGGTGATCCCGTGGATCAACGATGCCGAACTGGAAGCCGTGCTCGAGGCCGCCCACGATGCCGGTGCCTCCACCGCCGGCTACGTGCTCCTGCGCCTGCCGCTGGAAGTGGCGCCGCTGTTCCGCGACTGGCTCGACACCCACCATCCAGACCGCGCCACGCACGTGATGAGCACCATCAACCAGCTGCGTGGCGGCAAGGACTACAACAGCCAGTTCGGCACGCGCATGCGCGGCGAAGGGGTCTACGCCGACCTGCTGTCCAACCGCTTCAAGCTGGCCCGCAAGCGCCTGGGCTTCGATGCGCAGCACAGCCACTGGCCGAAGCTGGACTGCACCCGCTTCCTGCGGCCGTTGCCGCCGCGGGCGGAGTCACCGCAGGGCTCGTTGTTCTGATCAGCCCCCCGATGGACTTTAGGGCGCGCCCGCCCAACAATCGGGCCAAGGCACCGCGCCGCGGTGGCCTGACGTCCATATCGGATATCCAGGGGGAACCACATGTCATCGGCAGCCACCTCGGCCGCGTCGAACGCGGCCAACATCGCGATCAACGCCGCCATCACCGCCGCGGTGCAGCAGCAGCGCGACGCGTTGATCGCACACTTCACCGGCCATCAGGCGCTGGCGCCGCAGAGCGCGATCGCGGCGGACAGCATCGACCCTGCATTGCAGGTAGCGCTGAAGTACTACCGCGACAACGGCGTCATCCGCGACGCGGGCGCTGATCGTCTCTATCTGGATCTGGACGTGCTGGCCGGGTTGAAGGCGAAGGCGAAGCGCACCGGGCGCAATGTGCTGATCACGGTGATGGTGTTGGCCGTGCTGGTTGCAGCCATAGTGGTGGTGCTGGCGACTTGGTAACGCATGGGCTGCCCGTGTCACCCGGTGCCTGTGACTGCAAGGAGACCGCGTTGGAATGAAATGGATTCATCGGCTTGGGATCGCCTTCATGTGGATGCTCCCAGTGAACTTCGTGGTACTTACGGGGCTGAAAGTTGCCTACCGTGTTCCTCTAGGCGAAGAGGAGCTGGTTGGGTTGTCGTTGGCGATCCTTGGAACCGTGGGAGCGACGGTTTCCACTCGCCGAGGCCGCGTGAGTCGTTCCGATACGCCGGGTGATCGATGACGCGGGTTAGCGCGAACCTTTGCTCAACGGGCAAGCATTTGAACGGATAGAGTGGAAGGGCGTTGATCGAAACGTTGAACTCAAGCCAAGGAGGAGGCACATGCTGGACCATCACTGGAGGATGGTAAATCTCGTGGTACTCGTCCTGATCACGATTGCGACGGGAGTGAATGCTCTCTGCAGGATTGCAGACGGGAAATTTACCGGCGTGCACCAGTACGCGCTGGCTTTCTTTGGCTTGTTCACTCTGTTCCTGAGTGTCGTGACCGTCATGACGATGCTGCGTACAAGCGCGCACCGCCGAAAGTGATCCAGGCTTTTGAGTGCATCGCATCGCCTTCGCAGATGAGAACCGGCGCTGCCTGCTCACGTGCTGATTGAGAGCGCGCGCTGATCAATTCCCACCAAACAATTTCTGCGCACTCTGAAAGAGAACCCAGCTCGTCGCAATGAACTTGTCCCCACCCTGCGGCCGGTTGCCCCGGTGCGTGTGGGTAAACGCGGTCGGTGCGATCAACAGGCTGCCCGTGCGCGGCGCGACCTTGCGGCCCTGGAACAGGAACTCGGTTTCGCCAGCGTCGAAGTCGTCGTTGAGGTAGAGCGTCCACAGCAGGTGGCGGTGCAGTGTTTCGCCGGCCGGATCGCGCGGATACAGCTCGCAGTGCCAGTACGGATAGCCGCCCTCGCCCGCTGCATACCATTGCAGATTGATGGCACCGGGCCGCAGGCAGGTGCGGGCCAGGTCGGACAGCGTGGCGTCGTCCATGTCGGGGAAATCCTCGGCCGCCAACCGGCGCGGCTGGCCCTGGCTGTCCTGGATCTGCAACATCAATGGCGAGATCAAGGCCTGTGGATAACGGCGTAGATAAGTCAGCAAACCCTTGAAAACCGCCTGCTGCAGCACTGCTTCGGCCTGCCGCCACTCGGGGCGCCCGCTGATGCGAAGATCCTTGCTGTGCTTGAGTTCCGGGAACACACCGCTGCCCACTTCGCCCGGCTGCAACTGCGCACTGGATCGCATCTGGGCCTGCAGGGCCGCGCAGACCTCGTTGGGGACGGCGTTGTGGATTACTTCGATGAAATCGAGCGGCGCGTCGGCAGTCATGGGGTCATCCGTGGGCACGAATGGCCGATGGTGACCGCTGCCGTGGCCGATGTCACGCCGTTGCCACGTATCAACAGGGCTGACCTGACGGCCAGCCCTGTGTAGGAAATCAACCTGCCGCGCTGTCGTGTTCGCGGTGGTAACGGGTGGCTTGTTCCACTTCATTGCGCGAGCCGAGGAACACCGGCACGCGCTGGTGCAGCTGATCGGGCTGGATGTCGAGAATGCGCACGCGACCGGTGGTGGCGGCGCCGCCGGCCTGTTCGACCAGCAGGCCCATCGGGTTGGCTTCGTACATCAGGCGCAGCTTGCCGGCCTTGGACGGATCCTTGGTGTCCCACGGGTAGATGAAGATGCCGCCGCGGGTCAGGATGCGATGCACGTCGGCCACCATGCTGGCGATCCAGCGCATGTTGAAGTTCTTGCCGCGCGCGCCTTCCTTGCCGGCCAGCAGGTCCTGCACGTAGCCCTGCATCGGGGTTTCCCAATGCCGCTGGTTGGACATGTTGATGGCGAATTCCTGGGTGTCTGCCGGGATCTGCATGTCCG
The DNA here is from genome assembly GCF_039674145.1 of Stenotrophomonas sp. TWI587. NCBI lineage: Bacteria > Pseudomonadati > Pseudomonadota > Gammaproteobacteria > Lysobacterales > Lysobacteraceae > Stenotrophomonas > Stenotrophomonas sp. TWI587. The sequence continues at coordinate 355,014 of NZ_JBDJMW010000004.1, read as the reverse complement.
GCGTGGTCAGCACGAACTCGCCCTTCTCGCGGTCCAGGGTGAACGCGTGCGTGCCGTGGCCGACGGTGAGCACCATCTGCGTGCTCGGCCCGTAGATGCAGTAGCCGGCCGCGACCTGCGCGGTGCCCGGCTGCAGGAAGCTGGCATCGTTGGGCTGCTCGGTACCCGGCGGGCAGCGCAGCACCGAGAAGATGGTGCCGACGGACACGTTGACGTCGATGTTGGAGCTGCCATCAAGGGGATCGAACAGCAGCAGGAAGTCACCGCGCGGGTAGGTGTCCGGCACCGGCTGGCAATGATCCATTTCTTCCGAGGCGCAGGCGGCGAGGTGGCCGCCCCAGGCATTGGCTTCCAGCAGGATCTCGTTGCTGATCACGTCCAGCTTCTTCTGCGCTTCGCCCTGCACGTTGCCGGTACCGGCTTCGCCGAGCACGCCGCCCAGCGCGCCCTTGCTGACCGCGATGGAGATGCTGGTGCAGGCGCGGGCCACGACAGCGATGAGCTGGCGCAGATCGGCGTTGATGCGGCCGGCATGTTGCTCTTCGATCAGATAGCGGGTCAGCGACGTCTGGGACATGGAATCAGGCGGCCTTCAGAGGGGAAGCGCCTATTGTCGCCCTTCGCCGGAGCCATTACGAGGCGCGGGCAGCCGTAACCGTTCCCACGACATGCAGCGGGCTGCGGACGCCGTAACGCAGAACGGCCGCGCAGGGCGGCCGTTCTGCTTCACCGGGGCAATGGAGCTCAGCCCTTGCTGACGGTCGCCACGGCCTTGGCCACGTACTCCAGGTTGCCCTGGTTGAGTGCGGCCACGCAGATGCGGCCGGTGCCGACGGCGTAGATTGCGAACTCGTCGCGCAGGCGGTCCACCTGGGCGCGGCTCAGGCCCGAGTACGAGAACATGCCGGCCTGGTCGTTGATGAAGGCGTACTCCGGTGCGCCGGCGGCGACCAGGTTCTCCACCAGACCATGGCGCAGGGCGTGGATGCGCTCACGCATTTCGGTCAGTTCCGCTTCCCACACCTGGCGCAGCTCAACGCTGTTGAGCACGCCGGCCACCAGCGCGGCGCCGTGGTTGGACGGGCTGGAGTAGATCGTGCGGATGATGCGCTTGACCTGCGACTGCACGGCCTTGGCCGCGTTCGCGTCCGGGGCGACCACCGACAGCGCGCCGATGCGCTCGCCATACAGCGAGAACGACTTGGAGTACGAGTTGGCGACCACGAAGCTGTCGATGCCGGCCTCGGCGATGATGCGCACGGCGGCGCCATCTTCGCTGATGCCCTTGTCGAAGCCCTGGTAGGCCATGTCGATGAACGGGAACAGCTGGCGGTCCTTCAGCAGCTCAGCCACCTGCTTCCACTGCGCGACGGTGAGGTCGGCACCGGTCGGGTTGTGGCAGCACGCGTGCAGCAGCACCACGGTGCCCGGCTGCAGCTTGCCGAGGTCGGCCAGCATGCCGTCGAAGTCCACGCCATGGGTGGCGGCATCGAAGTAGGTGTAATCGACCACGTCGAAGCCGGCCGCGCCGAACACCGCGCGATGGTTTTCCCAGCTCGGGTTGCTGATGGCGATGGTGGCGTGCGGCAGCAGCTTGTGCAGCAGGTCCGCGCTGACGCGCAGCGCACCGCTGCCGCCGATGGTCTGCGAGGTGGCCACGCGGCCGGCGGCCAGCAGCGGCGAGTCCTTGCCGAAGACCAGCTCGCGGGTGGCCTGGGTGTAGGCCGGCAGGCCGTCGATCGGCAGGTAGCCACGCGGTTTGGCGTCAGTGGCCAGCTGCTGTTCGATCTTGTTCACGGCGCGGAGCAGCGGAATGCGGCCGCTCTCGTCGTAATAGATGCCCACGCCCAGGTTGACCTTGATCGGACGGCTGTCGGCGTTGTAAGCCTCGGTCAGGCCCAGGATCGGGTCGCCTGGGACCAGTTCCACATTTGCAAAGAAGGACACGGCGGTACTCATTCGGATGACGGAAGGGGGAGGGTGGCGCGACGCAGATTTGGCGGCAGAATCAGCCAAAACCGACCCATCGTAACAAAGCCCCGCCGAGGGCGCCGAGGCTGTCGTCACGTCGCCTTCCGTACCATGGCGTGCGGCACGCCCATTCACCGAGGATCCCGCCCCGCATGCTCCGTCTTACCCCGCTGGCCCGCCACTGTGCGCTGGCCTCGGCCGTGTTGCTGCCATCGCTGGCGCAGGCCCAGAACACCCCCGCCCCGCCCGCCCCGATCGAGCGCCTGCCGACCGTCCAGGTCCAGGCCGCGCGCGTGGCCCAGGTGGCCGATATCGATCTGCCGGCCTCGCTGACGACCGTCTGGGTGGACGAAGACCGTACCGGGCCGCTGGCCCAGCTCTCCGAGGCCCTCAACGGCATTCCCGGGGTGGTCGCCCGTGATCGCCAGAATTACGCGCAGGACACCCAGCTCTCGATCCGCGGCTTCGGCGCGCGTTCGACCTTCGGCGTGCGTGGCGTGCGGGTGCTGGTGGACGGTGTGCCGGCCACCATGCCCGACGGCCAGGGCCAGCTCTCCCACGCCAGCCTGCTCTCGGCGCAGCGCGTGGAGGTGCTGCGGGGGCCGTTCTCGGCGCTGTACGGCAACTCGTCCGGCGGCGTGGTGCAGGTGTGGAGCGCGGACGGCGCCGAGGGCGACCCGTGGCGCCTGCGGCTGGATACCGGCAGCGACAACACCCTCAGCGCCGGCGCCCAGCTGCGTGGCATGCAGGGGCCGATCCGCTACAACGTCGCCGCCAACCACTTCCGCACCGATGGCTGGCGCGATCACAGCCAGGCCCGGCGCGAATCGGTCAACGCCCGCTTGGGCACGGATGTCGGCGGCGGCCAGCTGGATCTGGTCCTGAACTACTTCGATGCGCCCGACGCGCAGGATCCACTCGGCTTGACCCGCGCCCAGGTGCGCGAGAACCCGCGCCAGGCCACTGCGGTGGCCACCCAGTACAACACCCGCAAATCCGTGCGCCAGGCCCAGGCCGGGCTGGTGTTCACCCGAACGGAGGGCGCGCAGACTTGGCGCGCGATGGGCTATGCCGGCCAGCGCAGCGTGGAGCAGTACCTGGCGATCCCGCCGGCGCCGCAGGCCAACCCGCTGCATGCCGGCGGGGTGATCGATCTGGATGGTGATTACGGCGGCCTCGACGCGCGCTGGGCCTGGCGTGGTGATTGGGCAGGACGCCCGCTGGACATCGTGATTGGCGCCAATGCCGACCGTCAGCAGCAGGATCGCCGCGGTTACGAGAACTTCGTCGGCGATCAGGTCGGCATCAAGGGCCGCCTGCGCCGCGACCAGAGCGACCGGGTCGAGAACGTGGACCAGTTCGCGCAGGCGTGGTGGCAGTGGGCGCCGCGCTGGTCGTTGTTGCTCGGGGTGCGCCACAGCACGGTCCGCTTCCGGTCCAACGACCACTACATCACCACCGGCAATCCGGACGACAGCGGTTCGCGGCGCTACGAAGCGACCACCCCGGTGGCCGGCGTGGTGTTCCGCGCCAGCGATGCCTGGCGGCTGTACGCGTCGGCCGGACGTGGCTTCGAAACGCCCACCTTCAACGAGCTGGGCTACCGCGCCGATGGCCAGGCCGGGCTGGCGCTGGATCTCTCGGCCGCCCGCAGCCGCAACCTGGAAGTCGGCAGCAAGTGGCACGGGCAAAGTGGCGCGCAGGTCGAGGCGGCGCTGTTCCGCGCCGATACCGATGACGAGCTGGCCGTGGCGAGCAACAGCGGCGGCCGCAGCACCTATCGCAACATCGGTCGCACGCGCCGCCAGGGCGCGGAGGCCAGCTATGTGCAGCCGCTGGGGGCGCAGGCGGATCTTTCGCTGGCCTACACCTGGATCGAGGCCACCGTGCGTGATCCGTATGCGCTGTGCGCGGCCGCTGGCTGCAACACGGTAACGGCCGGCTCACGCCTGCCGGGCGTGCCCAGGCAGCAGTGGAACGCACGGGTGCAGTACCGCCCGGGCCCGTGGCAGTGGGCGGCCGAGGTGGTTGCCTCCAGCGACACCGTGGTCAACGATCTGGCCACCGACAGCGCGCCGGGCTATGCCCTGTTGAACCTGGAGGTATCGCGGCGCTGGACCACCGCACAGGGCACGCTGCGTGCGTTTGCGCGGGTGGACAATGCCCTGGACCAGCGCTACATCGGCTCGGTGATCGTCAACGATGGCAACCAGCGCTTCTTCGAACCCGGCCCGGACCGCCGCTACAACGTGGGGCTGCAGTGGCAGTGGGCGCCGTGACCTAGCGCGGCGGCTTGGCCGGCACAAAGGGTGAGGTCGGGTCGCTGGCCGGGAAGGTTTCTTCCAGTGCCTCGTCCTGGTTGTCGCTGGCGTGTTCCTTGCGCTGGCGGCGCTGGTATTCATCTTCGCGGCGGTGATGACCGGCCGGGCCCTGGGCACCCGGCTGGGAATCCTTGCGGTCGCGGTAAGTGTGCGGGGCCACCTCGCCCGGACGCTCGGCCGCAGCATCGGCGTCTGCCGAGGGGCGGATATCGGCGCCGCGGTTCTCGGCGTCCTGGTTGTCATGTTTGGCGCGCTGCTCGCCCGGGACCGGGTCAGTGGCGTCGCGCAGGGGGTCGCGTGGCATGGGAGTTCTCCAGTTGCTGTGCAGCCCACTACAGCGCGCGGCGGGTGAAGTCGCTGCGAATCCCGGTGCGTCAACGAATCTGTCACGGCTGGATAACGGCGGCGGGTCTATTCCTGCCTCCCCCACCGCTGTCGGAGTCGTGTCATGCCCCGCCTGGACCGCCGTGCCGCACCTGCGTTGTTCAACGCCTACCTGCAGCCGGAACGGAGCGGGCGCCGCGCGCGCCGCGACCGCGCCGAAGACGCGCAGGCGGTTGCACAGGACTACCTGCAGTACATGCGCAGCGATTACGAGCAGCGCCGCAGCCACGGCCGCCGCAGCTGGCGCGACCTGTACCCCGCCTATGCCTTCGCGTTGACCACCCACTACGCGGACTGGCCGCGCGGTGCCGATGACACCGATGGCGAGCTGGCCGAGCACTGGGAACAGATGCGCGGGCAGTCGCGACTGGGCTGGCACCAGGCCCGCGCCGTGGTCGAAGATGCGTGGCTGGCCCTGGACCACATGCCAGCCGCGGCAGTGCACGGCCTGCTGCAGTAGCCGCGGCGTGCAGCCGGCCTGCACGGGCCGGACACGGGCGTTTCACGTGCCGCGCGGTACAGCTGCCCTCCCTGTAGTGTTGGAGTGGCGCCACCATGGCCCGACCGATCTGGACCGGCACGCTGTCATTCGGGCTGCTCAATGTCCCGGTGTCGCTGATGTCCGGCGAACGCAACGTCGATCTGCACTTCCGGATGCTGGATTCGCGCGACCGCAAGCCGATCCGCTTCGAGCGCGTCAACGCCGATACCGGCGAGGAAGTGCCGTGGAAGGACATCGTCAAAGCCTACGAGTACGACAAGGGCAGCTACGTCGTACTGGAGGAGGACGACATCCGCTCGGCTGCGCCGGAAAGTCACGAGGCGGTCGAGGTGGAGACCTTCGTCGATGCCGGCACGATCGATCCGCGCTACTACGAGAAGCCTTACCTGCTGGTGCCCGCCAAGAAAGCCGAGAAAGGCTATGTGCTGCTGCGCGAGACGCTGCGCAGTACCGGCAAGGTCGGCATCGCGCGGGTGGTGGTGCGTACCCGCGAGTACCTGTGCGCGGTGATGCCGCATGGCGATGCGCTGGTACTGATGATCCTGCGCTATCCGCAGGAACTGGTGGACCCGGAAGACTACAAGCTGCCCAGCGGCAGCCTGTCCGAGTACCGGATCAACAGCAAGGAAACCGCCATGGCCGAGCAGCTGATCGAGTCGATGTCCGGGGAGTGGAAGCCGGATGAGTACCATGATGAATTCCGCGAGCGACTGCACACGCTGCTGAAAAAGCGGATCAAGGCCAAGGGCGGCACCACCAAGGTGGAGGAAGAGCCGGTCCCGCGCGAGGACGATGCAACCAACGTGGTCGATTTCATGTCGCTGCTGCAGAAGAGCCTGGATGCCAAGAAGCGCACGCCGGCCGCCACCAGGACAGCGGCGAAGAAGGCCACGGCCAAGGTCGCCAAACCCACGGCGGCCAAAAAGGCGACCAAGACCGCAGGCAAAGCGACCAAGAAAACCACCAAGCGTGCACCCGCGCGCAAAGCGGGGTAAGCCCAGGTGTCCCTGCAGGAATACCGCCGCAAGCGTCGCTTCGATGGCACCCCCGAGCCGGACGCCGAGCGCCGCGGTGCCCCGGCGCGTCGGCCGATCTTCGTCGTGCAGCTGCACCATGCCAGCTCGCGCCATTACGACTTCCGGCTCGAGGCTGACGGCGTGCTCAAGAGCTGGGCGGTACCGAAGGGCCCCTCGCTGCGTGTCGGCGAAAAACGGCTCGCGGTGGAGGTGGAGGATCACCCGCTGTCCTATGCGACGTTCGCCGGCGATATCCCCAGCGGCCACTACGGTGCGGGGCATGTGGACGTCTACGACCACGGCACCTGGGCCTGCGATGGCGATCCGCTGGAGGCGATCGCGGCCGGCAAGGTGGACTTCGTCCTGCACGGTGAGCGGCTCAAGGGCGGCTGGAAACTGGTGCGCACCGCGATGAAGGGCAAGCAGCACCAGTGGCTGCTGATCAAACGCGATGACGATGAGGCGAGGGATATGGAGGCCGATGATCTGTTGGAGCCGGCACCGAAGGCCGCCAAGCGCACGGGCACCAGGAAGGTCGCCGCTGCCAGCAAAACGAAGGCCGCCCCGGCCAGGAAGACCGCCCCGGCCAAGGCGGCGACGCGCAGCGCCGCACGCAAAGCCGATGCGCGCTGGTCCAAACGCGCGCTGGCGCTTGAAGGCGCACGCGAAAAGCCCTACCCGCATGATTTCAAGCCGCAACTGACCGACCACCGTGCCACGGCGCCGGACGGCGAGCAGTGGCTGCACGAGATCAAATGGGATGGCTATCGCCTGCTGGCCGACGTGCGCGAAGGCGTGGTGTCGCTGCGCTCGCGCGGCGGGCTGAACTGGACCGACGATTTCCCCGAAGTAGTGCAGGCGATCGAACGGCTGCCGGTGCGCGATCTACGCCTGGACGGTGAACTGGTGGTGCTGGATGCGCAGGGCCGCAGTGATTTCACCGCGTTGCAGAAGGTCATCGACGGCACTGCGAAGCAGCCGCTGCGCTATGTGGTGTTCGACATGCCCGGCATCGCCGGGGTGGATGTCAGCCGCGTCCCCCTGCTGGAGCGCAAGGCGCTGCTCAAGGACCTGTTGGGCAGCAAGCCGGACACCCTGGCCTACAGCGACCACGTGCGCGATCACGGCCCGGCGGTATTCGCCGCCAGCGGCGAAGCCGGCTTCGAAGGCATCATCAGCAAGCGGATCGAGGCGCCCTACGTCAACGCCCGGTCGCGTGACTGGATCAAGATCAAGCACGAGAACACCGATGAGTTCCTCATCGTCGGCTTTACCGAGCCCAAGGGATCGCGCAGTGGCTTCGGTTCGCTGCTGATGGCCACCCCGGACAAGGGCGGATTGCGTTATGTCGGCCGCGTCGGCACCGGCTTCGACGATGCCGCGCTGCGCGCGCTGACCAAGCAACTCACGCCCCTGACCGTGAAGGACGCAGTGGTGGAACTGCCCGTGCGTGTGCCGTTCACCGCGCGCAGCGTGCACTGGGTGAAGCCGGTGCTGGTGGCGGAAGTCGCCTTCCGTGGCTGGGCCAAGGAAGGGTTGCTGCGCCAGGCCAGCTTCAAGCGGCTGCGCGAGGATAAACAGCCGAAGGATCTGGACGCCGCTGCCACTACCGTCGCCTCCGCTACGACCAGAACCAGCGGGCGAAAGAAGGCACCTGCGGCTGCGCAGGAAGAAAGCGCCGTGGCGATCAGCCATCCCGAGCGCGTGGTGTTCGCCAAGGCGAAGATCACCAAGGGCGAGGTGGCCGACTACTATCGGCGCATGGCGCGCTGGATACTGCCTGAGGTGGCGCACCGTCCGCTGTCCGTATTGCGTTGCCCGGACGGCGTGGACAAACCCTGCTTCTTCCAGAAACACCACGGCACCGGCCTGGGCGGTGCGGTCAAGGCGATCCCGCTGGAGCAGAAGAGTGGACGCGAGGACTACCTGTACGTCGAGGATGTGGAGGGGCTGCTGCAGCTGGTGCAGATGAACACCCTGGAGCTGCATCCGTGGGGCGCCACTGTCGAGGATCCCGAGCACCCGGACCGGCTGGTGTTCGATCTGGATCCCGGCGATGGCGTGAACTGGACCCAGATCAAGGCCGCCGCACGCGATGTGCGCGCGCGCCTGCAGGAAGCCGGGCTGGAGAGCTTCGTCCGGCTCTCCGGTGGCAAGGGCGTGCACGTGGTGGTGCCGCTGCAGCCCAAGGCCGACTGGGCGCACGCCAAGGACTTCTGCGAGGCGTTTGCGCAGGCCATGGCGACGCAGGCACCGGAGCGCTATGTGGCGACGATGAGCAAGGCCAAGCGCGACGGGGTGATCTTCATCGATTGGCTGCGCAATGCGCGCGGCGCCACCAGTGTGAGCTCGTGGTCGCTGCGGGCGCGGCCGGGGGCCGGCGTGGCGGTGCCGCTGCGTTGGGAAGAACTGGGCCGCATCGCGGCACCGGACGCCTTCCCGATGGCGAAGGCACTGCAGCGCGCGGAGCGCCTGAAGCAGGACCCGTGGGAGGGCATCGCGCAGGTGAAGCAGGTGCTGCCGGGCAGCTGATCAGGCGCGCGCTGGCCGGAACCGGGCGCCCAGCCACATGCCCACGAATGCCTGCACCGGCAGCGACACCAGCAGGATCACCACGAACCAGAACGGGAAATCGCTGCCGAAATCCCACGCGGTGTAGATCGATGCGGCCGCGATCACCGCCCACACCACACCGCCGTGCACACGCGGCCAGGTAGGTGCGTAGCGGCTGGCGAAGGCGATCGCGGCGACGCCGCTGAGGATCGTCCAGGCCAGGTCCCACGCCAGCTGGGGCTCGCCGCCCGGCGGAATGTGCAGCAACGGCACCAGCCAGGAACCGACGCTGTTGACCAGCACCATCACCGCGAACGCGAACACGACGGCCAGCACGGACAGCAACGGATTCTTCAGGGAGGACGACACAGGCATGGCAGAGACGTCACGGCGGGAGAGTCGCCATTATGGACGGGTTGCCGCAGCGTGTTTCAGACCCGGCTGGCGGCCTTGAGCTGGGCGAACTCCTCATCGCTGAACAAGCGTGAGCGGACCAGGAAACGCACGCCCTCGCCGTTCTCCAACGAAAACATGCCGCCACGGCCGGGCACCACGTCGATGATCAGCTGGGTGTGTTTCCAATACTCGAACTGCGCGGGGCTGATGTAGAACGGCGCCCCGCCGATCTCGCCCATGCGCACGTCACGGTCGCCGACGATGAAATCGCCTTGGGCGAAGCACATCGGCGAGGAGCCGTCACAGCAACCGCCGGACTGGTGGAACAGCAGGTCGCCGTGGCGGGCCTGCAGTGTTTCAATCAGCTGCAGCGCTGGGAGGGTAGCCATTACCTGGAGCGGGAGGTCGGTCATGATCGGGGATCTCCGGGAGCCGGCCAGCGGCCGGCACTACCGTGAAACAGGCGCTGCCGATGCACTTCGGCAGCGCACCATTCGTTTACGCGCTCATGTCCAGCACCACGCGGCCTTCGATCTTGCCGGCCTGCATGCGCGCGAAGATGTCGTTGATGTTCTCCAGCGAATCGCTGGTGACCGTCGCGGTGACCTTGCCCTGCTCGGCGAACTCCAGCGATTCCTGCAGGTCCAGGCGGGTACCGACGATCGAGCCGCGCACGGTGATGCCGTTGAGCACCATGCCGAAGATATCCAGCGGGAAGTTGCCCGGCGGCAGACCGTTCAACGAGACCGTGCCACCGCGGCGGACCATGCCCAGTGCCTGCTCGAAGGCTTTCGGCGAGACCGCGGTGACCAGCGCCCCGTGCGCCCCGCCGATCTCCTTCTTCAGGAACGCGGCCGGATCGGTGTTGCGTGCGTTGACGGTGATCGTCGCGCCCAGCCGCTCGGCCAATGCGAGCTTGCCATCATCGATATCCACTGCGGCCACGTTCAGCCCCATCGCCTTGGCGTACTGCACGGCCATGTGGCCGAGCCCGCCGATGCCGGAGATCACCACCCACTGGCCGGGTTTGGTATCGGTGACCTTCAGCCCCTTGTAGACCGTGACGCCGGCGCACAGGATCGGCGCGACCTCGATGAAGCCCACGCCCTTGGGCAGCAGCCCGACATACGCCGCGTTGGCCAACGCGTACTCGGCGAAACCACCGTTCACCGAGTACCCGGTGTTCTGCTGGGCTTCGCACAGGGTTTCCCAGCCGCCCAGGCAGTGTTCGCAGTAGCCGCAGGCCGAGTACAGCCACGGAATGCCGACGCGGTCGCCTTCGCGAATGTGGCTGACACCCGCACCCACCGCGACCACGTGGCCGACGCCCTCGTGGCCGGGAATGAAGGGCGGGTTCGGCTTGACCGGCCAGTCCCCGTCCACCGCGTGCAGGTCGGTGTGGCACACGCCACAGGCCTCGATCTTCACCAGGATGTCGCCGGGCCCCGGACGCGGCACCTCCACCTCCTCGATGCGCAACGGCTTTCCGAACTCGCGGACGACAGCGGCCTTCATGGTCTTGTTCATGGGTGGATCTCCGTGGATTGCCAAGGACTGCACTGTGGCGCCGGCCTCATGCCGGCGCCTTGATCGGGATCAAGCCCGGGGCAGGCTCAGAAGAAGCCCAGCTTCTTGGGCGAGTAGCTGACTAGCAGGTTCTTGGTCTGCTGGTAGTGGTCGAGCATCATCTTGTGGTTCTCCCGGCCGATGCCCGACTGCTTGTAGCCACCGAAGGCGGCATGCGCTGGATAGGCGTGGTAGCAGTTGGTCCACACCCGCCCGGCCTGGATGCCGCGGCCCATGCGGTACAGGCGCGAGGCATCGCGGCTCCACACGCCGGCACCGAGGCCGTACAGGGTGTCGTTGGCCAGCTCCAGTGCCTCTTCATCGGTCTTGAACGTGGTCACCGAGACCACCGGCCCGAAGATTTCTTCCTGGAACACGCGCATCTTGTTGTGGCCCTTGAACACCGTGGGCTTCACGTAGAAGCCGCCGGCCAGGTCGCCCTCGAGCTTGGCCTGCTCACCGCCGATCAACACCTCGGCACCCTCCTGCTTGCCGATGTCGAAGTAGGAGAGGATTTTCTCCAGCTGCTCGGAGGAGGCCTGCGCGCCGACCATGGTGTTGGGATCCAGCGGATTGCCCTGCTTGATCGCGGCCACGCGCTTGAGCGCGCGTTCCATGAATTTCTCGTAGATCGATTCCTGGATCAGTGCGCGCGAGGGGCAGGTGCAGACTTCGCCCTGGTTGAAGGCGAACAGCACGAAGCCTTCCACCGCTTTGTCGAGGAAGTCATCGTCCTCGGCCATCACATCGGCGAAGAAGATGTTCGGCGATTTGCCGCCCAGCTCCAGCGTCACCGGGATCAGGTTCTGACTGGCGTACTGCATGATCAGGCGGCCGGTGGTGGTTTCGCCGGTGAAGGCGATCTTGGCGATGCGCGGGTTGGAGGCCAGCGGCTTGCCCGCTTCCACGCCGAAGCCATTGACCACGTTGAGCACGCCCTTGGGTAGCAGGTCGCCGATCACTTCCATCAGTACCAGGATCGAGGCCGGGGTCTGCTCGGCCGGCTTGAGCACCACGCAGTTACCGGCGGCCAGCGCCGGCGCCAGCTTCCAGGCGGCCATCAGCATCGGAAAATTCCACGGGATGATCTGCCCGACCACGCCGAGCGGCTCGTGGAAGTGGTAGGCGATGGTGTCCTTGTCGATCTCCGACAGACTTCCTTCCTGTGCGCGCACCGCGCCGGCGAAGTAGCGGAAGTGATCGGCCATCAGCGGCACGTCGGCGTTGAGCGTTTCGCGGATCGGCTTGCCGTTGTCCCAGGTTTCGGCGTGGGCGAGCAGCTCGAGGTTCTCCTCGATGCGGTCGGCGATCCTGTTGAGGATGTTGGCGCGCTCGGTGGTCGATGTCTGGCCCCAAGCGGTCTTGGCCGCGTGGGCGGCGTCCAGCGCCGCTTCGATGTCCTCGGCGTTGGAACGGGCGACCTCGGTGAACACCTTGCCCGTCACCGGCGTGGTGTTCTCGAAGTACTGGCCGCTGCGCGGGGCCACCCACTCCCCGCCGATGTAGTTGCCGTAGCGCGGCTTGAAGATGGACTGCGGGTCGGTGGCATGCGGCTTGGCGGACGTGACGGCATTCATGGTGCATCTCCGGATGGCGGTGGACAGGCCCGATAAGGGTCTGTTCCATAGCGCAAGGACGATGCCAGGTTCGGCGTGGTGCAGTGCGGCATGGCGTCACCCGGCGTGCCGATTGGAGCGGGGCTCGGAAACTGATGCGGTGCACCACGGCAGGTCATTGCGCGGTAACGCCGGGTGTGGTGTTTATCGGAACAGGCCCCGCTACAACTGTCGCAGATTGCGACACTGGAGAATCCAGGTGTCCCAGCTCCCGCTTCAGCACCGTGTCGGCAATGCGCGACGCTCCTTTTTCGAGCGTGGCGCGGCGCCGGTCGGCAGCGTGCCCGACACCATCCTGCAGTCCTGGCAACGCTGCCAGCGCGGTGGGCTCTCGGTGGATGCGCAGCCGGAGGTGGAGCCGCTGCCGGACGCGCGCCTGCGCGAACTGCGGCAGCGCCAGGAAACGCTGTGGCGGCTGGCGCGCCCGGAGCTGGATGGCTTGGCCGCCGACATCGCCGCGACCGGCAGCATCGCGCTGCTGACCGACGAGGCGGGTTGGATCCTGGATGCCGAGGGCAACCCCGCCTTCCTGGACAAAGCCGGGCGGGTGGCATTGATGCCAGGCGTGCGCTGGGATGAAACCACGGTGGGCACGAACGCGATCGGCACGGCCATCGTCGAAGGCCGCTCGGTGGAGGTCCGTGGTGGTGAGCACTACTTCGCACCGCATGGAATCCTGACCTGCTCGGCTACGCCGATCTTCGATCCGTACGGCCAGCGCGTCGGCGTACTCGATATCTCCGGCGACGCGCGCCAGCAGCACCTGCATGCCCGAGTGCTGGCGCGGCAGGCGGTGGCGCATATCGAGCACCGCTACTTCGAAGCGGGATTGGGCGATTGCGAGGTGGTCCGCCTGCATCACGACGCCGGCCTGCTGGGTACCGCGCGCGAAGGTGTACTGGGCTTCCGCAATGGCCGTCTGGTGGCCGCCAATCGTGCCGGGCTGGCCCTGTTCGGGCTGGACCACGGCGACATCGGCAGGGCGCCCTACGAGGCGCTGTTCGATGGTCCGCTCTCACGGCTGCATGATGATGGCGCGCTGGTGGATCGCCAGGGACGCGCGCTGTACGGCCACGTAAGCCCTGCCGGTGGCACCACGGTCCGCTCGCCGCTGCCCGCGCGTCCAACCCCCGCCGCACCCGCGCGTGCCGCGGCGGTGGCGGTGCGGGTGGATGCCACGCCTCTGTTCGATGCGGCCCAGCAACAGGTGCTCGAGCGCGCCTGCCGCGTGCTGGACGCGCAGCTGCCGGTACTGCTGCAGGGTGAGACCGGCACCGGCAAGGAGGTGTTCGCGCGTGAACTGCACCGGCGCAGCACGCGTGCCGATAAACCGTTCGTCGCGGTCAACTGCGCGGCGCTGCCGGAAGGCCTGATCGAAGCCGAGCTGTTCGGCTATGAGGAAGGCGCCTTCACCGGTGCGCGCAAGAGCGGCAACACCGGCCTGCTGCGCCAGGCCCAGGGCGGTGTGCTGTTCCTCGATGAAATCGGTGACATGCCGCTGGCGCTGCAGCCGCGTTTGTTACGGGTGTTGCAGGAGCGCACGCTGTCACCGCTGGGCGGCGGCAAGCCGGTGCAGCTGGATTTCGCCCTGATCTGCGCTACCCACCGCGATCTGGATCAGGCGATGGCGGCGGGTGACTTCCGCAGCGATCTCTACTACCGCATCGCCGATCACAGCGTGCGTCTGCCCGCCCTGCGCGAACACGCCGAGCGTGCGGTGCTGGTGCGTGGTCTGTGGGATCGGCTCGGCCAGGGCCGGCAACTGGAGGCCGCCGCGCTCGATGCGCTGGCCGGCTATTCGTGGCCGGGCAATGTGCGGCAGCTGTGTTCGTGCCTGCGCACGCTGGTGGCGCTGAGTGATCCGGGTGAGGTGATCCGGCACGGCATGCTGCCGGCCTATCTGCAGACCGCGCCCGCACCGGCCCTGCCATCCACCGCGGAAGGGTTGGAGGCAATGACCGAAACCGCGATGCGCGATGCGCTGCGCGCCAGTCAGGGCAACGTCGCCCAAGCGGCCCGCGCGCTGGGCATCAGCCGCAGCACGCTGTACCGCCGGGTTGGTGCGACCGCCCGCCGCCACTGAGGCGGCAGGCTGTGCGGAATCAGCCGACCAGCGCCGCCGAATCGCGCGCGAGCTGCTCGATGCCAGCCCAGTCCTTGGCCTGCAGCAGCGCCCGCGTGGTGAGCCAGGAACCGCCTACGCACAGCACGTTGGGCAGGTGCAGGAAATCGCGCGCGGTCTGCGCGCTGATCCCGCCGGTCGGGCAGAACCGCACATCGCCGAACGGGCCATTCCATGCCGACAGCATCGCCGCGCCGCCGGCCTGTACGGCCGGGAAGAACTTGAAGGTATCCAGACCGTGCTCCAGGCCGAGCATCAGCTCGGAGGAGGTCGCCACGCCCGGCAGGAACGGCAGATCGGTGTCGCGCGCAGCCGCGTACAGGCGCGGGGTCGCGCCTGGCGATACCGCAAAGCGCCCGCCCACTTGCTTGACCTTCTCCATCTGCGCGGCGGTCAGCACGGTGCCGGCGCCGACCACCGCATCGGGCACGGCCTCGACCATCGCCTGGATCGCGTCCATCGCCATCGGCGTGCGCAGCGTCACTTCGATCACCGGCAGACCGCCGTTGAACAGTGCGCGCGCGACCTCGACCGCATCATCGACGTTTTCCGGGGTGAACACCGGAATCACCGGGGCCAGTTTCAGGACTGCGCGTACGCGCGGATCAGCGCCGGACATCGAATCGCTCCTCGCCCGTCAGGGCCATGATGTCAGCCTCGCTGACAGGGTTGAAGTCGCCGGGGATCGAGTGCTTCAGGCAACCTGCGGCCAGGCCGAAGCGCACGATCGCGTCCGGCGCGAAGCCGCGCATCATGCCATGCAGGATGCCGGCGGCGAAGGCATCGCCACCGCCGATACGGTCTACGATGCCGATCATCTCGCGGGTCGGTGCCACGGCGCGGGTGCCATCGCGGCCGATCAGCATCGCTCCGAGGGCATGGTTGTCCACACTGTGCGGCGTGCGCTGGGTGCAGGCCATCCACTGCAACCGCGGGAACGCGGCGAAGGCCTGCGCGGCGGCCGCATCGACCCGCTCACGCACGTCGGCCTGCTCGAACTCACCGCCAAGCACCACGCCGATGTCGCGGTAGTCAGCGAAGACCAGATCGGCGCAGGCGAACAGTTCGCGCAGGATGCCGGGCGCGTCGCCTTGCCAGCGCGCCCACAGCGACGGGCGGAAGTTGCCATCGAAGGACACCTTGACGCCACGCGCGCACGCCGCGCGTGCCGCGGCCAGCGTCGCCTGGGCCATGGCCGGGTTGAGCGCCGGGCTGACCCCGGACAGGTGCAGCCAGTCGGCACCTGCCAGCAACGCGTCCCAGTCGTAGTCGGCCGCGCTGCTGTTGGCGAAGGCCGAATCGGCGCGGTCGTAGACCACCTCGCTGGCACGCTGCACGGCACCGGTGGTCAGGAAATACAGGCCCATCCGGCCATCGGTACGGCGTACCCCCGACGTATCCACGCCATGCCGGCGCAGCTCCCCCACCGCGAACTCGCCCAGCGGGTTGGCCGGCACCGTGCTGACGGCCGCCACCGCGTGCCCGAGGTGGGCCAGCGAGACACCGACATTGGCCTCCGCGCCACCGGCGTGCACTGCCAGCTGCGGCTGCTGCAGCAGCAGCTCGCGGCCGGGTGCGCTCATGCGCAGCAACAACTCTCCGAAACAGACAACACGACTCATGGTCCTGGATCCTTGTGAGGGCCGCAGACCGCAGCAAGGGCGGACGGCAGCAATGGCTAGCGGTGTCATTCTAGCGGTGGACGACCGCCCGTCCACCTGTCCTGAATGTCGGAAGCATTGTCCCGCAAGCGTCTACGGGACAATAAAAGTCTGTTGCGGTGCAAGATGCCGGATCGGTAACGGGCTGTTAACGTCCGCCCTGACCAGCGGTGTCATTGCACTGACATGTCGTTGGATAGCTGTTTCATGTAGCACCTTGGGAGAGGGAAAACATGCAAGTCCAGAACACGAAGAAAAAGACACCGGTTACCTTGCTCGCATTGTCGATCGGCCTGGCGCTGAGTGGTACCGCGCTGGCCCAGGATGCGGGCACCAACCCCACCGACCTGGATACCGTCACCGTCACCGGCTATCGCGCCAGTGTCGAGAAGGCGCTGGACATCAAGCGCGGCGAAGCCGGGGTTGTCGATGCCATCGTCGCCGAGGATATCGGCAAGTTCCCCGATCTGAACCTGGCCGAGTCGTTGCAGCGCATCCCGGGTGTGGTCATCACCCGTGAAGCCGGCGAAGGCCGCAACATCTCCGTGCGCGGCCTCGGCCCGGACTTCACCCGCGTGCGCATCAACGGCATGGAGGCACTGACCACGGTCGGCGCCGGTGACCAGAGCGGCGGTACCAACCGTGGCCGCGGCTTCGATTTCAACGTGTTCGCCTCGGACCTGTTCTCGCAGCTGCTGGTGCGCAAGACCGCCTCGGCCGATGTCGAGGAAGGCTCGCTGGGTGCCACCGTCGACCTGCGCACCGCGCGCCCGTTCGACTATGACGGCTTCACCTTCGCCGCCAGCGGCCAGGCCGGTTACAACGCGATGGCCGAGAAGGCCGATCCGCGCATGGCCGCGCTGATCTCCAACACCTTCGCCGACGGCACCTTCGGGGCGCTGTTGTCGGTGGCCTATTCCGAGCGCCAGGCGCTGGAAGAAGGCTCCAACACCGGCCGCTGGGCCAACGGCCCAAGCAACGGTGGCTTCAACGCGGCCTCGCCGTTCGCTGCCGCGCGCTCGGCCAACGTCTACCACCCGCGCTTCCCGCGTTACGTGCAGATGGAACATGAGCAGAAGCGCCTGGGCGTGACCGGCACCCTGCAGTGGAAGCCCAGCGACGCCACCGAGTTCTCGTTGGACGCGCTGTACTCCAAGATCGATGCGACCCGCGACGAGCACTACATCGAAGCGATCTCCTTCAGCCGTGGCGCCAACACCGCGCAGCCGCGCCTGGCCGGCAAGCCGGCGATGGTCGTCAAGAACGGCGTGATCGAGAACAATGCACTGGTCTACGGCGAATTCGACAATGTCGACATCCGCTCGGAGAACCGTCACGACGAGTGGAGCACCGAATTCAAGCAGCTCAGCCTGAACGGCCAGCACCGCTTCGGCGATGACTTCACCTTGTCCGGCAAGCTCGGCATCTCGCGCTCCAAGCACGAGAACCCGGTGCAGACCACCATCATCATGGACAAGTACGACGTCGACAATTACAGCTACGACTACCGGGGCAACAGCCGGTTCCCGACGCTGAACTACGGCGTCGATCCGACCAACCCGGCAGGCTGGGAACTGGCCGAAATCCGTCTGCGTCCGCAGTACGTGGACAATGACTTCGACACCGGCCAGCTGGACTTCAACTGGAACATCAGCCCGGGCTTCCGCCTGAAGGGTGGCGTACTCGCCAAGGACTACACCTTCAAGACCACCGAGCTGCGCCGTGCCAGCGAGCTGGCCGTGCCGACCTTCCCGGGTGGCACCCGCATCGTGCCGGTGGACATGACCGAGCAGGCGGGCCTGAAGGGCATCAACGGCAGCCCGTCCAACTGGGTGGTGCCGGATCTGAACGCCATCGCCGATCAGTTCGACATCTACAGCAACAGCGGCATCTTCGCCGTCGCCCCGCGCGCCAACAACGTGCGCAGCGTCGAAGAGAAGGACCGTGGTGCCTACCTGATGGGCGAGTTCTCCACCGAGATCGGCACGCTGCCGCTGTCGGGTAACGTGGGCGTGCGCTACGTGCGCACCAAGCAGAGCTCCACCGGCCTGTCCACGCTGGCCACCGGTACGGTGTCCACCACCGAGAACCGCACGTACAACGACACCCTGCCCTCGTTCAACCTGGTGGCTGAAGTCAGCCCGGACTTCCTGATCCGCCTCGGCGCGGCCAAGGTGATGAGCCGCCCGGGCCTGGGCAGCCTGACGCCTGGCGCAACGGTGGCCGTGGCCGGTGGTGCTCGCACCATCTCCAGCGGCAACCCGGATCTGGAACCGATCCGCGCGACCAACGTCGACCTCGGCTTCGAGTGGTACTTCTCCGAAGGCGCGATGGCCGGCATCGGTCTGTTCTACAAGGACATCGAGAGCTTCGTGCAGACGACCCGCGAAGTGCGCCCGTACTCCGACAGCGGTCTGCCTGCTTCGCTGCTGATCGGCACCGGTGCCTCGCCCACGGATGACTTCACCTACAGCCGTCCGGTCAACACCCCGGGTGGTGAACTGCACGGCGTGGAAGCCAACTACACCCAGCCGTTCACCTTCCTGCCGGGCAAGTGGTCCAACCTCGGCGTGCAGTTGAACTACACCTGGGTGGAATCGCAGATCCAGTACCTCAACGCCGCTGGCCAGCCGGTGATGAAGACCGACCTGACCGGCCTGTCCAAGTCGTCCTGGAACGCCACGCTGTTCTACGAAGGCAAGGTCTTCTCCGGCCGTGTCTCGGCGACCAACCGCGATGACTACCTGACCCAGGCACCGGGTACGGAAACCGGCTTCAACCTCGACGGCTACCACGGCATGACCGGTACCACCGTCATCGATGCCTCGATCCGTTACACGATCAGCGACCAGCTCGAACTGAGCCTGGAGGGCATCAACCTGACCAACGAAGCGTCCGACGAGTGGGTCTACTCGCCGGCCACCGGTCGCCTGCCGCTGCAGTACACCGAAACCGGCCGCCAGTTCCTGCTCGGCGTGCGCTACAAGTTCTGATTCAACGGCACTACCCACCGGCGGCGTGAGCGATCACGCCGCCGGCTGCGCGCACGCCGCACTCGCGGCCATCCACACCCTCACCCCACGGGGCACGCTGCTGCGGCGCAAGATGCCGGCGCGTGAAGGGTTTGTTACGTTCCGGATGACCAGCGGTATCACTGCGGCGCATGCGCGACAGACGTTCCGGGGGAGGCCGGACGTCCATGACTCATCAACAGCACGGTCGCATGGCGGCGAACCCTGGGAGGGGCTTACACACGATGGAACGACTCACTACCCGTAAAAAGACACCGGTTACCTTGCTCGCGGTCTCGATCGCGTTCGCGCTGCAGAGCGCGGCCGGCATTGCCGCCGCCCAGCAGACGCCCGAACAGGCCGCCGTGCTCAACGCGGTCGACCTGGACAAGGTGGAAGTCAAAGCGACCTACCGTGAAAGCCTGCAGCAGTCGCTGGATGAAAAGCGCTACAGCGTCGAACAGGTCGATGCGATCTATGCCGAGGACATCGGCAAATTCCCCGATCTGAACCTGGCCGAGTCGATGCAGCGCATTGCCGGCGTGTCGATCGATCGCGAAGGCGGCGAAGGCCAGCAGATCTCGGTACGCGGCCTGGGCTCGGATTTCACCCGCGTGCGCATCAACGGCCTGGAAGCACTGTCCACCGCCGGCAGTGGCACCACCGGCGTCAACCGCAGCCGCGGCTTCGACTTCAACACCTTCGCCTCGGAGCTGTTCAGCCGGGTCAAGATCAACAAGACCCAGTCGGCGCAGACCGACGAGGGCTCGCTCGGTGCCACGGTCGATCTGCGCGGTTCGCGCCCGTTCGATTTCGAGGGCTTCCAGGCCTCGCTCGGTGGCCAGTACGGCTACAACGAGCTGTCCAAGAACAAGGATCCGCGCATCTCAGGCCTGATCAGCAACACCTGGGCCGACGGCCGGGTGGGTGCGTTGATGTCGGTGGCCTACAGCAAGCGCACCATCTTCGAGGAAGGCTACAACCCGGTCCGCTGGGAGCACGGCAACTACCGCAACTCCAACCAGAGCACCGCGGCCAACAATGGCACCTACGGCTTCTGCAGCCCGGCCGGTTACAACCCGCAGACCCCGCGCAATCCGCTGTCCAATGAGACCGCCGCCGGTGTCGGCAGCGCCGCCAACCAGGCGCGCAGCAATGGCTGGGGCAGCTACGGCATCGATGCCACGCACTGCGGCCCCGGTCTGGACCGCCCGGCTGCGACGGCCGAGAACATCGCCGCCTACGAGACCGCGACCAACGCCTGGATTCCGCGTTACCCGCGCTACATCCGCACCGAACACGAGATCGAGCGCCTGGGCGTCACCGGCGCGCTGCAGTTCAAGGTCAGCGACGACACGCAGCTGAACCTGGACATGCTGTACTCCAAGCTCGACAAGAACGTGCGCGAAGATTCCATCGGCGCCAACCTGCATCGCACCGCGCAGTACGGCGGCAAGACCCAGATCGTGGTCCGCGAAGCGCAGGCCGATGAACAGAACCGCCTGACCTACGGCGTGTTCGACAACGTCGATTTCCGCACCGAATCCACCGCCATCGAAGAGAGCACCGAGTTCAAGCAGTTCAGCCTGAACCTGGAACATCGCTTCAACGACGCGGTGCGCCTGGATGCGGTGGTCGGTCACTCCGAATCGAACTACGAGCGGCCGATCTTCTCGATGGTCAGCTTCGACAACAGCAACCTGGATGGCTTCGTGCTGGACATGCGCAACGGCAAGGTCCCGGCGATGTCCTTCCCGTTCGACCTCAACGCCGTGGACAACTGGAAGTGGCTGGGCTACGGCAGCACGCCGGTCAATGCCAACGGTACCGCGCGTGGCGGCAACATCAGCGAAGTGCGCTTGAACCCGCAGTATGTCGACAACGCCTTCGACACGGCCAAGGTCGACCTCACG
Organism: Stenotrophomonas sp. TWI587; assembly: GCF_039674145.1. NCBI lineage: Bacteria > Pseudomonadati > Pseudomonadota > Gammaproteobacteria > Lysobacterales > Lysobacteraceae > Stenotrophomonas > Stenotrophomonas sp. TWI587. Next base: position 333,982 of record NZ_JBDJMW010000004.1, on the reverse strand, counting down.
TTCAACATCAATCCCACCTTCACCCTGCGCGGCGGTCTGGCCTACAAGGACTACGACATGAGCACGCAGGAGTTCCGCAACATCAGCTACGGCCGCCTGTCGCAGGCGCTGCCGGCCGGTGTGGGCGTGGGTGACCTGAGCGACACCCTGAGCGGCTTCGGCAAGGGCATGGACGGCAACCTGCCCAATGCGTGGCTGGTGCCGGACTTCAACCAGATCGCCAAGCTGCTGGACATCTACTGCAACTGCAACACCGGCACGCTCGGCGGTGACTACCGCCTGGCCAGCGTCGGTCACTTCGGCGCATCGAACAACAACTTCGACGTCAACGAAAAGAGCTACGGCAGCTACCTGCAGCTGGACTTCAACACCGATCTGCTGGGCCGTGCGTTCCGCGGCAACCTGGGGGTGCGCTACGTGCAGACCCGCATCACCGCCGATGGTTATGCGCCGTGCACGGCCACCAACGCCAACGATCTGTCCTCGGCGTGCGAACCGTTCTTCGGGGTGGCCAGCGCCACGGCCGATCCGGGCGAGCGCCTGCAGGTCGGCACGCGGGTCGGCCACAAGTACGACGACTGGCTGCCCTCGTTGAACCTGGCCTGGGACCTGAGCGACACCTTCGTGCTGCGCTTCGGCGCGGCCAAGACCATGGCCCGCCCGACCCTGTCCAACCTGTCGCCGAGCGTCAGCGGTGGTCCCACCGCCTACTTCGATGACGACCGCAGCTACTCGATCAACCTGGGCAATCCCAAGCTGGATCCGTTCCGCTCGACCAACTACGACCTGAGCGCGGAGTGGTACTTCGACGAAGGCGCACTGTTGTCGGCCGCGGTGTTCTACAAGGACATCGAGAGCTATGTGCAGCGCACCCGCCTGCTCACCACCTGGGCGGACATGGGCTACTCGCTGGACCTGCTGCCGACCGGCTTCAGCCCGGACACCGTGTTCAACGTGCAGAGCTACTTCAACACCCCGGGCGGCCCGCTCAAGGGCTATGAGGTGTCCTACCAGCAGCCTTTCAGCTTCCTGCCCGGGTTCTGGCGCAACTTCGGCGTGCAGCTGAACTACACGCACGTCGAATCCAAGATCAAATACATGTTCAGCTCGGGCACCGGCAGCACGATCGTCACCACGTACACCGAGAACGACCTGCTGAATCTCTCGCCGAACTCGTACAACGCCACGCTGTACTACGACGATGGCCGCTTCAGCGCCCGCGTCTCCACCAGCTACCGCGACGCATACATCAGCACCATCCTGTCGCAGGAGAACGTGTGGGACCTGGACGGCAACCAGTTCGCCACCGCCGATGTGCAGGGCAAGTACAGCGTGGAGAACGTGGATTTCAACATGTCCTACAAGGTCAACAAGAACCTCTCGCTGACCTTCGAAGCGATCAACCTGCTCGACACCGCCGATGAGCGCTATGTCGATTCGGCGCTGTCGCTGCCGGACCGTTACACCCATACCGGCCGCCAGTACTACCTCGGCCTGCGCTACAAGTTCTGACCGTGCTGCGTCTTCCGCCACCGCTATCGCGCCCGTCCCCGTCCTTCTCTCCGGGATGGCGGGCGCGGTGCCGGGGCGGGAGGCCACCGTGAGCGGCTGACCCCCGCTGCTGGTTCCGCTGTACTGTTTCTGCTGTCGAAAGGAAGGTCTCATGCATCGCGTTGTCGCCCCCTCGATCCGCCCCTCCCGCCTGTCCGCCAGCCTGCTGGCGCTGCTGCTCGCGGGCAGTGGCACCGCCTGGGCGCAGACCGCGCCGCAGCTGCTGTTCCACGTGTCGGCCGACCAGAGTCTGCAGGCCGATACCGCCGCGGGTGATCCGGTCCCGAACTTCCAGGACAAGGTGAAGCGGGTGCCCAACGGTGCGCACGGCAGCGCGATCGAATGGGCCGATGACGGCGTGCTGTCGTGGAACGCGCCGGGCAACATCCAGGCCCAGCGCGGCACGCTCGGCTTCTTCTGGCGCTCGCGGTATGCGGTGGGTGAAGCGCCGTTCGTGATCTTCCGGGTCGGCTATGCCGACCACAGCAGCTGGGACATGGCCTGGCTGCGCATCGACTGGAACGGCCACGGCTTCGATGCCTTTGTCACCGATGCCAACCTGGCGCGCACGCGCGTGTCGTTCAAACTCGACCAGAACCCCTCGCCCCAGCAGTGGCAGCACATCGCCTTCGGCTGGGATGAGAATCACGGCGTGCGGTTGTACGTGGATGGCAAGGAGGTCGCCCGCCAGGAGACCACCGCCGACTACGACGCCGCGCTCGATCAGCTCGGCCTGGCCGGCCGCGTGATGGCGCCCTACCAGGTGCAGAGCCGCTACAACTTCCTGCGCGGCAGCGATTTCGACGAGATCCGCGTCTATGACCGCCTGCTCGACCCGTCTGGCATGGCCGCGCTGGCCCGCAATGCCGCGCCCCGCACGGCAGTGGCCGAGCCGGACCCGATGCGCGCCTGGCGCCATCGCCACGGCTGGGACGCTGCACCGCCGCCGGCGCTGACCGCCCCGACCACCACGATCCGCAAGATCGAGTTCGCCGATACCAAGGACCACAAGCAGTGGATGTGGAAGGCGACCGATGGCATCGCCGAGACCACCTGGCCGGGCGTGTACAACCGCTCGCGGCTGGCCGGGCGCGATGATTACTTCCAGCTGCCCGATTGGAACACCTACGTCGACGGTGGCCAGCAGCTCGACCTGACCCTGCCGGCCGGGGAGACCGTCAACCGCATCGAAGTGCGCGGCGCCGCCTTCGGCGGGCTCAGCCACAGCGGGGACGGCCAGCCCGCGCAGACGCTGTTCGAGCGCCCACAGGGTGTGGTGCGCAGCGTCAACACGATTCCCGCGCAGGACGGTGGCGTGCTGCACTTCCGCAACACAGCGCAGGAAACCCCGATCCAGGAGATCTGGGCCTACCAGGTGAGCGATGCCGCCGAGCCGGAGGGCACGGTCAAGCAGCGCTACCTGATCGACAGCCAGGCCCTGCCGGACTACACCAACATCGCGGCGCTGCGCGAGTACATCGATGGCCGCTACCCGGTGGCCGAACGCAGCACGGTGATGGCGCTGCCCAAGGGCGCCGGTTCACGCAAGCGCGCGGCCGACACATTGCCCGCCCAGCCGCTGCCGATCGTGCACGTGCTGATTCCCTCCGGCGTGAGCGACGCACCGGCTGCACAGCCGCTTATCCGCAGCTGGGCGCACAGCTGGGAGAACATGTATGACGGCCTGGACGGCATCGCGATCGATCTGCCCAAGCTGGACCTGCCGGCGACCCACGACGGCCTGATCCCGCTCAACATCCGCATCAAGGACCCGCTGTGGCCGGCGCGCGACATGATCGATGTGTCGGTCTCGGTCAAGCCGGGCCAGAAGCGCACCCTGTGGCTGGACCTGCGTGATCGCATCCTGACTGCCGACAGCCTGTGGATCTCCATCGCCTCGGCCGCACCGGGGTTCAACGCCACCTCGCTGGATGGTGCGGAAATCCGCATGGTCTACAAGGACCGCGACGAGGCGAAGAAAGAACACATCGCCGACCGTTTCAACCAGGTGCGTGACAACTGGGGCTTCCTGGTCGAAGAGCACACCACCTCCAAGCGCCAGCGCCTGTACGCGCGCGTGTATGCCGATCTCAGTGATCTGCTGCGGGTGGACCCGGACCACGAACTCGGCCGCCTGTACTGGAACTACATCAGCTACAACAGCCAGGGCAAGCCGCCGTTCACCCAGCCCGAGGCGCCCAAGGGCGTGCCGCTGTGGGCGTTCCGGCAGACCGAAGACCTCAAGTACGTGCGCCGCTTCATCGAGTGGTGGATCGACCATCGCCAGATTGCCTACGGTGATTTCGGCGGCGGCATTTCCGACGATTCCGATCTGACCCAGCAGTGGCCGGGCCTGGCCCTGATGGGTGTGCAGCCGGACAAGCTCAATGCCTCGCTGACCGCGCTGTCCGATGCGGTGTATCGCAATGGCATGTTCAGCAACGGCTTGAGCACCATCGAAACCGATGAGCTGCACGCGTACGAGGAAGGCATCAACACCAACAGCGCGATGCTCTACCTCAACTGGGGCGATCCGCTCACCGTCGAGCGCCTGATGGAAACGGTGAAGGCTTTCGACGAACGCATCATCCTGCCCAACCCGCAGGGGCATCTGCTGTTCTCCAGCAACTGGTTCGGCGGCAACAAGGTCTACCGCGAACCGAACTGGCAATGGCAGAAGCCGTACTCCTTCCCGGTGCTGCATCCGGCCTTCCTGATCGGCCAGTACAACGCCGATCCGACCGGTCGCAAACTGGTCACCGGGCTGGCCGATGGCTACCTGGCCCACGCCTACACCGACGACAAGGGCCGCTGGGCGCTGCCCAACGAGATCAACTGGGCGACGGGCAAGACCCGTGGCGGCGAGCTCAACAACGGCTCGGGCAGCGGCGACATCATGCATACCTTCTGGGCGGCATGGCGCTGGACGGGCGATGACAAATACCTCAAGGCGCTGGACTACCGCGTCGAGCGCGGTGGGCCGGGCGCGCTGTCCAATCTGGGCGAGAACTACGTGGAAGCGCTGGGCCGCGGTGCCGAGTGGAACCCGCGCTTCATCAGCGATGCCGACGGCGGCAGCACCGGCTTCGCCAGCCTGATGGCGTGGCAGGCCACCGGCGACAAGAAGTACCTGGAAGCGCTGCATGCCGATGGCATCCAGGCCAAGGCGCAGCGCGAATACATGAACACCGAAGGGCACTGGTGGTCTGACCGTGTCGAAGCGCCGAGCGAGTTCCTGCAGCGTGCGCGCCTGGGCGGTATCGCGCTCAAGCGCAACCAGAGCTGGCCCGGCCACACCGTCAGCTGGCGCTTCATCCAGCCGGAGGCGGCCGAGCAGGTCGCGCTGCTGGTGCATGCGCCCTCGCCGGACCGTTTCAAGGTGATCGCCTACAACCTGGGCTCGCGTGCAGTGGACGCGGAAATGAGCACCTGGAACGTCACCGCCGGGCAATGGCGGATGACCAGCGGCGTGGACCGCGACGGCGATGACATGATCGATGGCAAGGCCACCACGCGCGATCTCACTCTGGAGCGCAGTGGCTCGACCATGCTGCGCTTCGCGCCGGGCCAGAGCCAGGTGTTCGAGTTCGAGCTGGTGCAGGCCGGTACGCCGGTCGAACAGCGGCCCGACCTCGGTATCGGGCGGGGCGATGTACGTGTGGACGGGCGTCAGGTGCAGGTGACCGTGCACAGCCTGGGCCATGTCGCGACCGGTGTGGGCGCGGCGATGCTGGAAGACGCCAAGGGCCGTGAGCTGGCCCGGGTCGAAATCCCCAGCTTGGCCGCGCCGAGCGATCTGGTGCCGAAGACCACGACGGTCAGCCTGCCGCTGCCCGCCGGGGATCACCGTGGCCTGCGCGTGCGTGTCATGCAGGCCGATGGGGCGGCGGAAGTGACCCAGCGCAACAACGTGGTGGCGCTGGACCCGTAACACGGTGGGGTGCATGGCGCCGCGGCGCCGGCACACCGCCGGTGCTAGGCCGCGTCGGTTTCCATCACCTGCACGCGGCGCTGGTACCAGCCATCGGTCTCGGGTTCGAAGATGGCGCTGCGGGTCATCTCGCCCTGGTAGACGTGCACCGAGATGGCCAGGTCGTCATCGCTGGTGTTGCGGATGGTGTGGTATTCGTGCGGCGGGATCAGGCTGCCGGCACTGCAGCAGTCGCCCAGCACGGGTGGCTCGGGGCGGAAGTGGAACCGCTCGCCGTCACGTTCCAGCAACCGGTACTGGGTGATCTCCAGCTGTCCCAGCCAGACCCCCTCCACGCACCACAGCCCGCTGTGGTCGTGCAGCGGCGTGCCCTGGCCCGGACCCCAGCTCATCGCGACGATGCTGTAGCCGTGCACCGGGCTGCGGTACAGCTCACGGCGGGCGTAGTGATCCTCGATCGGGTGGTGCACGCATGCCGGCAGCTGGATGCGGCTGTCGGCGATCGCCTCGCGCAACGCCGTGCGCAGCGTGGCGGCGATCTGGTGCGCGTGCTCGTGCTGGACGGCATGGTCGACCGCAGCGATCAATCGATCACGGCCATGGAACGGCGGAAACGGGTTGCATTGGTCTTGCATACCCCGAGTCTAGGTGATCGCGGTGAACAACGTGTTTGACCTGAATCACATCCAATCGACCCACAATGCCCGACGTAGCAATCCATTCGAAAGAATTCGAAGGGTCTGCCTATCGATCAGGGAATCAGCAGCGGTCGCAACGACGGGACCTGCCGGGCCAGTTCCTCGGTGACCAGCGTCGCGAACAGCGCTGCGCCATCCGGGCCCAGATGGGTGTAATCGAAGGCGACCTTGGCCTGCCCCATGGGCTCGGTCACGGCGTTGTTCTGCGTGGCCGGTGCGCCAGCCACGGGCGCCGCACCCACGGTGGTCCCCGCCAGGGCCGCGCTGACCTGTGCAGGGGTGGCCGCGGCCTGCGCCAGCGGCATCGAGGCGACCGGCCCCAGCGCCTGCACCACCGCGCGGCTGCGGGCGTGCAGATCGACCAGTGGCACCTGCATCTCGCGCGCGACCGTGCGCACCGCCTCGGCCCAGGGGGCGAGGTCATCGATCAGCACGCCATCGGCGAACTGGCGGCGGGTCAACGGGGTCAGCAGCACCGGCTGCGCACCGGCGGCACGGATCTCAGCCACGTAGCGGCGCAGGTTGTCCGGGAACTCGCGCTGCAGATCGGTGGAACGGCCCGGCTTGCCGGGCTGGTCGTTGTGGCCGAACTGGACCAGCACCCACGTGCGCGCATAGCCGGGTGTGCGCATCTCCGCCTCGGCCAGCGCCCACGAGCCTTCGGCGCGGTAGTTGTAGGTACTGCGGCCGCCACGGGCCAGATTGGTGCAGGTCAGGAACGAGGTCACGTGCCGGGCGCAGAACGCAGGGCCCCAGCCGCCCTGCACGGCCGTGGTGGAATCACCGACCAGCACGATCTTGCTGGCCCGGATCGGGGCCGGTGCCGGGCGATCCATCACCGCCGGATCCACGGCGGCCTGCGCCGCGCTCATCAGGCCGAGCAGCGCGCTGCCCAGCAGCCAGGACGTACACCGCATCAGAACGTACCTCGTTGAATGAAGGGGGCCTGCTGATACAGACGACGCTCGCCACCGCGCGGGTCGTCGGCCTGCTGAGAAGTGGCATCGAACAGCATCGTTTCGCGGCGCGCGAGCGAATAGGTCTGCCAGCGTGGCAGTCCGCCATGATTCGGATCGCCATGGCGGGCGAAGGCGATCAAGGCCTCGCTCATCGTGGCTGCCACGGCTGTGGCCTCCTCGCCGTCACCGGTGCGCGAGCCGGGGCGGTCGGTGGTGTCGAACACCAAGGGGATATCCAGCGTGTGGAACGCACCGAACTTGCCGCCGTCCAGCGGCGAGCCCCAATCGAGTTGGTAGGCCCAGGTGGGTGCGCCCTGGCGCGCACGGGCCTCCAGTTCCTCCACCGCACCGCGCCATGAACGACCGGCCGTGGTGGCCGCGAAGAACACCTCCGAAGGCGTGTAGTGCGGATACAGGCGGCGGTACTCGGCGATCACCACCGCCGGCAGCAGGTCTACGTACTGCTCTTTTTCCAGCTTGGCCGGCAGCGTCTCCCAGGTGAGGGCGAAGTTGGCCGGGTCGTTGCCGAGGAAGGCGCGGGTCTCATCGTGGGTGTTGCCGATCACCATCGGAATCCCGGCGGACTGTGCGGGCGCCTCCGGCCAGAACGGATGTACCGGCAACGAACGCCCGTCGAGCACCGGCCCAACGTAGAGACTGCTGTTTTCCACGCGCGAGGGGTCGCGCGCACGGGTGGCGGCCAGCAGCGCTTCCATCGGCATCGTGCGCAGCGCCTCGGCATCGGCCGCCCCCACCGCTTGCATCGCGATCTGCGCGCGCTGGGTGGCCGCCCGCGGGCCGGCCGCGGTGACCTGCTGCCCGCTCATGGTCCACGCGCGCTGGAACAAACCGCGCGCGGCGGGCATGGCCATCAGCGTGGCGATCTTCGCCCCGCCGCCGGATTGCCCCACCACGGTGACGTTGCCCGCATCGCCACCGAACTCATGCGCATGCTGGCGAACCCACTGCAGTGCCTGGATCAGATCGAGCTGGCCGACGTTGCCGGAATCGGCGAAACGCGCATCGCCCAGCTGTGCGAGGTACAGATAACCGAACACGTTGAGGCGATGATTGACCGTAACCACGACCACGTCGCCGCGCCGGCACAACGCGCTGCCGTCATACAGCGGATCGCTGCCCGAGCCGTTGTTGTAGGCGCCGCCGTGGATGTAGAACACGATCGGGCGCTTGCCCCCGTCGCGCAGCGCCGGGGTCCACACGTTGAGGTAGAGGCAGTCTTCGCTGCCCGGCCCTTCGTTGCCGCCCTGCGGTGCGGCATTGCCGTATGCCAGTGCATCGCGCACCCCGCGCCAGGCCGATTCCTGCACGGCGGGCTGGAAGCGCCGGGGGGCGGTATCGGCGCCGTAGGGAATGCCACGGAACACGTGGATGCCCTGCTCCAGTTGCCCGCGCACGCGGCCACTGCGCACGCGCGCCAGTGGCGCGGCAGCGTGGCGCGGGCCGGGCACGCCGGCGAAGGCGGGCAGCAACGGCAGGCTGGTCGCACCGAGCATCAGGGCATAGCGCGCGCTGTCGCGCAGGAAACGGCGCCGCTGCAGATCGGCGGGGGAATCAGTCATGGCGCGCAGGCTCCGTGTGGCGCGAGGGAATCCAGCGCAGGGCGAGTTCGGGCCACTGCGCGACGGTTAGACCGGCCGGGATGCGCACGCCGAAGCCGTGGCCGCCGAACGGGAACAGATGCATTTCGGTGGTGACGCCGGCGCGCAGCAACGCCTGGTAATAGACCAGGCTGTTGTGGACCGGGACCACATCGTCGTCCTGCGCATGCACCAGGAAGGTCGGCGGCGTATCGGCGCGGACCTGATCCTGTATCGAAAACTGCTGCTGCAGCGCCGCATCCGGGCGAGGTCCGAGCAGGCGCTCGCGCGAGCCGGTATGCGCATGCGTGCCCATGTCGATCACCGGGTAGATCAGCAGCGCGACATCCGGGCGCGCGCTGAGCGCATCGATCGCATCGCGGTGCGGGTAGGCAGGTGCATCGAAGCCGTTGCTCAACCGCGCGGCGACGTGCCCGCCGGCCGAGAAACCCATGACGCCGATGCGCTCCGGATCGATCTTCCATCGCGCAGCATCGGCCCGGATCACCCGCATCGCGCGCTGCGCATCGGCCAGCGCAGCCTGACGATCACTGCGGCCGGCCGGCAGCCGGTAGCGCAGCACAAACAGGGTCACGCCGCCCTCATCGACGAACGCCGGCACCAGCGCGGTGCCTTCCTTGTCCAGCACGATGCGCTGGTAACCGCCGCCCGGCACCACCAGCAGGGCGCTGCCGTTCGGGCGCGCCGGGCGGTACACCACCAGATAGGGCGCGCTGACGTTGTCGATATAGCGGTCCGGCCGTGCCGGGTCGATGCTGCGCTCGACCACGTTGGGGGCCGTGGCCGGCCCGGCTTCGCCCGGCACCTGGCCCTCCGGCCACAGTGCAATGTGGTCGGGCGCACCGGGCGGCGGCTCGGTATCCGGAACGGCGCGGTCGGCAGCATGGGCGAGGCTGCAGGCCAGCAATGCGAGGGTCAACAGGGGCATCAACACGGTGCGGGGCATCCGCATGGGATCCTTCCAGGCTGGGTGGGAACGGCCATCGTGCCCGACCGGCAGCACTTCTGATGCGCTGCACATTGCCAATGACACCGGTTTACCATATACAGCTCATCCAGCCACTGTCGATTGGCAGTGCAACAAATTTTCCGGGAGACCCGCTTGAGCAACGAACACGGCAAACAGGACCTGCCAGACCAGGGTTTGGGCGAGATCGCCCGCCACTTCGTCAGCGCCCGCCAACAAGGCCAATCCCTGCCGGACTTCCCGGGAAACATCCCGGAAGACCTCGTCACCGCCTACCAGGTACAGGACCAGGCCATCGCGCTGTGGGACGACCAGGTGGTGGGTTGGAAGGTCGGCTATATCGCGGCCGAGCGCCGCGACGTCTCCGGCGACGACCGTCTGCTGGGCCCGATTTTCTCGCGTCAGCTCTGGAATGCTACCGGTGGAACAGTAGAGATTCCGGTGTTCGTCGGCGGCTTCGGCGCGGTCGAGGCCGAGTACGTGATCCAGCTGCAGGAAGACGCTCCGGCGGACAAGCTGCACTGGACCCCGGAAGAAGCCGAGGCGCTGGCCGCCAAGCTCTTCATCGGCGTTGAAGTGGCCAGCAGCCCGTTGGCGACCATCAACAAGCTCGGCCCGCGCGTGGTGGTGTCGGACTTCGGCAACAACAACGGCCTGGTGCTCGGCCCGGAAATCCCGGACTGGACCCGCCTGGACGACGCCGACCTGCGTGCGGAAACCCGCATCGAAGGCCAGGTGGTCGGTACCGGTGGCGCGACCCTGCTGCCGGGCGGCCTGCGTACCGCTTATGCCTTCGCCCTGGGCCGCTCGGCGCAGCGTGGGCGGCCGTTGAAGGCCGGCGATCTGATCGCCAGTGGGAACGCGACCGGCATCCACGACATCGCCGTGGGCCAGGAAGCATTGATCCGTTTCGTCGGTTACGGCGACATTACCTGCAAGGCCATCGCCGCCGGTTGACCGCGCGGACATGGCGAGCACGCTTGGGAGGGCGCAGATGTTCACTCGCAGAAGTTTCCTGGCTACCAGTCTGGGCGCGCTTGCCGCGCCCGCGCTGACAGCCTGTTCGCGGTCGTCCAACGCCGCACCGGCCGGTGCGCAGCTGTTGACCGCCACCGACGTCCACGTCGCCGATTACCCCACTGTGACCGCGGTGAAATGGATCGGGAAGACGCTGGAAGAAAAAACCGGCGGCCGGCTGCGGCTGCGCCAGTACCACTCCGGCCAACTGGGCCGTGAGTCCGAGGCGATCGACATGGCCCGCTTCGGCGCCATCGATATCACCCGCGTCTACTCCGGCGCGCTCAACAACGCATTTCCGCTGACCCAGGGCCTGTGCCTGCCCTACGTGTTCGAGTCGGTGGCGCACATGCGCCGCGCACTCGATGGCGGCGTCGCCGATACGGTCCTGCAGGGCTTTGAAACCCGCGATCTGGTCGGTCTGGCGATCTACGATTCCGGCGCGCGCTGTTTCTACAACACCAAGCACCCGATCGTGGAGCCCAAGGATCTGCACGGTCTCAAGCTGCGCGTGGCGTCCTCGGACATCTTCATCCAGCTGATGCGCCTGCTCGGCGCCAACCCGACGCCGATGTCGCTGGGCGACACCTTCTCGGGCATGGAAACGCACATGATCGACGGTGCGGAAAACAACATGCGCAGCTTCCATTCCAGCCGTCATTTCGAGGCCGCGCACTACTGGTCGCAGAGCGATCACTCCTATGCACCGGACGTGCTGCTGATGTCGCGCCAGAGCTTCGATGCGCTGAGTCCGGCCGACCGTACCCTGGTGATCGAGACCGCGCGCGAATCGGTGCAGGTGATGCGCGAGCAGTGGGATGCCTCGGAAAACACCGCCCGCCAGGCCGTGGCCGACTTCGGCATCAAATTCAACGAGGTCGACATGCCGGCCTTCCGCAAGGCCGCCGACCCGCTGCTGCAGCGTTACCTGCAGCAGCCGGAGCTGGCCGCCCTCACCCGTCGCATCCGCGACTTCGCCTGAGGCCCCGACGCGATGTCCGACTCGACTTCCGAAACCGTCATCACCCCCACCGCGCCGCAGCGCCTGCTCAACGTCATCGCCGATGTGGCGATCTACATTGCCGTCATCGCCCTGCTGGGCCTGGTGGTGGTGCAGGGCTGGCAGGTGTTCGCCCGCTATGTGATCAATGATTCGCCCAGCTGGACCGAGCCGGTCACGCTGCTGCTGCTGGCCACCGCGATGAGCCTGGGTGCGGCCACCGGTGTGCATACCCGCCGCCACTTCGGTTTCTTCCTGCTGGCCGCGCACATGGGCCCGGGCCTGCGCCGCGCTGTCGATGTGTTCGCCGCGCTGGTGGTGGCCGTGCTGGGCGTAGTCATCGCCTGGTGGGCGGCCGTGCTGCTGATGGACGGCCTGGATATCAAGGCCGCCGGCGCCAACCTGCCGCAGAGCATCAACTACCTGCCCCTGTCGATCGGTGGCGCCTTGATGGCGATCTTCGCCGTGAACCAGATGGCGCTGGCTGTACGGCCGGCCGATGCCGTTGCCGAGGGAGATCGCTGAGTCATGGGTATTACCATTCTTTTCACCGTGTTCGCGGTGCTGTTGCTGCTCGGTGTGCCGGTTGCGTTCGCGCTTGCCGCTGCCGCCCTGGCCACCCTGTGGTACCTCGATCTGCCGACGCTGGTGCTGGTCCAGCAGATCTCGGCCGGCACCGGCTCGGCTTCGCTGATCGCCATTCCATTGTTCATCTTCGCCGGTGAAATCATGATGCGCGGCGGCATCTCCGAGCGACTGATCTCGCTGGCCTCCTCGCTGGTCGGGCGCATGCGTGGCGGCCTGGGCCAGGTCTCGATCCTGTCCTCGCTGTTCTTCGGCGGTGTGTCCGGTTCGGCCATCGCCGATGTCTCGGCGGTCGGCGGCACGATGATTCCGCAGATGGTCAAGCGCGGTTACGACCGTGATTTCGCTGTCAATGTCAGCATCACCGCGGCGCTCGTCGCGCTGCTGGTGCCGCCGTCGCACAACCTGATCCTGTTCTCGGCCGCAGCCGGTGGCGGCCTGTCGATCGCCGATCTGTTCGCGGCGGGCATCGTGCCGGCCCTGCTGATGACCGTCGCCCTGATGATCACCGGTTACGTCGTGGCGCGACGCCGCGGCTACGGGGTGGAAATCTTCCCGGGCTGGCGCGCCGTGTTGCTGCGCCTGGTCTCGGCCCTGCCCGGCCTGGGCCTGGTCGCGCTGATCTTCATCGGTATCCGTGCGGGCATCTTCACCGCGGTGGAGAGCGCGGCGATCGCCGTGGTCTACGCGCTGCTGGTGACCACCGTGCTGTACCGCCAGCTCGACTGGCGCGAGTTCCTCGGCACGGTCACCCATGCCGCACGCAGCACCGGTGTGATCCTGTTCGTGATCGCCACGGCCGCCGTGTTCGGCTGGCTGCTGGCGTATCTCGAAGTGCCCTCGGCCGCGGTCAACTTCCTGCAGTCGTTCGCGCACAGCCAGTTCATGGTGCTGCTGATGATCGTGATCATGCTGTTGCTGCTGGGCACCTTCATGGACCTGGCGCCGATGATCCTGATCTGCACGCCGATCTTCCTGCCGGTGGCCAAGGCCTACGGCATCGATCCGATCCACTTCGGCCTGGTGCTGGTGCTGACCGGTGGCCTGGGCCTGGTGACGCCGCCGGTGGGCTCGGTGCTGTTCATCGGTACGGCAATCGGCAAGATCAGTGTCGGCGAGAGCATGCGCTCGATCTGGCCGTTCTGGTTCGCCGCGCTGGGCGTGCTGTTGATCGTGACCTTCTTCCCGGAAATGTCGCTGTGGCTGCCCGCCCTGCTGCGCGCGTAAGCGTGCGGCGGTTGGCAGCCCTGCTGTGGATCGCCCTGCCCTGCGCCGTCATGGCGCAGGGCCAGGACATCCCGCTGCGCGGCTTCCAGGACGGCATCAACCACTGGCAGAGCGGGCACGGCACGGACTACCCGCGCTATTCCCCCGATCAGTACCGGCAGATCGCCGACAACCTGGTCGCGCTGCAGCGTCGTGGTGGCGGCTGGGCGGTCAACCAGGATCCGCAGCGGATCCTCGACGATGCCGCCAAGGCACAGGTGCTGGCCGACCAGGCCACCCCCGGCGGCAGCTTCGACAACCGCAACATCTACACCCAGGTCAGCTACCTGGCCGACGCTTTCGCGCGCAGCGGCGATGCCCGCTACCGCGACGCGGCGGTGCGCGGGCTGGACTTCATCCTCGCCGAGCAGATCCCCGGCTGTGGTGGCTGGCCGCATTCGGTGCCCTCGCGCACGTCGTACCACGGCCACATCACCTTCGCCGACGATGTCACCAGCGGTGTGTTGACCACGCTGCGGCGCATCCAGCGCGAGGCGGTGTTCGGGTTCATCACGGCCGATCAGCGTGCCCGCGTGGACGCGGCCGTGACCGCCGGCGACGCCTGCCTGCTGCGCCTGCAGGTGCGCCAGGACGGCGTGCCGACGATCTGGGCCGGTCAGTACGACCGCACCACGCTGCAGCCCGCGCAGGGCCGGAAGTTCGAACTGCCGGCGCTGGTCACCGACGAGAGTGTCGGCGTGGTCCGCTACCTGATGTCGATCCCGGATCCCTCGCCGGAGGTGGTCGCCTCGGTCAACGCCGCCATGGCGTGGTTCCAGGCGCACGCGTTGACCGGCTGGCGGTTGGAGACCTTCGAGACAACGCCGGAACAGTTCGCGTTCCACCGCACCACGGTCGACCGCCGCCTGGTCGCTGATGCAGACGCGCCGCTGCTGTGGGGCCGCTTTCACGACCTGCACGACAGTTCGGTGCTGCTGGCCAACCGCGAGGGTGAACTCGTGGCCACGTTCAACGACATCCCTCGCGAGCGCCGTACCGGCTATCACTGGTACGGAACCTGGCCGCAGACCCTGATCACCACCGAGTACCCACGCTGGCAACAGCGTCTTGCCGGGCCCGGGGCGCGCTGAGCGCGGCCGGCCCACGATACGTTCAAGGGAGACAGACGATGCACCTGAGGAAGACCCTGGCGAGCTTCGCCACCGCCTGCCTGCTGCTGGCCGGTGCCGGCCACGCTGCAGAGCCCGCCGCCACCTGGAAGCGCGGCATCGAGAACCAGCGCCAGGCCGATCTGGGCAACGGTACCTTCCTCAACCCGGTGTTCGCCGGTGACCGCCCGGATCCCTCGGTGCTCAAGGATGGCGAGGACTACTACCTCACCCTGTCCTCGTTCGATGCCTACCCCGGCCTGCCGATCTGGCATTCGCGCGATCTGGTCAACTGGCAGCCGCTGGGCCACGCCATCACCAAGAACGTCGGTGCGATCTGGGCCCCGGACATCGTCAAGCACGGCAGCCGCTACTACATCTACTTCCCCGCCCGCACCGGCGAGACCCGCAGCAACTTCGTGGTCTGGGCCGACAGCATCAAGGGCCCGTGGAGCGAGCCGATCGACATCGGCCTGGGCGGCTACATCGACCCGGGCCATGCCGTGGGCGAAGACGGCAAGCGCTACCTGTTCCTCAGCGGCGGCGACTATGTGCAGCTGGCCGATGACGGCCTGAGCGTGGTCGGCACGCCCAAGCACGTCTACGACGGCTGGAAGTACCCGGAAAGCTGGGACGTGGAGGCCTATGCCCAGGAAGGCCCGAAGATCAATTTCCGCGATGGCTGGTACTACATGACCACCGCCGTGGGCGGCACCGCCGGCCCGCCGACCGGGCACATGGTGATCACCGCGCGCTCGCGCTCGATCCACGGCCCGTGGGTGAACGCGCCGAACAACCCGATCATGCGTACCCAGTCGGCCGCCGAGCCGTGGTGGTCGCGCGGCCACGCCACGGTGATCGAAGGCACCGACGGGCGCTGGTGGATGATGTATCACGGCTACCAGAACGGGTATTGGACGCTGGGCCGCCAGGCGCTGCTGGAGCCGATCGAATGGACCGCCGATGGCTGGTTCGTGGCCAAGGGCGGCGACCTGGGCCAGCCGCTGGCCAAGCCGTCGGGTACGTCGGTCGGCCCGCACGGCATGGCGTTGTCCGATGATTTCCGCGGCAGCACGCTCGGTGCGCAGTGGTCCTTCTTCAACCCGGCCCAGGACGAGTACAAGCGCCTGTCCTTCACCGGCAAGGGCCTGGTGCTGCAGGGCAAGGGCGAAACCCCGCGCGACAGCTCGCCGCTGACCGCCATCGCCGGCGACAAGGCCTACCAGTTCGAGGTCGAGATGGAGATCGCGCCCGGCGCGGTCGGCGGTGCCCTGCTCTTCTACAGCGACCGCCTGTACGTGGGTGTGGGCAGCAACGGCGAGAAGTTCATCATGCACCGCTACGGCGAGGAGCGCCCCACCCGGCTGGCGCCCAGTGCCACCGGTGGCAAGCTGTGGCTGCGCGTGACCAACAACCGCCATATCGTCACCATCCACTCCAGCACCGACGGCAAAACCTGGCAGAAGTACCCGGTTCAGATGGAAGTCTCCGGCTACCATCACAATGTGGCGGGCAAGTTCCTGGCCCTGAAGCCGGCGATCTATGCTGCCGGCGACGGCAAGGTCCAGTTCCGGAACTTCCGCTACCGCGCCCTCGATTGAGCTCCCCGCTAGAATCCCCTGACTCATCCCCGGTTTGAACGACATGTCATTGCGCAGCAAAACCGATCCGTCGCCGCACGGATTGACCAAAGGCAAGGCCGCCACGATCAACGACATCGCGCGTCTGTCCGGGGTATCGAAGAAGACCGTCTCGCGCATCATCAACAACTCACCGCTGGTGCGTAAGGACACGCGCGAGAAGGTCGAGGCGCTGATGCGCGAGGTCGGTTACGCGCCGGACCCGCTGGCCCGCGGCCTGGCGTTCCGCCGCTCGTTCCTGATCGGCATGGTCTACGACAACCCGACCGCCCAGTACATCGTGGACATGCAGTACGGTGCGCTGGATGCGCTGCGCGGCTCCAGTTTCGAGCTGGTCGTGCACCCCTGCGATTCGCGCAGCCCCGGATATATCGACGGCGTGCGCCGTTTCGTGCAGCAACAGAAACTGCACGGCGTGATCCTGGTGCCGCGTGCCTCTGAAGACCAGGCGCTGGTGGACATGCTCGATGAAATCGGCTGCCGCTTCACCCGGATCGCCTCGCTGCCGCTGGATGACACCTCGCAGATGGTGGTCACCCACGATCGCGACGGCGCCGCCGAGGCGGCCGACTACCTGCTCTCGCTGGGCCACCGCGACATCGCCCTAGTGACCGGCCCAAGCGCCTACCGCTCCGCGCACGAGCGCACCGCCGGCTTCATCGACGCGCTGGCCAAGCGCGGCATCGAGCTGCCCCCGGCACGCATCGTCGAGGCCGGTTATACCTTCGAATCCGGTGTGGCCGCGGCCGAGAAGCTGCTGCTGGGCAAGCAGCGCCCCACCGCCATCTTCACCGGCAACGATGAAATGGCCGCCGGTATCTACAAGGTCGCCCTGCGCGCGGGCATCAACATTCCGCGCCAGCTCTCGATCATCGGCTACGACGACAGTCCGCTGGCCTCGCGCCTGTGGCCGTCGCTGACTTCGGTGCGCCGCCACACCCGCGACACCGGCCGCACGGCGGCCGCGATGCTCATCCAGCCCGATGGCCAGGCCGTGATGCAGCACGCCAGCGTGCGTCCGCACCTGATCGTGCGCGACTCCTGCCAGCCCCCCGAGGATTGATATCTGCGGGAGATTCCGCCCGCCGGGGCCCGCCCCGGCCTATCGTGCGCTGCAAAATGACACCGGTTTACCAACTGGCTACAATCAGCTGAAATCGTGCCGGGGCCGACGCATCGCCCCACCCCTGCTCTGGAGACGCCATGTACTGCAAGACCCATTACGCCACCCATCCCGACGCCATCAAGGGCGCCAGCAATGACGACCTGCGCGATCTGTACCTGCTCGACGGTCTGTTCAACGCCGATGCGGTGACCCTGAAGTACACCCACTACGAGCGCTTCGTGCTCGGCGGTGCGGCCCCGGTCAACGGCCCGGTCTCGCTGCCCAAGCAGACCGAACCGGCCTCGGCCGCCGGCCATGCGTTCCTGGAGCGCCGCGAGCTGGGCGTGATCAACGTCGGCGCCGGCAGCGGCACCGTCACGGTCGATGGCACCGTGTTCAAGCTCGGCCCGAAGGACGGCCTGTACGTGGCCATGGGCAGCGAAGACGTGGTGTTCGCCTCCGACGACGCCGTCACCCCGGCCCAGTTCTACCTGGCCTCGACCCCGGCGCACGCGCGCTTCGAGACCAAGGCGCTGTCGATCAAGGATGCCGTGGCCCTGGACCGTGGCGCGCTGGAAACCAGCAACGAGCGCACCATCTACCAGTACATTGTGCCGGCCACCTGCCAGTCCTCGCAGCTGCTGCTGGGCCTGACCGTGCTCAAGCCGGGCAGCGTCTGGAACACCATGCCGCCGCACCTGCATGACCGCCGCAGCGAAGTCTATTTCTACTTCGACCTGGGCCAGAACGACCGCGTGTACCACTTCATGGGCGAGCCGGACGCGCAGCGCCACATCGTCATCCAGAACAACGAAGCCGTCGTGTCGCCGCCGTGGTCGATCCACATGGGCGCGGGCACCAGCAACTACGCCTTCATCTGGGCGATGGGCGGCGAGAACCTGGATTACACCGACATGCACGTGCTGGACATCTGCCAGCTCAAGTGACCCCGACGCGCCGCCGGCATCGCGCCGGCGGCGCCTGTTACGCATTGGACAAGGACTACATACGCAATGGCTAATCCGTTCAGTCTGGAAGGCAAGGTCGCTCTCGTCACCGGTGGCAACACCGGCCTGGGCCAGGGCATCGCGGTCGCATTGGCGCAGGCCGGTGCCGACGTCGCCGTGGCCGGCATCGCGCCGCCCACCGAGACCATCGAAAAGATCACCGCGTTGGGCCGCCGCTGCCTGGCGATCGAAGCGAACCTGATCAGCATCGAGCCGGTCGAGCGCGTCATCCGCGAAACCATCGAAGGCCTCGGCGGCCTGGACATCCTGGTCAACAACGCCGGCCTGATCCGCCGCGCCGATGCGGTGGAGTTCAGCGAGCAGGACTGGGACGACGTGATGAACGTCAACATCAAATCCGCGTTCTTCATCTCGCAGGCCGCCGGCAAGCATTTCATCGCCCAGGGCCGCGGCAAGATCATCAACATCGCCTCGATGCTGTCCTTCCAGGGCGGTATCCGCGTGCCGTCCTACACCGCCAGCAAGAGCGGCATCGCCGGCATCACTCGCCTGCTCGCCAACGAATGGGCCAGCAAGGGCATCAACGTCAACGCGATCGCGCCGGGTTACATGGCGACCGACAACACCGCCGCGCTGCGTGCCGATGAGGACCGCAACAAGTCCATCCTCGACCGCATCCCGGCCGCGCGTTGGGGCACCCCGGAAGACCTCGGCGGCACCGCCGTGTTCCTCGCCTCCAGCGCCTCGGACTACGTCAACGGCGCGGTGCTGCCGGTCGACGGTGGTTGGCTGGCCCGGTAACACCCTCGCTACGCGCTGGCGCTCCCACGATCTGCGCGGCAGATCGTGGGCCTCAAGCAATCGTTACCTCCAGACCCCATCGCTTCGCGGCCCCCCCTGACGCAGGGGGCTTTCCCCCAGATGCACGCCGGTAGTGCCGGCCGCCGGCCGGCAGCTCTCCACCCAGGAGCATGACCATGCTGCGTTTGCTGCTGTCCCTGTCGCTGTTGATGGCGGCCCCCAGCGCGCTGTGCGCCCCGCACCGCATCTTCATTGCCGGGGATTCCACCGCCGCCGCGTACGGCCCGGAGCGCGCGCCACAGGCCGGCTGGGGCCAGGCGTTGCAGAGCTATCTCGATCCCGCCGTGTGGGAGGTCCGCAACCATGCCAAGGGCGGCCGCAGCACGCGCAGCTTCATCGATGAGAAGCGCCTGGATGCGATCGCCGCCGAGCTCCAGCGCGGTGACGTGCTGCTGATCCAGTTCGGTCACAACGACGCCAAGTTCGAAGACCCCACCCGCTACACCGATCCTGCCACCGCGTACCCGCAGTTCCTGATGCGCTACGTGCAGCTGGCCCGCGACAAGGGCGCCACCCCGGTGCTGATCACCCCGGTGGCGCGGCTGCTGTATGACTTCGGTTCGCTGCTGGATACGCATGGCGTGTACACCCAGGCGGTGAAAGCGCTGGCCACCCGCGAGCAGGTCGCGCTGATCGATCTCAACGACAGCTCCACGCGCTGGATCCGCGGGCTGGGCGAGCAGGGCGCCAAACCGTATTTCATGTTCGTGCCCGAGCAGAACAAGGCCGATGGCACGCACTTCAGCGTGGCCGGTGCGACGGCGGTGGCGTGCCTGGTGATGCGTGACTGGGTGGCATTGCAGCCGACGATGAGGCCTGCACTGAAGCGCGACATCGACTGCGAGGTGCGCAGTGCAGGGCAGGGTGGTGAGGCCACCAAACCCTCGCGCGTGGTCCACGAGCGCGATATCGCGGTGACCCAGCCCGGCCCGCATGGTGGAGCGGGGCCGACCACGGCGTATCCGTTTTTCGCCGGGGACACGGACCTTCCGTTCGTGCTGCGCAAGCGTGTGCTGCACAAGGGCGCGGGGATCGGCCTGCACCCGCAGCACAAGGACGAGATCTACTACATCGTCAGCGGGCAGGGCAGCTACGTACTGGATGGGAAGCAGTACGACGTGGCGGCGGGGGATGCGCTGCTGACGAGGACCGGCAGCTCGCATGCGCTGCAGCAGGTGGGGGAGATGGATCTGGTGGTGCTGTTGGCGTATCCGCGATGAAAGGCAGCAGCGCATGACCCGGCTCCACCCATTGCCAACCTTCAAAAGCTCCCGAGGCTTTTGAAGGATAGGTGTCTAAACTTCAACAGCCCCGGTGAATTGCGTCACGACGTTACACGTCGCCGCCGTCTTCCCAGCCTTCCCCAGTGCCCTTCTGGAACACGCGGTCGCCGTCCTGCACCTCACCGGCCGGCAGATGCTCCTTGGCCTCCAGCGCGGCATAGATCGGGGTGAAATCCGGTGCGGTGGCCTCCATCAACTGCTCGAAGCTGTCGATGACGAAGTAGGTCTTCTGGAAGGTGTCGATCCGGTACCGGGTGCGCATGATCCGTTCCAGATCGAAGCCGATCCGGTTCGGCGCTGCCGACTCCAGCGAGTACAGCGATTCGCCCTTGGACGACACGATGCCGGCGCCGTAGATGCGCAGGCCTTCATCGGTGTTGATCAGGCCGAACTCCACCGTGTACCAGTACAGCCGGGTCAGGTGCTGCAGCGCTTCCGGGCCGATCGCATGCGCCTTGACGCCGCCGCGGCCGTAGGCGGCCATGTAGTCGGCGAACACCGGGTTCATCAGCAGCGGCACGTGCCCGAACAGGTCATGGAACATGTCCGGCTCGGCAATGTAGTCGATCTGGTCCGGGCGGCGGATCCACCAGGTCACCGGGAAGCGGCGGTTGGCCAGGTGATCGAAGAAATCCAGCTCCGGCAGCAGGCCTTCCACCCCGACCAGGGTCCAGCCGGTGGCGGCGCCCAGCACCTCGTTGAGCTGATCGAAGCGCGGGATCATGTGCGCGCTCATGCCCATCTCGTCCTGCGCGTGCAGGAACTCCTTGCTGGCGCGGCCTTCCAGCAGCGCCCGCTGGCGCTGGTACAGCGTGCTCCAGGTGGCGTGGTCGTCGGCGGTGTAGCTGTCCCAGGGCTGTTCCACGATGGCGGTGGTATAGACCGGCACGTATCCCTTGTCGGTCTGCTGGTGTTCGACGCGGCGCGGGGCGGTGGCGGTTTCCATCGTGGTGGTCTCCTGGGAAGTCATCTGTCGATGCTAGGGCAGGGGGCGCGCAAGAGGTTTGCAAAGTTGCGCGGATATGGGCTTCTGGCGCAAGATCGTTGCGTCCACCTCATGTTGCGGGGCAGCAATGACCGGAATTGCCCAGTTCGACCGCACGGATCTGCGCCTGCTGGCGGAAATCCAGCAACACGGCCGCGCGACCAACGCCGAGTTGGCTGCACGGGTGAATCTGTCCCCGTCGGCCTGTCTGCGGCGCGTCCAGCGGCTGGAGAGCGAGGGCGTGATCGCCGGCTATGGTGCCCGGCTGGAGCCCCGCCAGATCGGCCTTGGGCTGCAGGCCTTCGTCCGGGTGCAGCTGGAGAAACACGACCAGCACGCCATCGGCGTGTTCGCCGACAGCGTGCTGATCTGGGATGAGGTGGTGGCCTGCCATGCGCTCACCGGCGACATGGATTACCTGCTGCACATCTACGTGCGCGACCTGGAGCACTTCTCCAGCTTCCTGCTGGACAAGCTGCTCAATGCCGCCGGCGTGGCCGACGTCAATTCCAGCTTCGTGCTGCGCACGGTGAAGGATTTCCGCGCGCTGCCGTTGTCGCAGCTGGAGTAAGGCCGCCGGGCAGCGCCCGGCGCTACCGGATTACAAGCACTTTTCCTTGCGCCCCATCAGCCTGCCCACGCGCGAGGGCTCATCGCACTTGGGCGTGGGCGGCGGCGGCGCCAGCGCGGCGGCACGTGCCTTCTGCAGCTGCTGGACCTTGGCGCGGATCTGCGGCATCGCCGCCATCGCGGCCTTCTCGCCTTCCAGGATCGCGTTGTTGCGCTGGCCGAAATCGGCGGCGCCGATGTCCAGCACCTTCGGCCGGATGATCACGTCCGCGCGCGCAAGCTCCTGCTCGCCCAGGCGCTGGCCCATGATCGAGATCGACTGGTTGACGATGCCGAGCATGCCGGTCGGCGCCTTGCCGCTGGCCTTGCTGGAGATGTCCACGGCGATCACGATGTCCGCGCCGAGCTGGCGCGCCGCATCGACCGGCACCGGGCTGACCACGCCGCCGTCGATGTAGTTGTACTTGCCGATCTTCACCGGCTCGAACACGCCGGGGATGCTGCTGGAGGCGCGCACCGCCTGGCCGACGTTGCCGCGCACGAACACGGTGCGCTCGCCGGTCTCCAGCTGGGTGGCGACCGCAGCGAAGGGCTTGCTCAGCTTCTCGGCGGGGCGGTTGTCGACCTGTGCGTTGACGTAATCCTGCAGCTTCTGGCCCTGCACCAGGCCACCGGAGAACAGACGCACGTCGCGGATGCTGGCTTCATCCAGGGCCACCGCCTTGGACTGCATCTGGAACGCGTCCATGCCGCTGGCATATAGCGCGCCGACCACGCTGCCGGCGCTGGTGCCGGACACCACCACCGGCTCGAAGCCGTTGGCCTCCAGCATCTTGATCACACCGATATGGGCGAAGCCCTTGGCCGCGCCGCCGCCAAGCGCGATGCCGATCTTGACCGGCTTGGCCGGGGTGACCGGAATGGCTGCGGGCGGGGGAGTCGGGCGCACGGGATCACCGCCGCAGCCGGCCAGCAGGCCGAGCAGGGCAACGGACAGCGTCAGGCGGGTACGGCGCAGTAAGGTCATCGGCGTGGCAACGTGAATGGGCATCGAGGGCCGCCAGCATACCGAAGCGGGGGCAGGCCGGCAGGCGTAATGAATAGCGGTTGTTTGCGGCTCTGTTGCTGTACTGCAACAATTGTCTGGTAGCGCCGGTCCACCACCCCTCCCAACACAGCCTAAACGCCATGTTCCCGAACCGCACTGCCCACGGCCGTTTTCCGTCCGTGCACCCGCTCGTTGTCGCCCTCGCCGCCCTGCTGCCATTGACGGCCGCAGCCCAGGACGCCCCCGCCACCAAGGATCCGGTGGCCCTCGATACGCTGCAGGTCACGGCGCAACGCCGCGTCGAAAACGCCAAGGACGTGCCGGTCTCGATCTCGGCCATCCAGGGTGAAAAGCTCGACGTGCTCGGTTCGGCTGGCGATGACATCCGCTTCCTGTCGGCGCGTGTGCCGAGCCTGAACATTGAATCGTCCTACGGTCGTGCCTTCCCGCGTTTCTACATCCGCGGCCTGGGCAACACCGATTTCGACCTCAATGCCTCGCAGCCGGTCTCGCTGGTGTATGACGATGTGGTGCAGGAAAGCCCGCTGCTGAAGGGCTTCCCGCTGTTCGACCTGGCCGGTGTGGAAGTGCTGCGTGGCCCGCAGGGCACGCTGTTCGGCCGCAACACCCCGGCGGGCGTGGTGAAGTTCGATTCGGCGCGTCCCTCGCAGGATGCCGACGGCTACATCAAGGTCGCCTACGGCAGCTACAACACCTGGAACACGCAGGGCGCCTACGGCGGCCCGCTGACCGACCGCTGGTCGGCACGCGTCTCCGCGCTGTACCAGCGCCGCGACGATTGGGTCACCAACACCCGCCAAGGCGCCCCGGCGCAGGGCTTCGAGGGGTATGACGAAGCCGCCGCACGCGTGCAGTTCCTCTACGAAGGCGATGACGTCGAAGCGTTGTTCAACCTGCACAAGCGCAAGCTCAACGGCACCGCGCGCCTGTTCCGCGCCAACATCATCAAGCCGGGCACCAACCAGCTGGTCGAGAACTTCGACCGCGATGAAGTCTCCACCGATGGCCAGAACTTCTCCGACCTGGAAACCTGGGGCGGCAGCGCGCGCCTGAAGTGGGATCTGGGCCGCGTGACGCTGCACTCGATCACCGGTTACGAGACCGCCGAATCGCTGAACCACGGCGACATCGACGGCGGCTACGGTGCCAGCTTCCTGGGCGCCGGCAACTACGGCCCGGGCAACATCCCGTTCGCCTCCGAATCGGCCGATGGCCTGCCGCACCACCGCCAGTGGACCCAGGAATTCCGCGTGGAATCCAATGAGTGGGGCCGCTTCGACTGGCAGGCCGGCGTGTTCTACTTCGATGAAGATGTCACCATCGACAGCTTCAACTACGACTCGCTGACCCCGGGCAATCCGCAGACCGGTCACGCCGTGCAGCAGCAGCGCAACAAGGCGTGGGCCGCGTTCGCCTCCGGCGATTTCGACGTGACCGAGCGCTTCAAGCTGCGCGGTGGCGTGCGTTACACGCAGGACAAGAAGGACTTCAGCGCCAGCGTGCTGCAGGCGGTGCCGTTCGGTACCCCGGTCAGCGGCCCGTACATCGCCAGGACCGACGTCAACGACGTCAGCTGGGACCTGAGCGGCGTCTACCAGATCACCGACAACCTCAACGCGTATGCCCGCGTGGCCAAGGGCTTCCGCGCGCCGTCGATCCAGGGCCGCCTGGCCTTTGGTGGCGTCTCGCAGGCCGATTCGGAGAAGGTGATCTCGTACGAGGCCGGCATCAAGGCCGACCTGTTCGACCGTCGCGCGCGCCTGGGCTTCAACGTGTTCCGCTACAACGTTGATGGCCAGCAGCTGATCGCCGTGGGTGGCACCAACAACACCGCGACCCTGCTCAATGCCGACAAGACCCTCGGCCAGGGCGCCGAGCTCGACTTCGAAGCCTACCTGACCGACCACGTGCTGCTGACCCTGGGCAGCAGCTACAACGACACCGAGATCAAGGACAAGGATCTGGCGGTGGCGATCTGTGGCGGCGGCTGCACCATCACCGACCCGACCACGGTCATCGATGGCGGCACTTACGCACTGGTCAACGGCAACCCGCTGCCGCAGGCGCCGAAGTGGATCCACAACCTGACGTTGCGCGCCGGCTTCCCGGTCAACGATGCCAGCGAGTTCTACGTCTACACCGACTGGGCCTACCGCAGCGAAGTGAACTTCTTCCTGTACGAGTCGCCGGAGTTCCGCAGCCGCTCCTCGCTGGAAGGTGGCCTGCGCCTGGGCTACAACTGGGATTACGGCCAGTACGACGTGGCCGTGTACGGCCGCAACCTGACCGACCAGGTCCGCGTGGTCGGCGCAATCGACTTCAACAACCTGACCGGCTTCCTCAACGAGCCGCGTACGTTCGGTCTGGAGTTCACCGCGAAGTTCTGATCCACGTCATGCGGTAGGTGCCCACCGTTGGTGGGCACGCCCCTGAAACGAAAACGGCGCGGAGAAATCCGCGCCGTTTTTCGTCCTGCGAGGTAGAGCCGACCGTTGGTCGGCTGCCCCAATCCCGTTACAGCTCTGCTGTTTGTCGATCGGCGCCGTGAGGAGCCGGCCAGCGGCCGGCACTACCAGCAACGCAACTCCACCGACACGCGCTGTCTTACAACGCGCTGGCCGGCCGCACCTTCAACACCGCTTCTTCAGTCGCGCAATCCCGTGCCGAATGGAGCCCCGCCTTGCGTGCCGCCACGATTTCCTTGCGTGCAGCCAGCAGGTCGCTGTTGAAGGCGGCATTGTCATGCAGGCGTGCCACAGCAGCAGCGCCCATGAAACGGCCCTCCAGGATGTCGCTCTGCCAATGCACGTTGCAGACCAGGCGACTCTCGCCGTAGTTGCGGCCGCGTGCGTGGATCGCATCGGCGCGGTCCGGGGCGATCTCCGAGAGGATCAGGGCCCAGGCCCAGCCGATCGAGGTGTGGCCGGAGGGATACGAGCCGTTGCCGCGCAGGTCCTGCTCGTCTTCCGGCGAGCAGGTGGGCTCACCATTGACCATGAACGGCCGCGCGCGCTGGTAGTGCTTCTTCGCGGTGCGGGTGGCCGCGCTGGCATCGATCCGGCTGCGTTCGAGCAGGTGGTACAGGGCCGGCGTCTTCACCGCATCCACGTCGACATCGATCGCGCAGGAGAACTGGTTGGCACCGGCCGGGAAGGCGAGTTCCGCATCGCGGTGGGCCTGTTCGAAGCGCGGGCTGCCGCGCAGGGCACGGGCTTCACGGCTGACCTGTTCGTCCAGTGCGAAGCCGGCAGAACCGGCGGCCGGCGGTGACGGTACCAGGGCCAGGCTGTCCGGTACGGCCGTGCTCTGCAGGTAGCCGACCGCCTTGGTCGTGACCGAGGCCTCCACCGCCGTGGTGCGCGGTGCGGCCGTGGACGCGCAGCCGGCGAGCGCGGCGAGCAGGGCAGTCACCAGCAGCGGGCGAACGGCAGCGGAGCGCAGGGACGAGGACATCGGCAGGTCTCGAAGAAGAGGGAGCGGCATGATCGCAGCTTCATCCTTCAACGACAGCGGCCGTTCGTCATCCGGCCAGATCCGGCATGGCCGTGCCCCGGATGACGGAAACCCGCGACTGGTTCACGGATTTCATGGATCGCACGACATAGCGTCATCGCAGGCGCCATCGTTCGTCATATCTGCATGGATACATGCACCCCATGGCAACGCGGCAGCGCCGGTCATCAGGGGGATCACCTGCAAGGAGACAGCGGATGCGAAGCAACGCAGGAAGGTGGGGTGGCGGTATCGCCCTGGGAGTGATGCTGGCGTGCGGCAGTGTTCACGCGGCCGATGTGGTGGGGGTGGCGTTCGTGCATGGCACCGGCAAACAGACCGATGCGCGCGTGGACTACTGGCAGCCGGGCATCATCGATACCGTGCGCCAGGGATTGCCCAACAGCAGCAACTACACCGTCATCAACTGCGATTTCGAGCAGTACATGTGGAAGCCGGAGGCAGCCGGCTGTCTGGCGGGGCAGCTGACCAGCTTCATCAACACCCGTGGCATCACCAAGCTGGTGGTGATCACCCATTCCAACGGCGGCAACGTGGTGCGCTGGATCCTGTCCAACCCCACCTATGACAGCCGTTATCCGAAGATCATCCAGACGGTCAGCAAGGTCACCGCACTGGCGCCGTCCTCCGCCGGTACGCCGCTGGCCGACGCGGTGCTCAACGGCAACGCGTTCGAAACCTCGGTGGGCTGGCTGCTGGGCTACAAGAGCGACGCCGTGCGCCAGCAGCAGGTGGGCCACATGGCCACCTACAACGCGCAGAACCTCTACGGCACCGCTGGCCGGCCTGCATTGCCCAGGCCGTTCCGCGCGGTGGTCGGATCGGATGTGGAATCGGCGGTATGGGACAGCAACAGCTACTGCGGTGGCTACGCGCAGAACGTGGGCCTGGAGTTCACCCAGAACTGGTTGAACAGCTGCTCGGACGGCTTCCTGGAGTGCAGCAGCCAGAAGGCGGCCGGCACCACCTGGTTCACCGACAAACAGCGCACCCAAGGCGCCGAGCCGCTCAGCCACAACCAGAGTCGGCGCGAGTGCTTCGGCCTGGGCACGATCCTGCGCAACGACCTGACCCTGTGAGGAGCACCACCATGATGCGACAGACGACGATCGCGGTGGCCCTGCTCGCCGCCCTGGCAGCCCTGCCACTGCAGGCGGCACAACCGCTGCTGGCCGCCCGCGCCAGCGACCAGGTGCCACGCGCGGTGGAGCGCGCGCCCTTGCCGGCCGGGCCGGTGGAGCAGGCGCCGGTGAGCTTTGCCTGGGCGTTGGATCCGACCCAGGCGCTGACCCCTGCGCCGGCCTTCATGGCCAGCAGCCGCAGCTACTGGGAGATGGTGGACGCACCGGCGCTGCAGCGGGGCCTGGTGTTGCCGCTGACCGCGCCCGACGCGGTGATCCAGCTCAGCCCGGTGCAGGGCGCCCGTGCGCTGGATACCACCCAATGGCAGGTGCGTGACCCGGCCGGAGCGCTGGCGGTGTCCAAGGTGGTCGATGACCAGCAACTGCGCGCGGCCGGGATGTCGGTCGGCACGGGCACGGCCATGGTCCGCACGGGCACCACGTCGGCGGTGGGCAGTTACCGCCTGCAGAGCACACAGGCCCAGGGCCGCTATGTGGTGCAGGTGCTCGAACCCAACAGCCCGATCGCCCTGCAGCTGCAGGCGAGCGGCGAACGGGTGCTGGCCGGTGGCACGCTCACGCTGAGCGCGCGTCTGGTCAACGACGGTGGCGCTGCAGCGGCGCAGCTTGGCCGTGCCAGCGCGCGGCCGCTGCCGGCCGTGGGCGAGGCCCTGCTGGTGGCGCCCGATGGCCGCAGCTGGCCGGTGCCGCTGGTCGTCGGCAAAGACGGTCTGCGTGCACAGGTGACCGTGCCGCAGGACATCGGAATCACGCAGGGGCTGTGGGAACTGCAGGCGTTCGTGAGTGCCGATGGCGTGCAGCGCGATGCCAAGGTGGCGTTCGCCGTGGCGCAACCGACGGCGCGCTTCCAGGGCCAGGTCGAGGCGAATGCCAGCCGCCGCGAGGTGCGCCTGCCGTTGCAGATTGGTGCGCCCGGCCGCTACGAAGCGCGCGGCACGCTGTATGCCACCGGCCCCGACGGGACGCTGCGGCCAGTGGCGCAGGCACACAGTGCGGCGTGGTTCGCGACGGCGGGGGCGGGTGAGCTGCGGCTGCCGTTCGCCAGCGTGGCACTCCCGCGTGGCTATGCCGCCCCGTTCGAAGTGCGCGACCTGCAGTTGCAGGACCAGAGCCGGATGGCCCCGATCGAATCACGCGCGGTGGCGGTTAGGTTCTAGGCCGCGTGACCTAACCTGCGAACGCACTCAACCGGCCGGCCTGATCCACCACGCGGATCGGGCCGCCGAAAAGCTCGGACAACGGCGCATCGCGCAGCAGCTCCGCGCGCGGGCCATCGGCGAGGATCTTGCCGCCGCGCAGCATCACCACCCGCTCGATCTCGGGAATGATCTCCTCGATGTGGTGGGTCACCAGTACCAGGGTGATGCCCTGGCGGGCGAGTTCGCGCATGGTGGCGATCAGTTGCTCGCGGGCGATGAGGTCCAACCCGGTGGAGGGTTCATCCAGCAGCAGCGCCTGCGGCCGGTTCACCAGCGCGCGGGCGATCAGCACGCGCCGGGTTTCCCCGGCCGAGAGTTCGGCATAGCCGCGCTGCAGCAGGGGCAGGGCACCGGTCATCGCCAGGGTTTCACGCGCTCGGCCGCGCATCTCCGGGCTCACCTCGCGGAAGGCCGGCACCACGAAGCTGGCGAAGAAGCCGGTCAGCACGGCCTCTTCCACGGTCAGACCGGGCATGTCCGAGAGGTTGCTGCTCAGGTCCCCGGTGACGATGCCCAGCTGCGAGCGAAGGCGGTCCACCTGCCAGCGGTTCTGGCCGAGCACGCGCACCGCCACCGTGCCGTCGCCGTGTGCCAGCGGGTACAGCTCGCGGGTGATCAGCTTGATGAAGGATGATTTGCCGCAGCCATTGGGGCCGAGCAGGGCGGTGTGCTGGCCCTGTTCGATGCGCAGGCTCAGATCATGCAGGACCCGGACCTGGCCGCGGATGACACAGGCGCGGTCGAGCTCGATCAGGGGGACGGGGGAAGCCGGCACCACCGGCGAGGCTGCGACTGTCATGAATGCGGGGGCATGCTCACGAAGGTAAGGGGAGAACTGAATGACTGCGCAAAAATGGCATCGAAGGGATGAAGTTTGCAACGTCTGGCCCCATCATGTCTGGAGGTATCCCTGTTTCCTTGACGGCCGACTGCGGCCCGGAGTCCTGCGATGTTCGATACGCTCCTCAACTTCCTGACCGGCGGTGTCGTCGGCCTCGGCTGGTGGGGCATGGGCCTGGTGCTGCTGGTGTTCACCCAGCTGACCATCTTCGCCGTGACCCTGTATCTGCACCGCAGCCAGGCGCACCGCGGGGTGGATTTCCACCCGGTGATCGCGCACTTCTTCCGGTTCTGGACCTGGCTCACCACCTCCATGATCACCAAGGAGTGGGTGGCGATCCATCGCAAGCACCATGCCAAGGTGGAAACCGATGAAGACCCGCACAGCCCGGTGACCAAGGGCATCGGCATGGTGTTCTGGCGGGGCGTGGAGCTGTACCGCGAGGCCCGCGCGATGCGCGCGGATATCGATCAGTACGGCCGCGGCGCTCCGGATGACTGGATCGAGCGTCATCTGTACACCCCGCACGCCAATCTCGGCCCGGTCGCACTGCTGGTCATCAACAGCGTGCTGTTCGGCCTGCCCGGCGTCGCCCTGTGGGCGATCCAGATGGCCTGGATCCCGTTCTGGGCGGCCGGCGTCATCAATGGCCTGGGCCACTGGTGGGGCTACCGCAACTTCGAATCGGCCGACACCTCCACCAATCTGACGCCGTGGGCGTTCTGGGTGGGCGGTGAAGAGCTGCACAATAATCACCATGCCTTCCCGAGCTCGGCCCGCTTCTCGATGCGCCGTTGGGAGTTCGATATCGGCTGGGCGGTGATCCGCGGTCTGCAGGCAGTGCGTCTGGCCAAGGTGTTGCGTGTCGCGCCGAGCATGGACGTGCGCCCGAACATCGCCGTGCCGGATGCGGAAACCCTCAAGGCCCTGCTGTCGCACCGCTTCCAGGCGATGACCGATTACCAGCGCAACGTGTTCGTGCCGGCCCTGCGCGAAGAGGCCGCGATGGCCGGCGCCAAGCTGCGCAAGCTGTTGCCGCGCCGCATGCGCCGCGGCCTGGTCAACGACGGCCGCTGGCTCAAGCCCGATTGCCGCGCCCAGCTCAGCACGTGGGTTGAACAGCGCCCGCGCATCCGCGTGCTGGTGGAACACCGTGCGCGTCTGGCGGCCCTGCTGGAAGCGCGTGGCAATGACGCCGCCGAACGCTTGAAGCTGCTGCAGGCGTGGTGCCATGAAGCCGAAGCCAGTGGCATCGCCGCGCTGCAGAACTACGCCGCGCGCCTGAAGGGCTACGCACTGACGGCGCACTGATCGATGCGCTTCCCGACCGGGAATGTCTCCGCGAAACGCCGCCTTGTGCGGCGTTTTGCGTGTCTGGCGCTGGCCGTTGGTCTGCTCGATGCGACGGCGAAGGCGCAGGTCACCGATACCGGCAGCTACCTGCAGCGCATGGACACCGATGGCGACGGTCGGGTCAGCGTGGAGGAATACGTGCAGTGGCTGCTGTACGCCTTTGATCGCATGGACCGCAACGGCGATGGCGTGCTCAGCGCCGATGAGCTGCCCGGTGGCAAGGGCCCGCCGATCACGCGGGAGCAGCAGCGGCAGACGCTGATCCAGCGGTTCCACAAACAGGATGCCAATGGCGACGGGTATTTGAGTGCGCGCGAGTTGGCTGCACCGCCGCGCTGAGCGTCACTCGGACCGTAGCGGGGCGGCCCGCCGCTCTAGCGCGGTTCATCGGGGCACGCCTTAGAATCCCTCCCATGCCCGAGCTCCCCGAAGTAGAAACCACCCGCCGCGGCCTCGCCCCGCACCTGGAAGGCCGCAACGTCCACGGCGTGATTCTGCGCCGCCCCGACCTGCGCTGGCCGATCCCGCCGGAGATCAGCACGCTGCTCCCCGGGCAGGCCATCCAGGGCGTGCGCCGCCGCGCCAAGTACCTGCTGCTCGATACCGCCATCGGCAGCGCGCTGCTGCACCTGGGCATGTCCGGCAGCCTGCGTGTACTACCGGGCGACACCCCGGTGCGCGCACATGACCACGTCGACATCAGCCTGGACAACGGCCGCCTGCTGCGCTTCAACGACCCGCGCCGCTTCGGCAGCCTGCTCTGGCAGCCGGCCGGGCAAACCCATGCGCTGCTGGCAGCGCTGGGGCCCGAGCCGCTGGATGCCGCCTTCGATGGCGACTACCTGTTCGCCCGCAGCCGTGGCCGCAGCGCCTCGGTGAAGACCTTCCTGATGGACCAGGGCATCGTGGTCGGGGTGGGCAACATCTATGCGGCCGAAAGCCTGTTCATGGCCGGGATCAACCCGCTGCGCGAGGCCGGCAAGATCTCCCGCGCGCGCTACCAGCGCCTGGCCGATGCGGTGAAACAGATCCTGGCCTACGCCATCACCCGCGGCGGTACCACCCTGCGCGATTTCATCAATCCAGACGGGGCGCCGGGCTATTTCGAGCAGGAGCTGCTGGTCTACGGGCGTGAAGGCGAGCCCTGCCGCCAGTGCGGCCGACTGCTGCGGCACGCCACCATCGGCCAGCGCGCCAGCGTCTGGTGCGGGCACTGCCAGCGCTGAGCCGTCGCGCGCCCGTCGCCTCCCGGGCGGTATAGTCCGGCCAACGTCACCGGCGGGGGTGTGCGATGGACGAAGGACCGGATATCACCGTGTGGCTGGATTCGGCCCGCGCGGGCGACCGCGCCGCGCTCGATCGGGTCCTGACCCTGCTCTATCACGAGCTGCACAGCATGGCCCGGCGGCAGCTGGCCGGGCAGCAGGGGCGCACCCTGGATGCCACCTCGCTGGTGCACGAGTCCTACCTGAAGCTGCTCGGCTCCCGGGGCGCGGCCCGCTTCGAGGACCGCGCGCATTTCTTCGCCTACGCCGCCTCGGCGATGCGCAGCGTGGTGGTCGACTACGCACGCAACCGGCTGGCGCGCAAACGCGGCGGTGACCTCAAGCGGGTGGAGCTGCCCGAAAACAGCAGCAGCGGCGTGCGCCTGGATGAAGACCTGCTGGCGCTGGATGTGGCGCTGGCCCAGCTGCATGCGGTGGATGCGCACCTGGCCAAGGTGGTGGAACTGCGTTACTTCGCCGGCCTGTCCGAGCAGGAGATTGCCGATCTGTGCCAACGCTCGGAGCGCAGCATCCGCCGTGATTGGCAGAAGGCGCGCATGTTCCTGCTGGCCTCGGTCGGGGAGCCCTGAACAGCCACGCATCGTCCGGGGAGAGGACCGATGGAGGCGTCACGCTGGCGGCAGCTGTCCTGCCTGCTGGATCAATTGCTGGAACTGCCCGAACCGGCGCGTGAGCAGCGGCTGCTGCGCCTGCGCGCGGAGGATCCGGGGCTGGCCGACGATGTGGAACGTCTGCTGGCGCATGAGCGCGACAGCCACGAGTTCCTTGCACAACCACTCTGGACGGCGCCGCCCGAAGACAGCCGGGCGGGCACGCGGGTCGGTCCCTACCGGCTGCTGCGGCCGCTCGGCGAAGGCGGCATGGGCGAGGTGTGGCTGGCCGAACGGGCCGACGGCCTGTACGAGCGCCAGGTCGCCCTGAAGCTGCTGCGCAGCGGCTACGCCGATCCCGGCCTGCGCCAGCGCTTCAGCCGCGAACGCGAGATCCTGGCGCGGCTGCAGCATCCCAATCTGGCACAGTTGTTCGATGCCGGCGTGGATCTGCAGGGGCAGCCGTATCTGGCGCTGGCCTATGTGGAAGGCGAACCGATCACCGAGCACTGCCAGCGCCTGTCGCTGCCGTTGGAGCGGCGGCTGCAGCTGATGCTGCAGGTCTGTGCGGTCGTCAGCCACGCGCACGGCAACCTGATCGTGCACCGCGATCTGAAGCCCTCCAACATTCTGGTCACGCCCGAGGGCGAGGTGAAACTGCTGGATTTCGGCATCGCCAAGCTGCTGGACGACGACGACGGCAAGCCGCCCGCGCATCCGCCCACCGAAGCGCGCGCCTTCACCCTGCACTACGCCGCGCCGGAACAGGTGCGTGGCGAACCGGTGTCCACATTGACCGATGTGTACTCGCTCGGCGTGGTGCTGTTCGAACTGATCACCGGCCAGAAGCCTTACCGCCTGCGCCGGCACAGCGATGCCGAGTGGGAGCGCTCCATTCTGGACGTGCAGGCACCGCGCGCCTCGGCGGTGATGGCCCGCGTGGCCGCTGCCGGTGGGGAGCAGGCAGCAGCGGCCAGGCGCCTGTCGCGGCGGCTGCGCGGCGACCTGGACACCATCCTGCTCAAGGCCCTGCAGAAGGAGCCTGCGCAGCGCTACGCCTCAGTGGAAGCACTCGCCCAGGACCTGCGCCGCTTCCTCGAAGGCCGCCCGATCCACGCGCGTCCGCAGCACGTGGGCTACCGGCTGCGTAAGTACCTGGGCCGTCATCGCTGGGGTGTCGCGCTGGGCAGCGTGGCCGTGCTGGCCCTGATCGCGCTTGCGTTGACCGCGCTGTGGCAGATGCAGCAGGCCCGGCGCGAGATCGCGCGTGCGCAGGCCATGCAGGATTTCACGGTGGGCCTGTTCGACCGCGCCGCCGGCGTGCGCCATGGCAGCTTCGATCTGCGCCAGCTGCTGGCCACCGGTCAGCAACGTGGTGAGGCGGAACTGCGCGATCAACCGCTGTCGCTGGCCGAACTGGAAGGCGTGATCGGTCGGCTGCGGATCGGCATGGGCGATTACCAGCTGGCGCTGCAGACGCTGGACCGACAGCGCGCGCTGCTGGAGGAGGCTGGCGAGGTACCGCCAACGCTGCAGCTGGAGGCGGTGACGCAGCGCGGCCGTGCGCTGCGCATGCTCGGCCGCTCCCGCGACTGTGTGACCCACCTGACACCGATGCAGTCGCTGGCCGCCGAGTACCGCCTGCGGCTGCCGGCCGCCGTGGCCGAGTACCACACCCAGTTGGGGCGGTGCCAACAGCTGTTGGGCTACCGCGACGAGGCGCGCGGAGCGTTCGAGCAGGCGCTGGTGCTGCGCCGTGAGGTGCTGCGCGACACCCCCGGCACCTCGGAGAGCCTGGCCGACCTTGCCGCACTGGACGGTGACGATGGCCGCGCGCCTGCTGCCCTGGCCGGCTACCGGCAAGCACTGCAGCTGCTGCAGGCTGGTGACACGGTGCGCTATCCCCAGTTGATCGCACTGCGTCGGCACATGGGCGAGACCCTGGCTGCGCAGGGCGATCTGGACGCGGCCGAGCAGGCCCTGCAGCTGGCCGCCTCCGATGCCGTGGGGCTGTATGGGCCCGATCACCCGGAAACCCTGTCGATCCGCCGCCTGCGCGCGCTGCTGGCGATGCAGCGCGGCGACCTGGCGCAGGCGCAGGTCCAACTCCAGCAGGTCCATCAACTGACCCGGCAGGCCTTGGGCGAGCAGCACCGTGATACCGGGCTGACCTGGCATGCGCTGGGCCGACTGGCCTTGGAGCAGGGCGACAGCGCGACGGCCATCGATGACTTCGCCCGAGCCGTGGCGATCTGGCGCCAGCCCGATTGCGTGGGGCTGCTACCGCAGGGCCTGTACGACCAGGGCGAGGCCCTGGCCTTGGCCGGTCGCTGGCAGGCCGCGCTGGCCGCCCTGCATGAGGGGCGACAATGGCAGGCGGCGCAGCGCGGCGATGACGATGCCTCGGTGCAGCAGGCCGACCGGCGCATGGCCGAGCTGGTCAGTGCCTATGGAGACCCCCGGCAGGCGGGGGAGCAACTGGCGGCGCTGATGCGGCGGGTGGACCGGGCCGGGCCGGCCAGTGCGGGTCTGCACCGCGCGCTGCAGCTGGCCTGGGCCCGAAACCTGGGCCGCATGGGCCAGACCGTGGAGGCGCGGCGGGCGCTGGCGCCCCTGCTGGTGGGCGACGCCGCCGACCTGGACAGCCGCGCGCTGCGCTGGCGCGCCCGTGCGGCGATGGCCGAACTGGACTGTGGCACCGCACCCGTGCGTGCGCGCGCCGCGCTGGAGCAGCTTCAGCAGGAGCTGCAGGCGCAGTGGCCGCAGGGCGGACAGCTGCGACAGGAGCTCGGGCAGATCCTTGAGCGCTGTGCGCCGGCGACGGTTGCGGGCACCCCGTCACCCACGCTGGCTGAACGCCGCCCCGCATTCACCTCGGCGAATTAACGTCTGCGTGCCTATGATGGCCGGCCCTCCCTTGCCATCGCTGCCTGCATGCAACGACGCGACTTTCTCCGCAATGCCTCCGTGGCCCTGGCCGCCTTCGGCCTGCCTGCACTGCCGGCATGTGCCGCGCAGGGCAACCAGGTCGGCCTGCGCCGGCTGGGCGCGCCGCAGCCGTTCGATTTCGCTTCGCTGAAAGGGCAGGCGCGCGCGCTGTCCCAGGCCGCCTACCAGAGCCACAAGCGCACCCTTCCCGGTCCGGTCGAAGCGCTGGACTGGGATCAGTACCAGTCCATCCAGTACCGCCAGGATCACGCGCTGTGGGCGGACCAGCCCGGCCGCTACCAGGCCAAATTCTTCCACCTCGGCCTGTACTTCCACTCGCCTGTGCGGATGTTCGATGTGACCGACGGCAAGGCGCAGGAACTGGCGTATGACGGTGCGGCCTTCGACTACGGCAAGAGTGGCCTGAAGGGCAGCCATCTGCCGGCCGACCTGGGCTTTGCCGGCTTCCGGCTCAACACGCGCAAGGACACCGACCGCGACTTCGCCGCCTTCCTGGGTGCCAGCTACTTCCGCGCGGTCGGCAAGGAAGGTCAGTACGGCCAATCCGCGCGCGGCCTGGCGATCGATACCGGCATGGGCAAGCCCGAAGAATTCCCGGATTTCATCGCCTATTACCTGGAGCAGCCGGCGGCAGACTCCAACACGCTGGTGGTGTACGCGCTGCTGGATTCGCCGAGCACCACCGGCGCCTACCGCTTCGCGATCACCAACGGTGACGTGCTGCTGATGGACATCGACTGCGCGCTGTACCCGCGCAAGGCCATCGAGCGGCTCGGCATCGCCCCGTGCACCAGCATGTACCAGGTGGGCGAGAACGACCGCCGCATGGCTTGGGACTGGCGCCCGGAGATCCACGATACCGATGGCCTGTCGATGTGGACCGGTGCCGGTGAATGGATCTGGCGCCCGCTGTGCAACCCGCACAACCTGCGCTTCAACATGTTCGTGGACAACAATCCGCGCGGCTTTGGCCTGCTCCAGCGCGACCGCAACTTCGATCACTACCAGGACGACGGCGTTTTCTACGAGAAGCGCCCGTGCCTGTGGGTGGAACCGAAGGGGCAGTGGGGCAAGGGTTCGGTGCAGCTGGTCGAAATCCCGACCGTGGATGAGACCTTCGACAACATCGTGGCGTTCTGGAACCCCGAGGCCAAGCCGCAGCCCGGCCAGGAGCTGCTGCTCGGCTACCGCCTGTACTGGGGCGCCGAGCCGCCGGCGCGTACGCCGCTGGCGCACTGCGTGGCCAGCCGTACCGGCCTGGGCGGGGTGATCGGCAAGAAGCGCGAGTATTTCTCCTGGCGCTTCGCGGTCGATTTCGAAGGCGGCGAACTGGCCGCGTTGATCGACAAGGGCGAGGTGGACGCCGTGGTCCAGGTCAGCCGCGGCCGTACCGAGATTGTCTCGGCGCGTCCGCTGCGCGAGATCAAGGGCTACCGCGCCATGTTCGATCTGGTGCCGCCGGATGACGCCACCGAGCAGATCGACATCCGCCTGTACCTGCGCAGCGGCGGCAAGACGCTGACCGAAACCTGGCTGTACCAGTACAGCCCTCCGCCGAAGGGCGCGCCGGAGCGCACGCTGTATTGATCACAGCGGCAATGGGGCCTGCATCGGGTCGATGCGGCCCTCACCGCGCGTGATCTTCTTGAACTCCGCGCGGCTCACCGACACGTAGCGCTCGTTGCCCCCGATCTCCACCTGCGGGCCGTCCTGCACCGCGTGGCCGTGCTCGTCCACGCGCACGGTCATCGTGGCCTTCTTGCCGCTATGGCAGATGGTCTTGATCTCCTGCATCTCGTCGGCCCAGGCCAGCAGGTACTGGCTGCCTTCGAACAGCTCGCCGCGGAAATCGGTGCGCAGGCCGTAGCAGAGCACCGGGATGCGCATCTGGTCGACCACTTCGCTGAGCTGCCAGACCTGGCTGCGGGTCAGGAACTGCGCTTCATCGACCAGCACGCAGCCCAGCGGGCCGTGCGTACCGATGTCATCGGCGATCAGCTGCTGCAGGTCGGTGTCCTGCTGGAACGCGATCCCGTCGGCCTTCAGACCGATCCGCGAGGCGACCACACCGCGCCCGGCACGATCATCCAGCCGCGGGGTCAGGATGGCCACGCGCATGCCCCGCTCGCGGTAGTTGTGCGCCGACTGCAGCAGGGTCGTGGTCTTGCCGGCGTTCATCGCCGAATAGTAGAAATAGAGCTTGGCCATGCCAGGATTTTATCCGCTCAGCGCCCCGGACATGGTGTTCAGTCGGTCGTCGGCACGGTGGTCGGCAGGCCGACGTCGATTTTCCCCTCGCTGCGCCCGGCCTGGTCCAGTTCGCGCGCCTGTCGCTGCCAGTACTCGGCGGGCTTCCAGAATTCATCCCGATAGAAGACATCCGGATCTACTTTCCGGCGCATCCCCCCTGCCACGCGGACCTCCATCTCCATCCCGCCGCCCACCCGGCCGGTGCGGCTCCCGGTGACCTGGCGCAGCGCGGTGCGCAGCTCACGTTCCAGCCGTGGCTGGGCTGCGGGATCGCCATACTCGGCGTACAGCGCCGGACCTTCACGCTGGGCACGTCGTTGCTCGGCCGGATCAAGCGCGGCCCAGTAGCGTTCGCGCAGCGCCAGCAGGAAGGCGGTCCCCCGCTCAGCCGCCAGGTCCATCCAGGCATAGCCCAGTGCCCGATCCTGCTCGCCACCCTGGCCCTCCCACCACATCTCCGCGAGCGCGGCCTGCGAGAGTTTGTCGGCATAACGGGCACTGCGGCGGAAGTAGGTGCGCGCCTCCTCCAGGCGGCCGAGCGCCACGGCCTCCTGGGCAAGCGCGCGGTAGCGCAGATCCGGGTGGCTGGCCAGGAAAGCCGAGGTGTGCACGATCTCCTGCGCGCGCAGGTCCGTGACGTCGGCGGGCTGGGCCCACGCGGGCAGCGCCGCCAGGCTTGTGACCACCGCCCATGCCCACCTGCAGTTGCTGAATCGGGTCATCCTTCGCGTCCGTTGCGTGGGCAGGTCATCTGGATAACCCACCCGCGTGAAGGCGTCAAATCCACGCGGATGCCCGTCGATGCAGGCCGATCAAGGCCGGTACAATGCCCCTCCCCTGGAGATGGCATGCACGGTCTCAATCCTCCCCAACACGCGGCAGTGATGCACTGCGAAGGTCCTCTGCTGGTGCTTGCGGGCGCGGGCAGCGGCAAGACGCGCGTGATCGTGGAGA
Organism: Stenotrophomonas sp. TWI587; assembly: GCF_039674145.1. NCBI lineage: Bacteria > Pseudomonadati > Pseudomonadota > Gammaproteobacteria > Lysobacterales > Lysobacteraceae > Stenotrophomonas > Stenotrophomonas sp. TWI587. The sequence goes on along the minus strand of NZ_JBDJMW010000004.1, from coordinate 294,722 downwards.
AGATCGGCCAGCTGATCGCCAGCAAGCGCTACCCGGCGCGGCGGATCGCGGCGATCACCTTCACCAATAAATCGGCCAAGGAAATGCGCGAGCGCGTGGCCAAGCGCCTGCGCGGCGACGATGCCGATGAAGTGACGATCTGTACCTTCCACGCGCTGGGGCTGAAGTTCCTGCAGATTGAACATGCGGCCGTCGGGCTCAAGCGCGGCTTCTCGATCTTCGATGCCGACGATTCGACCGCGCAGGTCAAGGACCTGATGTACGGGGCCAAGCCGGACGACATCGAGGACGTGAAAAACCTGATCTCGCGCGCCAAGAATGCCGGCCTCTCGCCCGAGCAGGCAATGGCGGCGGCGCGCAGCACCCGCGAGAAGGAAGCGGCCAGCGTCTATGAGCGCTATCAGCTGCGCCTGACGGCCTTCAATGCGGTGGATTTTGACGATCTGATCCGGCTGCCGGTGCAGGTGCTGGAAGAGAATCCGGAGATCGCCATCGCCTGGCGTGAACGCATCGGCTACCTGCTGGTCGACGAATGCCAGGACACCAACGATGCGCAGTACCGGCTGCTCAAGCAGCTGGCCGGCAGCAAGGGCAACTTCACCTGCGTGGGCGATGACGATCAGTCGATCTACGCCTGGCGCGGTGCGAATCCGGAAAACCTGCAGCAGATGGCGCGCGATTATCCTGCGCTGGAAATCATCAAGCTGGAGCAGAACTACCGCTGCTCCAACCGCGTGCTGCGCGCAGCCAACGCGCTGATCGCCAACAACCCGCACGAGCACCTGAAGAAGCTCTGGAGCGACCAGGCCGACGGCGAGCGCATCCGCGTGTGGGAGTGCCGCAACAGCGAGCACGAAGCGGAAAAGGTCGCGGCGGAAATCTCCTTCCTGGCCACCTCGAAGAAGATTCCGTGGAGCGATTTTTGCATCCTGTTCCGCGGCAATTTCCAGTCGCGGCCGCTGGAGAAAGCGCTGCAGCTGGTGCGCGCGCCGTACCACATCACCGGCGGCACCGCGTTCCTGGAGCGCCAAGAGGTCAAGGACACGCTGTCCTGGCTGCGCCTGCTGGTGAACCCGGACGACGATACGGCCTTCATGCGCGCGGTGCAGTCGCCCAAGCGCGAAGTGGGCGCCGGGACGCTGGCCAAGCTGGCCGAGCTGGCGTCGGAAAAAGATCTGCCGATGGCGCATGCCGCTGAAGCGATCGGCGCGCTCTCGCAGCTGCCGCCGCGTGCGGCCAACGGGCTCAGCCGCTTCACCGACATCCTGCGCGATCTGCGCGCGGAGATGCCCAAGCTCAGCTCCGGTGATCTGGTGCGCAAGCTGGTGAAGGACTCCGGGCTGGTCTCGGACCTGCGCAGTGCGTGCAAGGAAGAGTCCGTGTACCAGCGCCGCCTGGGCAACCTGGAAGAACTGGCGCAGTGGTTCGAAGGCGGCCCGCGGGGTGCCTCCACGGCGGATCTGGCCGCGCAGCTGGCGTTGCTCTCGCGCAACGACAAGGACGACGGCGGCAACCAGGTGCGGATGATGACCATGCACGCCTCCAAAGGCCTGGAGTTCCCGTACGTGTTCATCATCGGCTGCGAGGACGGCGTGCTGCCGCACCAGGTCAGCCTGGATGAAGGCAACCTGCAGGAAGAGCGGCGCCTCCTGTACGTGGGCATCACCCGCGCCAAGGTGCAGCTGTGGATGAGCTACAGCAAGCTCACCCGCAAGTTCGGCGAGCACGTGCGGCTCAAGCCGAGCCGTTTCTTCGATGAGATACCCGCCGAGGAAATGCAGCGCGACGGTGCCGATCCCGTCGCCGATGCGGCGCGCAAGAAAGAGCGTGCGAGTGCCGGCTTGGCGGCGATCCAGGCGTTGTTCGACTGAGCCAACGGTCGGCTCTACCGTGTTCGAGAGGCGCGTTGCACAATCGGGGCATCGCCCTTCGCAGTGACCCGCATGTCCGCCGTGATCCAGACCGACCGCCTGCACCTGCGCCTGATCGACCCCGACCATGACGCGGCCGACATGCTGGCCCTGCTCAACGAGCCAGGCTTCATCCGCAACATCGCCGACCGCGGCGTACGTACGCTGGCGCAGGCGCGCGACTACACCGCCGAGCGCGTGCTGGGCAGTTACAGCCTCAACGGCTTTGGCATGTACGCCGTCATCCGTCGCGACGATGGTGCATGGCTGGGCAATGCCGGTCTGGTCCGCCGCGCCGGGTTGCCGGCGCCGGATATCGGCTATGCACTGCTGTCGCAGTACGAAGGCCACGGCTATGCGTTCGAGGCCGCGCGCGGGGTGATGCACTACGCACGCGATGTGCTCGGCCATGCCGATCTGTACGGCATCGTCTCGCCGGACAACGTGCGTTCGGCGGCGCTGCTGCGCAAGCTGGGCATGGAGGATCGCGGCGATCTGCTGCTGCCGCCGCCACACGAAGAAGTGGTGCTGCTGTTTGCCACACCCGGTGCGCCTGCCCCCCAACGGTAGAGCCGACCGTTGGTCGGCTGCTCTCAGCCCCCCAACTGTGCGCGCAACGCCGCCAACTGCTCCTGCAGCTCAGCCACCGTGGCCTCCAGCTGCTGCACACGGGACTCCAGTGCCGGATTGGCACCGCCGCCGCCAGCGCTGCTCGGTGCAGACTTGTACTGCTCGGCCAGGGCCTGCACGTCCACCGGGCCACCCAGCAGGTGCATGTAGCGGTCTTCGCGCTGGCCGCTGGCGCGCGGCAGCTGGACCGCCATGCCGCGCTGGATCATGCGCTCCAGGTGGTGGCGCAGTTCGTCCACGTCCTGGAAGCGGACCAGGCGCTCGCTGCGGGTCAGCAGCTCGTTGAGGGTCTGCGGGCCGCGCAGCAGCAACAGGCCCAGGATCGCCAGCTGCTGGCGGGTCAGGTCGAGCGCGGCACCGGCGCGGTGCTCGTAGCGCTCGGCGCGCGAGGAGTACTGCTGGCGCGCCAGGCCCAGGGTCTCCAGCTGGCGCAGCGCGTGGTGCACATCGCCGGCCGACAGGGCCATGACCGGCTCGCGGGCAGTCTTCTGGTTGGCGGCCACCTGGGCGGCGTTGACCGTCAGCGGGTAGGCGTCCGGGGTGGTCGCCTCCTTCTCGATCAGGCAGCCCAACGCGCGGGCCTGGGCCGCGCTGAGCACGGGCAGGGCAGGGGTCTGGGTGTCGTCGGTCATGGGGCGCTCCGGGGTGTTTCAGGGGCGTGCAGCATAGCCGAGCCCTGCCTGTGGCATGAATGCCGCGGGACAAGCCGGTAAACTGGCGCGAATCTGTTGCCGGTGAATGCCATGCGTCGTAGTGCTGTTTCCCTGTCCGTGCTTGCCTGCGCCGTGATGGCGCTGAGTGCCTGCAAGCGCACTGAAACCCCGGCCGATGCCGCTCCGCCGGCCGCCGCTGCCGCTGCCAGCGCGCCGGCCGCCACCGGCGATGCCGCCATGGCCGCCAACGACAACCTCAATGCCGTGCTCTGGATCCAGCGCTCGCAGGAATACCGGGCGATCACCGAGCAGACCTACCGCGCGGCCGCCGATCACCTGGACAAGGCGCTGAAGGAAGCCAACTGGGACGCGCTGGTGCCCGAAGAACGCGGCAATGCCGCCAAGGGCCTGAAGCCGGCCGTGGTGCTGGACGTGGATGAGACCGTGCTGGACAACTCGCCCTACCAGGCGCGCCTGGTGCGCGATGGCAAGGAATACGACGAACTGAGCTGGGACCAGTGGGTGGCCGAGAAGAAGGCCAAGGCGATTCCGGGCGTGGTCGATTTTGCCAAGGCCGCCAATGCCAAGGGCGTGACCCTGCTGTACATCTCCAACCGCGCCGTGCACCTCAAGGAGGCCACCCTGGCCAACCTGCGCGAGCAGGGGCTGCCGGTGGCCGATGACAGCGTGTTCCTCGGCCTGGGCACCGTGGTGGAGGGCTGCGAGCAGGCGGGCAGCGAGAAGAACTGCCGCCGCCGCCTGGCCGGCCAGCAGTACCGCGTGCTGATGCAGTTCGGTGACCAGCTGGGCGACTTCGTGGAAGTCACCGCCAACACCAACGACGGCCGTGATGCTCTGCTGCAGCAGTACCACGACTGGTTCGGCGAACGCTGGTGGATGCTGCCCAACCCGACCTACGGCGGCTTCGAGCCGGCCCAGTTCAACAACGACTACAGCCAGTCGCGCCAGGCCCGTCACGACGCCAAGCGCGCCGCGCTGGATTACGCACCGTGAGCCGCGCCCCGCTGCCGCTGCGTGACGAGGAGCGCCTGATCTTCGCGCTCGACGTGCCGGGCCGCGCTGACGCGCTGGCCTGGGTCGATCGCCTCGGCGATGCCGTGTCCTTCTACAAGATCGGCATGGAACTGCTGGCCTCCGGCGAGTACTTCGAGGTGCTCGACGCACTCGCCGCGCGCGACAAGCGCGTGTTCGTCGATCTCAAGTTCTTCGACATCCCGGCCACCGCGGCGGCGGTGATCAAGCGGCTGTCGCAGTGGCCGGTGAGCTACGCCACCATCCACGGCTGGCACCCGGCGATGATGGAGGCCTGCGCGGCCGCCAACGGCAGCGACATGCGCCTGCTGGCGGTGACGGTGCTGACCTCGATGGGCCGCAGCGACCTGGCCCAGATGGGCATCGACCGCGAGCCGGTCGAGGTGGTGGTCGAACGCGCGCTGGCCGCCCAGGCCGCCGGCATCGACGGCGTGATCGCCTCCGGCCAGGAAGCGGGACCGATCCGCGCCGCCACCGGCGCCGGCTTCTCGATCGTCTGCCCGGGCATCCGCCCTGGTGGCCCGGTCGGCGATGACCAGAAGCGCACCGTGGGCGTGGCCCAGGCCTTTGCCGATGGCGCCGATGCGATCGTGGTCGGCCGTCCGATCCGCCTGGCCAGCGATCCGCAGGCCGCTGCGCGCGCCATCCAGGCCGAGATCGCCCAGGCGCTCGCCGCGCGCTGAGGCGGTGACGGGGCGCCCGTCGCCCCGATGTTTTCGGCTCAACAGGTTTTTCTGTACATTCAAGGGCTTGCGCATATGGCGCAGCGTCGGCAGGGTTGCCGGCTTGCCGCTGTCACTGAACAGGCCGCAAGATGCGGACCGGTCCGGGGAGTCCGAATTCATGTCCATGTCGTTGAAGCCGTGGCAGTACCGGGGGCATGCGTTGGCACTGGCCCTGTGCGGGTTGGTGCTGCTCAGCGCCTGCAAGGGCAAGCAGATCGATCCGGATGCGCCCGCGTCCGAGCCGGTCGCTGCCCTGCAGCAGCTGGCGCAGCGGGTGGCCGACAATGATCTGGTCGGCTACGCCAAGGCGGCGGTGCCGCCGGCCCAGTACGCGCGCCTGCAGGGCGCCTGGAGCCAGGGCCACAGCCGCTGGCCGCTGACCGAGCTGCCCCTGGATGGGCAACTGCTGCCGATGCTGGCCGCGCTGTCGCGGCCGGATGCGCCACAGCGGCTGCAGCGTTCCTTCGATACCCAGATCGCCGGCCAGGCCACCCAGGTCCGTCAGGCGGCGCATTCGATGGGGTTGTTCGGCGAGCAGTACCTGCGCAACCAGAGCGAGTACAGCGACAGCGAGCGCGCCCACTACACCCAGGTGGTGAACGCACTCAGCCGCTGGGCCGCCGCGGCGCCACTGACGGACAAGCAGCGGGCGAAGACGACCATCACCCTGCTTACCGCTACCGCGCGCACGGCGGGGCTGTCCACGGACGCCGAACTGCAGGCCGCGGGCATGGAAGAGAGCCTGCGCCGGCTCGGGCCCTTCATCAAAGCCTTCAAGACGGCCTTGGCCAGTTACGGGCTGTCGCTGGACGGCGCCTTGACCGAGCTGCGCGGCGAGCTGACCTCCGAACTGGGCGACGACGCGGTCGTGCGTATCCAGTACACGCTGGCCGGCGAGCAGATCGAAGCGCAGGTGCGGATGACACGGCGCGACGGTCACTGGTACGTGACCCGCACGCTGGAAGACACCGATGCGCTGCTGCAGGCCGCCGACGCTGCGCAAGCTGAACATGACGCCCGCCAAGCGGCCGAAGCAGAGGCCGCCGCGACCGTCAAGGACGGTGCTTCTGCACCGGCTAAGCCATAATGAAGCCGATGCCGAACCAGAATCCCCTGCCTTTCCCCGGCGAAGAGCCGCCCAAGACGCCGGACGCTACGTCCTCGTCGCCCGATTCCGTGCCGTCCGACGGTGCTGCCGCCCCGGTCCCGCCGGTCGCTGGCGCGCCCGTGGAGGCCGTTGCCGTCGATAGCGAACCGACGCCCGTCGTGCCGTCCGCGATCGTGCCGGGCACGCGCGCGCCCAGCGGCCGCCCGCCGTGGTGGGCGCGCCTGCTTGGCCGCCTGGTCGAGCCGTGGCTGTCGCTGAAGATCGAACCCGAACACCCCGGCCAGTACAACGATGGCCGCCCGGTCGTCTACGTGCTGGAGGACTACGGTCTGTCCAACGCGCTGATCCTGGACAAGGCCTGCCGCGAGGCCGGGCTGCCCTCGCCGTTGGTGCCGATCGCCGGTGATCCGACCGGGCGCAAGCGCGCCTACCTGGCCCTGTCGCGCCGGAGCAGCAGCAACTCGCTGATCCCCGAGCAGCGTGGCGCCAAGACCCACTCGGACTCGCTGGCCAAGGTCCTGCAGGCGCACCGTGCGCGCGGCGAGCTGGACGTGCACCTGGTGCCGGTGTCGATCTTCGTCGGCCGCGCGCCGGACAAGCAGAGCGGCTGGTTCGCGGTGCTGTTCTCGGAAAACTGGGCCCTGGTGGGTCGTTTCCGTCGCCTGCTGGCGGTGCTGCTCAACGGTCGCAGCACCATCGTGCGCTTCGCCCCGCCGATCTCGCTGCGCACCACGGTCGATGAGGGGCTGGACCCCGAGCGCACCGTGCGCAAGCTGCAGCGCGTGCTGCGCACCCATTTCCGCCGCATCCGCGAATCGGTGATCGGGCCGGATCTGTCGACCCGCCGCCTGCTGGTGGACAAGGTGCTCGACGCGGACACGGTGCGCGAAGCGATTGCCTCGCAGGCCAAGCGCGACAACTCCAAGCCGGCCGATGCCTGGAAAAAAGCCCACGCCTACGCGTGGGAAATTGCCGCGGACTACTCCAGTCCCGTGGTGCGCTCGGCCAGCTTCATGCTCAGCCATGTCTGGAACCGCATTTACGCGGGCGTGCTGGTTCACCACCTGGACAAGTTCAAGGCGGCCGCGCCCGGGCACGAAGTGGTCTATGTGCCCAGCCACCGCAGCCACATGGATTACCTGCTGCTGTCCTACCTGCTGTACGACCGTGGCATCGTGCCGCCGCACATCGTGGCCGGCATCAATCTGAACCTGCCGGTGGTCGGCACGCTGCTGCGCAAGGGCGGTGCGTTCTTCATCCGCCGCTCGATCCGCGGCAACGCGCTGTACTCGGCGGTGCTCAGCGAATACGTGGCGCAGCTGGTCGCCGGCGGTTACTCGATCGAGTACTTCGTCGAAGGTGGCCGCTCGCGCACCGGGCGTCTGCTGCAGCCCAAGGGCGGCATGATCTCGATGACGCTGCGCGCGTTCCTGCGCCAGCCGCGCAAGCCGGTACTGTTCCAGCCGGTCTACATCGGCTATGAAAAGCTGATGGAAGGCGGCAGCTACCTGGACGAACTGTCCGGCCGGCCGAAGGAAAAGGAATCGATCTGGTCGCTGCTGTGGTCGATCCCCAAGGTGCTCAAGCAGAACTACGGCCAGGTGGTGGTGAACTTCGGCGAGCCGATCGCGCTCAACGACGTGCTCGCCCAGCGTGCGCCGGAGTGGAACGGCCAGCCGGTCGGCGAAGACGAGAAGCCCTCGTGGCTGTCCGGCACGGTGGATCACCTGGCCGAACGCATCCAGGTGCATATCAACGGCGCGGCCGACGTCAATCCGATCAACCTGCTCGCACTGGCGCTGCTGTCCACGCCCAAGCATGCGATGGGCGAGGCGGACCTGATCGCGCAGATCGAACTGTGCAAGACCCTGCTGGTGGAGATGCCGTACTCGGACCGGGTGACGGTGACCCCGCACTCGCCGGAGCGGATCATCGCCCACGCCGAGGAAATCAACGTCCTCACCCGCATCAAGCACCCGCTGGGCGACGTGCTCAGCGTCAGCGGCGACACCGCCGTGCTGCTGAGCTATTTCCGCAACAACGTCATCCATCTGTTCACGGCCTCGTCGTGGGTGGCCTGCTGCTTCCAGAACAACCGCCGCATGAGCCGCACCGGGCTGGTCCAGCTGGGCCGCACGGTGTATCCGTTCCTGCAGGCCGAGCTGTTCCTGCCGTGGACCGAAGACGAGTTCGCCCAGCGCATCGAGCAGACCATCAACGTGTTCGTGCGCGAAGGGCTGCTGCAGAACATCAACGATGACGACGGCGGCATCCTGGCGCGCAACACCGGGCAGACCGACGAAGTCTTCCGCCTGCGCGCGATCGGCCATTCGCTGCAGCAGGCGTTCGAGCGCTATTACATCGCGATCTCGGTGCTGGTGAAGAACGGCCCGGGTACGCTGGGTGCGGCGGAGCTGGAAAGCCTGTGCCAGCAGGCCGCGCAGCGCCTGAGCCTGCTCTATGCACCGGCCGCGCCGGAGTTCTTCGACCGCACGCTGTTCCGCGGCTTCATCCAGAAGCTGCGCGAACTGCGCCTGGTGTGGCCGGATGAAAACAGCAAGCTGCTGTTCGATGCGCGCCTGGATGCGTGGGCCAAGGATGCGAAATTCATCCTCGGCCGCGAACTGCGCCATACCATCGAGCGCGTCAGCCCGGAAGCGGCGAAGCCGGAAGAGCCAGTCAGCACGGATTGACGACGGCGCGTCGTCAATCCGACGTATCGGGACGAATCCGGACGTATCCGGATCTTATTGCGTTCGCCAGCAATTCGTAGGTACCGACCGTTGGTCGGTACCCGCGCGCAAGCGCGGCACAACGCTAGGCCGGTTCGTCTGGAATCAACATATCTTCCAGCTTGGCGATGCAGTCCTTCAGCTGCAGCTTGCGCCGCTTCAGGCGCTTGGCTTCCAGCTCGTCATCGCCATTGGCGGCCATGCGCAGGATCTGGTCATCCAGCGCACGGTGCTCCTGCCGGAGCGTGGCAAGGCGGGCACTGATATCGGTGGGCGTCATGGTTTCCACAAGCTCCGAGCATACACATCCGGGATGACCGCCGGGAGTGAACGCAGTCACTTCCTGGCACCTGTGAGGGTGCGTCCCAGCCGGTAGAATGAAAGGATGAGCGCTGCCGTCATCCGCCTGCCCGATCCCGTTCCGCGCGCCCGCGATCCGCGCGCGCCCGGCGGTGTGCAGGACCGGCTGGCGCGGCAGCTGCGGCGGCAGGTGGGCCAGGCCATCGCCGATTTCGGCATGATCGAGGCCGGTGACAAAGTGATGGTGTGCCTGTCCGGTGGCAAGGACAGCTACACCCTGCTCGACATCCTGTTGCAGCTGCAGAAAAAAGCGCCGGTACCGTTCGAGCTGGTCGCGGTGAACCTGGACCAGAAGCAGCCGGGCTTTCCCGAGCACGTGCTGCCGACGTACCTGGCCTCGATCGGTGTGCCCTTCCAGATCATCGAGCAGGACACCTATTCGGTGGTCAGCCGGGTGATTCCGGAAGGCCGCACGATGTGTTCGCTGTGCTCGCGCCTGCGCCGTGGCGCGCTGTACCGGCATGCTGCCGAACACGGCTTCACCAAGATTGCGCTGGGCCACCACCGCGATGACAGCGTGGCCACGTTCTTCCTCAATCTGTTCCACCACGCCAAGCTCTCGGCGATGCCGCCCAAACTGCGCAGCGACGACGGCCAGCACATCGTGATCCGCCCGCTGGCGTATGTGAGTGAATCGGACATCAGCGCCTACGCACAGGCGCGTGCCTTCCCGATCATCCCCTGCACCCTGTGTGGCAGCCAGGACACGCTGCAACGCCGCCAGGTGGAGCAGATGCTGCAGCAGTGGGAGCGCGACCAGCCCGGCCGCATCGACCAGATCGCGCGCGCGCTGGGCAACATCCATCCTTCGCAGCTGGCCGATCCGGCGCTGTTTGATTTCATGGCACTGGGGCGCGCCGCAGCGGCCCCGCTGCCCGATCCGCCGGCCTGGGCCGGCACTGCCCACGACCCCGGCGACGCCCCCGGCCCGGCCTGAGCCACGCCGGCGCGCCCGCCCTCCCTTTCACGCTCTTACTCTGGACGTCCATGTTCTTTCGCAACCTGACGCTGTTCCGCTTCCCGACCGCCACCGATTTCTCCGACGTGGACACCCTGCTGCCGCAGGTGCTGCTCAAGCCGGTCGGTCCGCTTGAAATGAATTCGCGCGGCTTCATCTCGCCGTTCGGCCGTGAAGAAAAAGCCGTGTTCTCGCACCGCGTCGGCGATGCGCTGTGGCTGACCGTCGGCGGTGAGGACAAGATCCTGCCGGGCGCGGTGGTCAACGATCTGCTCGCGCGCAAGCTCGAGGAAATCGAAGAGAAGGAAGGCCGCAAGCCCGGTGGCCGCGAGCGCAAGCGCATGAAGGACGATCTGCTGCACGAGCTGATGCCGCGTGCCTTCGTGAAGAGCTCGCGTACCGACGCGCTGATCGACCTGACCCACGGGTACGTGGCCGTGGATTGCTCGAGCAGCAAGAAGGGCGAGAACATGATGTCCGACATCCGTGGCCTGCTCGGCAGCTTCCCGGCGATGCCGCTGAATGCCGAAGTCGCCCCGCGCTCGATCCTGACCGGCTGGATCGCCGGTGAGCCGCTGCCCACCGGGCTGAGCCTGGGCGAAGAGTGCGAGATGAAGGATCCGGCCGAGGGCGGGGCGGTGGTCAAGTGCCAGCACCAGGAACTGCGCTGCGACGAGATCGACAAGCACCTGGACGCCGGCAAGCAGGTGACCAAGCTGGCCCTGGTGTTCGAGGACAACCTGTCCTTCGTGCTGGGCGACGACCTGATCGTGCGCAAGCTGAAGTTCCTGGATGGCGCGCTGGACCAGCTCGAGCATGCCGACGATGACGGCCGCCGTGCCGAACTGGACGCCCGCTTCGCCCTGCAGAGCGGCGAAGTGCGCCGCCTGTTCCTGCTGCTGGAAGAGGCCTTCAAGCTCAGCAAGGCGGACTGACCGGTTCCGATCAGTCCCCAGTCATGCGCCGGTCACGGCCGGCGCTATGCTGTACCCATGTCCGGATTCCTCCGCCGCCTGATTTCGCCGGCTGTCAGCACGCTGCAGCGCGATACGGTACGGCTGCGCCTGGAGGATGCCGAGATCGATGTCCTGCGTGTGCGCGATCCGCGTGCGCGAAGGATCAAGCTCAGTGTCGATGAGCGCGGTGTCCGCCTGACCCTGCCGCCGCGCGCCAGCCTGGTGATGGGCGAGCGATTCCTGGAGCAGCACCGCGGTTGGCTGTCCGAACAGCTGCGCAATTATCAGGCGACCAACCTGCCGCCACCGCTGGTGATCGGCGAGGCGGGCGTGCTGCCGCTACGCGGTGAGCTGCTGCCGCTGCGCTGGGAAACCGGCCGCTACGCGCACATGCACGTGGACGAGCAGGGCGCCTGCCTGCATTGGCCCACGCGTGGCACCGATGCCACGCTGCGCCGTACCCTGCGCGAGTTCTACGAAGCACAGACCCGCGCCGATGTCGGTCAGTGGCTGCCGCGCTATCTGCCGGGCCTGCCGCGCGCACCGGCGCGGCTGCGGCTGAAGGTGATGTCCTCGCAGTGGGGCTCGCTGGCGCCGGACGGCAGCATGGCGCTGGATCTGGCCCTGGTGCTTGGGCGGCCTTCGGCGTTCGAGTACGTGCTGGTGCACGAGCTCTGCCACCTGATCCAGGCCAATCACTCGCCGGCGTTCTGGGCTGAGGTGGAGAAGCGCTTCCCGGCGTGGCACGCCGAGCGGGATTACTTCCAGCTCGAAGGGCGGCGCCTCAAGGCCACGCTGCGGCAGCTGCTGACCCCGACACCGTAACGCTCGCGACCCACCGGTAGTGCCGGCCGCTGGCCGGCAATCGCGCTAGGTGCGGTGTGTCGTCAGTTCCCCGCGCGCAACGCCGCCGCCTGCGCCCAGCGCGCGGCGACACGTGGCGCGGTGATGCACACGGCCTGATCGGTCACGGTGGTGACCGCGCGCTCCAGCAGCTGGATGTCAGCCTCGTGCTGGCGCGCCACGTGCGGGTCCTCGAAGAAGATCGCGCGCTGGCAATGGCCTTCCAGCACGCGGTCGGCAATCTGCGCATCGCCGCCCATCGGGCCGCTCTGGTAGCGCGTCACCCATTCCTCGCCCTGTGGCCAACCGCGGCTCCACGCCAGTTCGTTGAGGCGCTGCCCGGTGGTGCCGGTGCCAACCCGGCTGCGGAAGCGCGACAGCACCGCGAAGTGTTCATCGGCGAAGGCCAGCATCGCCGGCTTCATCGCGTCATGCGCGATCAGGGCCAGTGTGTGTTGCTCGAAGGCGTGCAGATCATCGGCACCCGGGTCCGCGGCCATGCCGGCGTGCAGGCGCTCCACCTCGACCCAGTCGCGCGCGGTGGCGACGGTGGAGATGAAGGGCTTGCCATGGATCACGCACTGGCGCTTGAGCGCGGTCGCTTCGGGGAACACCGAGGAAGGGTCGACCGGGTCCATCAGGTAGATCGCGCCGTCCAGCGTGCGCTCCGGCGTGCCCATGCCGACCACCTCGGCGACCAGCTTCATCAGGCCGCCCTCGCGGCCGTTCGGGTAGCGCCGCAGCGGGGCGAAGTCCTGCAGGAAGCCCAGCCGCTGGATCGCATCGAAGGTGCGCCCGACCGCATGCAGCTCGACGCCCAGTTCGCGCAGCCCGGCGTCGCTGGCGCGCAGCCAGCGGAACAGCGCGGCGTGCTTGTCGTGGTGATGCAGGCGGTTCGCGGCCAGGCCGATGCGCATGGGGGCAGTCCAGAGGATGACCCAGCCAGTGTAAGCCGTTCAGGTTGCAGCTGGGCAAGCCTCAAACAGTGATGGCGATCACGCGGCATCACGCATTTTCGTATTTGTTGCATGGTCTCTGGAGGGGCCATATCCGACAGTGGTGGTCGTCCGTCAATCAGGAAACCCCTGCCATGACCCTCTCCCTTTCTTCCGTTGCCGCCTCATCTCAGCCCGCTGTCGCGGATCAGGGCAGTCGCATCCGCGCGCTGGCCGCCGTGCTGCGTGACGCCCCGCAGGCCGATGCCGAGGTGCTGCTGGCCGGGTTGGCGCGCATGCTCGATGCGCACATTGGCCGCGGCCACGATGACGTGGTCAGCAACCGGCGCATCCGCGATCAGCTCGACAACATCGAGCTGCTGATGGCGCTGGAGATCGAGCGGGCCGGCGTGCGCCACACGCCGGTACCGACGGTATCGCGCGCCGCTTGAGAGGCGCGCTTCGGTAGGCGCCCCGTTACGCCGAGAGCAGCTGCACGATGCTGCCGGCCGCGTCGCGGCCCTCGGCCACGGCCGTCACCACCAGATCCGCACCGCGTACCGCATCGCCACCGGCGAACAGGCGCGGGTGGGCGGTCTGGAACGGCAGGCGGCCACTGCCACCGGCCACGATGCGACCGTTGTTGCCAGCCTCCACACCCTGTCCGGTCAGCCAGGCCGGCGCAGTCGGCGAGAAGCCGAAGGCGATGATCACCACGTCCGCTTCCAGCAGCGACTCGCTCCCCTCGATCGGCACCGCATTGCGGCGGCCCTGGGCATCCGGATCTGACAGGGTCGTCTCGACCACCATCACCCCGATCACTTCGTCATCGGCACCGGCCTCGATCGACAGCGGCTGGCGGTTGAACAGGAAGCGCACGCCTTCCTCGCGGGCATTGGCCACTTCGCGCGCCGAGCCGGGCATGTTGGCCTCGTCACGGCGGTAGGCGCAGGTCACCTTGGCCGCGCCCAGGCGGATCGCGCTGCGCACGCAGTCCATGCCGGTATCGCCGCCGCCCAGCACCACCACGCGCTTGCCTTCCAGGTCGGGCAGGGCGATCTGGTCTTCCCAGCCCGCGATCGGCCGGCCATGCGCGTCGCTGCCACTGACGATGCGGCTGTTCTGCACCAGGAACGGCAGCGCCGGCAGCACGCCCTTGAGGTCCTGGCCGAGCAGGCCGCCGTCGGTATAGCGGTACGCGCCGGTGCCGACGAATACCGCGTCGTACTCGGCCAGCAGGTCATCGATGCTGACATCGCGGCCGATCTCCACGCCGAGGCGGAACTGCACGCCCATGCCTTCGAGCACATTGCGGCGGCGGCTGATGACGGACTTGTCCAGCTTGAAGCTGGGGATGCCGAACTGCAGCAGCCCGCCGATCTGTTCGTAGCGGTCATACACCACGGCCTGGATGCCGGCATGCGCCAGCTTGTCGGCGCAAGACAGCCCGGCCGGGCCCGCGCCGATCACGGCCACGCGCTTGCCGGTGGCTTCCACTGCGCTCATGTCCGGGCGCCAGCCGGTGGCCAGTGCGGTATCGACGATGTATTTCTCCACCGCACCGATGGTGACCGCGCCGAACTCCTCCAGCGTGCAGCTGCCTTCGCACAGCCGGTCCTGCGGGCACACCCGGCCACACACTTCCGGTAGCGGGTTGGTTGAATGGCACAGCGTGGCCGCTTCGTGGATGCGGTTTTCCTGCACCAGCTGCAGCCACTGCGGGATCGCGTTGTGCACCGGGCACTTCCAGCTGCAGTACGGGTTGCCGCAATCCAGGCAGCGCCCGGCCTGGAACTGCGCGTCTTCCTTGCCGAACTTGCCGTACAGCTCGCCCCAGTCACCGGAGGTACGCAGTTCGACCGGGATGCGCTGCGGCATCGTCCGGGGCAGATCGAGGAACTGGAAAGCTTGCTTGCGGCTCATGGCTTGCTCTGTGGTGAGGTTGCCGGCCAGCGGCCGGCACTACAGCGGTGGGAACACGAGGCGCCGGTCGATACCGGCGCTTCTCCGCGCTTACGCAGCGCGGCGCAGTGAGTCGGTCAGCGATTCGATGCTGGCGGCCTTGGGTTTGACCAGCCAGAACTTGCCGACGTAATCGCGGAACTCATCGAGGATCTGTTGCGCCCAGATGCTGCCGGTCAGTTCGCGGTGGCGGCTGATCAGCGTATGCAGGTGCTGACGATGATTCTCGAAGCCTTCGGCCGAGATGCGGTGGATGTCGATCAGTTCGTGGTTGTAGCGATCCACGAAGTCGCGGTCGATATCCAGCACATAAGCCAGGCCGCCGGTGAAGCCGGCGCCGAAGTTGAGCCCGACCTTGCCCAGCACCAGCACGATGCCGTCGGTCATGTATTCGCAGCAGTGGTCGCCAGCCCCTTCGATCACCGCCAGCGCGCCGGAGTTGCGCACACCGAAGCGCTCGCCGGCGCGGCCCGCGGCGAACAGCTCGCCACCGGTGGCGCCGTACAGGCAGGTGTTGCCGATGATCGCGGTGTTGCGCGCCTCGAAGCGCGCGCCGCGCGGCGGGCGCACCACCAGGCGGCCGCCGGCCATGCCCTTGCCGACGTAGTCGTTCGCTTCGCCCTCGACCTCCAGCTGCAGGCCGCCGACGTTGAACGCACCGAAGCTCTGCCCGGCCGTGCCACGGAAGCGCAGGGTCAGCGGCGCATCGGCCATGCCCTGGTTGCCATGCGTGCGCGCGATCTCGCCGGACAGGCGGGTACCGATCGAGCGGTCGGTGTTGTGGATCAGGAAGCGGTGTTCGCCGCCGAGCTTGCCGGCGATCGCTGGAGCCAGCAGGCCGTCCATCTGCGTGGCCAGGCTGTCCGGCGATTCGTACAGACGCTGCGCGGCGCAGTGGCTGCCGGCGTACTCGGCCGGGTTGAGCAGACGCGACAGATCCACCTTGACGCCGGGGCGCGGGGAGACCTCCAGCTGCTGCAGCAGGTCGGTGCGGCCGACGATCTCGTCCAGCGAGCGCACGCCCAGATAGGACAGCCAGCCACGCACTTCCTCGGCCAGCAGGCGGAAGAAGTTCTCCACGCGCTCGGGCAGGCCGGTGAAGTACTGCGCGCGCAGGCGCTCGTCCTGGGTGGCCACGCCGGTGGCGCAGTTGTTGAGGTGGCAGATGCGCAGGTACTTGCAGCCCAGCACGATCATCGGCGCGGTGCCGAAGCCGAAGCTGTCCGCACCCAGCAACGCGGCCTTGATCACATCCAGGCCGGTCTTCAGGCCGCCATCGGTCTGCAGCAGGGTGCGCCCGCGCAGGTCGTTGGCCACCAGTGCCTGGTGCGATTCGGCCACGCCAAGTTCCCACGGCACGCCCGCATAGCGGATCGAGCTGACCGGGCTGGCGCCGGTGCCGCCGTCATGGCCGGACACGGTGATCAGATCGGCGCCGGCCTTCACCACGCCTGCGGCGATGGTGCCGACACCGGCATGGCTGACCAGCTTCACCGAGACCAGTGCGGTCGGGTTGACCTGCTTGAGGTCATAGATCAGCTGGGCCAGATCTTCGATGGAGTAGATGTCGTGGTGCGGTGGCGGCGAGATCAGGCCGATGCCCGGCTTGGCATAGCGCAGCCGCGCGATCAGTTCGTTGACCTTGTGCCCGGGCAGCTGGCCGCCTTCGCCGGGCTTGGCGCCCTGCGCGACCTTGATCTGCAGCACCTCGGCGTTGACCAGGTACTCGGCGGTGACGCCGAAGCGGCCCGAGGCGACCTGCTTGATCTTGCTGCGCTTCTCGGTGCCGTAGCGCACCGGGTCTTCGCCGCCTTCGCCGGAGTTGCTGCGCCCGCCCAGCTTGTTCATCGCGATCGCCAACGCTTCGTGCGCTTCGGGCGACAACGCACCGAGGCTGATCGCCGCGGTATCGAAACGGCGGAACAGGTCTTCGGCCGGGGCGACCTCGTCCAGCGGGGTCGGCGTGGGCGCGGCTTTGAGCTGCAGCAGGTCGCGCAGCGCCGAGACCGGGCGGCCATGCACGGCCTCGCAGTAACGCTGCCAGTCCGCGGCATCGCCACTGCGCGCGGCGCGCTGCAGGGTCATGACCACGTCCGGGTTGTACATGTGGTATTCGCCGCCGTGCACGTACTTGAGCACGCCGCCCACATCCGGGCGCAGCAGGTCGTTCCAGGCGCGCACGGTGAGCTCGCGGGCCTCATCGTCCAGACGGGCGAAGCCAACGCCGGCCACGCGCGAGGCGGTGTCCGGGAAGCACAGGTCGACGACTTCGTCATCCAGCCCGACGATCTCGAACAGCTGCGCGCCGCGGTAACTGGCCACGGTACAGATGCCCATCTTGGAGATGATCTTGGACAGACCCTTGTAGATGCCCTTGCGGTAACGGCGGCCGATCTGCGACTGCTCGCCGCCCTTGCTCAGCTGCAGGATGCCGCGCCGGCCCAGATCGAACAGGGTCTGGTAGGCCAGGTACGGATACACCGCGGTGGCACCGAAGCCGAGCAGGCAGGCCATGTGGTGCGGATCGCGCGCGGTGCCGGTTTCCAGGATCAGGTTGACGTCGCAGCGCAGCCCCGCATTGGACAGGTGGTGATGCACCGCACTGGTGGCCAGCAGCGCATGCACCATCGGCCGGTCGGCGACCGGGTAACGGTCGCTCAGCAGCAGCATGACGATGCCCTCGCGCGCGGCGGCTTCGGCCTCGGCACAGATGCGCTCGATGCCGGCCTTCAGGCCTTCGTCCAGGCTGTAGGACAGATCGATCAGGCGGTTCTTGTCGGCGTACTGCTCCATCTTGATCAGCTGGCGCAGCTTGCGCTGGCTGAGCACCGGCGAGTTGAGGATGACGTGGTTCACCGTCTCCGCACCGGCATGGAAGATGTTGGTCTCCTTGCCGAGCTGGGTGGACAGCGACATGACGCAGTCTTCGCGCAGCGGATCGATTGGCGGGTTGGTGACCTGCGCGAATGCCTGGCGGAAGTAATCGTAGAGCGGGCGGCTGTGCTGGCTCAGCACCGCCATCGGCGTGTCATCGCCCATCGAGCCGGTGGCTTCCTGCTCGGTCTCGGCCAGTGGACGCAGGATCTGCTCCACTTCCTCGGTGCTGAGCTGGAACAGCTTGTGATAGCTGCGCAGGGTGCGCTCGTCGAACGGCTCTTCCACCAGCGACGGATCGATCAGCTCGGTCTGCAGGTAGGTCACGCCCTGCTGCAGCCACTGCTTGTACGGCGCGCGGCCGCGGTTGATGCGGTCGATGGCGTCCGAATCGAGCAGGTCGCCGCGCTTGAGGTCGATGGCCATCATCTCGCCCGGGCCGAGCTTGCCCTTGCGCACCACGCGCTCGGCCGGCACTTCCCACACACCGGCTTCGGAGGCGACCAGGAAGTGGCGGTCGGAGGTCAGCATCCAGCGCGCCGGGCGCAGGCCGTTGCGGTCCAGCGTGCAGGCGGCATAGCGCCCATCGCAGGCCACGATGCCGGCCGGGCCGTCCCACGGCTCGCTGTTGAGGCCGTAGAACTCGTAGAACGCGGCCAGGTCCGGATCCTTGAACTCCAGCGACTGGGTCGCCGGCGGCACCAGGATGCGCAGCGCCTGGATCAGGTCCATGCCGGCGCTGACCATCAGCTCGAGCATGTTGTCCAGGCTCTGCGAATCCGAGCCGTGCATGGAGATCACCGGGTTGAACTCGCCGATGTCGAAGCGCGGGGTCTTCCACACTTTGCTGCGCGCCTGCGCCCAGCGGCGGTTGCCCTCGATGGTGTTGATCTCGCCGTTGTGCGCCAGCATCCGGAACGGATGCGCCAGCGGCCAGCGCGGCAGCGTGTTGGTGGAAAAGCGCTGATGGAACACGATCGCGCTGGAGGCCAGATCGTTGCGCTGCAGATCCACGTAGAAGCGGCTGAGCTTGTCCGGCAGCACCATGCCCTTGTAGCTGATCGCATTCGGGCTGAGCGTGGTGACGTAGTAATCGGCGTGCTCGCGCAGCTGCTGTTCGCTGCGGCGGCGCGCCAGGAACAGGGCCAGGGTGAAGGCGGCCTCGTCCTGCGCGGCGCCGGCATCGACGAACACCTGCTCGATGTGCGGCAGCGTATCGCGCGCGAGCTGGCCGCACACGCTGGAATCGGTGGGCACCACGCGCCAGCCGACCGGCTGGCAGCCGGCGTCGCGCAGCTGCTGTTCCAGCGTTTCGCGGCAAGCCTGTGCGGCGGCGGTGTCATGCGGCAGGAACACCACGCCGGCAGCGAAGCGTGCACCCAAGGTAAGGCCCGCCTCGGCGGCGAGTGCTTTGAGGAATACGTCGGGGCGGCGCAGCAACAGGCCGCAGCCGTCACCGGTGACACCGTCGGCGGCGACGCCGCCGCGGTGGGTCATGCGTGAGAGCGCGGCGATAGCCGTGTCGACCAGCAGCCGTGACGGCTGGTCGTCGAGCTGGGCGACCATGCCGAAACCACAGGCATCTCGCTCATCTTGCGGGTCGTAAAGCCCTTGGCGGTTGCGGGGGGCCATCTCTGCCTCGATGCGATGTCAGGTGAGCGGCGACACTCGTCCCCGCTCAGTCCTTGCAGCGCGGGTCGAAGCACCGGATGACCCGACTAGATCACAGTTGTTGCAACGCCGCAATACACGGTTGCAGGCGCAACCAAACCCCTGTGTTTCCCGTGTTTTTCCGCCCCCTGTTCAGCCGCAGCGGACGCTGGCGACCACGTTCTTGCCGTCCACTTCGATGTTCAGGCGCTCACCCACGAAATCCATCGTGGTCATGTCATTCGGCTTGAGTACGCGCAGGGTGGCAGCGCCGGCATCCTGCTGGGCCTGACTGCCGATCTGCTCGGTGTAGGGCTGGCCGACCAGGCTCTGCACCTGGGTGGCATCACAGTTGCCGACCGGCGGCGCTTCCAGCGCCTTGCCTGCTTCATCGGTGGGCGCGGCGGCGGCTTCGGCCGCCTTCTGTGCGTTGGTGGCGACCGCTTCCTGCTCATCCATGGGCGGCGCGCTGCATGCACCGAGGACCAGCAGGGCGGGGAACAGGGCGATCAGCCCGAAAGAGCGCCGCAGGCGGCGGGACGACAGAGGCGACATCGATACTCCTGAAAAGCGAGCCAGTAAACGATGGAGGATATCGCCAAGCGCGGTGTGAGGTGTTTGTGTTGCGTTATTGACGCGGTGCCGCACCGGCACCGGCGACACTGCGTTCCCCTGATACGCGCCGCTTCCATGAGCCCGAGCCGCACCGCCACCCCCGAAGTCGCCGCCGCCCGCCAGGCCGGCCTGCGCTATGTCAGCGATGAACTGCCGGGCATTGCCCGCCGCAAGGCCGGCAAGGGCTTTGCCTACCGCGATGCCGATGGCGCGGCGGTGCGCGATGCCGCCACTCTAGCCCGCATCCGCGCGCTGGCGATCCCGCCGGCCTACACCGATGTCTGGATCTGCGCGCTGCCCAACGGCCATCTGCAGGCCACTGGGCGTGACGCGCGCGGGCGCAAGCAGTACCGCTACCACGCTGATTGGGCGCGGGTGAGGGGCGATGGCAAATTCGATCGCATCATTGCCTTTGGTACCGCCCTGCCCACGCTGCGTCGGCGCCTGCGCCGCGATCTGAAGCTGCCCGGCTTCCCGCGCGACAAGGTGCTGGCGATCGTGGTGGCGCTGCTGGCACAGACGCTGGTGCGCGTTGGCAATGAAGTCTATGCACGTGACAACCGCTCTTACGGGCTGACCACGCTGCGCAACCGCCACCTCGCGCTGGTCAAGGGCGGCCGGGCGCAGATGCGCTTCCGGGGCAAGTCCGGGCAGGCGCATGAGGTGGATGTGGATGACCGCGAACTGGTCAAGCTGATCCGGGGCTGCCAGCAGCTGCCCGGGCAGGCGCTGTTCCAGTACCGCGATGACGATGGCGCGGTACAACCCGTGGACTCGGGCATGGTCAACGACTATCTACACGATGCGATGGGCGAGGATTTCAGCGCCAAGGACTTCCGCACCTGGGGCGGCACGCTGGAGGCGATCCGTCAGCTTGCCGTGACCGAGCTGCCCGAACCCTCCAGCGAGCGCGCGTTGGCGGCATTGCAGAAACAGGTGGTATGCGAGGTCGCCACGCTGCTGGGCAACACACCGTCGGTGTGCCGCAAGGCCTATATCGATCCGTGCGTATTCGATGGTTGGCGGGCCGGCTCATTGAAGGCCCTTGCCGGTCTGCGCGGCGAGCGCCAGTGGGAACTGGCCACGCTGAAAGTACTCAAAGCCGCGCGGCGCACCGTCCGGCGTGCCCGCGCGGGATGAGCGCAGCGGTCAGCCGCAGTAGAGGGCGGTGATGTTGTTGGTACGACCGGTTTCGATGGTCAGCCGTTCGCCGCCCTGCTCTGCACCCGGGGTGGGATTGGCCGCGCCACTGGCAGTGGCGCCACTGGCGGCACGCTCGCTGCGCACGACGATGACCTGCAGGCTGTCACTGTCCACGCGGGCGCGCTCGACCGTGGCTTGCGATGCCGCCAGGCCCACGGCGCCGCGGACCTTGTCCACGTGGCACTGGCCGGAAATGACGCCGTCGATCGGCTGGACCTGCGCGACAGGGGTGCTGCTGCAGGCGGACAAAGCAAGGACGGCCACAGCCGCGGACAGGTAACGAAGCATGCGACGCACTCCATGGGAATTACGCTCAGGGTGCATCGGTGGCCGTATGCGGCGCATGAATCTCTACACGGTGTGGGCACGCTCCATTCACCGTCCTTGGCCGCCGGGTTGAGCATAGTGGAGCTGCGCATTTCCACGGCGGCCACCGCCGCGACGAACAAGCGCCCGCGTGGAATCCACGCATCTGATCCGGCAACAGGAGTCGAACATGGCCACGGCCAACACCCGTAAGACCACCAAGACCCCCACCTCCCGCAAGCGTCCGCGCCCGGCGGAGGCGGCTGCTGCGGCGGCCGAACCGCGCACCCGCACCCCGGTCGTCAAAACCGCGACCCGCAAGGCCGCCGCCACCGATCCGCGCGCTGCGCGCGTGGCCGCCCGTCAGCGCCGTCTGCAGGACCAGGAGAAGGCCAAGGACGCGCGTGCGGCGAAGAAGGCTGCCACGTCCAAGACCAAGAAGGCCACCCAGGCCGGCACCCGTCGCCAGCCGGAAAAAATGCCGGCCGAGCAGCTGGCCAAGCCCGGCAACGAACACGAGATGCAGCTGGCCCCGCGCTTCCTCGCACCGGACTATCGGGGCAGCGGCAAGCTCAAGGGCAAGCGCGCCATCATCACCGGTGCCGACTCCGGCATCGGCCGCGCGGTGGCGGTGCTGTTCGCCCGCGAAGGGGCGGATGTGGCGGTGCTGCACCTGGATGAAAAGAAGGACGCGAAGATCACCCGCGAGCACGTCGAGCAGGAAGGCGCGCGCTGTGTGGTGATCGCTGGCGACGTGCGCGATCCGGCGTTCTGCAACAAGGCCGTCAAACAGGTCGTCAAAGCATTCGGCGGTGTCGACATCCTGGTCAACAACGCGGCCTTCCAGCTGCATTGCGACCGTTTGGAAGACCTTGAGGACGAGCACCTGCAGGAAACCCTGCAGACCAACATCGGCGGGTACATCCAGATGGCGCGCGCGGTACTGCCACACTTGGGCGAAGGCGCCAGCATCATCAACACCGGCTCGGAGACCGGCCTGTTCGGCAGCAAATCGCTGGTGGACTATTCGGCGACCAAGGGCGCGATCCATGCCTTCACCAAGGCACTGGCCAGCCAGTTGCTGCCGCGTGGCATCCGGGTCAATGCGGTTGCGCCGGGCCCGGTCTGGACCCCGCTCAATCCGGCCGACAAGAAGGCGGCGGATGTGGCCGAGTTCGGCCAGGACAGCGACATGGGGCGGCCAGCGCAGCCGGAAGAAGTGTCGCCGGCCTATGTATTCCTCGCTTCCCCGATCACTGCCAGCTACATCAGCGGCGTGATCCTGCCGGTCATGGGTGGGCCGCGCGGCTGACTGACGGCATCTTGCCGAGAGGGACCACCGAGGAACACCTCGGTGGTCCCCATCCGTACCGAGGCCCGATGGCGTGAGCATGCCGCCATGGCCCTCCGCCTTTCGGCGTCCATCTCCCCGTCCATCCTCATCCCCATCTCCATCTGCAGATTGACCACGCAGCCGCAGGCGCATGGCCAGCGGCCGACCGCAGCTGACCGTTCGTCGGCACGCACCCTCCGGCACTTGACGACATCTGTAGTCACTGGCACGGTAGCGACACGTGTAGTCATAGGGAGTGCGCCATGCGCGGCAAGACCATCGGGGACCAGGAACTGGCCCTGCTGCAGTACATCGCGGAACAGGACCGCCCCAGTGTCGGCGAAGTCGCCGCCGGGTTCGGTGAGCCGCGCGGGCTGGCGCGCTCCACCGTGCTGACCATGATGGAGCGCCTGCGCGCCAAGTCGTACCTGAGCCGCAAGCAGGTGGACGGCGTCTACCGCTATGTCACCACCAGCGGCCAGGACAGCGTGGTACAGGGCGCTGTGGCCAGCTTCGTGGAGAAGACGCTGCAGGGCTCGGTGTCGCCGTTCGTGGCGTTCATGTCGCACAAGGTGGACGTCAGCGATCAGGAACTGGCCGAGCTGGAAGCGCTGGTCGCACAGTTGCAGTCACGCAAGCGGGAGGGCTGAGCGATGGACATGATGATGAGTGAAATGCTGATGCGGCTGGGCTGGACCAGCGTGCAGAGTGCGGTGCTGGTGGCGCTGGTGTGGGGCGTGTGCCGGCTGCTGCCGCAGCTGCCTGCCGCCACCCGCTGCCGGTTGTGGTGGCTGGTGGCCGCACAGGCCGTGCTGGGTCTTGTCTGGAGCAGCCCGCTGGAACTGGCGGTGCTGCCGGCGCCGGCGGCGGTGACGGCGCTGGCGTTGCCCGCGTTCGACGCCGCCGTGCAGGCCACGCCGGTCACGTATGCCGCCGATGTGGTGGAGACGGCGACGATGACAGCGTCCTGGCCCATGGTGTTGCTGGCCCTGTGGGGCGCCGGTGTGCTGCTGATGCTGGTGCACAGCCTGCGCGGTTACCGCGCCAGCCGCGCGCTGGTTCGCAGCGCCACCGAGTGCACCGATGCCGGCCTGCAGCAGGCGCTGCAGTTGGCCGCCGAAGCGCATGGCCTGCGGCGCTCACCGCGGCTGAAGCTGTCCGCGCAGATCCATTCGCCGCAGCTGATAGGCCCGTGGCGGCCCGTTCTGCTGCTGCCGGCCCGCGAACTGCCGACGATGTCGGCGGACGATCTGGACATGGCGCTGACCCATGAGCTGATCCACCTGCAGCGCCGTGACCTGTGGTGGGGACTGCTGCCAGCGCTGTCCCAGCATCTGTTCTTCTTCCACCCGCTGGTCCACGTGGCGGCCCGCGAGTATTCGTTGGCGCGCGAAGAGGCCTGCGATGGTGCGGTGGTGGCCGGGCATGATCATTGCCGCCATGACTACGGCCGCCTGCTGGTGCAATTGGGGGTTGCGCCGCGTCCTGCCGTCGGCGTGGCCAGCGCCTCGCCGAACCTGCGCAGCCTCAAGCGCCGGCTGCTGACGCTGCAGCAGACCCGCAGCGTGCCGCGTGTGGCCTCGCTGGCGATCACCGCGCTGTTCGTGGTGATTGGCGTTGCGCCGTTGCGTCTGGTGGCGGCCCCGCCCCAGGCACCGCTTGCACCCGCCGCGCCGACCCCACCGGCCCCGCTGCCTGCTCCTGCCCCGCGTCCGGCACCGGTGCCGACGCCCGAACCTGTTCCGGCACCTGAGCCTGTTCCGGCCCCGGAGCCCCCCGCTGCACCGCATGCGCCGGAGCCGCCCAAGGATCTGGATGACGGTATGTCCTTCGTCACCCACGGTCAGCTCAACATCAGCCGGCAGCCTGCGCAGGCCTTCGTGTTGATCGGCGGCGAGAGCAATTTCGTCGATGCCTCCGTCGCCGACCTCAAACAGGCCCGACGCGATGCCGGCAACGATCAACCGACCTTGTGGGTCCGCCGAGGCCAGGACCGCTATCTGATCCGCGATCCCGCCGTGCTCAAGGCGCTGGGACACGCCCAGACGGAAGTGGCCGCGCTCGGAACCGCACAGGCCGAGCTGGGCAACCGCCAAGCGGTGATCGGCCGACAGATCGCGGCGGCATCGCTGCAGGTCACGGCCGATGCCATGGCGTCGGTAGATGTGAGCGCCGTGGTCAACAACGCCATCCGTGATGCCGGGCTTGATGCCGCTGTGGAAGCCGATCGGGCGGCCCGCCAGGATGCTCGCCAGTCACGTGCAGCTGCCTCCGCTGCCAGCCAGGCCGCACGCGAAGCACGTACCGCTTCGGCCAGGGCCGTGGACGCCCGCCAGATTGCCCTGGTGGCGCGTGAGCAGGCTGAACTGGGCAAGGAACAGGCGCGCCTGGCACAGCAGCAGAGTGTGGCCTCGGCGCGTGCCGTGCGCGACGTGAGGGCCGCGATCGATCAGGCGCTGGCCAGCGGCAAGGCGCAGCGCGTACGCAACTGATCGGTACATGCCAGCCACGGCGGCCTGCGTGCCAGGCCGCCGGTTGCAACCGATCACCCGCAGTTGGCGCGCACGATCCTGTTCTGTTCGTCCACTTCGATGCTGAGCCGGTCTTCGCGGTAATCCATGGTCATCGCCATGCCCGGCTTGAGTACACGGGCATTGCGGGCACCGCTGTCCTTCACGGCCTTCTGGATGACCGCCTCGGTGGCGGTCTTCCCGGTCAGCCCGGTGAGCGTTTCCGGATCGCACTGACCCCCGCTGCCGGCCACCGCGGGTGGGGCCGTCGAGGTCGGGCTGTCAGCCGGCGGTGCGGCGGTCTTGCCCGGATGACTGCAGGCGGCCAGCGGCAAAGCACAGCCCAAGGCGAACAGAAGGTTCAGACGCATGCGGTGGTCCTCCCACGGTAAGTACCCGCAGTGTCCGTGGGTCGGCCTTCACACCGCGTCAATGGCCTGCAGGGCCAACGTCTCCCGGTCGCGCTGTTCCTCAGCCACCAGCCGCCGCATCAGCAAGGCCAGCGTCACCACGTCCTGGTGGTTGTGCTCGGCCACCCGGCGCAGGTTCACCGCACTGCCGCCACGCAGATAGTTCAACCACGCGGCCGGCGCTTCCGAGCCGGGCAGGTCGTCCTCGCGCACGATCTGCAGCAGCTGCCGCTCGATCGTGGCCAGCCGGCAGTTCTCCCAGGTGCCGCGATAGCGGCGGCGCGTCGGGAACAGCAGGTCGACGTGATCCAGCGGGGTGATCGGGCAGCGCTGCCGGGCCAGCCGATAGCGCGTCTTGAGCAGCGGGGCGTCGTAGCAGCGCCCGTTGTAGCTGGAAAACACCGTGCTCGGCTGCAGCCACCCGGCGAACTCACGCAGCATCGCGGTTTCCGCGGCCATCGTCGTCATCAGCAGCTGGCGGATGCGCAGGCCGTCGCCGCGCTCGGGATGGGTGTGCCAGTCCGCGGCACCGATCATGAAGGCGCGCGTACCGGTGCCGCCGGCCAGGCCGGTGGTTTCGGTATCGAAGAACAGCAGGTCCTGCGGCTGCACCTGCTCGCCCTCTCGCTTGGCGAAAGCCAGCGACAACGGTTCGGTCGGAATGGCCTGGGTGACGAACGATTCAATCAGGAACAGGCCCGGCGCGATTTCCTCACCCGGCACATGGCGGTCCTTGGCGTTCTCACGCGGGGTGGCCGTGCTGATGCTGCGATCGCGCAGCCCGAGCAGACGGCGCAGGCCGCCGATCTCGGGTCTGCGCAGCGCCGGCGCGGGAGCAGGAACGGCGGAAACTGCCGGTGTGGTCTCGCGTGCGGCGGCACCCGTTGGTTTGTGGCGGATCTCCTGCTCGACCCAGCCGAAGACGGAGGCGGGTGCGGGTTTACGCGCACGCGCATCGTTGGCTGCGGCAGGGAGTGGGGCGCTGCCCGTGTCGCCGGGAGCGCCTGTGTCAGCGGCAGCGGATCCGTGCCCAGGGGCGACGGCCGGACCAGAGGCAGGCGCCGCCGTCGCATCACCAGCCTGCCGGCGCAGCAGGCGCAGCTTGTCCAGGCTCAGGCTCACGGCGTCACCACCTCGGCGATACGGCGCTCCTGCTCTTCAGCAGACGGCAGCGCGGCGCTGTCGAACAGATCCAGCACCTTCAACGCCAGCGCCTTGGGCGTGGTGGCATCGTCCTCTTGGCCGGCCAGCACCGGGCCCACGCAGGCCGGGCAACCGGCCTTGCAGTCACAGCCCTGCACCAGCTCGCGCGCGCGCAGCAGCAGTTCGGCCTGGCGCATCCACAGCGGTTCGCTCAGGCCCACACCGCCGGGGAAGTTGTCGTACAGATATACCGTGGGCACGAACTGCTGCTGCAGCTCGATCGCGCTGGCATCGAACTCGGCACCACGCAGCTGCCCGCGGCCGCTCTGGTCGGCCACCGCGAACCACGCGCCGTCACCATTGCCCACGGCCTTCTGCAGATCGCGTGCATCGGCCATCACCGCCACCGTGGCGACGATGTGCAGTGCGTAGGCCGCGCCGAGGAAGCCGTCCAGCGCCTCCTGCTTGCTGTCGAACGCAGTCAGCAGCAGCGCCTGCGGCAACTGCCACCACACCGCGGTGGTGTGCAGCTCCTGGTCGGGCAGGTTGACCGGGCCGTAGCCGATGTTCTCGTGTGTGTAATAGCGGATCTTCTTGTAGCCGGCCACGCGGCGCACCACGTGCACCTCGCCGTGGTGGGAATCGCCCCGCCCGGCGAGGCAGCCGTCGAAGCGGTCCAGCACCTTGAGCTTGGTGAAGTCGATGCTGTCGGTGTAGTAGTCCACGTGGGTACGGGTGACGTAGGCCTTGCGGCCTTCCCAGTCCAGCCGCTCCACCTGGTAGGGGGTGGACTGCACCATGTGGATGGCACCCTCATACAGCGTCAGCGCGGCGGCGGAGTAATCCACCTCGGCGATGATCTGCTGCTTGCCGTCGCTGCGGTCCACCACCACGAAGTTGCCATCGGCGACCGAGCGCAGGCTGACCGCATTGGCCGGATAACTGTCCGCGATCCACTCCCAGCGGTCACCTTCGCGATGCACCACCTCGGTCTCGGCCAGTGCTTCGAGGAACACCAGCGGATCGATCGGACCGAACGGATCGCCGGCCAGGAACGGCAGCTCGAAGGCGGCGCAGCGGATGTGATCGAACAGGATCAGCGGCTGGTCCGGCGCGGTACGCGCATGCTCGGGCGAGGCCTCGGCGAAGAAGTCCGGATGGCGCACCACGTATTGATCCAGCGGCTGCGAGCTGGCCACCATCACGCCCAGTGCGGGCTGCTGGCGCCGACCGGCGCGGCCGAAACGCTGCCACGTCGCGGCGACGCTGCCCGGATAGCCGTTGAGGATGACCACGTCCAGGCTGCCGATATCCACACCCAGCTCCAGCGCCGAGGTGCTGACGATGCCGTCGATCTGCCCAGACCGCATCGCGCGTTCGGTCTCGCGCCGCTCGGTGGGCAGATAACCGCCGCGGTAGGCGCGGATGCGCGCCGGCTTGCGAGGGTCGTGGTCGAAGATGTCCTTGAGGTACTTGGTCAGCACTTCGACCATCAGCCGGCTCTGCGCGAAGATCAGCGTCTTCAGCCCGGATTTGATTGCGATGCGGGCGATGCGGTTGCTCTGCGAGCGCGCCGAGGCGCGCAGGCCGAGATCGGCATTGACCACGGGCGGGTTCCACAGCAACACGTGCTTGGGCCCGCTGGGCGCACCGGATTCGGTGATCGCGGTGACCGGCGCTTCGATCAATGCCTCGGCATGCGCCTGCGGGTTGCCGATGGTGGCCGAGCACAGGATGAACTGCGGCTCCACCCCGTAGAACGCGCAGATCCGCTTGAGCCGGCGCAGCACGTTGGTGACGTGGCTGCCGAACACGCCGCGATAGGTATGTACCTCATCGATCACCACGTAACGCAGGTTCTCGAAGAACTGCGCCCACTTGGTGTGATGCGGCAGGATCGCCTGGTGCAGCATGTCCGGGTTGGAGACCACGATGTCGCCGTGCAGGCGGATCGCCTGGCGCGCATCGCCCGGCGTATCCCCATCGAAGGTGAAGGCCTTGACCCCCAGATCGCCGGCGCGATTGAGTTCCAGCAGCTCGGCCACCTGATCCTGGGCCAGCGCCTTGGTCGGGAACAGGTACAGCGCCTTGGCCTTGCCCTGCATGGCGGCACTGACCACCGGCAGGGTGTAGCACAGCGACTTGCCGCTGGCGGTCGGGGTCACGATGGCCACATGTTCGCCGCGCTGGCTGGCCTCCCAGGCCTGGGCCTGGTGGCTGTACAGCTGCTCGATGCCGCGCGCCTTCAGTGCGTTGACCAGCGCATCGGGCACATCGGCTGGAATCGGCGCGTACTGGCCCTGGCGGGCGGGAATCGTGAAGCTGCCGGTGATGCGGTCGTTGTAGCGGCGCTGCAGGCGCGCGGTCAGCAGCGCGCCATCGCGCGAGGGCAGCCCATCGGTGGTGGCGAGGTTGCGCTCGGCGTCCTCGGTGCGCTTGGCGAGTTCGTAAGCCATGGTCACAACGGTCTGCAAAGGACGCTATGGAAACATGACCGCGTCTCAATGTCTGAGACATTGCGCTGCGCCGGGGTGAATGGTTCAGTGCGCACCGGCGTTTTCTGGACAGCTGCCAGCAACGAAATCTGAAGGCGGCATCCGTATGCTTGAGGGAGCCCGCACACACAAGGATGGCGCCGCAGTGGCATTACGTGGACACCAAGGTGCAGTTCTGCTGGCCAGCCTGCTGCTGGCCGCCGGCGCACAGGCCCAGCAGGCCGATCCACCTGCAGTCGTGGAACCACCGCCCGCGCCAACGCAGGGCGATGTCACCACATTGGGCGAGGTGCGTGCGCTCAAGCCCGATGATGAGCCGCTGGACCTGTACCGTTTCAAGAATCCGGTACAGGTGCAGCCCAACCGCTTCAGCCGCACCTGGAGCGAGCCGCCATCGCCTGAGCAGGTCAGCATGAGCGGTGGCTATCTGATGATGGGCATCAACAAGGGATTGGCCGCCGCCGCGCAGGGCGTGAACAAACTTACCGGCGGACCCGACCAGATCCAGTCCGCGACGGCCCGCCCACCGCCGGAGCTGACCGACGAAGAGCAGCGTCGTGCACAGGAGGTATGCGCGCAGCAGGGTGGGTGCCTGGCGCCGCCGGAGCGTTGAGCGACAGCTACACACGCAGTAGGCCACCGAAGATGGCCTGGGAGACGGGATAACGTCGGACCGCGAGCGTGTGTATGGGCGGGATCGGTCGGGATCGTGGATGGCCTGTCAGGTTTTCCACGTGCGGACGGTCTTCTAAAGGACGCACGCCCACATGGAGAGCCGCATGCTTACCCCTGACACCGTTCTGCCGTCACCTCACGCAGGCACCTGGTCCGCCCGTCGTCTGTGGCACTGGTCGGCCGCAGCCTGGCGCATGTACCGGCAGGCGCCGATACGCTGGATCGGGCTGTCCCTGGTGCCGATGGCGATCGAACTCGTCCTGCAGGTGTCCATTCCGGTGGCCGGCGTGGTGCTGTCCAAGTTCGTTGTGCCGATCGCGTCGGTCTGGTGTCTGATCGTGCTCGACCAGCGCGTGCGCAGCGGTCGCTTCGCCATGAGGCAAGGCATGGCCCGGATGTTCAGGCTGCGTGGCCGTCTGCTGCAGTTGGCGGTGTTGTCAGCGAGTGTGTTCGCCTTTCAGATGGGCGTGCTGTGGATGTGGGCCGGACCGTCGGTAGCGCTCGGCGTGGCGACGTCAGATCCGGCGGTGGTCACCCAGCTGACCCGCCTGCAGTTGGCCACCATCTTCGCTGCGGGGACGCTGCCGGGCATGCTGCTGTTCTTCACCGTGCCGCGGGTGGTGCTGGACCGGGTGGGCGTGGCGGAGGCATTGCGTGAGAACCTGCGCCTGCTGGCTGCAGGTTGGCGGCCGCTTGCGGTGTACCTTGCGCTATCGATCCTGCTGGTTGGCAGCGTGGTGTTCCAGCCGTGGTTGCTGCTGCCGTTGCTGCAGCTGGGGTATGTGGGCTACTGGGCCTACCGCGATGCGTTCGATTCCGTTGCCGTTGATTGAGCCGATTCTTTGTCGCCGCTGATATCCGACGAAATCCCGACCCTCCTTCGTGAGCACTGGCCGATGCTGAGCCGGCTGGCGTCCAGCTACACGCGCGACAGCGCACGTCGCGACGACCTGCTTCAGGAGATCAGCATCGCGGTATGGCATGCGCTCCCGCGCTGGCGTGGCGACGGCTCGTTGCGTGCCTTCGTCGCACGTGTTGCCCACAACCGCTGCGTCGATGTATTCGCCAAGGAGCAGCGCCTGTCTGCCAGTGATCTGGATGAGACCTGGCCCGATCCGCATGCCGATCCGCTGCGCCATGCCGAAGCACAACAGCAGCGCGACGGCCTGTTGACTGCGGTTCTCAGCCTGCCACTCGGCTACCGGCAGGTGGTGTCC
Source organism: Stenotrophomonas sp. TWI587 (assembly GCF_039674145.1). Lineage (NCBI taxonomy): Bacteria > Pseudomonadati > Pseudomonadota > Gammaproteobacteria > Lysobacterales > Lysobacteraceae > Stenotrophomonas > Stenotrophomonas sp. TWI587. The sequence continues at coordinate 263,466 of NZ_JBDJMW010000004.1, read as the reverse complement.
CTCGCTTTGGAAGGATTCGCCCACCGCGAAATTTCTGAAGCGCTGGGGCTGGAAGAGAATGCCGTCGCGCAGCGGTTGAGCCGCGCCAGGCGAATGCTGCGAGATCTGATGGGAGCTTCGCGATGACCGCGATCAACGACGAGAACACGGGGTGGGATGCACTGGTGACCCGCTGGCAGGCCCAGCCCAGCGAGGTGCCCGATGTGCAGGCACTTCAACGCGAGGTGCATCGCCGGAGCCGCCGCCTGCGCATGGTCTGGAGCATCGAGGTGGTCCTGGCAGTACTGTCGCTTGCCAACTGCGTCCGGGCATTGTCACTGGGCGAGCGACTGCCTGTGCCCGCTGGACTGGTGTGGTTCCTGATCGGGCTGATCATCGCCATGACGGGCTGGACGCTGTGGCAACGCCGACGCCAGTGGCGCGCGAAGGCACTCGATGCCCGCGCGCTGATGGCGTTCGAAGCTGAGCGCTCACGCACGGCGCTTCGCATCTGGCGCGTGTCGACATGGGTGAGTGTGGTGCTGTGGACGGCGATGACGCTCTGGGCATTGTTCACGGCGCAGGGGCGGATGCCGATGGTGCAGGTTGCACCCCCTGCGGCATGGGGTTTGAACATCGTGGTCAATGCCGTCGTGGTAGGAGTGTTCGCGGTCGCAGCCTGGGTGGTGTGCCGCCGACACCGGCAGCGACTGCAGCGGTGGCAGTCACTGGAGCGGATGATGGACGTTGACTGAGTTCAGCAGGTGGCATCGCTGACACCCTTGAGGTATCACCGTGCCGGGGCTGCCACCCGTCGCCGTTCCACCCACCACAACAGTCCTGCCGCCAGCACGAAGGCCAGCAGCCACGGCCACCGCGCACCCGGCGTCTCGACCATGCCGGCCGCTGCGGCGCCGCCGGTGGCCAGACGCTGCGCGGTCGCGTCGCGCAGCTGCTGCCGATACAGCGGCCGCGCATTCGCCGGATCGAAAACGTAGAACGCGTGGCGGCCTTCGCCCTGCTGCAGCTGATGCCAGCCCGGCTGGTTCGGCCAGTAGCCGGCGCAGTGTTCGGCACCGCTGGCCGGGTCAACCCGAAGCGGAATCAGCGTGCCATCCGGTGCCCGCACCTGTGCCGAGTCCCGAAGCTGACACAGCGCCACGCGCTCGCCGGCCCAGTGTGGGGGGGGCTCGATGCGTGGCGCGTCTGCGGCGGGAAGGGCGCGCGCCACGCTGGCCAGCACGCCGCTCCACAGCTCGGCGTGGCGATCATCGCGACCGGCCAGCACCAGTCGATAGCTGTCGGTGACCGGCAGCAGCGCAACGCGGCCGCGTCCGAGGGCGCGATAGCCACCGACGGCCATGCCCTTGTCATCGTGCAGCAGGGGTGTCGCCTCGGCCGCCTGTAGTGTCAGCCGTTCCAGCACTGGCATTGCGGCCTGATGTGAGGCGGTGTCGGCCTCCTCGATGTAGGCGGTGGTGTCCGCTGCGGGTCGTTGTGGGCCACGACGTGCCTGCAGCAACGCGGCGTCGGCATCGGCCGGCAGCGACAGGGGCGCGGCCTGGTTGCCGCCGGTGATGGAGAGTCCCCAACTGCGCAGCGTCTGGCGGGCGCCATCGCCGAGCGGGCCGCCGGTGCGGACGAGCACGCCCAACCCGTTGCGGACCGCCTGCTGGAGCGTGCTGCGCTGGCCGGCCGACAGCGCGGCGAGGCTGCGCTCATCCAGCAGCACCACATCGGTCTGCGCCAACGTGGCGGCCGTGAGGGCGATCGGTGCATCGCCGAGCGATACCCCGCCGCCCGCGTTGGCCTGCGCCTGCACGCGCAGCCCGGCATCGGTGGCCCAGCGGCGCAGGTACTTCAGCTCCGGCCCCGGTGCGCCGGCCAGGATCAGCAGGCGCGTGGCCGGCGCCGCGGCCGTATCCACAGGCAAGGTGAGTGTGTCGAGCACATGCTGTTCGCCATCCAGCAGCCGCAGGCGGAAGGTGCTCTGTCCGGTGACGCGGGCCACACCGGTGAGCCGCACAGTGCCATCGGCATCGGGCGTGCCCCTGTCGATGACCAGCCCGGCGGGATCCATCAGCTCGGCGCGCGCGTCGGAATCGCCTTGAGCGCGCGCGCTGACGGTGAACACCGCACCGGGCGCAGTGACGGCCGGCGGCTGCAGCGCAACCCACCCCTGCGGCGCGGCGGGGGCTGCCACGCGGACGTTGCGAGGCAGCGCGACGTCGCGATCACGGGCGGGCAGACCATCGCCGATCAACCGAAGCGACGTGCTGCCCGGATGCTGTCGCAGCGCGGTAGCGAGATCGGGTGCGCGCAGGGCGTCGCGAGCATTCGGCGCCTCTGGCAGCGCAACCACGGTCTCCCCCGGCTCGGCCGACCAGCGCACCTGATCGGCCCCTGCCGTCAGCACGGTGAGCTGACCACCGGCGACGCGCTGCGTCGGTGGCACCAGCGTCAGGTAGAGCAGGGTCGTCACGGCGGCCTGCAACAGCAGCAGGCTGACGAACACGCCGCGCGTGCGCGCCGGTCCACGCCACTGCTGCCAGCACAGACGCGCGCTGGCCAGCAGCAGCGTTGCGAGCAGCGCGATCAGGATCCAGCGCGGTTCGCTCATGGTGTGGCCTCCAGTGCATCCAGGTAGCGCTGACCCATGGCATCGGGTGCGTTGCGCCGGGGGACCTGCGGCAGTGGCCGCAGCAGGGCGCGCCACAGCTGCGCGCGCAGGGCCTGATGGCAGTCGGCGCAGTCCGGTGCGATGCGCAGTTCCTCGATGGTGGCGGCCAGGCTCAGCGGGTCCGGCAGGCGCGCTTCATTGCGCCGCAGCCACTGGGTCAGTGCGTCCAGATCGGGCGCGCTGGCGGGATCGGCAAGCTGCTGCCAGACCGCCACGATGGCCTGGTCCGGGGCGTCCAGCGCACGCAGCGGCAGCGTGCGGCTGGCCAGGTCGGCACGATCGCCGGTCATGCGCCGGCTTTCATCGATCGGTGGCAGCTCCGGGCCGACCCGCGCCAGATAGATGCGCTCGGCCTGCTGCACTTCCTTGATGAAGCCCAGTGCCTTGTAGGCGTAGGGCAGGGCGCGCTCCGGCTGGCCCTGGCGCAGCTCGCCCTCCGACGACCACATCTGATCCAGCGCCGCCTTCAGCGTGGCGCGCGTCTTGGGATCGAGCAGGGTGGCGGCCTCGGCGTGATCGTGGGTATGGCCATACTCAGACAGCACATCCGTGGCGCTGCCGAACACAGCGGCGGTGCCGTCGGTCGGCGCCCCATGGTCGTGATCGTCGTGACCGGCCTGGGCCTGCGCAGGCTCGCCATCGTGATCATGATCGTCGTGCGTGCTGGCCGGGACGTCACTGGTCGGCAAGGTATCGCTGGTCGGCGGCGGCTTGGCTCCGCCTTCGCTCTCCTCGCCGAGGAACTGGCCATAGCGCAGGCGCAGGATGCGCTGGTCCACGCCGATCGCATCAGCGCGTTTGACGAATTCCTCGGCCGGCAGCTTGCCGCGCAGTTTGATCAGCGCTTCGGCGTCGATGATGATCTGGCGCTGGCTGCGGAAGTAGGCCGGGAGGGTCTTCTTGACCATGCCTTCCATGTCGGTGCCCTGGATCTCCGCGGCGCTGGGCAGGCGCAGGATCACGCTGCTGCTCTGGGCGCTCTGCGCGGTGGGCGTGTGGGTATCGCGCACTGTCAGCTGCGCGATCACATCGTTGCCTTCGGTGGCGCCCAGCGCGGCCAGGTCGAGCGTGCGGGCGAAGCGTCGCTGCGTCGCCGGCCCGGTGCCGGACAGGCTGAAGGTCTGCTCGCGGAAGGTGATGTTCTCACCACTGCCCTGGGCCAGGGTGACCTTCAACTGGGCGGTGGCGACCACACCGTAGTCGTCGGTGGCCTCGAACTGCAGCGGCCACTGGCGCTGGCCGGGCGTGCCCAGCACCAGACTGCGGTCCGGGGCGATCACGCGGACGACCGGTGGGCGATCGGGCACCACATCGAGCCGGTACAGCCGGGTGTCGCGCAGGGCAGGTTCGGTGACCACGCGGTACAGCGCCGGACGTGTCGCGGTCCATTGTGCGGTCCACTGGTCGCCATTGCGCTGCAAGGCGATGCGCTGGCCATCGTGGAACTGCAGGGCAGCCGTCTGCGGCTGCGCGGTGAAGCGCAGCGACCACTGCAGGCGGCTGTCCTGCGCGACCTTGCCATCCAGCGCGTTCTGCACGCGCGCGGCCTGGCCGGTGTAAGCCGGGGCGGTGATCTCCAGCCGCGTCGAACGCAGCTGCGGCGGCTGTGCCGGAGTGGCCGGCGGCGCCGCGGCACCGGGAAACAGCGGCGCAGCGTTCTGACCCCGCGGCCAGCCGAACGCCAGCGCCATCACCACCAGCGATATCACCGCCGATGCCAGCACCCAACGGCCTGGCCAGCGGGGTCGCAGCTCGGGCAGACGCGACTGCACTGCCGCCTCGACATGCGCGCGCTGACGCTGCTGCAGCGGATTCAACGCCTCCGGTGCGGCGAATAGAAGATCGGCACTGTCCTGCGCGACCGGGTGTTCGTCCAGACGGCGAATGAGCCACTGGCGATCCAGCCGGCGTGCGCGCCCGGTCGCCAGCCCGACGCTGATCAGCAATGCCAGCAGCAGCACCACCGTGAAGGCGTTGAACCCTGCGATCCGCCACGTCACCGCACTCAGCGCCAGCGCGAGCGGTACGGCCAGCGCGGTGGTGACCCACCACTGTCGCCGGCGTGCACGTTGCCAGCCGCGCTGGAGGGTGGGGCTCATGCGCCCGCTCCGCGGCGCGGCGACGTCGCCATCGCGCGCTCCACCGCGAACAGCAGCACGATCAGCGCCAGCAGCCAAGGGGCCAGCTCACGCGGCGTGGGCATTGGCGCCGAAGCACCACGCAACGGCAGCTGTGTGGCCGCAGGGGCGAGGGTGGGGGCGGCCTGGGCCACGATCGCCGCCAGCAACTGGCGCGGGAAGCCGGGTTCGCGCAACGCCGGCAGATCCGTCGGCGAGAGCGCGGCGGTGAAGCGCAGCAGACGGCCGGTTCCTTCAGGACGGTATTCCAGCAGTACCGCACCCTGTGCATCGCGCAGGGCCGGCGTCCAACCGGCACCGGCAGCCTCGGGCCCGACCAGCACGCTGCCACCCTGTTGCACCCACGCCTGCCAGACGCTGGGCAACAGCCCAGCAGCGAGCCACACGCCCAGCTGGCCATCATCCGGAGCGGTGGCTGCGACGCGCGCAGGCGACAGGGGCTGGTTCGACCATGCGCGCTGGATCGCTGCCATTACACGCTGCTCGCCCTCGGCGATGTCGCCGCCGATCTGCAGCACGGGAACTGCCGCCGCGCGCGCGCTCGGCGGCGCCAAGGGCACCGGCCGCCAGGTCACGGCCCGCGACAGCCGCGGGCGTTCGCCATCCAGCCCGGGCATCGGGTCGGGCACGTATACCGTCAGCGGTGCACCGGCCGGCAGGCGCTGATCCAGCTCGCGCAGCAGGCTGGCCAAGGGCTGTGGAGACACCGGGGCGGCACCGGCAAGTGCCGGGAAGCCCGCTGCAAGCCAGCGCCAGTCGCCCATGGTGTCCTCGCCACGCAGGGCGGTGGCATCCAGACCGGGGGCGACCACGGTGACCGAGTGGGTGTCGGCCGCGCCACCGCGCAGCACCGGGCGCGCCAGCAGCAGGGCCAGCGCAGCGAGCAGCAGCAGCCGCACCAGCAGCAGCGGCCACTCGTCGAAACGCACGCGCTGACGCGGCCGGATCCTGGCCCGCAGCCAGCGCAGCGCAGCGAAATCGAGCGGTGCGTACTGGTGGCGCCGCGCCAGGTGGATCAACAGCGGTACCAGCCAGGCCGCCAGAGCGAGCAGGCCGAGCGGGAACAACAGGCTCATGCGCCACTCCCGGTGCCGAGCAGCGCACGCAATGGCTGATCCAGCGGCTGGTCGAGATAGCCGGTGGTGTGCACGATGCCGCTGCTCTGCAAGCGCGCCTGCAACGCTCGCTGCGCCACGTCGAAGCGGGCGAGATAGTCTTCGCGGATCGCGCGGCCATCGCCCAGCAGTTCTTCGCCGGTCTCCGGATCGCGGAAGCGGTGACCCTCGGTGAACGGAAAATCGCGTTCCTCGGCGGTCAGCAGCTGCAGATGCAGCACCTCGCGCCGCGCGGCTGCCAGCCGTTCCAGCAGGACGATGCCTGCCTCGTCAAACCCATCGCCCAGTGCCACCAGCAGATCACCGGCCTGCACGCGTTCCCAGATCGGCGCCAGCGAGGTTACCGGCGGCCAGGTGCCACTGGCCTGCAGCTGGCGCAGCAGCAGGTGGACGCGATCACGCTGGCGCGGGCCTTGCCCGGCGGGCACCAGCTGCACGCCGCCACCGTTGACCACGATGACGCCAAAACGGTCGCCCTGCTGCAGGGCCAGCTCGACCAGGCAGGCGGCGGTGGCGCAGCCGTGGTCCAGCCGCGACCAGTCCGGTCGTGCACGGTCGCTCTGGCCGGCCGAGGCGGTCGCATCGATCAGCACCCAGGCAGTGATCGGGCTCTCGCGCTCGGACTCGCGCACGAAGAACCGGTCCGAGCGCGCGTAAAGCTTCCAGTCGATCTGGCGCAGCTCATCACCGGGCTCGTAGGCACGGTACTGCGCGAATTCCAACCCGGCACCGCGGCTGCGGCTGGCGTGCTGGCCGATCCCGTGCGCGCCGCGCGCACGACGCGGCAGCAGCCGCAGCGCCTTCAGGCGGCTGCGGACATCGGCGGGAATCGCGATCGGTGCGTTGCGGCTCACGGCGTGTGGATCACCCCGGGAACGGCACGGCCTGCAGCAGCGCGGCGACCACGTCGTCGGCGCTCTTCTGCTCGGCTTCGGCAGCAAACGACAGCAGCAGCCGATGACGCATCACCGGCGCGGCCAGCGCCTGCACGTCTTCGCGCGTGGCGGCGAAACGGCCCTGCAACAGGGCACGCGCCTTGGCCGCCAGCACCAGCGACTGCCCGGCACGCGGGCCGGCACCCCATTTGATCCATTGGTTCACCGCTGCCGGTGCATCGCTGCCGGGACGGCTGGCCCGCACCAGGCGCGTGATCCAGGTCAGCACATCCTCGCTGATGTGGACCTGGCGCACGGCGTCCTGCAGCGCCAGCACGTCCTCGGCGTCCATCACTTTGGGCACGCTGCCACTGGCGCTGCCGGTGGTCTGCAGCAGGATGTCGCGCTCTTCCTGCTCGGTGGGATAGTCCACCCGCACATGCAGCAGGAAGCGGTCGAGCTGGGCTTCGGGCAGCGGGTAGGTACCGGCCTGCTCGATGGGGTTCTGCGTGGCCAGCACGAAGAACGGTGCCGGCAACGCATAGGTGGTGCCGGCGTAGCTGACGGTGCGTTCCTGCATCGCCTCCAGCAGCGCGGCCTGGGTCTTGGGCGGGGTACGGTTGAGTTCGTCGGCCAGCAGCAGGTTGGTGAAGATCGGGCCCTTCTGGAAGCGGAAGTGACGGTGGCCGGTGCCGTGGTCCTCTTCCAGCAGTTCGGTGCCAAGGATGTCGCTGGGCATCAGATCGGGCGTGAACTGCACGCGCCGGAACTGCAGCTCCAAGGCCTGGCCAAGCGAGCGCACGAGCAGGGTCTTGCCCAGCCCGGGGGCACCTTCGAGCAGGCAGTGGCCGCCGGCCAGCAGGCCGATCAGCAGCTGCTCGACCACCGCGTGCTGGCCGACCACGGCCTGGGCCAGCGCGCCGCGCAGCTGCTGCAGCTTGGGAAGAAGGGCATCAAGGCGGTCGGTCGTCATAAGGCACTCGCAGGATCGGCGTAGAGCCACGCCATGCGTGGCTGAAAAAGCAGGAAGAAGCTCAACTGTTCAACGCATACATCACGATGTTGACGGCGAAGCGGGTGTTGTCTTCGGCCAGGAAGCGCTTGTTGCGCCAGTCGTAGTCCCACTCGCACCCGTAATCCTTGTTGCTGTAGAGCACGCCGAGGCGGCCATCGATCTCGATGCCCTTGAGGTAATCGTGGACCAGATCATCGCCCCAGCCATTGAGCTCGAACCCGGTGGCGGGCGGGCCCTCGGGGAAGCGGAAGAAACTGCGGTACAGCGCATGGGTGTTGGGCAGCTTGTTCAGCGCCTTGGGCCCGAACAGCTTGGCCATCTGAGCTTCGAAGGACGTCGCGAACAGACCATCGATATCGTGGTTGCAGTCGTCGACGAACACGAAGCCGCCGTTGCGCACGTAACGCACGAAGTTCCGCCGTTCGGCGGCGTTGAATTCGACCAGCTTGTGCCCGGCCAGGTAGCAGAACGGCGCCTCCAGCATGCGCGGATCGGACAGTGCGATCACATGTTCGGTCGGGTCCACGCGCAGGGAGGTGTAATCGATCAGCGAGGTGATCACGTTGGACGGCATGCGCGCGTCCACGTCCCAGTCGCCGGAGTCGTACTTGAGGCGGGTGAACCAGAAGTCATAGCGCCCGGCCTGGGCGCGTGCCGGCGCGGGCAATGCCGCGAAGGCGGCACTGCCCAGCATCAGGCGCAGGAACTGTGCACGGTTCATCGCCGCGCACGTTCCCGGGAGTCACCGGCCAGACGGGGAGACGGCCAGTGGCCGTCACGACCGTGCATCAGACGGCGTCGGACAACGAAGTGAAGGTGAAATCGCGCAGCTTCATCGGCGGGATCATCATCACCAGGCTGGACTCGTCACCGGCCACACGCACCGGCTTGCCCAGTTCTTCAATGTTGTTGAGCATGATCACCGGCGATTCGTTGAAGCGGAAGTTCTTCACCGGGTGCTTGATCTGGCCGTTCTCGATGTAGAAGGTGCCATCGCGGGTCAAGCCGGTCAGCAGCACGGTCTGCGGGTCCACCATGCGGATGTACCAGGTGCGGGTGACCAGGATGCCCTTCTGGGTGCCACGCACCAGCTCGGCGGTGCTCTTGTCGCCACCGGCCATCAGCAGGTTGCCCGGCCGCGCGTTGGCGGTCTTGCCCTGCTTCTGCGCCCAGAAGCGCGAGTAGTTGAGGTTGGCGATCTTGCCGTCCTTGATGATGTCCAGCTTCTCGCGCGGCTGACCTTCGTTGTCCCACGGCAGCACGGCGGCATCGGCATGCCACGGGTCGGCCACCATGTTCACGCGCGGGTCGTAGACCTGTTCGCCCAGCTTGTTGCCACCGCCCTTCCTGGAAAGGAAGCTGCGGCCTTCATCGGCCGAGCGCGCATCGAAGAAGTTCATCATGAAGCTGATCAGGCCGGCCGCGGCTGCCGGCTCCAGGATCACCGTGTACTTGCCCGGCTCCAGTGCCTTGGCTTCGGCCGATTCGGTGGCCTTGCGCATGGCGATGCGGATGTCCTGGTCGGCCTTGAAATCGGCGGCATCCTTGAGGTTGCGGCCGACCCAGCCCGAGCCGCGGCCATCTTCGGTGCGCACGGTGCAGGTGTAATCGAAGTTGGTGCCGCGCTGGTAACCGAAGTTGCCGTTGCTGTTGGCCGTGGCCTGGAAGCTCTGGCCGTCCTCCAGGAAGCCGGCGGCGATCAGGCCGTTGCCGCGGCAGGGCGCGATCGAGTCGGCGGCGACCTTGGCGCGGAAGGCCGGGTCGATCGCCGCGGTGGATTCGCTGAAGGTCGGGCTGGGCCGGTAGGTCTGCTTGCCGATGGCGGGCAGGAACTCCGGGTTCTCCGGGGCCAGGCGGGCCAGATCTTCGGCACGGCGTACCACGCGTTCCAGCGCGGCGTCGTCGAACTCGTTGATCGAGGCGGTGCCGACGCGCTTGCCGAAGGCGACCGTCACGGCCAGTTCGGTGTTGTCGACGATGCCGCTGGTGGAGACGTTGTTGAGCGCGAAACGGATGTTGCCGTCGATCGAGCCGGCCAGCACGGCAGTGCACTCATCGGCCTTGGAGAGCGCGATGACCTTGTCGAGGATGGCCTTGGCCTGGGCTTCGGTGAAGATACTCATGGATTGGGGCTCCTGACCGGTCAGCCGAGGCTGCGCGCGGTGTTGATGACGTTGATGCCGTTGAAGCGCGCGGTGGACGAACCGTGCGAGACCGCCGAGACCTGGCCGGGCTGGCCCTTGCCGTCGAAGAACGAACCGCCCAAGCGGTAGTCGCTTTCATCGGCCACGGCGGTGCAGGCGTTCCAGAACTCCGGCGTGCGGATCTGGTAGGCCACGTCCTCGAGCATGCGGGTGATCTGGCCGTTCTTGATTTCATAGAACAGCTGGCCACCGAACTGCGCGTTGTAGCGCTGCTGATCGATGGAGAACGAGCCGTCGCCGATGATGTAGATACCGTTCTCGACGTCCTTGACCATGTCGGCCACGCTCAGCTTGGTCTTGCCCGGCGCCATCGAGACATTGGCCATGCGCTGGAACTGCACGCTGGACCACGAATCGGCATAGCAGCAGCCGTCGGATTCGGTCTTGCCCAGGATATGGGCCTGGTCGCGGATGGTCTGGTAATCCACCAGCTTGCCCTCGCTGATGAGGTCCCAGCGCTTGGTCTTGACGCCTTCATCGTCGTAGCCGACCGCACCGAGGCTGCCCGGCTGGGTCTTGTCGGCGAAGATGTTGACCTTGTCGCTGCCGTACTGGAAATGCTGCTCGCGCTTGTCCAGCGTGGCGAAGCTGGTGCCGGCGTAGTTGGCTTCGTAGCCGAGCACGCGGTCCAGTTCCAGCGGATGGCCGACCGACTCGTGGATGGTCAGCCAGGTGTGCGAGGGATCCAGGATCAGGTCGTACTTGCCCGGCTTCACCGACGGTGCCTTGAGCTTTTCCTGCGCCTGCTTGGCCGCGGCGATCGCATCGGCCTTCATGTCGTAGGAGTTGCGGTAGTTGACCACGCCGTTGGGCGAGACCGCCTTGCCGGTGCCCGCGCCATCGAGGTACTCGTAGCCCAGGCCCATCGGCGAGGACAGCCCGGAGCGGGTGCGGAACTTGCCGGTGCTCTTGTCGATGGCCGTGACCGTCATCGGTGCCCAGATGCGGTGCACGTCCTGGTCGATGTAGGAGCCATCGGTGGAGGCGAAGTACTTCTGCTCGTTGACCAGGAACAGCATCGAGTTGACGAAGCTGGCGCCGGCGCCCATCGCGCCTGCATTGACGTCCAGCAGCAGCTCGACCTTCTCCTTGATCGGCACGTCCATCGCATTCTTGCGGATCGGCGTGCGCCAGGACACTTCACCCACGCCGGGCGCGGCAGCCAACTGCACCGGTGCGGTCTGCACGCCGGCGTTGGCCTTGGCGATCGCGGCGGCCTGCTGCGCGGCACGCGCCACATCGGTGGTGCCCAGCTGGTTGGTGGCGGCAAAGCCCCAGGCGCCGTTGACGATCACGCGGATGCCCACACCGGTCGATTCGGTGTTCACCACGTTCTGGACCTTGTCCTCGCGGGTGATCACGTACTGGCGCAGGTAGCGGCCGATACGCACATCGCAGTACGTCGCGCCGGCCTGGCGCGCGGCGGCCAGGGCGGCATCGGCCAGGCGCTTCTTCAGCGCCGGATCGAGTGCGCTCTGCAGCTGTTCGGCGGCAATGACCTTGCCGAAGAACGACGGCACGATCAGTCCGCCAGCGGTAAGCCCGGTCAGGGCGAGAAAGTCACGTCTTTGCAAGGCAGCTCTCCACGTCGGTGTGGGGGTGGCAGGGAAACAGCGACATCAGGGGGACCGCCGCGGCGGCACAGCCGATTCTTGCGGCCATGCGGGCGCCGCGGTAGTGACATTCGGCACGGAGCAGGGACAGGCTCATCCCAGGCTGCGTGCGGTGTTGATGATGTTGATGCCATCAAAGCGCGTGGTCGACGAGCCATGCGAGACCGCCGAGACCTGGCCCGGCTGGCCCTTGCCATCGAAGAACGAACCGCCGAAGCGGAAATCACGCTCGTCGCAGATCGCGCTGCAGGCATTCCAGAACTCGGGCGTGCGGATCTGGTAGGCGGCGTCTTCGACCATGCCGGTGATCTCACCGTTCTTGATCTGGTAGTACAGCTGCCCACCGAACTGCGCGTTGAAGCGCTGCTGGTCGATGGAGTACGAGCCGCGGCCGTGGATGTAGATGCCGTTCTCCACGTTCTTGACCATCTCGGCCACGCTCAGCGGGGCCTTGCCCGGCGCCAGCGACACGTTGGCCATGCGCTGGAACTGCACGCTGGACCACGAATCGGCGTAGCTGCAGCCGTGACTCTCCTTCTCGCCAAGGATATGCACCTCGTCGCGGGTGGCCTGGTAGTTGACCAGGATGCCGTCCTTGACCAGATCCCAGCGCTTGGTCTTGACCCCTTCATCGTCGTAGCCCACTGCGCCCAGGCTGCCCGGGGCGGTCTTGTCGGCGAAGAAGTTGACGATCTCGCTGCCCCAGCGGAAGCCCGCATCGCGCTTGTCCAGCGTGGCGAAACTGGTACCGGCGTAGTTGGCTTCATAGCCGAGCACGCGGTCCAGTTCCAGCGGGTGGCCGACGTTTTCGTGGATGGTCAGAAACAGATTGGACGGGTCCAGCACCAGGTCGTACTTGCCCGGCTTGACCGACGGCGCCTTGAGCTTTTCGCGGGCCTGCCGGGCCGCGGCGATGGCATCTTCCACCGGGTCATAGGAGTCGCGGTAGGCCACCACGCCACCGGGCAGCGCGATCTTGCCGCGCGCCTCGCCATCCAGGAATTCGTAGCCCATGCCCATCGGCGAGGACAGGCCCGCGCGGGTGCGGAACTTGCCGCTGGCCTTGTCGATCGCGGTGGCGGTGAAGGGCAGCCAGATGCGGTGCACGTCCTGGTCGATGAAGGAGCCATCGCTGGAGGCGAAGAACTTCTGCTCGTTGACCAGGAACAGGGTGGAGTTGATGAAGTCGGCGCCGGCATTGAGCGCGGCCGCATTCAGCGACAGCAGCATGTCGACCTTGTCCTTGATCGGCACCGCCATCGCGTTCTTGCGGATCGGCGTCTTCCAGCTCACATCGCCCACCCCGGTGACCGGCGCCAGTTGCACCGGACGGGTCTGGATGCCGGCGTTGGCGCGGGCGATCGCCGCGGCCTGCTCGACCGTGGCCAGCACCGCCGCCGGAGTCTGCAGATGGGTCGCGGCGAATCCCCAGGCACCGTTGACGATCACCCGGATGCCAATGCCCGAGGACTCGCTGTTGGTGACGTTCTGGACGTTGGCCTCGCGGGTGATGACCGCCTGGTTGAGATAGCGGCCGATGCGCACATCGCAGTAACTGGCGCCGGCGCGTTTGGCGGCGGCGAGCGCGGCCTCGGCCAGTGCCTTCTGGCGGCCCACATCGCCCGGCTCGAGCAGTTGCTCGGCGGCGATCAGCCGACCGTGCGGCAGTACCAGGCCAGCCAGGCCCATTCCAGACAGCGCTAGGAACTCACGACGTTGCACAGCTCACATCCCCCAAAGACGGCCGACGGCGCGAAGGCCGACGGCGTTGGACAAGCCTTCGACTTTCAACGCCATGACAGGGTGGCACAAGTGACTGCGGTCATGGTTGGATGGACATCGATTCCCTGCCGATGTGACATTCCCATGAGTGAGATGCGCTGGTCCGAGGCCTGTGAGCGCAACCGCGCACCGATCCTGGCGGTGCTGCAGCGCCACCTTGCCACGCGCGAGCGGGTGCTGGAGATCGGCAGCGGCACGGGCCAGCACGCGGAGTACTTCGCGGCGGCACTGCCCCATCTGCACTGGCAGGCCAGTGACCATCCGGACCATCTGCCGGGCATCACTGCGCGGCTGCAGGCCGCTGCCCTGCCCAATACCCCGGCACCGTGGCCCTTGCAGGCGGTGCTGTCGCCGGCGCCGGGGCTGGCTCCGTTGCCCACTGCGCCGCTGGCGTTCGATGCGGTGTTCAGCGCCAACACGCTGCACATCATGAGCTGGGCACATGTGCAGGCGCTGTTCGCCGGGCTGCCCGCGGTCATGGCCGACGACGCGGTGCTCTGTGTCTATGGTCCGTTCAACGCCCAGGGTCAGTACACCAGCGAGAGCAACCGGCAGTTCGATGGGTGGCTGAAGGCACGCGACCCGGCGTCAGGCATCCGCGATGCCGAAGCGGTGGATGCGCTGGCGGCCGGGGTGGGCCTGGTGCTGATCGAAGATGCCGCGATGCCGGCCAACAACCGGCTGCGGGTCTGGCGGCGCACCGGCTAGGTCCGGCCGTGGGTCGGCGGCGCTTGGTGCCGGGCGCGTCCTGCGGTTAGGATCAGGAGGGGAGGTTGTTGTGACAACCTGGGGGAGTTTGCATGGCAGTTGCAAGACAGATGCTGGCCAGCCTGGCGCTGGCTGTAGGGGCTTGTGTGTTCAACGCGTCGGCGCAATCGCTGCCGGCGGTGCAGGAGTTCTACTTCGACAACGACGCGGCCGCTGCGCCGATGGTGGTGGTGGCGGGCAGCAGTGGGGATCTGGTCGACCAGTTGATGAAGCAGCGCGAGCGCGGCCGCAAGACGCTGGAAGCGACCGTCCAACTGGCCGGCGTGGCCATCGCGCAGGGGCGACCGGAGCTGGGCCGCAGCCTGTACGAGCAGGCGACTGCGACGGCGACGGCCAACTCGGTACAGGGCCGCTCGGTCCGCTGGAACTACGGCTGGGACCTGTTCCGGCTGGGCGAGCCCGAGGCGGCGCTGGCACACTGGTCGGCGGCCCAGAGCGGGCTGCGTGGCAACCCGTCGTGGGTGCCACCCACGTATGCCCTGGCCTTGTGGACACTGGGCCGCAAGAATGAAGCAGTGCAGTGGTATGCCGCGGCGGTACGCACCGAGCCGCAGCAGTGGAGTGGTACAGACCGCTACGCCGCCCTGTTGCCGGGCTGGCGCGACAGCGAACGCGCCACGCTCGCCGAGATCCAGCAGGCGTGGGCGGAAAAGCCGCCGGCCTGGCCGTGACCGCGCGGGCCTGCCCGGGTAAGTGGGCAGGCCCGGCGCATGCCGGGGAAGGATCGTGCTTCGACCATCGTCGGGGCGGCGGTCGCGGCCGGGTGGGCTAGGCTGTCGGGATGGCTTTCGATGCATTCGCGCTGATCCTGACCATGCTCGGCCTGGGCATGGCCTTTTCGCGCCTGCGCGCGCTGCCGGACAACACCGCCGATGTGCTCAACCGCATCGTGCTGTACGTCTGCCTGCCCGCGGCGGTGCTGATCTATGTCCCCCGGCTGCATCTGGATGTCAGCCTGATCGGGCTGGTCGCCACCCCGTGGCTGTTGATGCTGTGCACGCTCGCCTTGGTGAGCCTGGCGACGCGCATCTTCGGCTTCGCCCGCGATGTGCATGCCGTGCTGTTGATCTGCGTGGCGCTGGCCAACTCCAGCTTCATCGGCTACCCGATGGTGCGCGCACTGCTGGGCGATCACGCACTGCCGTACGCGGTGGTCTACGACCAGTTCGGCACCTTCGTGCTGCTGTCCACGTTCGGTCTGTATGTGATCGCGCGCTACAGCGGCGATACGCCGCCGACCGCCGCGCAGATCCTGCTGCGGATCGCGAGGTTCCCGCCGCTGTGGGCGTTGCTGTTCGCGTTGACCCTGATGCCTGAGCAGCCGCCGGTCTGGATCGGCACCGGGCTGAAGCAGCTGGCCGATGCGATGCTGCCGCTGGTGATGCTGGCGGTGGGATTCTCCATCCAGCTGCGCCTGCCCTTGGACGAGCTCAAGCCGCTGGGGGTCGGGTTGCTGCTCAAGCTGCTGGTGATGCCGGCCCTGGCACTGCCGATCTCCTGGGCATTCGGGCTGCAGGGGACGATGCTGCAGGCCAATGTGCTGGAGTCGGCGATGCCGACCATGATCACTGCCGCCGCGCTGGCGATGTCACATCGCCTGGCCCCGCGCCTGGCGGCAGCGCTGGTCGGCTACGGCATCCTGCTGTCGCTGGTGACGCTGCCCGCGTGGGTGTGGGTGCTGCAGCGCGGGGCCGGTCTTCATGGGCCGCCATGATCCGGTAGCCGACCAACGGTCGGCTCTACGCGTCGGCGCTGACGGTGCGCCCGCGCGCCCACTCGCGCAGCGCGGTCACCTGTTCGGCCATCAGCACCGACAACGGGCGACTGCCGCGGATTTCCTGCATCAGCAGCTCGGTATCCAGCACGCGTGACTCGGCGTGCGCGGCATACAGCCCGGCCACCACCGCCTGCTCGATCTCCGCGCCCGAGAAGCCATCCGCCGCCGCGGCCAATGCCGGCAGCGCGAAGTCGTCGGCGTTGAGCTGGCGTTTGCCCAGGTGCAGGCGCAGCAGCTCCACCCGGGTGTTGGCATCGGGCAGATCGACGAAGAAAATCTCGTCGAAGCGGCCCTTGCGCAGCAGTTCGGCCGGCAGTTCATGCACCTGGTTGGCGGTGGCGACGATGAACACCGTGCTCTTGCGCTCGGCCAGCCAGGTCAGCAGATGACCCAGCACCCGGCGCGACACACCGCCATCCTCGCCACCACTGGCCAGGCCCTTCTCGATTTCATCGATCCACAGCACGCACGGCGCCAGCTGCTCGGCCGAGGCGAGTGCGTCGCGCAGCTTCTTCTCGGTCTCGCCGTGGTACTTATCGTAGAGGCTGCCGAAATCCAGCCGCAGCAGCGGCACGCCGAAGCCGGCGGCGGTGGCCTTGGCCAGCATCGATTTGCCGCAGCCCTGCACGCCGAGCAGCAGCATGCCCTTGGGCGGGTCCAGGCCGGCCGGGCCGGCACCGCCGAGGAACACCGCGCGACGCTGGTTGACCCAGCGCTTGAGCCGGTTGGCGCCAGCCACATCGGCAAAGCGGGTGGTGTCGTATTCGAAGTGCAGGTGGCCGGCGCGGTTGAGCAGCTCGAACTTGAGCCGGGCCAGTTGTGGCAGGTCGTCCTGGCTGAGCGCGCCGTCGGCGAAGATCAGCTGCCGCGCGATCCGCCGTGCATCGACCAGGCTCAGCCCGCGCAGGTTGTGCAGGATCTTCTGGACCGCCTCATTGTCCACCTCCACGCGCCGCCCGCCGTTCTCGCGGGCGTAGGCTTCGGCTTCCTCGCGCAGCATCTTCAGCAGGGCATTGGGGTCGGGCAGGCGCGGGTTGAACCGGGTGGCCAGCGCTTCCAGCTCGGCAGGCAGTTCCACCTTGGCCCCGATCAGCACCAGCACATGGGCCTCGCAGTGCCGCCGCTGGATCAGGTCGCGCAGCGCGCGCTGGTGGCTGGCATAGCCCAGGTAAGGATGGAAATCGAGCAGCAGGTAGATGCCGCGTTGTTCGGCCTGGCGGATCATCTGCAGGGCCGCGCTGGCATCGGGCGGCCCGACCGGGTCGTCCTCGCGGTCCATGTCGATCCGGCGCAGGCCCTCGGTGATCGACCAGCGGTGCAGGGCGCGCCAGACATGCATCAGGGTCTGCCGGAACAGCTCCACCACGCGGTCTTCATCCTGTGTCTCGATGATGATCAGCGGGGTGTTGGCGCGGATCAACGCGCTCAGGTCCTGTAGTTCGCTCATGCTGGCGGTCAGTCCGTTGGAACCATCCACGATAGCAAAGCCGAGGCCGACGGATCTGGTTCAGCGCTGCGACTATCTCCGTCACAGGCGCCGGTGTAGGCTGCCCGAACGTTCCCCGGAAGCGAGGCTTGCATGAAGACGATCCTGGTGGCCGGTTCCAAAGGCGGGGTGGGCAAGACCACCGTCGCCACCCACCTGGCGGCGCATTCGGCACTGGAAGGCAAGCGGACCGTCCTGGCCGATGCCGATCCACAAGGCTCCAGCACCCGCTGGGCGCAACGCCGCTCGGTCCTGGAAAGTGCCGTGCTGCCGATCGACGTGTATCGCAAAAAGAGCTGGGAACGACTGGTTCCCGAGGGCACCGACGAGGTCATCATCGATGCCCCGGCCGGTGCGATGGCTGACGATATTCCCCATTTCCTGGACGCGGCCGACGCCGTCGTGGTGCCGGTGCTGCCGTCCGCGCTGGACATCGAAGCCATCGTCGGCTTCCTCAACAGCCTGTCCAAAGTCCCCCGTGTCCATAACCGCCGCCTGCCGGTCGGGCTGGTGCTCAACCGCACCAAGCCCTGGACGCAGACCTCGCAGCAGGCGATACAGATGTTGGCCGATTGGCCGTACGAGGTCGTCGCGCAGTTGCGCGACAGCCAAAGCTATGTGGTGATGGTCGGGCTGGGACGGAGTCTGTTCGACTACCGCTCGGCCCAGGTGCGCGAGCACCAGAGTGACTGGGAGCCGCTGTTGAAGTGGCTGAAGAACGCCTGACACGAGAGATCCCATGCGAGAACTGATACTGCTGCGTCACGCCCATGCCGAAGCCGCCAGCACCGGCCAGGCCGATCTGGACCGCCCGCTGTCGCCGGTCGGGCTGGCCGAAGCCGAGGCCGCCGGCCGCTGGCTGAAGGAAAACAACCTGCTGCCGGACTGCGTGCTGTGCTCGCCGTCGCGGCGGACCCGCGAAACCCTGGAGGCCGTGCTGGGCATCACCGGCTTCGTCGAGAAGCGGCTGGAGGACGCCGTCTATGACGCCACCCCGGGCACCCTGATGGGGTTGATCGATGCGCGTCGCGATGTCGATCGCCTGCTGGTGGTTGGCCACAACCCCGGTCTGGAACAGCTGGTCGCCCTGATGAGTGAAGGCACCAGCAGCGACTATCGCGGCATGCCGCCGGGCGGGATCGCGGTGCTGGCGTTCGATCGTGATGCTGCCATCGAACCCGGTGTGGCCAGCCTGACCGCGTTCTGGTGGCCATAACCCGTGTGGGCAGTCCGCGCGGCGTGGGTGGGGCTGCTGTTGATGGCAGGGGCGGTGCATGCCGCCCCGCCGTCGTCCGTACCGTCACCGACCAGCCATGCGCTGGCCTTCGATACGGTCAAGTCGCGCTTCGGGTTTGAGATCCGGACCCGGCTCGGCCAACGCATCGAGGGCGTGTTCCCGCGCTTTGAAGGCAACATCGAGGTGCTCTCCGACGGTCGCCACCAGGTACACCTGCGGATGTTCACCCGCTATGTGGAGATTCCCGGCAAGGCCCGCTACACCGGCTGGATGCGCGGCGAGGAGTTCTTCGACTCGGCCCGTTATCCCGTGGTCGAGTTCGACTCGCTGCCGTACTGGCCGGAGGTGGTGGAAAAGGGTGGCAGCATCGAGGGCCGCCTGATCCTGCGCGGGGTCAGCCACCCGGAGACCCTGCGGGTGGAACCGCCGGCGTGTGCCCGGGCCGGGTATGATTGCGACGTGGTCAGCCGCGGTACCGTCCAACGTGGCCGGTATGGAATGGACAGCTGGCAGCTTGCCTTGAGTGATCGAGTGACCTTTGTATTGCGTGCGCGTCTGAGCGAGGCGCCGAAACCGTGAACCCATTGCTGCGTCTGTTGGTGCTGGCAACGCTGTTGCTGGGCAGCGGCTGTGCCTCGCTGTCCAACGCCGAGCGCGACCGTGCCGCTGGCATCGCCGTGCAGGCGCGCTCGACCGTGGTCGACTGCACCCAGGCCGACCGCTGCGCCCTGGATTCACCGCTGCGCGCCCTCGGGGGCCGCGCGTTCGCCGAATCCCACGCCGGCCAGCCGCGCCACTACGCCACCATCCTGGACGAGGGCGAAGTCGCCCTTGTCGCGCGATTGAACCTGATCCGCAGTGCCACGCGCAGCATCGACCTGCAGACCTATATCTTCGACAAGGACGACAGCGCCCGGCTCGTGCTCGATGAGCTGCAGGCGGCCGCGCGCCGCGGGGTCAAGGTCCGGTTGTTGATCGACCAGCTCTCGGCGATCTCCGATCTGGAGATCCTGGGGGCACTGTCCGGCAGCCATGCCAATTTCGAGCTGCGGGTCTACAACCCCACCTTCGGCAAAGCGCGCCTGAACTATTTCGACTATGCGGCCAGCGTGGTGTGCTGCTTCCGCCGCTTCAACCAGCGCATGCACAACAAGCTGCTGGTGGTCGACGATGCGCTGGGCGTGGTCGGCGGGCGCAACTACCAGGACGACTATTACGACTGGGACAGCGAATACAACTTCCGCGACCGCGACGTCATCGTGGCCGGCCCGGAAGTGCGCGAAATGGCCGCCAACTTCGATGCGTTCTGGCGCGCACCACGCAGCGTGCCGGCCGAACGCCTCAACGATGTCGGGCGCACGCTGCTGCGCCAGGGCGTCCCGGCCATGCCGCCGGCCGACGTCCGGCGACCGGAGCGACTCGAACGGGTCAGCGAAGAGGCCAATGACCCCGACTACGTCCGCCGCACCTTCGTCGATACCGCCCTGCCGGTGGCCTCGGTGCAGTACGTGGCCGATCTGCCGCGCAAGCACCGCCGCGAACGGGCCAGCCAGCCGGCCAACGGCCAGCACGTGACCGAGCCGCAGCTGGATTCGCTGATTGCCAGCGCACAGACCGAAGTGCTGCTGCAGACCCCGTACCTGGTGTTGTCCAAGCCGGCCCAGCAACTGTTCCGCGACCTGCGCAAACGCGAACACGCACCGCGTGTGGTGGTGTCCACCAACAGTCTGGCCGCCACCGACAACCCGATCGTCTACGCGCTGTCCTACAAGTACAAACGCCGCAACCTGCGTGAGCTGGGCTTCAACGTTTACGAGTTCAAGCCGTTCCCGCTGGATGCACCGGTGGACTACCGCAACCTGTTGCCCGCGCCGCTGGGCACCGAGACGCCAGCGTCGCAGGGCCGGCGCAGCAGCCTGCTCGGCGGCAGTGCGGCCGGCAGCAATGCGCGCAGCAGTGGCAATGACAGCCGCCGCGATGACGCCGCCGACAGTGATCCGCGGGTGACGCGTCAGCCCACGCCGGGCCCCTCCGCGCGGCGGCGCATGGACGGCAGCGTGGTGGAACGGCGCGTGCTACGTGCCGAAACCCGGCCGTCCTTCCTGGGCACCAAGGCGGTCAACAAGCCGTTGCCGGTCACCCGCACCGGCGCCCGCATGGGGCTGCATGCCAAGTCGCTGGTGGTGGATCGCCGCATCGGCGTGATCGGGACGCACAACTTCGACCCGCGCAGCGAAAACTACAACACCGAAGGCGCGGTGATCATCGATGACCCGGTGTTCGCCGAGGCGCTGGCGCAGAGCATCCTGCGCGACATCCACCCGCAGAACTCCTGGGTGGTGGCGCCGCGGGCCAAGCCGCCGGTGCTGTCCGGATTGAACTACAGCGTCGGCAAGGCCTCCGAGGCATTGCCCGTGCTCGACTTCTGGCCGTGGCGCTATGCCACCGATTACGAATTCCAGCCGGGTCCCGAGTGCCCGGAGCCGCTCAGGCGCCAGGACCCGGCGTTCCACACCTGCTATGTCGCCGTCGGCGATTTCCCCGAGGTGAATGTCGGGCCGAAGTGGCTGCTGGTGCGCATGCTCACCGCCTTCGGCGCCGGGCTGGTTCCGATTCTGTAACCCTCCACGGAGAAGCTGCATGTCCCAGGTATTCCGCGACGCGGTGTCGATCGATGCGCTCAACGCGCTCAGCCGCAACACGCTCATCGAGCACCTGGGCATCACCTTCACCGCGGCGGGTGAGGACTGGATCAGCGCGACCATGCCGGTGGACGAACGTACCCGCCAGCCGTACGGCATCCTGCATGGCGGCGCGTCGGTGGTGCTCGCTGAAACCCTGGGCAGCAGTGCCGGCAACCTGTGCGTGGATACCACCGCCCAGGTCTGTGTCGGGCTGGAGATCAACGCCAACCACATCCGCGCTGTGCGTGCCGGCACCGTCACCGGCACCGCGCGTGCGGTGCACGTCGGGCGCAGCACCCAGGTCTGGGACATCCGCATCGAAGATGAGGCCGGCAAGCTGGTCTGCACCTCGCGGCTGACGCTGGCGGTGGTTCCGGCGGTCCGGCCGGGCTGACCGGCCGGGCTGACCGGCGGCATGGCATGGACGCTGTGTTGCACCGGCCATGACAGTGCGCCGGCGCATGTCGCCCCGGTGGCTGTGCCGTGCAGGGGCACCGGCTTGACCGCGTGCGGCGACTGGCGCGCCGCTGTCATGGAATTGTCCGGATTCCGCTGGCAGAGCCTGCGGCGCTCGGGTATCGTTCGCGGATGAATTCCCCCACTCCGGCCTCACGTGGCGGCGTGGCGCGTGTGTGCCGTTATCTGTACCGCGTACCGCTGCTGCTGGTCCACCTGTTGCTGTTCCTGCCGATGCTGCTGATCGCCATGCTGCCGCCGTGGGGGCGTATGCGTGTGGGCGAGCGCACGTTCGAGCACGCGGCGGTCAATGCCTGGTCGGCCGGCCTGATGTGGATCTTCGGCTTCCGCCTGCACCGGATCGGCACACCGCTGCCGGGTGCGGTGCTGTTCGTGGCCAACCACGTCAGCTGGGTCGACATCTCGATGCTGCACAGCCAGCGCATGATGGGCTTCGTGGCCAAGCAGGAGATCGCCGGGTGGCCGGTGATCGGCTGGCTGGCCGCACGTGGCCAGACGATTTTCCATCAGCGTGGCAGCACCGAGTCGCTCGGTGGCGTGATGCAGGAAATGGTGGTGCGCCTGCGCGAGGGCAAAGCGGTTGGCGTATTCCCGGAAGGGCGCACCCGCGGTGGGCACGAAGTAGGCCCGTTCCACGCGCGCATCTTCCAGGCGGCGGTCGAGACCCAGGTGCCGATCCAGCCGGTGGCGCTGCGCTATGGCGTACGCGGTGATGCGCAGACCATTGTCGCGTTCGGTCCGAGGGAGAGTTTCTTCGCCAACTTCCTGCGGCTGCTGGGCGAGCCGGCACGGCGGGCCGAGGTGCATTTCCTCGCGCCTATTGGTACTCACGATCTGGAAGGCCGTCGCCGCATCGCGGAAACCTCGCGCGCGCGCATCCTGGCGGCCATGTCCGCCGAGTAACCCGGTGCTGTTCCTTCACGCGCCAGCGTCGCAGCCGGGAGCAGGCTCGCGCCCATGTTGACCGCTGCCGACTACCAACCGCCGCGTTGGCTGCGCAATCCCCACCTGCAGTCGATGCTCAGCTCCAGCCGCATGCGCATGCAGCGCGGCCTGGTGCTGCTGGCCGCCACCGGTGCGCATACCGAAGAGTTGATTCTGGACGGCGGCGAAGGCGTACGCCTGCAGGGCTGGCACAGCTTCATCGACGGCCGTGAGCCGATCGGCATGGCGCTGCTGCTGCATGGCTGGGAAGGCAGTGCCGAATCCAGCTACATGCGCATGACGGCGGCGCGGCTGCTCGAAGAAGGCTATGACGTGGTGCGGTTGAACTTCCGCGACCACGGCAATACCCATCACCTCAATCCTGGCATCTTCCACTCCAACCGCATCGATGAAGTGGTGCACGCCGCCGGCGACATCGCCCGGCGCTGGCCCGAGCTGCCGCTGGTCGCAGCCGGCTATTCGCTGGGCGGCAACTTCGTGCTGCGCCTGGCCCTGCGTGCACCGTCTGCCGGGGTACCGTTGCGCCGGGTCGCCTCGGTCTGCCCGGTGCTGGACCCGGCCATCACGATGGAGAGCATCGAGAACGGCCCGGCGATGTACGACTGGTACTTCCGGCGCAAGTGGGCCGGTTCGCTGCGCCGCAAGCGCGACCTGTTCCCCGAGCTGAGCGACTGGGACGACCGCGTGCTCAAGCTGGACATCCGCGCACTGACCGCCTGGCTGGTCGAGCACCACACCGATTTCGGCTCCCTGCAGGCGTACTTCGATGGCTACTCGATCGCCGGCGACCGGTTGGCCGGGCTGCAGGTGCCGGCCGACATCCTGATGGCCCAGGACGACCCGGTGATCCCGTTCACCACCTTCAACGGCTGGCGCCTGCCGGCCCATGCCCACCTGGAAATCGCCCCGTGGGGCGGCCATTGCGGCTTCCTGGAGAACTGGCGCGGTGATGGCTTCTCCGAGCGCTGGGTGGCCCAGCGGCTGGGGATCGAGGCGAACACGCCCGCCTGATCGGCCGTTCTGGCGGGCCGGCCCCGCTACAATCGGGGTTTGACCCTCGAGTTCGGACCGTCATGCAAGACCAGATTCTTCAAGCCCTGCGCCGCAATGCGGTGGACGACGCCGTGCAACTGGCGCGCGAATGGACCACGGCCGAGCCGGAGCAGCCGCAGGCGCACCGCTGGCTGTCGCTGTCGCTGCAGCAGCAGGGCCAGTTCGATGACGCGCTGACCAGCCTGCAGCAGGCACTGACGCTCGCCCCGGAGAATGCCGATCTGCACCTGCAGCAGGCGGGCCTGTTGTTGGCCCTGCGCCAGTTCGACGCCGCCGGTTCGGCGCTCGACCGCACCGCCGAACTCAATCCCAATGAACTGTCCGCGTATGTGATGCAGGCGCACCTGGCGCTGGCCCGCAATGACGTCGATGAAGCCGACCGGCTGACCCGCCTGGCCACGCGTGTGGATGAAGACCATCCGGAACTGGCGGCCTTGACCGGCATGGTGGCGCTGCGCCGGGGCGAGGTGGATCGCGCGCTGTCGCTGCTGTCGGCCGCCAGCGAAGCCCTGCCGGGTGATTCGCGGGTGTTGTACGCCCTCGGCTTTGCCTACCTGGGCAAGGACATGCTGGCCTTCGCCGAGCAGGCGTTCCGCCGCGTGCTGGAGTTGAACCCGAGCGTCACCTCGCTGCAGGGCCTGATCGTGCAGCTGGCATTGCGCCAGGGCCATGTGGATGTGGCCGCCGAGATGATGCGCCAGGTGCTGGCCACCCCGGCCGGCGACAGCCCGGCCATGCACCGCCTGGCCGGCGAGCTGGAACTGCAGGCCGGGCAACCGCTGCAGGCGCTTGAGCAGCTGCTGCCGGTGCTGGCCCAGTGGCCGGCCGATCGCCACACGCTGCAGCTGCTGCTGATGGCCTGGCAGCGCCTGGGCCGCGAACAGCAGGCTCGCGATACGCTCGATGCGACCCTGGCCGATCACCCCGAGGTGCATGACCTGTGGATGGCGCGCCTGACCGTCGAACCGGTCGGTGGGCCGGAGGCGGTTGCCGTCGGCGAACGCTGGCTGCAGGCCATGCCCGAACACCTGCCGGCGCTGGAAACCCGCCTGCGCCTGCATGACATGAACAACGAGGCCGAGGCCGCCGAAGCCGTGGCCGAACGGATCGTGGCTATCGAGCCGGGCCGTGCCAGTGGCGAGATGCGTCTGGTCGAGGGCCTGCTCAAGCGGGATCCATCGGCCGCCATCGCCCGCGTGCAGGCGCTGCATGATGGCGCACCGGACGCAGCCAAGCCGTCGCTGCGCGCCTGGCTGGGCTCGGTCCAGGACCGTGCGGGCCAGTACCGCGATGCCCTGCGGACGTGGGTGGATCTGCATGCCGCCGAGGCACCGCAGCGCCTGCCGATGCCGCCGCAGGCCAAGGCACCGCTGAGCTGGCCGGACTTGGCGCCGGTGCCCGAAGGCAACGCTGTTGCGCCGATCTTCGTCTGGGGTGCGCCAGGCTCGGGCGTGGAGCGCGTGGTCGCGGCGATGGCCGCTGCCAGTCCGGTGGTCCGCGGTGATCGCTTCGGCTCGACGCCGCCCAATGATGCCTTCCAGAGCTATCACACGCTGCAGGACCTCTCGACCGGCAAGCTCACTGCGGAGGCGCTGGTTGAACAATGGCGCAGCCAGCTGCCGGCCCGCGGCGTTCCCGAAGGTGCGGTGATCGACTGGCTGCTGTGGTGGGACAACGCCTTGCTGTGGGCGCTGCGTCCGCAGCTGCCGGAAGGCCGCCTGATCATCGCCCTGCGTGATCCGCGCGACATGCTGCTGGAGTGGATCGCCTTCGGCGCGCCTGCGCCGTTCGCGTTGAACTCGGTGCACGAAGCGGCGGAATGGCTGGCGCGGTCGCTGGCCCAGGTCGCCACCCTGCACGAACAGGACCTGTACCCGAACGCGCTGGTGCGCATCGATGACATCGGCCACGACGCGCAGGCCATGGCACATCATCTGGGCAACCTGTTCGGCATGCATTTCCCGCCCGCGCCCACGCTCGGCCCGGCCCGCATGGCCCCCGGCCATTGGCGCGATTACCGCGATGAAATGGGCCCGGCCTTCGCACTGCTGACCTCGGTTGCGGTGCGCCTGGGCTACCCGGAAGAGTGAGGAGACCTGTATGTATCTGAGCAGTGAGAGCATCACCAACGGCCAGCCGATCGCCGCCACGTTCGCGGCCGGCAACGCCGAGGGCTTCGCGCCCAATCGCAACCCACAGCTGGCCTGGCACGACGTGCCGGCCGGCACCCGTTCGTTCGCGCTGCTGTGCATCGACCCGGATGTGCCGACCGTGCCGGACACCGTGGGCCGCCAGGACTGCACGGTGCCGCGCGATCAACCGCGCGCACACTTCACCCACTGGGCGATGGTCGACATTCCGGCTGACGTGCGCGAGCTCGCCGCCGGCAGCTGCAGTGACGGCTTCACCGTGGGCGGCAAGACCCAGCCGGCGGGCCCGGCAGGCAGCCGTCAGGGCCTGAACGATTTCACCGGCTGGTTTGCGGGCAATCCGGACATGGCCGGCCAGTACCTGGGCTACGACGGCCCGTACCCGCCGTTCAACGACGAACGCGTGCACCGCTACTTCTTCCGCGTGTTCGCGCTGGACGTGGCGCAGCTGGCGCTGCCCACGCCGTTCACCGCCGCGGAGGTGCTGCGTGCGATGCAGGGTCACGTGCTGGCCGAAGCATCGCTGCATGGCACCTACACGTTGAACCCGGCGCTGGTCTGAAGCGAGGTAGCGACCGTCGGTCGGTGCTCGCCCCGGTAGGTACCGACCCGCTGTCGGGAGCCGGCCAGCGGCCGGCACTACAGGATGAAGAAGGGCGGCCAGTGGCCGCCCTTCTGCGTGTTACTTCTTCTCGTTCGCGGACTCGACCACCATGTCCAGCACGTAGGCGTTGGACGAGGCATCGGCCGGCGGGTTGGCGATCTTGTAGCGCTTCACACGCACCACGTTGCGCACGCCGTCTTCGTGGGTATAGCCCTCGATGGCGTCGTAGAAGTTCTGCCACTCGCCCGGCTCACCCTGCTTGATGCCGTTGGCGTCGTAGCGGATCTCGCGGGTCTGCAGGCACTGCTTGTCGCGGATCATCGGGTGCGGGCACGGCTTGGTCTGCGCGGCCACTTCCAGGAACACCGTTTCGCCTTCGCCGCCGTAGCGGGTTTCAGCGGTCGGCTCCGGGGTGAACACCAGCACATCGCCCTTGGCGGTGCGCAGGGTCAGCTGGCCGGCATCGCCCAGCTCGGTCTTGAGCGCGCCTTCCAGACGGCTGCCGACGGCCTGGTCCAGCGCCATCAGGTTTTTGTCGGTGCAGGCCATCATGGTGGAGGCCATCGGCGAGATGGTCAGCGAACCGTCGGCCAGCGTGTAGCCGCCGCCCATGCGGTTGCAGGTGTTGCTGATCGCGATGCGGTCCTCCTTGAAGTCCAGCGTGACCGGCTTGTCGGCGCGGGCGAACAGCGCATCGATGTGCTTGCCGCTGGCATCGGTGGCGCTCTCGAGCCGCCAATGGTTGGCGTGCAGCAGCGACGCGCTCAATGCAGCGCTGGCGTTCTGTGTGGCCGCCGGGGCCGATGCAGGTGCCGGGGACGGCTCGCTGCCGGGGGCGGCAGGCGAATTCGCGGGCGGGTTGCTGCAGGCGGCCATGAGGGCCAGCGGCAGGATCAGCATCAGGGTGCGTTTCATGTACATCTCCTTGGGAACCTGGGGAAAAACGCCGGCGCAGCCACAACGGGGTTGCACCGGCGCCGGGCCGTTCAGTTGCCAGCCGGCAACCAGAGCAGCAATGCCGCGCCCAGTGCGATGCGGTAGAACGCGAACGCCGTGAACCGGTGCGACTTGATGTAGCCCAGCAACCACTTCACTACGATGAAGCCGGTGACGACCGCGGCAAGGAAGGCCACGCCCACGTCCGTCCAGTTCTCACTGGCGAGCTTGCCGTCCTTGGCCAGTTCCAGGAACGCGTAGCCGCTGGCGGCGAACATCGTCGGGATGCCCACCAAGAACACGAACTCGGTGGCCTTCGCGCGGCGGCTCAGGCCGAACAACATCGCGATGAAGATCGCCGCGGCCGAACGCGAGGTCCCCGGGAACACGCCGGCCACCACCTGCGCCATGCCGACCAGGATGGCGACCTTCCAGGTCACCTCATCGCGTTCGGGCAGGCGCGCGGTGTAGGCCTCCACCAGGATCATCCACAGGCCACCGATGATCAGCGCCCAGGCTACCGGGGTGACCGTCTCGGGCAGCTCCCAGCCGGCCAGGCGGACCGGCAGGCCGACCACGGCGGTCACCAGGAAGGCGGTACCGAGCTTGAGCACGTAGTCGCGGTTGGCGCGCTCGTGCAGGCCGGTCGCCAGGGTCCACAACCGCTGCCGGAACACCAGCGTGATCGCCAGGATCGCGCCGGCCTGGATGATGATGTTGAAGAAGTCCGAGCGTGCGCCCAGCCAGTGCTGGGCGATCAGCAGATGGCCGGTGCTGGAGATCGGCAGGAATTCGGTGAGGCCTTCAAGAATGCCCAGAAGGAGGGCGGAGAGCAGATCGGACATCGGGAGTGCTGGAGCTCGGAAGAGGTGAAATCGGGAGGCAGCATAAAACATCCGCGCCTCGCACCAAATGTGTGCGTGGTGCAGGGCGTGCACTACTTTGGTGCGCGCCGGCCCGCACCACGTTGCGTGCCAGCCCAGTGAAATCAAGGGTTTGTGAAGTCTGAAAAGTTGGCACGGGGATTGCTCTATCCACACAGGCAATCACCCATCTGAGGTTTCACCGATGTCCGTGGAAAATGTTGAGAAGCTGATCAAGGACAACCAGATCGAGTTCGTCGACCTGCGTTTCGTCGATATGCGTGGTATCGAGCAGCACGTCACCTTCCCGGTCAGCATCGTGGAGCCGTCGCTGTTTGAAGAAGGCAAGATGTTCGATGGCAGCTCGATCGCCGGCTGGAAGGGCATCAACGAATCGGACATGGTCCTGCTGCCGGATCCGTCCAGCGCCTACATCGACCCGTTCTACGCCGACCCGACCCTGGTCATCAGCTGCGACATCCTCGATCCGGCCACCATGCAGCCGTACGGCCGCTGCCCGCGCGGCATCGCCAAGCGCGCCGAGGCCTACCTGAAGTCCTCCGGCATCGCCGAGCAGGCGTTCTTCGGCCCGGAGCCGGAGTTCTTCATCTTCGATTCGGTCCGCTTCGCCAACGACATGGGCCACACCTTCTTCAAGATCGATTCCGAAGAAGCGGCCTGGAGCACCGGTGACAAGTACGACGGCGCCAACAGCGGCTACCGTCCTGCCGTGAAGGGCGGCTACTTCCCCGTTCCGCCGACCGATTCGCTGCACGACCTGCGTGCGGAAATGTGCAAGACGCTGGAACAGGTCGGCATCGAAGTGGAAGTGCAGCACCACGAAGTGGCCACCGCCGGCCAGTGCGAGATCGGCACCAAGTTCAGCACCCTGGTGCAGAAGGCCGATGAACTGCTGCGCATGAAGCACGTCATCAAGAACGTCGCCCACCGCAACGGCAAGACCGCCACCTTCATGCCCAAGCCGATCGTCGGCGACAACGGCAGCGGCATGCACGTGCACCAGTCGCTCTCCAAGGGCGGCACCAACCTGTTCTCCGGCGACGGCTACGGCGGCCTGAGCCAGCTGGCGCTGTGGTACATCGGCGGCATCTTCAAGCACGCCAAGGCGATCAACGCCTTCGCCAACTCCGGCACCAACAGCTACAAGCGTCTGGTCCCGGGCTTCGAAGCCCCGGTGATGCTGGCCTACTCGGCCCGTAACCGTTCCGCCTCGTGCCGCATTCCGTGGGTGTCCAACCCGAAGGCGCGCCGCATCGAAATGCGCTTCCCCGATCCGATCCAGTCCGGCTACCTGACCTTCACCGTGCTGATGATGGCCGGCCTGGACGGCATCAAGAACCAGATCGACCCGGGTGCACCGAGCGACAAGGATCTGTACGACCTGCCGCCGGAAGAAGAGAAGCTGATCCCGCAGGTCTGCTCCTCGCTGGACCAGGCCCTGGAAGCGCTGGACAAGGACCGCGAGTTCCTCAAGGCCGGCGGCGTGATGAGCGACGACTTCATCGACGGCTACATCGCGCTGAAGATGCAGGAAGTCACCCGCTTCCGCGCGGCGACCCACCCGCTCGAATACCAGATGTACTACGCGAACTGAGCAACAGGTGACGATGACGAAGGATATCCCTCCCACCCTTCGTCATCGTCGCCGCCTTTTGCAGCCCATGCATCCGGGCGGCAACGGGTCCGCAGGACATGCGCTGCAGCTGGGGAGCCGCAACGCAGGCAACACGCATCACCAGGGGCAAGAGAGACCGGACGCGTCATGGGCCCTTCCTCCCTCCCGCGTCACCGCTGGCGTCGCCCTTCGGGCGTCGGCATCGGCGTGGCCCATGCAACGTTCGGCGCAACGACCGGCGGCCATGTGCAAGTGGCCGCCGGTTGACCTGACATCGGTCCCCCACGGGCCGGTTCCATCCACCATCGGGATATGCGCATGAAACTGATCTCCGCCATCATCCGGCCGTTCAAGCTCGACGAGGTCCGCGAGGCCCTCTCCGACGCTGGCGTGTCGGGCATCACCGTGACCGAAGTCAAAGGCTTCGGGCGCCAGAAGGGCCACACCGAGTTGTATCGCGGCGCGGAGTACGTCGTGGATTTCCTGCCGAAGATCAAGATCGAGACCGTCGTGACCGACGATCGCCTGGAGGCCGTGGTCGAAGCGATCCAGACCGCGGCCGGCACCGGCAAGATCGGCGACGGCAAGATCTTTGTCACCGCGGTCGAACAGGTCGTCCGCATCCGCACCGGCGAAATCGGCGCTGACGCGCTCTAACCCCACTCGGAGCCCACAATGAAGACTTCTTTGTTCACCGGGTGGCAAGCCCGGTTCCATGCCGTGTGCCTGATGATGCTGATCAGCGCACTGGCCGTTGGCGCGTTTTCCAGCAGCGCGCACGCCCAGGCGCAGGTCACCCCGGCACCCTCGGAGACGGTCGCGGTCGAGCCGTTGCCGACCGCGCCGGAGGCCACGGCTGCCCCGGTCGCCGAAGCCGCCGCCGCGGCCACGTTCGATCACGGCGATGTCGCCTGGATGCTCACCTCCACCCTGCTCGTGCTGCTGATGGTGGTGCCGGGCCTGGCCCTGTTCTACGGCGGCCTGGTGCGCTCCAAGAACGTGCTGTCCATCCTCAGCCAGATCCTGGTGGTGTTCTCGCTGGTGCTGATGCTGTGGGTGGCCTACGGCTACAGCGCGGTGTTCAGTGAAGGCAACGCCTTCTTCGGCTCGTTCACCGAGTTCGCCTTCCTCAAGGGCTTCGGCCCGGATACCGTCGGCAACACGCCGATCGCCGGCCTGCCGGATTATCTGTTCGTCGCCTTCCAGTCGACCTTCGCCGGCATCACCACCGCCCTGATCGTCGGTGCGTTCGCCGAGCGCATCAAGTTCAAGGCCGTGCTGCTGTTCTCGGCCCTGTGGTTCACCCTGAGCTACATCCCGATGGCGCACATCGTGTGGGGCGGCGGCTATCTCGGTGAGATGGGCGCGATCGACTTCGCCGGTGGCACCGTGGTCCACATCAACGCCGGCGTGGCTGGTCTGGTGGGCGCGTACTTCGTCGGCAAGCGCATCGGCTACGGCCAGACCGCACTGAAGCCGCACAACGTGCCGTTCACCTATATCGGCGCGATGCTGCTGTGGGTGGGCTGGTTCGGCTTCAACGCCGGCTCGGCCGCCGCGGCCGATACCGTTGCCTCGCTGGCCTTCATCAACACCATTCTTGCCACCGCTGCTGCGGTGCTGGGCTGGACCCTGGTCGAAGCGGTCAGCAAGGGCAAGCCGTCCGCGCTGGGCGCTGCCTCCGGCGCCGTCGCCGGCCTGGTCGGCATCACCCCGGCCTGCGGCACCGTGGGCCCGCTGGGCGCGATCGTGATCGGCCTGGTCGCCGGCGTGGTCTGCGTCTGGGGCGTCACCGGTCTCAAGCGCCTGCTCAAGGTCGATGACACCGCCGATGTGTTCGGTGTGCACGGCATCGGTGGCATCGTCGGTGCGCTGCTCACCGGTGTGTTCAGTGCCGAGTCGCTGGGCGGGACCAAGGCCGACCTGGACATCGGTCATCAGGTCTGGGTGCAGCTGGTCAGCGTCGGCTTCACCATCGCCTGGTGTGCCGTGGCCACCGTGCTGATCCTGCTGGTGGTGCGCATGGTGTTTGGCCTGCGCGTCACCGAAGAAGCAGAGCGCACCGGCCTGGACGTCACCTCGCACGGCGAGTCGGCCTACGAGGCCTGATCCCCGCGCAATACCGCATTAGAAACGAGAGAGAGATGTTTTATCTTTGCCGGCGGCCCTGAGGCCGCCGGTTTTTTTTTGCGCGCCTGGTCAGGGTGTTCCGGCCAGATGCGCATCGATCCAGGATTTGATGGCCGGAACGCGCGTATGCATCTCCGCCGGCGGATAGACCGTGTTGGCCACGATGCCGACCTGCTCCCAAGCGGACTGCCCGTGATCGGTCGGGATCATGCGCAGGATCGGGCCACCGGAGTCACCACCGGTCACCGCGCGCTGAGCGCACAGGTGGATGGCCGGGTTGTAGGTGGTGGTGGGATAGCCCGGCGGCACCTCCGCGCAGAAGGGATCGGCAAGAACGTGGCTGTCGGTGTGCATCAGTACGTCCGGTGTCTGCCCCGCAATGACGCCGAAGCCGGCCACCCAGAGCTCGGCGCCCGGCAACAGACCCTCGCTGCTCGCGGCCAACGGCATCAGATCCGTGGACTGGGCGGGCCGCTCCAGTTCGACCAGGGCGGCGTCGTACCAGAAACGGGTGTCGAACTGGTCAGGGTCATAGCCCGGGTGCAGGATCACGCGCTTCACCATCACCTGGTCACGGGCGGTGATGGTTGGCCTGAAGCGGGTCATGCCGATGTTGGCGCGAAGCGTGCCGATGTCCGGTACGCGCCGGAAACAATGGGCTGCGGTCAGTACCCAGCGGTCCGCAATCAGGGTGCCGCCGCACAGGTGGGAGATGCCGGAGCTCGGATGCAGTGACAAGCCCACATAGGCGGGATAGAGATCGATCGGCGCGGGTTCGCCGTCGATGATGCGAGGCAGCACCGCGCCGGTAGCCGAACCGATGCTGATGATCACCGCCGACACCACGGCCGTAACGGCAAGAACGGTACGTGACATGCACAGTTCTCCAGGAGGTTGGCCAGGCGCTCACTGCGGTGAGCCAGCGTGAGCCTAGGGGCAGGGCACGCGTTGCGCTGTGCCCGCTGTCCCGAATCCAGACCGCCGTTCCGGTGCGGCCATGCAACTGTGATGCGTGCCGCTCTGCCTTACCGCATAGAGGTCACACTTCGCACCGCCGCGTATGCCCAGCCGCAGGGCGATGGAAGACTGGTAGGGATGCCACATCCGGCACTCGGTGGGCGGAGACGCGACGCCGTATTGCCCGGACCAGCATCACTTTTTCACAGGGCCGTCTTCACACTCCAGCCGACAGACGGTCGTCTACGGCCCTGTTTCCGGTGGCCCGATTCCTTTAAAGTTCCGGGCCCGCCCGCCGCTAAATTGCCGGCCGGCCCGGATTCTTGCCTAGGAAGAGCGTGAACGTGCAACAGGGACGTGTAGAACGCAGCCGCGTGCTGCGGTGGCGGTTGGCTGTGGGTGTTGCATTGGTCTTGGCCTGCACGCAGGCCACTGTGTGCGCGCAGGTCGCCCCTCCGGATCAGGAGCTGCTGCGCCAGCAGGAGCGCGAGCGCGCCCTGCGCGAACAGCAGGAGACCACGCCGGACGTGCGCCTCCAGGCCACGCCGGAAGAGGCGGTGGGTCGCCTGCCGACCGACGAAACGCCCTGTTTCCCGATCCAGCGCATCGCGCTGGAGGGCGAGCTGGCCGATCAGTTCCGCTGGTCACTGCGTGCAGCCGATCCGAGCGACGATCCGGCCACTGGCCGCTGCCTGGGCACCGGCGGCGTGGACATCGTGATCAAGCGCATGCAGAACGCGATCATCGCGCGCGGCTACGTGACCACCCGCATCCTGGCCGCCCCGCAGGACCTGAAGACCGGCACGTTGACACTCACCGTGGTGCCCGGCCGCATCAACGCCGTCCGCTTCGCCAGCGAGGAAGGGCGTGCGCCCGCCTTGTGGAATGCGCTGGCGGTGGGCCCGGGCGATCTGCTCAACCTGCGCGATATCGAACAGGCGCTGGAGAACCTGCAACGCGTTCCCACCGCCGCGGTCGACATCCAGATCGCCCCGCCGAAGGAAGGCGCACAGGACAAGCCCGGTGAAAGCGATCTGGTCATCAGCTGGGCGCAGCGCGCACCGGTGCGCGTGAGCCTGACCCTGGATGACGCCGGCAGCCAGTCCACCGGCAAACTGCAGGCCGGCGCCACGCTGTCGCTGGACAACCTGGCCGGGTTGAGTGACCTGTTCTACTTCAATGCGGGCAAGTCGGTGTTCAACGGCAGCGACCGCGGCACCGACAGCTGGTCCACCCACTACAGCGTGCCGCTGGGCTGGTGGCTGCTGGGGGCCAACGCCAGCGAGTACGACTACCGGCAGACCGTGGCCGGTGCCTACGAAACATATGAGTACAGCGGCTCCAGCCGCAATGCCGAGCTGCGCCTGACCCGCATGCTGTTCCGCAACGCGCATGCCAAGACCAGCATGCACGCGCGCGGCTGGTACCGTGAATCGGACAACTTCATCGACGACACCGAGATCCTCGTGCAGCGCCGGCGCATGGCCGGGTGGGAGCTGGGAATCGCGCACCGCCACTTCATCGGCAAGGCCACGCTGGATGCGAACCTGGCCTACCGCCGCGGTACCGGCGCGTTCAACGCGCTGCAGGCACCGGAAGAGGGCTTTGGCGAAGGCACCGCGCGCGGCAAGGTGGTGACCGCCGATGCGCAGCTCACCGTGCCGATGCAATGGGGCCGGCAGGCACTGCGCTATACCGGCAGCTGGCGCGCGCAGTGGAACCGTTCGCGGCTGGTACCGCAGGACCGCTTCTCCATCGGCGGCCGCTACACCGTACGCGGCTTCGACGGGGAACTCTCGCTCACCGGCGAGCGCGGCTGGCTGCTGCGCAATGAACTGGCCTTTGCCATGGGCGGCGGTGTCGAGAGCTTCGTGGCCGTGGACCATGGCCAGGTGGGCGGACCCTCGACCGAGTGGCTGCTCGGCGACCGCCTCACCGGCATGGCGCTGGGCCTGCGTGGCGGCTCGCGTCACGTGCAATGGGAAGGCTTCGTCGGCAGCCCGCTGCACAAGCCCGATGGCTTCCAGACCGCCTACACCACCTTTGGCATGAACCTCGGCGTCTCGTTCTGACGCCAGCTGTACGGCCCTGCGCGCCGCTGCGGCGCGCGACCCCACACCGCATTGAAAGGAAGCAACGCCGTGAATCGAGTCTATCGCCTGGTTTTCAACCGTACCCTGGGTGTCATGCAGGTCGCCTCCGAACTGGTGACCGCACCCCGCGGGGGCTGCGATGCGCGCGGCGGCAACACGATGGCCACGCTGCGGCCGATGAGCTTTGCGCTGTGGCTGGTGCTCGGTTGGGTAGGGCTGGTACAGCCGCTGTCCGCGCAGCAGGTGCCCGATGCCGGCCGCATCATCGCCGACCCCGGCGCACCGGCCCAGCAGCGGCCCACCGTGATCACCTCGGCCAACGGCACACCGCAGGTCAACATCACCACGCCCAGCGCGGCCGGTGTCTCGCGCAACCAGTACCAGCAGCTCGATGTCGGCCGCCAGGGCGTCATCCTCAACAATTCGCGCACGGACGTGCAGACGCAGATCGGTGGCTGGGTGCAGGGCAATCCCTGGCTGGCCACCGGCACCGCGCGGGTCATCCTCAATGAGGTCAACGGCAGCAACCCCAGCCACCTCAACGGCTATGTCGAAGTGGCCGGTGCCCGTGCCCAGGTGGTCATCGCCAACCCGGCCGGCATCCAGATCGACGGTGCCGGCTTCCTCAATGCCAGCCGGGTCACCCTGACCACCGGTACGCCCATCCTCAACAATGGTGCGTTGGAAGGCTACCGTGTCCAGGGCGGTGCGATCCGCGTGGCGGGTGCGGGCCTGGATGCCAGCCTGACCGACTACACCGACATCATCACCCGCTCGCTGCAGGTCAACGCCGGTATCTGGGCCAACCAGCTGCAGGCCAGCCTGGGCACCAACGTGGTCAGTGCCGACCACAGCAGCGTGACCGCGCAGGCCCCCACCGGCGGCGCGCCGGCCTTCGCGCTGGACGTCGGTGCGCTCGGTGGCATGTATGCCAACCGCATCTGGCTGGTCGGCAACGAGCATGGCGTCGGCATGAGCAACGCCGGCAAGATCGGTGCGCAGGCCGGCGAACTGGTGGTCACTGCCGATGGCCGGCTGGAGAACACCGGTGCGCTGCACGCGCAGCAGGACACCCGGATCACCGCCGCCGGCGGCGTGGCCAATGCGGGTACGCTCAGCGCCGAGCGCGAACTGCGCGTGGACACGCCCGCCGATCTGGACAACAGCGGCGGCACGCTCAATGCCCGCCGCATCGAAGTGAATGCCGATGCGCTGCGCAACCGCGGCGGCAGCATCGAACAGGTGGGCGGCCAGACGCTGCAATTGAGTGGCGCGGACATCAGCAACGTGCAGGGCAGGATCGGCACGGTGGCCAGCACCTCGCCGGGGCAGGGGAGCGAGGGTGGCACCCCGGGAGGCACTACTGGACAGCCGGGCAGCGGCAGCACCCCCGGCACCGGCACGCCCACGCCGGGCCAGGGCGGCACCGGCGGCACCACACCACCCACGCCCACCGCCCCGCTGGCGGCCGGCGCACTCAACATCGCCACCTCGCTGGACAACGACGGGGGTGCCATCGATGCCACCGGCATCCTGCAGCTGAGCGCCCGCAACAGCCTGGACAACAGCCGCGGCACGCTGGGGGTACAGACCCTGCAGGTGCAGGGCGAAGCGCTGCGCAATGTCGGCGGCCGGCTGGAGGTGCAGGGGGCGGCCTCGGCCCAGGTGCAGACGCTGGACAACAGCGGCGGCCACATGGCGCTGGCGCAGACCGTCCAGCTGCAGGCACAGTCGCTGTTCAACCGCGGCGGTACCCTCGCGCACGGTGGCAGCGCGGCCACCGCCTGGTCCATCGGCACGCTGGACAACAGCGACGGCAGCCTGGCCAGCAACGCCACCACCTTCGGCTTGGACCTGGGCCATCTGATCAACGCCCGCGGCAGCCTCAGCCATGCGGGCAGCAACGGGCTGCAGCTGCGCGCTGATCGCCTGGACGGTATGCAGGGCACCATCGCCACCGCCGGCGACATCGTCCTGCAGCTGGGTAGTGCCGACCACCGCAAGGCGCAGTTGATCGCCAACCGGGTGAGCCTGACCGCCGGCGACGTCGACAACCGCGGCGGGCGGGTGCTGTCCACCGGGCAGCAGGTCAGCGCGCTCAGTGTGCAGGGCACGCTGGACAACGGCGACGGCGGCACCCTGGCCAGCAACGGCGACCTGCAGATCACCGCAGCGCAGCTGGGCAATGCCGGTGGCACCGTGCAGCAGGCCGGCACCGGCAGCCTGCGTATCGATGCGGTCAACCTGCAGGGCCAGGGCGGCACCGTGCTCAGCAATGGCAGCCTGGTGGTACAGGGAGATACCACCAACCTGCGCGATGGCACCACCTCCGCGCAGCGCATCGCGATCACCACCGGCGATCTGATCACTGCCGGTGGCACGCTCACCTCGGCCGGCCCCGAGGTACTGGATCTGCAGGTGGCCCGCACCCTGGACAACACCGGGGGCACACTGGGCAGCAACGGCGCGCTGGCCATCGACAGCACCACCTTGATCAACACCGGCGGCAAGCTGATCGCCGCCGGCACCGGGCAGACCACGCTGCATACCAGCGAGGCGCTGCACAACCAGGGCGGCACGCTTTCCAGCAATGGCGACCTGCGCATCGATGCCGAGCGTCTGCTCAATGGCGGCGGCAGCATCGATCATGCCGGCAACGGCACGCTGCAGATCACCACCGCCAGCCTGAGCGGCGGCGAAGGCACCATCGCCAGCAGTGGCCTGCTGCAGCTGCAGGCGCAGACACTGGACCTGCACAAGGCCACGACCCGCGGCCGCGAGGTCGACATCCGTGCCGGCGCGCTGGACAACACCGGCGGCACCCTGCTCTCGCTGGGCGAGCAGGCCATGCAGCTGCGCATCAGCGGCAGCCTGGTCAATGACGGGGGCACGCTCACCGCCAACGGCGCGCAGCAGATCGAGGCAGGCGCGCTGACCAACCGGGGCGGCGCGTTGAACTCGGCCGGCACCGCCGATACCCGCCTGATCGTGGCCGGCACGCTGGACAACACCGGTGGCACCGTGGCCAGCAATGCAGGCGCACTGCAGCTGCAGGCAGGTGCACTGGTCAATGCCGATGGCACGATCAGCCATGCCGGTCAGAACGGACTGTCCATCACCACCGGCCGACTGGACGGTCAGCGGGGTCGCATCGGCACGGCTGGCGCGCTCGAGCTCAGCGCCGGAGCTGTCGACCATCGCGGCGCGTCCGTGGCCGCCGAGCAGCTGGACATCACCGCGCAATCGCTGGACAACCGCGGTGGCAGCATCATCGCCACAGGCACTGCCGCCAACACGCTGCAGGTAACCGACACGCTGGACAACGGCGATGGCGGCACCCTGGCCAGCAATGGCGATCTATCCATCAGCGCCAGCACCCTCGGCAACGCCGGCGGCACCATCCAGCAGGCCGGCACCGGCACGCTGGCCATCAAGGTGGACACGCTCAACGGCCACGCCGGCACGCTGCTCAGCAACGGCGCGCTCGAGCTGCAGGGCGACACGCTGGATCTGCGCAATGGCACCACCTCGGCACAGCAGATCCGCATCGACAGCGAGCGCCTGATCACCGCCGGTGGTCAGCTCAGCGCGCTGGGCACCCAGGCACTGCAGGTGCAGGCACGCACCCTGCTGGACAACAGTGGCGGCACCCTTGGCAGCAACGGCGCCGTGGACATCAACGCCGGCCGCTTCGTCAATGACCACGGCAAGCTCATCGCCGCTGGCGAGGCCGCCTCGCAGGTGCGCGTGACGCAGCTGCTGGACAACACCGGCGGCGCGATCTCCGGCAATGGCGATCTGCGCATCGAGGTCGAGGTGCTGCGCAATGCCGATGGCACCCTGGTCGCGGCCGATGCGCTGCACCTGCAGGGCGAGACGCTGGACCTGCGCGATGGTGCGGTGGGTGCCACGCAGATCACCGTGCAGGCCGGCAGCCTGGACAACACCGGTGGCACGCTGAGCGCCACCGGCACAGCGGACATGCGCCTGCAGGTGCGCGAGCAGCTGACCAACGATACCGGCACGATCGCTGCCAACGGTGCTCAGCACATCGAGGCCGGCGCGCTGTCCAACCGGGGTGGCACGCTGAGTTCGGCCGGCACCGGCAACAGCCAGATCCACGTAGCGGGTCAGCTGGACAACAGCAAGGGCGTGATCGCCAGCAATGCCGCTGCACTGGAAGTGGCAACGGGCAGCCTGCGCAACATCGACGGCACCCTCAGCCATGCCGGCACCCAGGGCCTGACCCTGAGCACCGGGCAGTTGCTGGGCCAGGATGGCCGCATCGTCACCGCCGGCGCCCTCACGCTCGCCGCGGGCGAGGTGGACCACCGTGGTGCCACCCTGCAGGCCACGCAGATCGCGCTGGCGGCAGAGGCCTTCGACAACCGCGGCGGGCAACTCGTGGCCACGGGTACCCAGGCCAACCACATCGACGTGGCCGGCGCCTTGGACAACGGTGACGATGGCCTGATCGCCAGCAATGGCGACCTGACCCTCAACGCGGCGCTGCTCGGCAATGCCGGCGGTACCGTGCAGCAGGCCGGTAATGGTCTGTTGGCGATCAACGCCGCCACCCTCAACGGTGCCGGCGGCACCCTGCTCAGCAACGGCACGCTGCACGTGCAGGGCGATACCACCGACCTGCGCGCTGGCACCACCTCGGCCCAGCGCATCCGCATCGAGACCGGCGATCTCACCACCGCCGGCGGCACGCTCACGGCCACCAGCACCGACGCACTGGCGCTGCAGGTCCGCGGCCGCCTGGACAACACCGGCGGCACCGTGGCGACCAATGGTGCGCTGGATCTGCGCGCCGCCACGCTGTTCAACAACGGTGGCAACCTGCAGGCCGCAGGGACCGCCGCGAGCCAGCTGAGCATCGACCAGGCGCTGCAGAACCGCGGCGGCAAGATCCTCACCAGCGGTGATCTCAATGTCACCGCGGCCAGCCTGGACAACCAGGGCGGCACGGTCCACAGCGCCACCGACCTGAGCGTGGGCGTGGATGGCCTGTTGGACAACAGCAACACCGGCCTGATCGCCAGTGGCGGCGATGCACAGTTGCGCGCGGCCACGCTGGACAACCGCAGCGGCAGCATCGAACAGGCCGGCGAGGGCCAGCTGCAGATCGATACCGGCACGCTGCAGGGCGCTGGCGGCCGCATCATCAGCAATGGCGCGTTGACCCTGCAGGGCGACGCCCTGGATATCCGCGGGGGCACCACTGCAGCGCGCCAGGTCACGGTGACCGCCGGCAGCCTGGACAACGCCGGTGGCACGCTCAGCAGCACCGGTGAGCAGACCATGGTGCTGCAGGTGCGCGATGCGCTGGGCAACGATGGCGGCACCATTGCTGCCAATGGCGCGCAGCAGATCAGCGCCGGTACGCTGTCCAACGTTGCCGGTACGCTGAGTTCGGCAGGAACTGCAGACACCCGCATTGAAGTCGCTGGCCAGTTCGACAACACCCGCGGCACCCTGGCCAGCAACGGCGGCGCCCTGACGGTGCAGACCGGCAGCCTGGTCAATGACACCGGCCGGATCCACCACGCCGGCCAGAACGGCCTCACCCTGCAGACCGGCAGCCTGCAGGGCCAGAAAGGCAGCATCGCCACCGCCGGCACGCTGACCCTGCGTGCGGACGCGATCGATCACCGCGACGCCACCCTCAGCGCCGGCCAGCTGGACATCGTCGCGACCGCACTCGACAACCGTGGTGGCACCGTGCTCTCCACCGGCACCCAGGCCAACACGGTGCGGGTGGATGGCACCCTGGACAACGGCGACGACGGTACCCTGGCCAGCAATGGCGACCTGCAGATCACCGCGGCCACCCTCGGCAACGCCGGCGGCACCGTGCAGCAGGCCGGCACCGGCTCGCTGAGCATCACCGCCGCGACCCTCAATGGCCAAGGCGGTACGCTGGTCAGCAATGGCGCGCTGGCGCTCAGCGGCGACACCACCGACCTGCGCAACGGCACCACCTCGGCGCAGCAGATCCGCATCGACACCGGTGACCTGACCACCGCCGGCGGCAACCTTGTCGCCACCGGCACGGGGCCACTGGCGCTGAACGTGCGCAACCGCCTGGACAACACCGGCGGCACCCTGGCCAGCAATGGCACGGTGGACCTGCACGCGGCCACCCTCATCAACAACCAGGGCACGCTGCAGGCGGCTGGCGCGGGCAGCAACCAGCTGCAGGTGGGCCAGGCGCTGGAGAACCGCGGCGGGCGCATTCTCGCCACCGGCGCGACCGTCATCGGTGCGGCCAGCGTGGACAACCACGGCGGCACCCTGCAGACCGGCGGGGCGTTGACCATCGGCGTGGACGGGAGGCTGGACAACAGCGGCCAGGGTGTCATCGCCAGCGGTGGCGATGCGCACCTCACCGCCACCACCCTGGACAACCAGACCGGCAGCATCGAGCACGCCGGTGAAGGCACGCTCGCCATCGAGGTGACCGACCTGCACGGTGCGGGTGGCCGCATCGTCGGCAACGGGGCGCTGCAACTGAAGGGCGATACGCTCGATCTCAGTGGCGCCACCACCGGCGCGCGCCAGGTCACGGTGACCGCTGGCAGCCTGGATACCAGCAAGGGCACGCTCACCTCCACCGGCACGCAGGCCATGACCCTGCAGGTGGACAGGGCGCTGACCAACAACGGCGGCACCATCGCCGCCAATGGCGCCCAGCAGATCACGGCCGGCGCGCTCTCCAACATCGACGGCACGCTGAGCGCAGCCGGCACCGGCGATACCCGCATCAACGTGCTCGGCACGTTCGACAATACCCGCGGCGATGTGGCCAGCAATGGCCGCCAGCTGCAGATCGATGCCGCCCGCCTGATCAATGAGGAAGGCACGCTCAGCCACGGCGGCAACGAGTCGCTGACCCTGACGGTCGGCCAGCTCGATGGTGCGAAGGGCACGATCGTCAGTGCCGGCGCACTTGCGCTGCACGCCGGTGCGGTGGACCACGGCGGTGCCACCCTCAACGCGACCCAGCTGACCGTGCAGGCCGAGGCCTTCAACAACCAGGGCGGCACCGTGCTGGCCACGGGCGGGCAGGCCAGCAGCCTGGA
Organism: Stenotrophomonas sp. TWI587; assembly: GCF_039674145.1. Taxonomy (NCBI): domain Bacteria; kingdom Pseudomonadati; phylum Pseudomonadota; class Gammaproteobacteria; order Lysobacterales; family Lysobacteraceae; genus Stenotrophomonas; species Stenotrophomonas sp. TWI587. The sequence continues at coordinate 221,181 of NZ_JBDJMW010000004.1, read as the reverse complement.
CGTCAGCGGCATACTCGACAATGGCAACGGCGGCACGCTGGCCAGCAACGGCGACCTGCAGATCACCGCGGCCACCCTCGGCAATGCCGGCGGCACCGTGCAGCAGGCGGGCACCGGTACGCTGGCGATCAACGCTCACACCCTCAACGGCCAAGGCGGCAAGCTGCTCAGCAATGGCAGCCTGGCGCTGACCGGCGAGAACACCGACCTGCGCGATGGCACCACCGCCGCACAGCGCATCCGTATCGAGACCGGTGAACTGGTCACCGCAGGCGGCACGCTCACCGCCACCGGCACCGACGTGCTGGCGCTGAACGTGCGCGGCCGGCTGGACAACACCGCCGGCACCCTCGCCAGCAATGGCACGCTGGATCTGCGCGCCGCGCAGCTGCTCAACAACCAGGGCACCGTGCAGGCGGCCGGGGCGGGGAGCAATCAGCTGGCCATCGGCGGTGCACTGGAGAACCGGGGCGGTCGCATCCTGACCACTGGCAATGCCACGGTCACCGCCACCGGCCTGGACAACCGCGGTGGCACCCTGCACAGCGATGGCAGCTCCAGCTTGACGGTCACCGTCGATGGCCTGCTCGACAACAGTGCGCAGGGGACGGTGTCGTCGGGCGGCAACGCGCACATCACTACGCAATCCCTGAACAATGAAGCGGGCACCCTGGCCGCCGGCGCCGCATTGCAGCTCGACACGACCGCGCAGGTACGCAACACCACCGGCCTGATCCAGGCCGGTACCGATCTGCGCCTGACCAGCAGCGGCATCGACAACCACAGCGGCCGGATCATCGCCGGCACGGTGGATCTGGATACCCGCGGCTACACCCTGGACAACCGCGCAGGCACTGTGGCCAGCCTGACCGGGGGCACCGCGCTGCGCACCGGCCAGCTGGACAACAGCGGTGGGCTGCTGCAGTCCGCCGGCAACCTGCGTATCGACACGGCCGGCCAGGCCCTGATCAACACGAATGCCAACGGCAACGGCATCAACAGCAGCGGTACGCTGGAGATCCACAGCGGTGCGTTCGATAACCGTGCCGGTTCGATCTTTGGCCAGGGCGCGATCACCGTCACTGCCAGCAGTGTCGACAACACCGCCGGCGGCGCGCTGGTGGGCGCAGGCGACCTGACCCTGCGTGCGCAATCGGTGGCCAACGCCGGCGGCAAGATCACGGTGGGCCGCAATGCGGACATCGTCCTGCCCGGCGCGCTGGACAACCGTGGTGGCCTGGTGGCCGCCGGTGGCACGCTCGCCCTGCAGGCGGGCAATATCGACAACCGCTACACCCTGAGCGCGCCCACTGGCCCGGCGCTGGGCCTGCAGGGCAAGCACCTGCAGCTGGGCACGGGCAGCCTGGACAACCAGCAGGGCCAGATCCTGGCCGACACCCTGGTGGTGCAAGTGGGCGGGCTGCTGAACAACAGCGGCGGCCAGATATCCGCCGCCGAGACGTCTGATATCCGCGCCGACAGCATCGCCAACGCCGGCGGTTCACTGGTGGCGGGCAGCAACCAGATCGTGCGCACGCGTGAGATCACCGGTGACGGCAAGCTGCTCTCGCAGGGTGACATGACCCTGGAGCTGGGCCAGAGCCACACCAACACCGGCGAGCTCGCCGCCAACGGCACGCTCACCCTGGCCATCCAGGGCAACCTGGACAACCTGGGCAAGCTGCAGGGCGCCGGGGTGAACATCAGCGCCGGCAACATCCACAACGCCGCTTCCGGCGAGATCAGCAGCGTCGGCCTGACCCGGCTGGTGGCCAGCGGTGAGCTGCTCAACCGCGGCCTGTTGGACGGCCGCATTACCCACATCGACGCCGGCACGCTGAACAACATCGGCACCGGCCGCATCTACGGCGACCACATCGCCATCCAGGCCGGCACCCTCAACAACCTGGCCGAAAACGTGGGCGGCGCCCAGCGCTCGGCCACCATCGCCGCACGCCAGCGTCTGGACCTCGGCTTGGGCGTGCTGAACAACCGCGGCCAAAGCCTCATCTTCAGCGATGGCGATGCGGCCATCGGCGGGGCGCTCAACGGGCTGACGGCCGTGGGCAGCGCACAGCGCATCGACAACCTCAGCTCCACCATCGAGATCGCCGGTAACCTGGACATGTCCGCGCTGGCGGTGAACAACATCCGCGAAAACGTGGTGGTGCAGCAGCAGACCATCCAGCATGGGCCGGTCACGCTCAACCAGCCGGGCTGGTTCAAGAACGGCAACAACACCGCCCGGAATCTGCGCGACACCTCCAACTTCCAGCCCTACGAGGTCTATTACCTCAATCCGGATGACATCCTGGAAGACACCGCGTACATCACGCCCGACGGCCAGCAGATCCGCCGGGCGGTGGTCCGGCTGACTGCCAACACCAGCGCCTACTACTTCGCACGCGGTGGCCTGGACGGCGAGCGCGGCGAGCGCTCGCGACTGCCCGCGCAGGACGGCACGGTGGTCATCTACTACGTGGGCCGTGCAGACAGCCGCAACAATCCGGACCAGCTGGGCGCCGGGGCCGAAGATCCGTTCCGCGATCTCTCGATGATGCCGCCGGGAAACCGGCAGTTCCGCTACGACTCGGATACCCTGGCCTACAACAACGCCTACGGCACCTGCACCACCACCTGCGTGCGGTTGATCACCTACCCGGACTACGACAATCCGGAGGCGATGCTGATCAACATGCAGCGCCACACCACCAGCACCAATGGCAACGAGAAGACCCGCGTCGCCACCCGTACCACCACCGAAGACGTGCTGGTGTCGGCCGGTGCTGACGCCGTGATCAATGCCGGTGGCCACATGCGCATCGCCACCGATGCGTTGCGCAACGAGTACGCCAGCATCGCCGCCGGTGGCAACCTGGCCGTGGTCGGATTGAACGTGGGTGAATCCTCGATCATCAACACCGCCAAGACGCTGTTCCGCACACATAGCTTCAGCAATGTCTCCATCACCTATGGCGGCTCGCGCAGCCAGTGGAGCGCCGCGCCGATCTCCGAGCAGCTCAGCGTGCTGGGGGCGGGCATCACCGCCGGCGGCAAGCTGAGCATCGATGTCGGCAATCTGCGCAACGAGAACACCGGCCGCGATGCGCCGAACGTGCGCGATGGCGACAGCATGGCCAACCTCAACACCGGTGGGCCGGGCGCAGGCTCGGTCGTCCCGGGCGCAGGCGCGGTACAGGGGCCGGGGCAGAGTAACGGCCAGGGCGCCGGCCCGGTGAACGCACAGGGGCCGACGGCGGCCGGCGCAGCACACGGTCAAACCGGTAGTGCGGTACAGGGGCCGGGTCAGGCCGGTGGCCACATCGCCGATGGCGCGCACGCCCAGGGACCGTCTGCGGCCGGTGCCGCACAGGGCGCGGCAGGCCAGGGCCTGCAGGGTGCCGACCGCACCAGCGGCCAGCTGGCCGATGCCGCCAGCGCCCAGGGACCGGGCCAGGTTGGCTCGGCGGGCCCGGGCACGGGCGGCGTGCAGGACATCGTGGCCGGGCAGGCAGCACAGGCCACGGCCACCGGCCCGGGGGCCGTGCAGGCCGGTGGCCACGCCGGCAGCGGTGGCAATGCCGCACTGGCCAACAAGCAGGCCGTCGCCGCCGCCGGCAATGACCCGCACGTGGTGGTCACCACCACGCCCAATGCCAGTGCCCCCAGCGCCAGCCTGTTCAACGTGGATGCCAACCGCGGCGGCTACCTGGTGGAAACCGACCCGCGCTTTGCCAGCTACCGCAGCTGGCTCAGCTCGGACTACCTGCTGCAGCGCGCCGGCTATGAGCCCTCGCAGACCCAGAAGCGCCTGGGTGACGGTTTCTACGAACAGAAGCTGGTGCGCGAACAGATCGGCGAGCTCACCGGCCGCCGCTTCCTCGATGGCCATGCCAGCGATGAGGACCAGTACCGCGCGCTGCTGGAGGCCGGTGCCACCGTCGCCAGTGCGTGGGGCCTGCGCCCCGGCGTGGCGCTGACCGCCGAGCAGATGGCGCGCCTCACCAGCGACATCGTCTGGCTGGTGGAGCAGGACGTCACCCTGGCCGACGGCTCCACCGTGCGCGCGCTGGTGCCGCAGGTGTACCTGCGGGTGATGCCGGGCGATCTGGATACCAACGGTGCGCTGCTGGCCGGTGCCGACATCGACATCAAGCTGCGCGGCGACCTGGTCAACAGCGGTGCCATCGCCGGGCGCCAGCTGGTGAGCATCGATGCCGGCAACATCCGCAACGTCAGCGGTGGGCAGATCAGCGGCCAGCAGGTCGGCCTGCAGGCCACCCACGACATCGACATCATCGGCAGCACCGTCACCGCCACCGATGCACTGGGGCTCAAGGCCGGTGGCAACATCACCGTGGCCTCGACCACGCGCGAGTGGCGCGACAACGGCGACCTGCTGGTGCAGCAGACCACCACGCTGGATCGCGTGGCCGGGCTGTACGTGACCAACAAGGACGGCGCCGGCGTGCTCAGCGTCAACGCCGGTGGCAACGTGGAGCTGCGGGCCGCGCAGCTGGCCAACGCCGGTACCGACGGCCTGACCGCGATCGTGGCCGGTGGCGACCTCAGCCTCACCTCGGTCGCCGAGAAGAGCAGCGTCTCGCTCACCCATGACGCCCGCAACTTCAACAGCCAGACCCAGTTGATCAACATCGGCACCACCATCAGCGGTGCCGGCGATGTGGTGCTCAAGGCCGGCAACGACCTGAACCTGACCGCCGCCAACGTCTCGGCCGCCAATGCACTGGTGGCCCAGGCAGGGCGCGATATCAACAGCGTTGCCGTGGTGGACACGCGCACGTTCGACAGCGGTGCCAAGAGCAAGAACGGCTCGCGCGAGGTCAGTGCCGCCGATGGCTGGGTGCTGGGCAACCAGCTCAGCGGTGGCGAAGGCGTTGCCCTGCAGGCCGGCCGCGACCTCACCCTGCAGGCCACCACGGTGGACAGCAGCGACGGCGGCGTGCTGCTCTCAGCCGGGCGCAACCTGGTGCTGACCACCGCGCAGGAAACCCACGATCTGGTGGTGGACGAAACCACCCGCAAGAAGAAGACGCTGTCCAGCACCACCACCACCACCCATGACCAGAGCTCGGCCAGCTATGCGGTGGGCAGCACCATCGGTGGCAAGACGGTGGACATGATCGCCGGCAACGATGTGACCATCACCGGCTCCACCGTGCTTGCGGACAACGACCTGCGCATTGCCGCGGCCAACAACATCACCATCGAATCGGCGCAGGACACCTACAGCGAGGCCAGCAGCTTCAGCCAGAAGAAATCCGGCATCACCGGCGGCTTCGGCAATGGCGTGGCGTCGGTGGGGTACAGCAGCGCCAAGTCGAACAACCAGAGCGCCAGCCAGTCCACCACCCAGGTGGCCTCGGCCGTGGGCTCGATGGACGGCAACGTGCTGATCAATGCCGGCAACCAGCTGACCATCGCCGCCTCTGATGTCGCCGCCGGCAACAACCTGACCCTGGCCGGCAAGGACATCAACCTGATCGCGCGGCAGGACACGCTGGAGACGCAGAGCAGCGCCTCCAGCAAATCCAGTGGCCTCTCGGTGGGGGTGACCTACGATCCCACCAAGGCCTACCGCAGCGCCCGCGATTCCACCACCGACGGCATGGCCGACAGTGGCTCCACCATGGGCAAGATCACCCGCAATGCCGAAGGCGCCGCCTCCGGCCTGCGGGCGGCCACCACCTCCACGGTGATCACCGCGGGCAGCCAGCGTTCCAACAGCAACGAGAGCCAGTCCAGCAGTGATGCGCGGGTAAGCCAGCTCAGTGCGGGCGGCGACCTGACCCTGATCGCCAACGGCGGCTCGATCTACAGCCAGGGCGCGCAGATGGCGGCCGAGGGCGATGCCCTGCTGCTGGCCACCAAGGACATCGTGTTCGATGTCGCCCACAACACCGAATCCAGCACCAGCCAGAGCAGTGGCAAGGGCTGGGGCATCGCCAACAACACCAGTGGCCTGCCGTTCGGCACCAACAATTCGCGCAGTGAAGGCAGCGGCAGCAGCGACACCATCACCGGTACCCAGCTGTCGGTGGGCGGTGGGGTGCGCATGGCGACCAGTGAGGGGGATATCAGTCTCACCGCCGCCAACATCGTGGCCGAGAAGGACGTGAACATCCACGCCGCAGGCGACCTGACCATCCGCAGTGGCCAGGACACGGTGAGCAACACCAACACCTCGCAGAGCAAGGCGATCGGCACAGTGCAGATCTCCGACACCGAGAAGTTCTCCGGCTGGCACCGGCAGGAGCATGACGATGACAGTGCGCAGGTATCGCAGGTGGCCAGCAATGTCGGCAGCCTGGGCGGCAACGTCAACCTGAGCGCCGGCGGCACCTACAGCCAGATTGCCAGCAACGTGGTGTCGGCCAAGGACATCAACATCACCGCCGCGCAGATCGAGCTGCTCACCGCCGACGAGGTCGGGCACTCCTCGCAGCGCGATGACGATCTGAAGATCGGCGTGTTCGCGCGGGTGAAGTCGCCCTTCATCGACCTCATCAACAACGTGGATGCGGCCCGGCAGTCCGACGGTCGTCTGTCGTCCATGCAGAACATGGCAGCGGCCGCCAATGCGTACCAGGCGGCCAGCGCGATCGCCGGCACCGCCGGTGCCGGTGGCAGCGGGACACTGATCAGTGCCGAAGCCGGTATCGGCTTCAAAACCGCCAACAGCAGTGCGGACAGCAGCAGCGTGGTCTCGCAGGGCTCCACGCTTCAGGCAGGTGGCAACCTCAACCTGACCAGCACCAGCGGTGACATCCATGTGGTGCAGGGCAACCTGAGCGCGGGCAACACGGTGAGCCTGGATTCGGCACGCGACATCCTGCTGGAAGCCGGTAAGGCGCAGCTTGCCGACCGCAGCAAGAGCAGCAATGCGGGTGCCGAAGTGGGTGTGGGTGTCCAGGTGGGCGCACAGACAGGCGCGTACGTGTATGCCGAAGCGAGCGTGGGCAGCAGCAAGTCCAACGCGGACAGCACGACCTGGCAGAACACCACGCTCACCGGTCAGAACATCTCGCTCAAGGCCGAAGGTGACACCACGCTGCGCGGTGCCACCGCGACGGCCGACCGCATCGATGTAAAGACCGGCGGCACGCTGACCGTCGAGTCGCTGCAGGACGTTGCAGAAAGCATGTCCAAGAACAGCCAGGTGGGCGGGCGGGTGCAGGTGTCGCTCGGCACCGCGTGGAGCGCTGATGGCTACGCCAGTGGGGGCAAATCCAACGGCAGCTATCAGGGCGTGGGCCAGCAGTCCGGCCTGTTTGCCGGTGATGGCGGCTACCACGTCGATGCCGGCCACGTGAACCTGGTCGGTGGTGCGATCGCCAGCACCAACGCCACCAACAGCGAACTCACTGCGCAGACGCTGACCTTCAGCGACCTGCAGAACCAGATGCAGCACAGCACCAGCTCGGGCGGCATCAGCGGTGGCTACGGCGGCGCGATGGAGGGCAACACGCCGGTGTTTGCCGGTGCCACGCCGAACTTCGGTGGTGGTGTGCCGATGAACGAGAAGGGCGGCGACAGCAGCACCACCTACGCCACGCTGACCGAAGGCAACATCGTTATCGGCGGCAAGAAGGTGACTGCCGCCGAGCTGGGCGTGAACACTGATGCCGCCACGGCGCACCGCGCGATTGAGGCGATGCCCAATGCGGAGCTGCAGCTGGCCAATCAGCAGGCGATGGCGAATGCGATGGGCACGGTGGTGGCCACCAGCAAGCAGATTGCCAATGATGTGCAGGGCTATAAGGCCAACAAGGCAGTTGAAGCCTACTTTGCCGACCTGACGCCACAGGAAAAGGCAAATTTCAATGCCATGGATGCAGCGGCGCGTGATGCGGTGCTCACCCGAGACAGCCAGGCCTACCGGGACTCGAAGCAGTGGGGTATCGGTGGTGACAACAGCCGCGCGCTTGAGGCGGTTACCACGTTGCTGGTCGGTGCCACCTCCGGGCAAGGCGGCGGCCAAATGGTGACCAACGCACTGGCTCCATATGCGGCGAACCTGATCGGTGACAAGTTCGATACGAACCATGGCAGTGATCCGAACGCCGCGTTGCAGTTGCTGTCACATGCGCTGCTGGGTGCGCTGCTGGCTGAGGTCAATGGCGGTAACGCTGGGGGTGGTGCGGCAGCAGCAGCTGGTGGCGAACTGGCGGCGAAGCTGCTGACCGAGGCGTTGTATCCCGGGTACACCGGCGAGTTGGACGATCAGCAGAAGCAGACGATTCTGGCGTTGTCGCAGGCTGTAGGTGCGCTGGCAGCTGGTAGTGGAGGCAAGGGTTTGACCGCTGCAGCACTTGGAGCGAACGTCGCAGAAAATTCGGTTGAAAACAACTACCTAAGCAAGCGTGACGTGGAGGTGCTCAGTGCGAAGCTCAAACAGTGCGATCCAAGCGATGAAGCGTGCCGAAGTGCCGTTGTCAAGGAAGCCGAGCAACGTAGTGCCGCCAACAACCAGAGACTGCTTGCTTGCGACACCATGGAATGTGTGAACACAATCATCCCGGAGATCTTCAACGGTGTGAGATTGTTTGGATCCCTCTACGACGCAGACGCTCAGCAAGACAATGAGAAAAAGTCGGCATTCGGCGCGATTGCAGACATTGAAACGTATGCGCTTCTGGTGGCGGCAAACATGGCCGCAGGCTTGCCCAAATATTCGGATGGGAGTATTGGAAAGGACTCATTGGTCGCGGGTGTCAATGCGCTTGGCTATACCCAAGGGACTTCTGGCACCTTCTTCCAAACGGTATTCGATGGCTATGAGAGCGTTTTGGGGAGCACGAAGCAACCCCATGAGTACGAAACGATATCGGTTGCTTGCGCTGTGAGCTATACCAGCTCCTGCGGTAACGTCGTTGACCAGTTCAATGCGCTTCGAAGGTATGCAGGGCCCGGCACTGACGGGAAGGCCCTTGCTGGAAATGGAGTAGTTAGCTATCTCTCCATCATGGGTATGTCATTGGGCTACGTCACGCACCTCATCGATCCGAGTACGAGTAGCCTCATCAACATCACGGTTCCAGGCGCACACGCCCTTGATCCCGGATTTGTAATCCGCCAAGTGGTGCCTGATGGATATGGTGGCTTCTCCGTATCCACCAAAGGGTGGGGAACCGGAAGCAGTCCCGTTCTCAATTCGAACTCTTGGGCGGATAACTTTGTTTGGGCACCCAATACCCGAAATATTGGCAGCGAAGTCAGCAAGCTCCAGTGGCCTTGGAGCGATTTTCCATCGAGAAGGAAGTGCATGAATACCCGTGATTCGCTAGGGAAAGTTGTAGAGGTTTGTCAATGAGCGAGCGCGTTATTCTTGCTAAGCTCGTTTCTGCAATGCTTGGCGCCGCGTTAAGCGCAGTTCTACTAGTTGGCTTGCCGCTAGGCATACCCTCCGGAACAGTTGTAGAGGGACTGATCTTTACCTCGATAGTCGCTCTCGTGGCAGCTGTGTTAGGCGCCCTTCTGGGGCTTCCTGCAATTCTCATTGTTGACAGGCTACGTCCGGACTCCAGGTTTCGTCACATCATTCTTGCTCCGTTCTGTAGCGTACTTGCCTGGCTCGTAATCGAAGGCGCATTTTCGCGGGACGGCTGGCATCGAATCTGGACTAGCGGCAGCTTCTGGATCGATTGGGCACCCAGACGGGTGGCGGTAGCGATTTCAATTGGCCTGCTGACTGGAATCATCTACACCATCATCTGGCCACGGGCGCGCAGAGCCTTTAGGGTGAACGAATAGAAACAGAGCGCCTGAGCACCCTCGGCGTGCGATAGTCGGTTGGCCGCCTAATCATTAGATGATCAAGTGGGGAACTGACAAGCATAGTGAAAATCGTTGGGCGGTCTTAAGAGGCAAGTTCACCGCGTGATTTGAACTCGGCGATCTCTGCGTCCAGCTATGGGAACACCACGCTCACCGGTCAGAACATCTCGCTCAAGGCCGAGGGTGACACCACCCTGCGCGGTGCCACCGCGACGGCCGACCGCATCGATGTAAAGACCGGCGGCACGCTGACCGTCGAGTCGCTGCAGGACATGGCGGAAAGCATGTCCAAGAACAGCCAGGTGGGCGGCCGGGTGCAGGTGTCGCTCGGCACCGCGTGGAGCGCTGATGGCTACGCCAGTGGGGGCAAATCCAACGGCAGCTATCAGGGCGTGGGCCAGCAGTCCGGCCTGTTTGCCGGTGATGGCGGCTACCACGTCGATGCCGGCCACGTGAACCTGGTCGGTGGTGCGATCGCCAGCACCAACGCCACCAACAGCGAACTCACTGCGCAGACGCTGACCTTCAGCGACCTGCAGAACCAGATGCAGCACAGCACCAGCTCGGGCGGCATCAGCGGTGGCTACGGCGGCGCGATGGAGGGCAACACGCCGGTGTTTGCCGGTGCCACGCCGAACTTCGGTGGTGGTGTGCCGATGAACGAGAAGGGCGGCGACAGCAGCACCACCTACGCCACGCTGACCGAAGGCAACATCGTTATCGGCGGCAAGAAGGTGACTGCCGCCGAGCTGGGCGTGAACACCGATGCCGCCACGGCGCACCGCGCGATTGAGGCGATGCCCAATGCCGAGCTGCAGCTGGCCAATCAGCAGGCGATGGCCAATGCGATGGGCACGGTGGTGGCCACCAGCAAGCAGATTGCCAACGATGTGCAGGCCTATAAGGCCAACAAGGCAGTTGAAGCCTACTTTGCCGACCTGACGCCACAGGAAAAGGCAAATTTCAATGCCATGGATGCAGCGGCGCGTGATGCGTTGCTCACCCGAGACAGCCAGGCCTACCGGGACTCGAAGCAGTGGGGCATCGGTGGTGACAACAGCCGCGCGCTTGAGGCGGTTACCACGTTGCTGGTCGGTGCCACCTCCGGGCAAGGCGGCGGCCAAATGGTGACCAACGCACTGGCTCCATATGCGGCGAACCTGATCGGTGACACGTTCGATACGAACCATGGCAGTGATCCGAACGCCGCGTTGCAGTTGCTGTCACATGCGCTGCTGGGTGCGCTGTTGGCCGAGGTCAATGGCGGTAACGCTGCGGGTGGTGCGGCAGCAGCGGCTGGTGGCGAACTGGCGGCGAAGTTCCTCACCGATCACCTGTACGGCGGCGAGATCTCCAAACTGAATGATGAGGAGAGGCAGAACATCTTGGCGCTGTCGCAGGCGGTGGGGGCGTTAGCCGGAGGATTGGCTGGCGACGGCATCAGCAGCGCTGCATTGGGTGCCACCCTTGCTAAAAATTCGGTCGAAAACAACTGGTTGAGTAAGCCGGAGATAGCTCTGATGGAACACGAGCGAGCCGCATGCGATGCCGCCGGAGGAAATGTACAGGCGTGCAAGGACGGCGTGACGAGTGCATATGACGAGTTGAACGCGGAACGAGATCGTGAACTGCTCGCCTATGGGAAAGAAGTAGAGCTGAGCATGCGACAGTATCCCTCAGTGTCTGAGCAGGATTACAAGGACGAGTGGTCAGCTCGCATGGATATCTACTGGCAGCAGTACCCAGGGATCCCAGTAAACGACCGGGTGCAGAGCAGGACTCCTGGCGCTGACTTCGCTTACGGATGGAGACAGCTCACGAACGACATGCTGGTTTCGGGTGCGTTGAATCTGTCAGGAATCGTAAGTAAGGGTTTCGATGGCTGGCTCATGGATAAGACCGTGCGCGATGCAGAGGCCATGCGGTCCGGCATCATTGCGCAGTGGAACCTCCTGACTGGGATCGTTACTTCCCCCTATCCAGGGATTGAGATCCAAGGTGCGTTTGACCACGCATCCGTCATGACCGCTAAAGAGGAATCGGCGGCGTATCTTGCGTTGCTGAAGCGCGCCGCGGATAAGGGTGTTGGTGCAGTCGGCACTGGTTGGGGAATTAAGGGTGGCAACGCCAAGGCTCCCACGCCAGGAAGGGGCACTTCTATGCCTGTTCCTGAGCCGACAACTGCATCCAATGGCCTCATTTATCAATCAAATGGCAAGCATAGCCCTGGCGAGCGTGGCTACAACTACAATGCAGGGACGGAACCCGGAAACTCCATGGATTTGTTCGGCTCCTCGGTGGAAAACGGACGAAAAAGATATGCACTTGATTCAAATGGTGAAGTACATCAGTTTACCAACGCAAATGACGGTACGTGGCATTGGGCGGGAAGCACGAGTGATAAATCAGCTCCTCTGAAGAAGAATGATATTCCGTCAGAAGTGAAGCGTGCATTTGGAATTAAAGGGAAAGGCTGGAAATGACAGTTTTTGGTGATCCGAATAGGTTTGCGATTATTGTAGAGGCGCTCCCGCAGTGGACATCGGAAGGTGGATATTCGAACGGAATATTTCATTTTGTTGTTGATCAGAAGATATTCCCCCCGACCGTGCGGGTGGCTACTTTAAGTGCAGATATTTGTTGCTTGGGGGAGGGGAACGCTCTTCATGATCTGCCAGAGAATCAGTTGATATCAGGAATGCCAGCACCACAAGCATTTTATGAAATTTTGAGAATCATGCGCCCAGGGTATGTGATGGATGAAGACGACGTTCCTGACGATTTTATAAGTGACTACACTTATCAGGCGTCAACTTACAATCTAGAGGAAGGAGGATGCTATGCATTCGCCGTAGCCGACGGGCCGCGAGTCCGCATTCTCGCTGCTGACGTACACCGGTCAGAGGGTTTTATGCTTGAAAATTCCGGCTCTTGGCCAGATGTCTCCGAAGTATGGATTGAGCGCTGGGAACTGGCTTCGATTATTGAGGCTGTCAGGCAAGAGTTCTGCAACGTATGAGCTTGAATATCCCTGTTATACTAAGGTGATTGCGGCGATGGCAGGGCGTTATCATGAAGTAGCTGAAGGGGAAGGGAAAAGTAGCAGGTGACAATTCTTTTATAAAACTGGCGTGCCTACTTTCGCGGTGAGATCTTCCTCGATAAATCTCATTTGCTGGGATTACTGAAAAGTCACAATGGCATCGAGTAGTTGTCGGTGATATTTAGCTATCTTCCGCATTCCGGCGCGCTCTTGGAGATCGCAAGAACGGTACTATCCAATGGGAATCTCTCCACTAACCTGCTTCCTAAAGTGGCGGAAGACAAGCAGTCTTTGCTAAAAATAGGGCGGCGCTGGTTGAGCGAAATAGAGCCTTCCTCAGTTATATTTGGTGATGAGGAGATTGCAGAGGTTTGCAGTCACGCATCCATTGAATTAGTTGGCGACGAAGTTCTGAAGGTTGCCCTGTGGAAAGATAATCCGAATGTCTGGTTCTTCGATCTTATCTATGATTCCGTATTGGAGAATCTAGTTTCAGATTCGGAAATTGTCTATGCGTTGTTTGAGAAATTCTATGGTCTTTCGGCGGATTACTGCATTGCGTGGTATATGGCTAGTCCGCTAATTAACCTTGATATTGATCGACCCGGGTACTTTGAGCTTTGGAGTAATGGTGGGCGCTGCGTTCTGGTCGAAGGTGCCCTGTGTATTAATCAGCTTTCTCGTTGATGCCGAGATAGCTTTATCGTTGGTTAGGTTCCGTCGCCGTTGTCTGTCGCCGTCTGGATATGAATGGTGGCTTATTCCGACGACTCACTGTTCAATGCCGAAGCCGTATCGGCTTCAAGACCGCCAACAGCAGTGCGCCGACCGCAGCAGCGTGGTCTCACAGGACTTTACCCCTCAGGCAGGTGGGAACCTCAACCTGACCAGCACCAGCGGTGACATCCACGTGGTGCAGGGCATGGATGTGGCGCCAGGCGCAAAGAACGGCGCATACGTGTATGCCGAAGCCAGCGTGGGCAGCAGCAAGTCCAACGCGGATAGCACCACCTGGCAGAACACCACGCTCACCGGCCAGAACATCTCGCTCAAGGCCGAGGGTGACACCACCCTGCGCGGTGCCACCGCGACGGCCGACCGCATCGATGTAAAGACCGGCGGCACGCTGACCGTCGAGTCGCTGCAGGACATGGCGGAAAGCATGTCCAAGAACAGCCAGGTGGGCGGCCGGGTGCAGGTGTCGCTGGGCACCGCCTGGAGCGCCGACGGCTACGCCAGCGCGGGCAAGTCCAACGGCAGCTATCAGGGCGTGGGCCAGCAGTCGGGCCTGTTTGCCGGTGATGGCGGCTACCACGTCGATGCCGGCCACGTGAACCTGGTCGGCGGTGCGATTGCCAGCACCAACGCCACCGACAGCGAACTGACCGCGCAGACGCTGACCTTCAGCGATCTGCAGAACCAGATGCAGCACAGCACCAGCTCGGGCGGCATCAGCGGTGGCTACGGCGGCGCGATGGAGGGCAACACGCCGGTGTTTACCGGCGCCACGCCGAACTTCGGTGGCGGCGTGCCGATGAACGAAAAGGGCGGCGACAGCAGCACCACTTACGCCACGCTGACCGAAGGCAACATCGTTATCGGCGGCAAGAAGGTGACTGCCGCCGAGCTGGGCGTGAACACCGATGCCGCCACGGCGCACCGTGCGATTGAGGCGATGCCCAATGCCGAGCTGCAGCTGGCCAATCAGCAGGCGATGGCGAATGCGATGGGCACGGTGGTGGCCACCAGCAAGCAGATTGCTGGGGATATCGGCAACCAGGCCATGCGGGATCTGGAGAATTCCTATCTCTCTACCTTGTCTGATGAGGAGAAGGATCGCTTCAAGAGCCAGAGCGCGGAAGGCAAGTCCAATGAGCTCGCAGCCAAGTTCCCGTACAGCTACAGCGACGCCTTGGCACAGCAGCAGAAATGGGGCATTGGCAGCCAGAATGGCCGCGCGCTGGAAGCGGTGACCACGCTGCTGGTGGGCGTCGTATCGGGCCAGGGCGGCGGGCAGGTTGCCGCCAACGCATTGGCACCGTATGCAGCTCAGCTGATCGGCGACAAGTTCGATACGAACCACGGCAGTGATCCGAACGCCGCGTTGCAGCTGCTGTCACATGCGCTGTTGGGTGCGCTGTTGGCTGAGGCCAACGGTGGTAATGCAGCCAACGGTGCGGGCGCAGCGGCCGGCGGTGAACTGGCGGCGAAGCTGCTGACCGAGGCGCTGTATCCCGGGTATACCGGCGAGCTCAATGATCAGCAGAAGCAGACGATTCTGGCGTTGTCGCAGGCGGTGGGGGCGGTGGCGGGTGGGATTGGCAACGGCGTTGCGGAGGCGGCGCTTGGCACCGGTATTGCGGGCAACTCGGTTGAGCACAACTGGCTAAGCCAAGGTGAGTGGGAGCAGTACGAGAAGGCGAAGAATGGCTGCAAGAGCGAGGATGCGGCCAGCTGCGCCACGGTCAAACGATTCGAAGAAGTGTCCGAACAACGCGACGCGCATCGTGCCGCCTACATCAGTGCTGCCCGCGACGCGCTAATCACCAACGGCTACGACGTCAACGAAGAGACCATGAAGGCGGTGGACGTCCGCTACTGGCAAACCCAAGGCATGCAGTACAGGGATGCCCGCTTCCTTGGCGTGAACCTGCTGCCCACCATAAAGGGCGCTTACCAGAGACTGACCGAGTACTACGAAGGAGTTGCGGAAAAAGACAGCAATTCAAGCAATCGCTTCATGGCAGGTATCACATCCGGAATCCTTCAAGGCATAGGTCAGACCTGGGGTTCTTGGACCGGGACAAACCCGGGGAATGGATTGGAGGTCGTTGGCGTGGAAGCCATGGACGGCCGCTTCCTGACCGTCGTTGACATCGCGACAGCTGTGCTGGCGGGTGGCACCGGTGGCGGGCGCACTATTGGTAAGCCTTTACTGACCGAAACCGCCGA
Source organism: Stenotrophomonas sp. TWI587 (assembly GCF_039674145.1). Classification (NCBI taxonomy): domain Bacteria; kingdom Pseudomonadati; phylum Pseudomonadota; class Gammaproteobacteria; order Lysobacterales; family Lysobacteraceae; genus Stenotrophomonas; species Stenotrophomonas sp. TWI587. Next base: position 205,388 of record NZ_JBDJMW010000004.1, on the reverse strand, counting down.
AGCGTTGGCAGGGCAGGCTGGACGGGCCGGCGGGCGAGTTGGCGTTGAGAACGTCGATCTCGTCGCCACAGGGATACAATGGGGCAAGGGCATCGAGGGGCAGGGCATGCCTTGGGAAAACTATCTGGCAAAGTTGATGCCGGAAGAAGCCAGGTTACCGCCCAACTTCAAGACGTTCGACTTCTTCGATGACGCGACTGGCTTGGCAATCAGCGCGAAAACTTTGGATACAACCACACTTTCCCGGCTGACCAATCCGCGGCAGATCTTTACGACCCTGAGGGGAAATATTGATGATGCAGCCGCTTTTACGGGACACCGGCTCAGCAATGTCCGCCTGTCCGCATCGCAGATAACGCAGCGTGAGGTCCATGTGGCAATTCCAAAGAACACCGGGTCGGCTCAGTGGGACGAGGTTATGAAGGCGGTGGAATACGGCAAGCTTAAGGGAATTACAGTCAAGGTCACCACGGTTGAGTGATATGAATGATGTTGAAAAGAGACCGTCTGCGGTCATTTTGAGTGGGAAAGATTTCATTCTTGTGCATACCCTTTCGGGCTACCGAAGTATGCGATGGGACCCGTTGGGGGAAAAAATCTTCCTACATGGCGGGGCCGAAGATCATCTAATTGGTGAGGCCCTTCTTAGAGCGCTTGATGCAAGTCGCTTTGTTCTCGCCGCGCCTCGTCATGATGTCTGGATCCATCCGGACGTGACCTTTGACAAGGACCTGTACGATCTGAAATTGAACGGACAGTATTACGAGGCATGTATTGACGACGTTGTGCGTCAATTGGGGTACAAGAACAAGCGTGCGCTGTTCAAGTCGATATCCAGCTGCCATGCCGAGCGCATTCGCGAGCAGATAGTCGTATCGCCTTCTGTCCAAGAAAAGCTCGATGCATGGGCAGCACTACCGGAAGATCAGAACGTCGTTTTGAGCGCCACAAGCACTCCTTCAGAAATTGGCGTCGGCGTTCGCCTTGCTATTTCACGCTGTAGTTGAATAGCGGGCAAATCTGGCAGCCATCGGGGGTGCGGCCACTGCTGGTAGGACCGGGCTGATGTGGGTCACATGGCCCCTTGGGGGCCGCGCCCGTCCAATTTGAGTGTTGCAAAGGAATCGCCACAGACAAACACGCTCGTTCTCCGGCTTCTATGTCTACGCCGAAGCCAGCGTGGGCAGCAGCAAGTCCAACGCGAACAGCACCACCTGGCAGAACACCACGCTCACCGGCCAGAACATCTCGCTCAAGGCCGAGGGTGACACCGCCCTGCGCGGTGCCACTGCGACGGCCGACCGCATGGATGTAAAGACCGGCGGCACGCTCACCATCGAGTCGCTGCAGGACATGGCCGAAAGCATGTCCAAGAACAGCCAGGTGGGCGGCCGGGTGCAGGTGTCGCTGGGCACCGCCTGGAGCGCCGACGGCTATGCCAGCGCAGGCAAATCCAACGGCAGCTATCAGGGCGTGGGCCAGCAGTCGGGCCTGTTTGCCGGTGATGGCGGCTACCACGTCGATGCCGGCCACGTGAACCTTGTCGGCGGTGCGATTGCCAGCACCAACGCCACCAACAGCGAACTGACCGCGCAGATGCTGACCTTCAGCGACCTGCAGAACCAGATGCAGCACAGCACCAGCTCGGGCGGCATCAGCGGTGGCTACGGCGGCGCGATGGAGGGCAACACGCCGGTGTTTGCCGGTGCCACGCCGAACTTCGGCGGTGGCGTGCCGATGAACGAGAAGGGCGGCGACAGCAGCACCACCTACGCCACGCTGACGGAAGGCAACATCGTTATCGGCGGCAAGAAGGTGACTGCCGCCGAGCTGGGCGTGAACACCGATGCCGCCACGGCGCACCGTGCGATTGAGGCGATGCCCAATGCCGAGCTGCAGCTGGCCAATCAGCAGGCGATGGCCAATGCGATGGGCACGGTGGTGGCCACCAGCAAGCAGATTGCCAATGATGTGCAGGCCTATAAAGCCAACAAGGCCGTTTAAACGATGGTGAGGACGCGGTACTCGATGCGGTGATTGCATATCGCAGCCCAAGGCGTGTTATCGAATCTCATGTTTGTTTCCCTAGGGCATACAGGAAGCTTCACCAAGTATTATTGGCTGAGCCATGTGACAGGCCCGCACTGCTGCTCAGCTATTTGGATGGCTGGTTCGAAGGACTGGAGGGCGCTGGATCTGCAGATCTGGATCGAGCGTTCAGGACTCCATACTGGTGGAAGTTGTGCGCAGATGAAGCGCATGGAATGAAAGGTGGCTACTTCGGCTGTTGGTCTGTCGAGGCTGCCGTGGTGGCGAAGGTGCTGGCGATTGATGACGATACTTGCCTGAGGCATGTGAACTATCCGGGTGACCTGCTTGCTGACGGACGCAGCCATCGATACGTAGACATTGCGTCGCCATTTGAACAGGCGGTCGAAGTTGATGATGTCGCGCAGAGAAAGAGCTGGCTTTCCAGGATTCTAAAAAGAAGGTGAGGCAATCGAAGAGCGCCGAGTAAGGTGCAAGAAAGGCAGACGGACGAGGATCGATGACAAATTGCACCTTTGAGTGCTGCAATGAGTCGGAACTGCCCGCGGACCTAGAGCATCGCGTTGCCGGAATGGGCGAGGATGCCCTTCCGCCGGTGACACCTCAGATTGATTGGTCGAAGCTCAATTTCCCGAGCGACTGGGCGAGCAGGTAAATACTGGGCTTTCGGCTCGATGAGGATGTCGTAAATGGTGCAACGTTCTTACATTTTTTCCTGGGTAGTGTGCTTGACCAGCTGGGCGGCAGTGCTGACCAACTACGTAATGAGCTACAGCTTCCTGGGCTGCGATGGCAGAGGTTCGCTCTCGCTCGCGCTATGTCATTTTGTGCGACCTTGCATGGATGCTTTTCTAGTCATTGCGTTTGTATCGCTCCCTGTACTGACTCTCGCCCTGATTGTGCGTGTCGCTATGTCCGGTCGGTTCCGTCGGTGGGAGACGCTTCTTGCCACGGGATCGCTGCTCCTGTTTGCGGCAAGTGCAACATTCTTTCCATCTTCATAGGTGAGCAGCCGCCCAACGGTCTCTGCTCACCAGCAATTTCCCGGTCGTGCCGCTTAGGAAGGCACGCTCAACCTCGTATCGCTACAAGGGCGACGAGAGAGGGCAATGGACCGCTCCGAAGGCATCGAACGTTGGCGAAGTGCGGGCTGTGAGTAGCCGGCGTCCCTAACACATCTCATCCATTCCATTGCGATGTAAGGGTACTGATCAAAGCCTTTCCCTCTCGCCGGGTAGAATGCCCCCATGACCCGCTATCGCCTGTTGCTGCCCGCCCTGCTGGCGCTCTCCTTGGCCGCCTGCAGTACCACCCCGCTCGAGCAGCGCAGCCCCCTCGCCACCTGGGTGCCGTCGCCGAACCACAACGCGCGCGCGCCGGTGGTGATCGTGCTGCACCACACCGATCAGCACTCAGTGCAGGAGAGCCTGGATACGCTGCGCAGCGCCAACAGCGGCGGCAAGGTCAGCTCGCACTACCTGGTCGGCGCCGATGGCCACATCTACCAGCTGGTGGGCGATGACCGCCGCGCCTGGCATGCCGGTCCCGGGCGCTGGGGCACCATCACCGATCTCAACTCGGCCTCGATCGGCATCGAGATCGACAACGACGGCGACACGCCGTTCGCACCGGCGCAGATCGCGGCCCTGATCCGCCTGCTGGAGGACCTGTGCACGCGCCTGCGCATTCCACCCAGCCAGATCATCGCGCATGCCGATCTGGCGCCGTCCCGCAAGCAGGATCCCAGCCGTTTCTTCCCGTGGCAGCAGTTGGCCGACGCCGGTTTCGGCGTGTGGCCGCGCGCGGCGGACGGTCCGGCACCGGTGGGCTTCGATCCCTGGATGGCCCTGCAGGCCTTTGGTTACCCGATGGACGACCGGACGGCCGCTGTCGGCGCCTTCCACCGCCGCTTCCGCGGCCGTGACGATCTCCCCGCAGAGCTCGATGCCGAAGATGCCCGCATCCTCCACTCGCTGCTGCTGCAACAGGAACGCCGCCCATGAAGTTCACGCCCGTCCTCCCCGCACTCAAGCACGCCGCGCTGATGGGCGTGGGGTTGGCGCTGTTGAGCGCGTGCGCGGTCGCGCCGCAGCGCTCGGCATCGCCAGCATCAACACCCACCAGCACCTATGCGAAGGCGAATTGGAGCGCATTGCCCGCCGTCGCAGACACCGATCTGCAGGCCGGCTTCGCGGCCTGGCGCAGTGCCTGCCCGCGCCTGAAGACGGAGGCCAACTGGGCATCCACCTGCGCAGCGGCGGCCAACGTTGCCACCACGCCTGCCGCCATCCGCCAGTTCCTGCAGGCGAATCTCGACGTCTATGCGCTGCGCGCCGCCAACAGCCGGGCCGACGGCCTGATCACCGGTTACTACGAGCCGATATATGCCGGCAGCCTTGCCCGCACCGCCAAGGCATCGGTGCCGGTGTACGGCGTGCCCGACGACATGGTCAGCGTCCAGCTCGACAGCCTCTACCCCGAGCTCAAGGGCAAGCGCCTGCGCGGCCGTGTCGAAGGCCGCGTGCTCAAGCCGTATGACGATGCTGCGCGGATCGCCGCGAACGGCATCAAAGCACCGGTATTGGCCTGGCTGACCCACCCGATGGACCTGCAGTTCCTGCAGATCCAGGGATCGGGCCGCGTCCAGCTGGCCGATGGCCGCCAGCTGCGCATCGCCTACGCCGACCAGAACGGCCATCCCTATCGCCCGATCGGCCGCTGGCTGGTGGAGCAGGGCGAGCTGAAGCAGGCCGACGTGAGCATGGCCGCCATCCGTGCTTGGGCCGATGCCCACCCGACCCGCGTGCCCGAGCTGCTGGCCAGCAATCCAAGCTATGTGTTCTTTACTCGCGGTCCGGACAGCGATGAAGGCCCGCGCGGCTCGTTGAACGTCCCGCTGACCGCCGGCTACAGCGTCGCGGTGGACCGCAACGTCGTGCCACTGGGCAGCCTGCTGTGGCTGTCCACCACGCGCCCGGACGGCACCGCGCTGGTGCGCCCGGTCGCCGCGCAGGATACCGGCGGTGCCATCACCGGCGAAGTGCGCGCGGACCTGTTCTGGGGCACCGGCGATGCGGCTGGCGAGCTGGCCGGGCACATGAAGCAGAAGGGCACGATCTGGATGCTGTGGCCGAAGGGTGTGGCGTTGCCGAAGGCGCCGGCCCCCGCCAACTGACGGCGGGTACGCTCTCCCCGAGCGTTTCCCAGCTGTCGGCTGCGCGCAGCGCAAGATCAACACGCCTGCCGTTTTGCACTACATTGGTGCAATGACGACCACGCTCCTGCCCCCCGCCCTCGACGCCCTCGGCACCCCGGTCGCCTGGGCCGACGCCAGCGGCCGTGTGGTGGGCTGCAACCCCGCCTTCGCCCGTTGGCTGGGCGTGAGCGTGCGCCGCCTGCTGGGCCAGCCGCTGGCCTCGCTGGAGGCACAGGGCGACGCCTTGGCCCACTTCCTGGCCCGCGATGAGCGCGACACCCTGCGTCTGCACCGGCTGGCCTTGGCGCTACCGGGCGATGCCCCGCGTTTTGCCGAGGGTTGGCTGAGCCGCTGGGACGAGGGCGGCTGGCTGCTGGAGGCGCATCCGGTCGATGAATTCCCGGGGCTGGACCCCACCCAGGCGCTGCCCAGCGCGCTCAGTGCCGCGCTCAAGGGCTTGGCGCATGAGCTGCGCAACCCGCTGGCCGGGTTGAAGGGCGCGGCCCAGCTGCTGGCACGCCGCAACGCGCAACGCGATCCGGACGAGCGGGAACTGATCGAGCTGATCGGCTCGGAAATCGAACGCCTCAACGGTCTGCTCGAGCAGCTGCTGTCGCCCGCACCGGCCGCGCCGCATGCGTCGCTCAACATTCACGCCTCGCTGGAGCGTGTCCTGCGCCTGGCCGAGAGCGAGGGCGGCTGGGCGGTCCGGATCCAGCGCGATTACGACCCCAGCATTCCCGAGTTCGATGGCGATGCGGACCGCCTCACTCAAGCCGTGTGGAACCTGGTCCGCAATGCGATCCAGGCTGGTGCGGGCACCGTGACCCTGCGCACGCGCGTGGAGCACGGCGTACGCATCACCGATCAACTGCATCCGCTGGCGCTGCGGCTGGAAATCGCCGATGACGGCCGCGGCGTGCCCGAAGACCTGGCCGAGCATCTGTTCCTGCCGCTGGTCAGTGGGCGTGCCGAGGGCACCGGGCTGGGCCTGGCGCTGGCCCAGCAGGTCGCGCGCGAGCACCGCGGCACCCTGACCTACCGCTCGCGCCCGGGCCATACCGTATTCACCGTGCAGCTGCCGATCGGGCAGGGCACCCCCGCCGAGGACACTGCCGCCCATGGCTGACCAGGTCGACACCACCGCCCAGCGCATCTGGGTGGTCGACGATGACCGCGCGGTGCGCTTCGTGCTGTGCACCGCTCTGCGCGAGGCTGGCTACCGTGTCGAAGGCTTCGACGGTGCGGCTGCCGCCTTGGCGATGCTAGCCGAACAGCCGCCGCCGGATCTGCTGTTCACCGATGTCCGCATGCCAGGCGACGATGGGCTGGTACTGCTGGACAAGCTCAAGGCAGCGCATCCGCAGCTGCCGGTGATCGTGATGTCGGCCTATACCGATGTGGCAAGCACGGCCGGCGCCTTCCGCGGCGGTGCGCAGGAGTTCCTGTCCAAGCCGTTCGATCTGGATGATGCGGTCGCACTGGCGCAGCGCGTCCTGCCAGCCCCGGATGTCACCTTGGCCGAGCCGAGCGAGACCGCCAGCACGACCCCGCCCGATCAGCGCCCGCAGCTGGTCGGCGATACCCCGGCGATGCGCGCGCTGTTCCGCGCGATCGGGCGCTTGGCGCAGGCGCCGCTGTCGGTGCTGATCAACGGCGAAACCGGCACCGGCAAGGAGCTGGTCGCGCATGCGCTGCACCATGAATCGCCGCGCGTGCAGGGGCCGTTCGTCGCGCTCAATACCGCGGCCATTCCGTCCGAACTGCTCGAGAGCGAGTTGTTCGGCCATGAGGCGGGCGCGTTCACCGGTGCACAGCGTCGCCATATCGGCCGCTTCGAACAGGCCAACGGCGGCACCTTGTTCCTGGATGAAATCGGCGACATGCCGTTACCGCTGCAGACGCGCCTGCTGCGCGTGCTGGCCGAGGGCGAATTCTTCCGCGTGGGCGGGCGTGAGCTGATCCGCGTGGATGTGCGCGTGATCGCTGCGACCCATCAGGATCTGGAAACGCTGGTCGCGCAGGGGCGCTTCCGCGCCGATCTGCTGCACCGGCTGGATGTGGTGCGGCTGCGCCTGCCGCCGCTGCGTGAGCGTCGTGACGATGTCGCGCAGCTGGCCGAAACCTTCCTGGCCGCGGCCGCGCACAAACTCGATACACCGCCCAAGCGGCTGACCGCAGCAGCACTGCAGGCGCTGCGCGAACATGATTGGCCCGGCAACGTGCGTGAACTGGAGAACGTGTGCTGGCGGATGGCCGCGCTGGCCGCGGCCGACAGCATCGGCGTGGCTGACGTGGACAGCGCGCTGCATCGCGGTGCGGGTGCGCCACGCTCGCGCAGTGCCGGCGATCCGGGGCAGTGGGAAACGCTGCTCTCGGCGTGGGCGCGCCAGCGTCTGGCCGAAGGCGCCGAAGGCCTGCACGCGCAGGTGCGCGATCGGGTCGATCAGGCGCTGCTCGAAGCGGCCCTGCAGATCACCCACGGCCGCCGTGCCGAAGCCGCCGCGCGGCTGGGCATGGGCCGCAACACCCTCACCCGCAAGCTCGGCGCCGGTCGCCGTCGCGGCGGATGAACCGCATGTCCACACCGCGTGTGCGCCGCGTCCCGGCCGCTTTCATGGCCTGTGGACGAGCACACGGTTAGTTTGCAACCAAGGAGTCTTCCCATGCGCAGTTCCCATGTCGTCCTCGCTGTGGCCATCGCGGTCGGTCTGGCCGCCTGCGGCAGCACGCCGCCGCCGCGCCCCGTCGCCCCGGTCGTACCGGTGGTCAGTACCGCGCAGATGGCCGAGGCCAACCTGTCGCCGGCCTCGGCCAGTCTGGTCAGCGGGCGTCTGGCGCTGGTGCCGGATGCGCGTGGCGTGCACATCACCGGTGTCATCGGTGGCCTGCAGCCGCTGCAGGTAGCCGGGTTCCACGTGCATGAGCGCGGCGACTGCAGTGCGGTCGATGCCAGCAGTGCCGGTGCGCATTTCAATCCTGCCGGCCAACCGCACGGCCGCAACAGTGCCGGTGCGCACCATGCCGGTGACATGGACAACCTGCGTGCCGATGCGCAGGGCCGCGTCAACGTCGACATCCGCCTGCCAGCGGTTACCCTTGGCGGCGGCGCAGCCACCGATATCGCCGGACGTGCACTGATCGTGCATGCCAATGCCGACGATTACCGCAGCCAGCCGGCCGGCAACGCCGGCGCCCGAATTGCCTGCGGCGTCATCCGGGTCGTGCGCTGATCGCGCCCTCCTTCGACGTCGTTTCTTCCAACGCTACCCGCAAGGAGATCCACATGCGCCTGATCCACACCACGCTGTTCGCGGCCATCGCCGCGCTTGGCCTGACCGCCTGCAACAAGCCGGCCGACACCACGCCGGAAGCCACCCCGGCCGCCGAAGCCACTGCCGCCCAGCCGACCGCTGAAGCGACCCCCGAGGCACCGCCGGCGATGACCAGCGAAGCCCATGCCAACCACACCGCCAGTGCCGATCTCGCGGCCACCCAGGGCAATGACGTCAAAGGCACCGTGACCTTCAGCGTCGTTGACGGCAAGGTGCACGTGAAAGGGCAGGTCAGCGGCCTGAAGCCGAACAGCGAGCACGGCTTCCACATCCATGAAAAGGGCGACTGCAGTGCGCCGGACGGCGCCAGCGCTGGCGGCCACTTCAACCCGGGCCAGCAGGACCACGGCAGCGTGGCCGCCGAACCGCATCACGGCGGCGACATGCCCAACATCAAGGCCGACGCCCAGGGCAACGCCGTGGTCGACGCCCCGGTCTCGACCAACGTCAACATCGGCAAGGGCGATGGTTTCGACATCATCGGCCGCGGCCTGATCGTTCACGCCGACGCGGATGACTACAAGACCCAGCCGACCGGCAACGCCGGCGCACGCCTGGCCTGCGCGGTGATCAAAGCGGCCCCGTAACCCGGGCCGTGTGTGACGAAAAACGCCGGCATTCGCCGGCGTTTTTTTTGAATAACGGGGACGGAGGTAGTTAAGCCTGCGGCTTAACTACCTCCGTCCCTCTTAACGCGCCAGCAACTCGCGCGCGTCCTGGCCGGCCTCGCAATGCACGAACAGCACCGGCAGGCCGTGCGCTTCCAGCACGGCGGCCATCTGCCGCTGGCGGATCAGGTACTGATCGTAGATGCCCTGCAGGCGATCACAGTCGCCGGTGCCGTGGTTGTAGTACGCGCACCAGCCGGCGGGATCGAACAGCGCCATACGCACTTCGCCATCAGCGTATCGAAGCAGCGGCTCCGGCGCGGCATCCAGCCACTCTTCCACGTGCGGTGCCATCAGCGCGGTTTCGATCAGCGGCCACAGAATCGCCAGGCCCTGGTTGTCGTACTGCATCGACATCATCGCGGCGAGATCATTCACCGTGAAATAGCGGGCGTGCTCGATCTGTGCGCCGAAGGCATTCTGCGCCTGCAGCGCAGTATCGGCCTGCGCCATGCCCTGGGCCAGCAGCACCTCTTCCAGCGCTTCGGCCACGGCCTGGGTCTGGGCGACTTCGGTGCCGGTCAGCAGGAACGGGACGACTCGCAGGCCGCCGCCGGTGAGGCTGGCATCGGCCTTGAACGGCAGCGGTACATCGCCGTCGGCGCCGGCACCGAAGGCCAGCACGCGCGGACCTTGATTGCGGCCCGGGGCGCGCATCTGCAGTTCTTCCAGGCGCCGGTGCACCGGCCAGCCCGGACGCAGGATCTCTGCGGGATCGAAATGGGCGCCGGCGAACACGAAGTCCAGCCCGCTGACGCCGGGCACCAGCTTGGCCAGATCGCGGCCGACGCGCTCGGCCAGTTCACCAGCCTGTTCGGAGGACAGCGCGGCATGGCGCGGGGCGTCGCCGCCGGCCAGTTCCAATGCCAGTACGCCAATGGCATTCATGCCGTGGTCGGGTTTGCTCATGGTTTCACGGTTGGCCCATCACAGGGCGGCAGCTACACTTGGGACCATTATGCCTGCTCCTTCGTGCAGGCCATGTTGCAGACACCCCTCCCATGCCAGGTATCTCCATGCCCAACGCCCGTCCCGTCGCCATCCTCGGCGGCGTCCGCATTCCGTTCTGTCGCCAGAACACGGCTTATTCGGACGTCGGCAACCTCGGTATGTCGGTGCGCACACTCGGTGCGCTGGTCGAACGCTTCGGCCTGCACGGCCAGCAGTTGGGCGAAGTGGCGATGGGCGCGGTGATCAAGCACTCCAGCGACTGGAACCTGGGCCGCGAAGCCACGCTGTCCTCGGGCCTGTCCCCGCTGACCCCGGGCATCACCATGCAGCGCGCCTGCGGCACCTCGCTGGACACGATCATCGCGGTGGCCAACAAGATCGCGCTGGGCCAGATCGACTCGGGCATCGGCGGCGGCTCGGATACCACCTCCGATGTGCCGATCGTGTACGGCAAGAAGCTGCGTGCGCGCCTGCTGGCGGCCAACCGGGCCAAGAGCACCGGCGACAAGCTCAAGGCACTGACCCGCGGCTTCAAGCTGAGCGAACTCAAGCCGGAATTTCCGGGCGTGGCCGAGCCGCGCACCGGCAAGAGCATGGGTGACCACTGCGAAGACATGGCCAAGGAGTGGAACATCTCCCGCGACTCGCAGGACGAGTGGGCAGTGTCCTCGCACAGGAAGCTGGCCGCCGCCTATGAGCGCGGCTTCTTCACCGATCTGATCGCGCCGTTCCGCGGCGTGGAGCGCGACAACATCCTGCGCGCCGATACCTCGCTGGAAAAACTGGCCACGCTGAAGCCGGCGTTCGACAAGGTCTCCGGCCGCGGCACGCTCACCGCTGCCAACTCCACCCCGCTCACCGATGGCGCCTCTGCGGTGCTGCTGGCCAGCGAAGAATGGGCGCGCGCGCATGGCCATGAGCCGCTGGCGTACCTACGTGATTCGCAGGTGGCGGCCGTTGATTTCGTGCATGGCGAAGGCCTGCTGATGGCGCCGACCATCGCCGTGCCGGAGATGCTCAAGCGCAACGGCCTGACCCTGCAGGATTTCGATATCTACGAGATCCACGAAGCGTTCGCCGCGCAGGTGCTGTGCACGCTGCGCGCCTGGGAAAGCGAAGACTACTGCCGCAACCGTCTCGGCCTGGATGCACCACTGGGCAAGATCGACCCGGCCAAGATCAACCCGCTGGGCTCTTCGCTCGCCACCGGCCACCCGTTCGCCGCGACCGGTGCCCGCGTGATCGCCACGGCAGCCAAGCAGCTGGCCGAGCGTGGCGGTGGCCGCGCGCTGGTCTCGATCTGCACCGCCGGCGGCATGGGCGTGGTGGCGATCGTCGAGCGCTGATCGCCTGCGCTGCATTGAACGAAGAAGGCCGCCCAAGGGCGGCCTTCTTTTTTGTATCTGGCGTAGATGAGTACCACGTTGCACTGGTAGTGCCGGCCGCTGGCCGGCTCCTCCACACCGTCTCAGGGACCCCGCAGTGCCGGCCAGCGGCCGGCACTGCAAGCGGCACGCCGCCGTTACGGCAACCGCGGGTTGCCGAACTCGTCGCGCTCCACGTGCAGGCGATCTTCCTCGGCGTGCACGCGTCCCTGCTCCACATGCAGGCGATCCTGCACCGGGGCCGGTTCGCCCATCAGTGATTGCTCTTCGATGGTGGCGCGCTCGGGGACGATCGGATCCAGCGGAGTGGTGGCCGATGCACGTGCCAGCGCCACGCTGTCATCACCACGCTGCTGGCGCAGGGCATTGGCGAAGCACTGCGAGGCTAGCGCGGTCTCGCCGCTATCCAGGAACACCTCGCCCAACGCTTCCCACGCGGCCGGGCCGGCGCCGGCGGCGATCGCGCGGTGCAGATAGTCCTCGGCCAGGGTGTGCTGGCGCTGACGCGCGGCAATGCGGCCCAAAGCCAGCAGCAATGCGGGGCTGGAAGGCTGCGTGGTCAACCAGCGCTGCAGGTTGGCCTGGCGCGTGGCCAGCTTCTCCACCGGCATCTGGCCGTACAGCGTCACCACCGATTCGTCCCAGCGCGTGTCCAGCGCCTGTTCGAGGTTGAGCAGGGCCGGTTCATCCCAGTCCAGCGCAACCGCGCGCAGCGCGTAGGCGGAAACGACATCGGGATCGCTGCGCAGGGCCTTCGGGGTCGCTTCCCACTGGGCCGCCAGCGCGTTGACGTCACTGGCTTCCAGCAGCGACTGCGCGGCCAGGCGGATTTCCAGCTCGGCCACGGCGGCATCCGGCAGGACCTTCTGCTTGCGCAGCGCGCCCAGCTGGCCATAGGCCTCATGCGCGCGATCGGCACGGGCCAGCGCTTCGGTACGCAGCCACAGGCCGCGCGGCGGCAGCGGCTGGATCGCGGCAACGTCCAGCACATTGATCGCGTCGACCGGGCGTTCCTGCGCCATCAGGCGTTCGGCCAGCAGCAGAGCATGGCTGGTGGCATCTTCGGTCGCCAGGCGCTGCAGGTACTGATTGACCGCCGCATCGTCGTCACGCGCCTGCGCACTGCGCACCGCGGTCACCATGGCAACCGCGCTCACTTCCTTGTCTTCAGCAGCACTGGTCAGCAGCTTTTCCGCACGCTGCCAGTGACCGTGTTCATGCGCCTGCAGGCCTTCGGTGAGGCGGGCGCGGCCCTGCTTGCGGCGGTAGCGGCCCCACGCACGGAACGGGGAGGCCAACAGGCTCCACAGCAGCCACAGCACCAGCAGGCCGACCAGCACCATCAGCGCGACCTGGGGCACCGTGGAGCGGTAGTCGGTGCCGCCATAGCGGTAGATCACTTCACCAAACTGGCGCAGCTGTTCGGTGCCGAGCCACTGCGAGGCGATCACGCCCAAGGCCACGGCCAGCAGCAGGACCACTAGAGATTGAAACGGCTTCATCGATTAACTCCCAGTACGCATCGTGCGCAGTTGCTGCAGGGTGCTGCCCAGTTCGGGCAACGATGGACGCAGCTCACGGGCGCGTAGTTGGTGCAGTTCAGCACGACGCTCGCGCAGAGCAGGTGAATCCGGCCACAGCCGCGGCAGCCACAGCGCGACACGGTCCAGCGCCTGGGCGTAGCCGGCCTGGTCGCCGCGCTCCACGGCGGCACGCGCCAGGGTCAGCTCCAGCTGCAGCGAATCCCAGGCGGCCACACGCTCGGCCTCGGTCAACGGGCCCTGCAGGCGGGTGGGGGTGATGGTCACGAACGGGGCCAGCACTTGGTGCCACCACGGCGTGACCGCTGTCGCGTCGACCGGTGCGTCGATCTGATCGGGCAGGCCGGTCAATCCCGCGGCGAACTGTGCCAGCGCGGCCTGTGCCTGCGTACGTGCACCCGGGCCGAGGGCATCGACGGCGTTGCGTTCCTGCATCAGTGCCTGCCGCAGGTTCAGATACTCATTCCCCTGGACATCGTCCAGCGAGGCCGCTGCCAACGCGTACAGGCGCTTGGCGCCTTCCACGTCATCGGCATAGGCCAGCCGCTGCCCGGCCTGGCTCAGCAGCAGTTCGGCCTCTTCCAGCTGCAGTGCCTGCGCGCCATGGCGGGTGCTGTCGGCCAGCTTGGCCAGATTTTCCTCAAGCAGTGCGTTGCGCTGGCCAAGGCCCAGCATTTCATCGCGCAGTACGCGGTTGGTCGCGGCTGCGTCCTGCACGCGCTGGGAGGTGGAACGCTGATCGCGGCGCAGCGCTTCAACACTGTCCAGCAGGCCCTGCATCTGCAGCTGGGCATTCTCGGCGCGCAAATGTTCCTGCGCCTGTCGCGATTGCCATTGCATCCAGCCCCAGGCACCGGCCCCGACCAACACGGCCAGCGCCGCGATCGGCACGATCCAGCGCAGGGGGCGGCTCGAAGAGGGGGGCGAATCAGCGTCGTTCATACAGGCATCCTTGTCGCGCGCGCCGGGCAGTCCGCTTGGCTGGCGAGCGACGTGGCGCACAGCATCGCCTGCCGCCCGAGCCCCCTGCAAGGCCGCACAGCTTCCCTGTTCAGGAAGATGCCGGGTGCATGAGCGCGGCGTGTGCAGCGCGGACCAGCTGCGCCGGCAGCGGACCCGCAGCCAAGGTCACGTTGGCGAAGCCGGCGGCGAGCGCCTGCGCCACCAGGCGCTCGCTGGCAGCCGCCACGGTCGCGGTGCGCAGGCGGGCCTGCAGATCCGCAGGAAGCTGCGCCAACAGCAGCGACAAGGCCTCGCCGCTGCTGAGTGCTACCGCCCAAGGCGCCATCGCCTGACGCAGCCGTTGCAGCGTGCGCGGTGGCAGCGGCAGGGGCTGGCGCACATACACGTTGGCCCGCAGCAGCTGGGCGCCGCGCTGCTGGAGGGTAGTGGCGATCACCCCACGCCCGCCGGGGGCCGTCACCAGCCCGGCCCGCAGGCCGCGCAGGTCCGCCAACGCGGGCAGCGCCAGCAGACCTTCGCTGTCCATCCGCCCCGGGGCGAGCACATCACGGGCGCCATGCCCCGCCAAGGCGGCAGCCGTCCCTGCGCCGACCGCCAGCCACTTCCCGCCGTGCGGGGTATCCAATGCAGTCAGCCGCGCGGCGGCATGCACGGCCGCCGGGCTGCTGAATACGACCCGCTCGGCCGCCAGCGCAGCGGCCAGGTCGGCGCAGGTGGCCGCATCTGCGCGTGACTGCAGCGCCCACGGCGACAGCGCGATGACGGTGGCGCCGGTGCCCTTGGCCGCGCGCCGCACGGGCGCATGCTGGCCACGCGGGCGCAGCGAGATCAGAGTCCACGGCGCGACTTTCGTTTGGGTGTTCATTGCGGGCATTATGCGAGCCCTTCGATGTGACGTGATCAGCCAGATGTCCGCAACCGATTCCCTGCCGGCGCAATTGTCCGCGCTGCAGCATGTCCTGGATGCCATGCCGCCGGTGGCGGCGATGCAGATCAGGGTCCACGATTATCGCGACGGCGTCCTGCATATCCGCGCCCCACTGGCGGCCAACGTCAACGACAAGGGCAATGCGTTCGGCGGCAGCCTGGCCTCCGCCCTGACCCTGTCCGGCTGGGCACTGGTGACTCTGCGCCTGCGCCTGGCCGGGTTCGATGCGGATGTCTACGTCGCTGACAGCCATATCCGCTACCTGGCGCCGGTCTATGGCGACCTCGATGCGCAGGCCCAGGCCGATGCGGAAACCGACTGGGACAGCTTCCTGGCCACCTTCGCGCAGCGCGGCAAGGCGCGCATCAGCCTTTCCGCCCGCCATCCGGGCGAGGGCGACAAGCCCGCCGCGGAGCTGACCGGCCGTTTCGTGGCGTTCGCAAGGCGGTAGGATGGGCGCCTTGCCGATTGGGGAATTCGCATGCGCCGTACGTTTCAGATCCTGTTGCTGACCTTGCTCGCGCTCACCAGCGTGACCGCGCTGGCCGCCGAGCAGAAAACCACCCGGAAGCAGCGCAAGGATCTGGAGGAAACCCAGATCAAATACGACTCCACGATGCGCTGGGGCACCGTGGAGGATGCACTGCCCTATCTGGATCCGGAATACGCCAAGATGCACCCGATGACCGATCTGGAGCTGCGCCGTTTCGAACAGGTGAAGATCTCCAGCTATCGTGCCAGCGACAACGTGCCCATGCCCGATGGCCGGGTGGGGCGCACGGCCGAGGTGCGGGTGATCAACAACAACACTCAGGCAGAGCGGACGGTGCGGGTGCGGGAGATCTGGCGCTGGGACGCCGAGGGCAAGCGCTGGCTCCAGGCCAACGGACTGCCGGACCTCTGGCAGGACCGCTGACCCCGGCCAGCAGGGGGCTGGACGCCGATTCGCCCGCATGTGCGACAATCGGCGCCCGCTTATCGACCCGTGATCTTAGTGAATTACGAAGAGTTGCTGGCCTTTGCCGGCCGAAACCCGATGTTGTCGATGGCCCTGGTCGGCCTGACCGTGGCCATCATCGTGACCGAAGTCCGCCGTCTGTTCCGCGGCTTCAAGTCGCTCAAGCCGGCTGAACTGACCCAGCTGATGAATGCCGGTGGCGCCATCGTGGTCGATCTGTCCTCGAGCAGCGATTTCGAGAAGGGCCATATCGCCGGCAGCCGCAATGTGCAGCCGAGCCAGTTCGGTCCGGAGCACAAGCTGGTGGCCAAGGCCCAGCAGAGCCCGGTGGTCCTGGTGTGCCGCACCGGCAATGCCTCCGAGACCGCTGCCAAGGCGCTGAAGAAGGCCGGTTTCACCCAGGTCAACGTGCTCGACGGGGGTATCCCGGCGTGGCAGCAGGCCGAGTTGCCGCTGGTCAAGGGCCGCAACTGATCCCGCTCGGATTGCAGCGCACGCCTTGTGCGCGGCGCACAGCGCCCCCATCGCAGGGCATGTAACAATCCGTTTTTACAGCATTCATTTTTGGAGCAACAGGAAATGTCCGAAGAGAACACCAACGGCGCGGTCGCGCCGGTCGACGCCGCCACCGGTCCCTCGTTCACCGTCGAGAAGATCTACGTCAAGGACGTTTCGTTCGAATCGCCGAACGCTCCGGCCGTCTTCAATGACGCCGTGCAGCCGGAACTGCAGCTCAACCTGAACCAGCGCGTGCAGCGCCTGGGCGAGAGCGCCTTCGAAGTCGTGCTGGCCGTGACCCTGACCTGCAAGGCCGGCGAGAAGACCGCCTACGTGGCCGAAGTGCAGCAGGCCGGCGTGTTCGGCCTGGTCGGTCTGGACCCGCAGTCGATCGACGTGCTGCTCGGCACCCAGTGCCCGAACATCCTGTTCCCGTACGTGCGTTCGCTGGTGAGCGAGCTGATCCAGGCCGGCGGCTTCCCGCCGTTCTTCCTGCAGCCGATCAACTTCGAAGGCCTGTACGCCGAAACCCTGCGCCAGCGTCAGGAACAGGGCGAAACCTCGCTCGCTGATTCCGAGCCGGCCGGCAACGCCTGATCGGCGCTGCAGTACGGATGAGCAACCACGCAGACAAAATCGCGGTTCTCGGCGCCGGCTCCTGGGGCACCGCCCTGGCGAGCTTGCTCGCGCGGCACGGTCATCCGACCGTGCTGTGGGGGCGAGACGCGGCGATGGTCGAGGCCATCGACCAGCGCCACGAGAACACCCGTTATCTGCCGGGCATTCCGCTGCCCGAGTCGCTGCGCGCGACCACCGATCTGGCCGCTGCCGTCAAGGACGCTGCCTGGATCCTGGTGGTGGTGCCCTCGCACGCCTTCGGTGAAACCGTGCGTGCGCTGGCGCCACTGCGGCCGGCCGGTGCCGGCGTGGCGTGGGCGACCAAGGGCTTCGAACCCGGCTCCGGTCGGTTCCTGCACGAAGTGGCGCGTGAGGTCCTCGGGTCGGACGTGCCGCTGGCGGTAGTGACCGGTCCGTCGTTCGCCAAGGAAGTCACCCAGGGCCTGCCGACCGCGATCACCGTGCACGGTGACGCGCCGGACTTCGCCCAGCAGGTGGCCGATGCCATGCACGGCCCGGCGTTCCGCGCCTACACCGGCGATGACATGGTCGGTGCCGAGCTCGGCGGTGCGATGAAGAACGTGCTGGCCGTAGCCACCGGCGTCGCCGATGGC
The DNA here is from genome assembly GCF_039674145.1 of Stenotrophomonas sp. TWI587. Classification (NCBI taxonomy): domain Bacteria; kingdom Pseudomonadati; phylum Pseudomonadota; class Gammaproteobacteria; order Lysobacterales; family Lysobacteraceae; genus Stenotrophomonas; species Stenotrophomonas sp. TWI587. Next base: position 187,684 of record NZ_JBDJMW010000004.1, on the reverse strand, counting down.
ATGCAGTTGGGCCTGAACGCCCGTGCCGGCCTGATCACCCGTGGCCTCAACGAGATGCTGCGGCTTGCTGCGGCGATCGGTGCCAAGCCGGAAACCCTGATGGGGTTGGCCGGTCTGGGCGATCTGGTGCTGACCTGCACCGGCGATCTGTCGCGCAACCGGCGCCTGGGCCTGGCCCTGGGCCGTGGCCAGACGTTGACCGATGCGGTGCGTGAGATCGGCCAGGTGGTCGAGTCGGTGCAGACTGCCGATGAGGTGATGCGCCAGGCGCGGCGTCACGGGATCGATCTGCCCATTTCCGATCGCGTGCGCGCGGTGTTGCACGGTGAGCAGACGCCCGAAGAAGGATTGCGTGCGCTGTTGGCACGCGAGCAGAAGCCGGAGTATCCGGACACGCTGTTCAAGTGATGCACGAAAAACCCCGGCAGACGCCGGGGTTTTTTTTCGGATGCGGTCCGCCAGAACGAAACAACCCGGCGCAGGGCCGGGTTATTTCGTGGCGTACCGACGAGGGTGTCGCCAGGTGCTGCAGATAAGTGAAGCCCGACGTGAGCCGGGCTTCATGGCGCAGGGGAGAGAGACCGCGCCATCCAACAACGTACCGCGGTGGTGCGTAAAACGTATTACCAGGTGAAGCGCGGACCGACGAACCATTCCTTGTCGCCGCCCTTGGCCAGCTTCACTTCGCCGGCCAGGCCCCAGTTCTGGTTGAGCTTGGCCTGGGCGCCGACGCGGCCGTAGAACTCGCCGTCCGGGTTGATGCCGTGCTTCTTGCTGTAATCCTCGTAACCGGCCATCACGTAGCCTTCGAAGTTCGGGGTGAACGCGCTGCGCACGCCGACTTCGGTCGAGTAGCCGTTGAAGTCCAGGCCGCGCTTCGGATCGAACTTCTGGTAAGCAACGCGGGCGACCAGATCGGTGGTCGGGGCGATGCCGTAGTTGTAGCCGACACCGACCTTCCACTGGTCCACATCGTTGCTGCCGCGCTTGGTTTCCTGCGCGTTGTAGTCACCGAAGATGTGGAAGTTCGGCGCCACGGCGACCGAGCCCTTCACCGCCCAACCATCAGCGTCGCCGCCCTTGGCATCGGTGTTCACGTAGCCGCCTTCAACATAGTTGTACGACAGACCGTCGGTTGCCGAAGCAGCGAACGGCAGTGCAGCGAGCAGGCCCAGAGCAAGCAGGGAAGTCTTCATATTCGGGAACACCTTTTTATTTTTTGGTTTAGTCCGCCAGCAGAGGGAGGGGGAAATCGCTGCTGGCGACAGGTGTGAATTATCCGTTAGTCACCCGAATTAGCCCTGAATATCAAACTGAGCAGTACATAAATGCAGCCGCTTTTCAGGGAACTCTCTGCGTGAGTTCTGTTAGAGATGCGCGCGACACATCACGCATGACGATCGCCATCGCGATGCAGGTGCATCGCGCGTGCGTCGGAGGAAGCAGAGGGGCCGTCGAAGAACGGCGGCGATCAGCGTTCGCCGTCGCGCAGGTAATCGAACAGCTCGGCGTCGCCTTTGAGGCCGAGCTTCAACATCGCATCGCCCTTCTGGCGGCTGATGGTGCTCACGCTTTTGTGCAGATGAATGGCGATTTCCTTGACCGTCATGCCACTGCCCAGCAGACGCAGCACTTCCAGTTCGCGCGGCGAGAGCGGTTTGGCTTCGCCTTCCTCCACGCTGTTCGTGCCGATCGCGTCAATGCGCTCTTTCAGCGTGAGGCTGACATAGGGCACGCCGCGCTGCACGGTCTGGATCGCCAGCGGCAACTCGTCCATCGACGACGTCTTGTCGACCAGGCCCAGCACGCCGGTAGCCACCACCAGGCGCAGGATGGCCAGGTTGTTGGAGACGCTGAGCATCAGCACCGGCAGCGCGGGGAAACGCCGGCGGATCATGGCGATCATCGCAAAGCCATCGGCCTGCTGGCCGCCCGGCATGGAGTAATCGGTGACCAGGACATCGCAGGGGTGATCGGACAGCGCGGCCATCAGCTCGGCGACGGTACTGGCCTCGGCCACCACCTGGCCAACGCCACTGGATTCGATCACGGCCTTCGTGCCGATCCGTACGACCGGATGGTCATCGGCAATGATAATGCGCAGGGTCATGGACTAGTATTGCCTGTAAGGCAGCCGTCGGGCCGTGCCGGGATGGGGATATCATTCTACGGAGATCAGGCAGCATGCGTATCCATGTCGTCCGCTGGCTGGTGCTGTTCGTGCTCGCAACGGCATGGAGCGTGTCGGCATCCGCCGCTGCGCCGCCCACCTTGTCGCCCCGGCAGAGCGAGTGGCTTGGCAGGCACCCTACCATCATCCTGGGCATGTACGACAGCGGCTGGCCGCCGTTCGAATCCATGCGCGAGGGGAAACCGGTCGGCCTGGGCTACGACTACCTGAGCCTGCTCACCCGGCAGTTGGGGGTGCAGGTAAAGGTGCGGATGTACCGCGACTGGACCGACGTACTGGATGCCGCCTGCCGCGGCGAAGTCGACGTGGTGATGAACATCACCCTCACCGCCGACCGTACGCGGTGCATGGTCTATACCCGGCCCTATGCGGATGCGCCGCTGGCGCTGGTCGGTCGCCCGGGTGATACCCGCGCGTCGGCCGACCCGGATCTGCGGGGACTGCGCGTGGTCACCGAGCGTGAGTTCGTCACCAGTGAGGAAGTGCGCGCGCGCTTTCCGGCTGCGCGCCGCGTGATCGCGGGCAACACCACGGAGGCACTGGGCATGGTCGCCAAAGGCGACGCCGATGTGTACATCGGCAATGCCTACGTCGCGGCGACGTTGATCGACGAACGCCGCTTGACCGGGGTGGCGCTGTTGCGACCCAGTGATCTCCCCCCCGAGCGTCTGCACTTTGGTGTGCCCAACGCCAAGCAGCCGCTGGCCGAAGCACTGGACATGGGGCTGGCAGCGCTCGCCGACAGCGAGCGCGACCGTCTGCAGCGGCAGTGGTTGCAGACACCGGAATGGTCGGTGCAATCGCAGATGGTCCTGGGCAATGCCGAAAAGCAGGTGCTGGCCACGCCGCTGCGCCTCGCGTTCGCACCGAATGCGGCGCCGTTGGCCTTCATCGACGCCAACGGCCAGCCCAGCGGAGTATCGGCCGAGTACCTGCGCCTGCTGCGCACCGTGGGCGCACAACTCACCGGCGTGCCGGCGCACGACTGGTTCGAGGTGCGCGAACAGCTGCGCCGCGGCGACGTCGACGCGATCATGGGCATCCCCAACGATTCGACCTATCTCGGCGACGACTGGGTTTTCAGCCAGCCCTTCATCACCGTACCGAACGTGATCGTCACTGCAGCCGGCAGCCCGTCGGTGCTGGGTGTGCGCGACCTGGACGGGCGCAGCATCCTGTTGACCGATCCGGACCGCCTGCGCGGCTACATCCTGCAGCAGGCACCGAATGCCCGCATCATCCCGGCGCGCAGCGCCGAGCTGGCCTTGTCACGATTGGCCCATGGCGATGCCGATGCGTATATCGGGAACCTGGCGATCGTCGACCGGATCGTCCGTGACCGCTATCCCGCCCAGCTCCACGTGGCGGCGCCGGCCGGCTTCAGCGATCGGTTGTCGCTGGCGGTCAAACGCCAGTACGCGCCGCTGGCCACCACCTTCGACCGCATGCTGGTCACCATGAGCGCGCGTGAGCACGAGGCGATCCGCAGCGACTGGCTGTCGGCCGAGTACCGCAGTGATCTGGACTGGCGCGCGATCGCGCGCTGGGCGGTGCCATTGGCGCTGGTGCTGCTGACGGCCTTGCTGGTGCATGGCTGGGGGCACTGGCGGCTGCGCAGTGAGGTCGCGATGCGCCGACGTGCCGAGCAGCGCCTGGCCGAGGTCACCGACAACCTGCCGGCGATCGTCTACCAGGGGCGCCGCGAGCGCGATGGACGGTTGTCGATACCGTACATCGCCGGCGATACCGAAGCGTTGTTCGGGCTCAGCGCCGCCGACGCGATGGCCGACGAGAGCGCCTTGATGGACCGGATCGACGAGCGCGACCGCGCCGGCGTACGCCAGGCACTGGAACGCGCCGCGCGTGACTTCATCCCGCTGGACATGGAGTTCCGTACCTCGCCACGTGGCACGTTGCGCTGGGTGCGCTCGCGCGCGCTGCCCTACGATGCCGAAGACGGTGCGCTGCTGTGGAGTGGCTATTGGGTCGATGTCACCGAGGCGCGTGCACAGGCCGATGCGCTGGCATTGGCCAAGGCGGCGGCCGAGCGCGCCACCGCCGCCAAGTCCGAGTTCCTGGCCACGATGAGCCACGAGATCCGCACGCCGATGTCCGGCGTGCTCGGCATGGTGGAGGTACTGTCACACACCACGCTGGATACCGAACAGCGCCGCATCATCGGGGTGATCGAGGATTCGGCGCAGATGCTGCGGCAGATTCTGGACGACCTGCTGGACTACTCCAAGATCGAAGCCGGCGCATTGTCGCTGCAGCCGCATCCGGTGGCACTGCGCGCACTGCTCGGCAATGTGCAGCAATTGCTTGCGCCGCAGGCGGTGGCCAAGGATCTGGCGCTGCGGATGCAGATCGACGATGACGTTGCTGCGATGCATCTGGCCGATGGCATGCGCCTGCGCCAGGTCGCCTTCAACCTGCTCAGCAATGCGCTCAAGTTCACCCACCACGGCGAGGTCAGCGTTGCATTGGCGGTGATCGACACCGATGCGGACGGCGCGCAGACGCTGAGCCTGACCGTGCGCGACACCGGCATTGGTATCTCGGCCGAGCAGCGCGAGCGCCTGTTCGCGCCGTTCGCGCAGGCCGAGGCTGCCACCAGCCACCAGTACGGTGGCACCGGGCTGGGCCTGAGCATCTGCCAGCGGCTGGTAGCCCTGATGCACGGCACGCTGACATTGCACAGCACGCTGGGCGAAGGCACCTGCGTGGAGGTGCGGCTGAGCCTGCCTGCCGTCGCAGCAGACGAACAGCCAGGCGCCGCCGAGGAACAGGTCAACACGCTGCCGATGCCGGCCGAGCTGCTGCAGCGGCGCGTGCTGATCGTGGAAGACCATCCCACCAACCAGGCGCTGATGGGCTGGCGCATGCAGCAGTTGGGCCTGCCGCACGTGCTGGCCGAGAACGGCGAGCAGGCATTGGCGCTGCTGGCCCGCACTCACTTCGACCTGGTCATCACCGATTGCCGCATGCCGGTGATGGACGGGTATGCCATGACGCGGCGCATCCGCGAGCAGGAGCGCGACCACGGCAGGCCACGGTTGCCGATACTCGCCTTGACCGCCAGCGCGCTCGACGATGACCTGCAGCGGTGCCGTGAGGCCGGCATGGACGATCTGCTGGGCAAGCCGGTGCCGCTCGCACTGCTGCGGCAGGCGCTGCTGCGCTGGCTGCCGAGCCCCGATCAACGCGCGCGCACCACTGATCCGGTCGCCGATGCCGACGCCGACGGGCTGGCCGCCGATGCACTTCCGGACCGCGCGGCGGTCGTGCGCCGGTTCGGTTCAGCGCATGTCGCCAGCGTACTGATCGACAGCCTGTGCACCACCTCGGAAGAGGATCTGGCGCGTCTGGATGCCGCGGTACGCGATGACGCGCGGCAAGCCACCGTCGATGTCCTGCATCGCCTGGTCGGTGCGCTGGCGACGCTCGGCGCCCATGTCCTGGCAACCCAGGCACGTACCTTGATGGAGCGGGTGGACGAGAGCGGGGTGGCCACGGAAGCGGAGGCCATCGCCACGTTTGCCGCTTCCCTGCGTGCCTATCTGCCGCAGTTGCAGGCGTCCTGAGGCGCCCTGCCGCCGCTGATGTCAGCGCTGCTGCTGCAGGTACTCGATCACCTGCCGGCGGCGCTCCGGGTCGGCGGTGGTGTTGACCATGCGGGTGCCCGGCACCACGTGCGTGGGCGAGCGCAGGAACGCATCCAGCGTCTGCTCGTTCCAGGTCAGCCCTGCATCGCGCATCGCGTTGGAGTACGGATAGCCGGGGACACTGCCCGCACGCCGGCCGATCACGCCATGCAGGTTCGGGCCGAACCGATGCACGCCACCCGGGCTGACGGTGTGGCAACCGGCACAGATCGCAAAGGCGCGCTGCAGGTCCTGCTGATGGGCCTGCTCCGGCGTCTGCGGGGCGCGCGAACACGCCGCCAGCAGCAGGCAGGCCAATAACGGCGCTATCGATCGGAAGGCAGGGGCCATGGCGCAGCGGTCACGTCCAACAGGACGCTCAGGATAGCGAGCACGGCGGTGACTGCCGCGCCCGATGGCCTGCGACGCATGGTCGCAGGCCGTTGCGATCACATGCCCGAGTAGTTCGGGCCGCCGCCGCCCTGCGGGGTCACCCACACGATGTTCTGGGTCGGGTCCTTGATGTCGCAGGTCTTGCAGTGCACGCAGTTCTGCGCGTTGATCTGCAGCTGCTCATGCCCGTCGCTGCCGACGAACTCGTACACGCCGGCCGGGCAGTAGCGTGCTTCCGGCCCGGCGTACTCGCTCAGGTTGATCCGCACCGGCACGCTGGCATCCTTGAGCGTGAGATGACTGGGCTGGTCTTCGGCGTGGTTGGTGCTGCTCAGGAACACCGAGCTGAGCCGGTCGAAGGTGAGCACGCCATCGGGCTTGGGATAATGGATCTTCGCGTGCTTCGACGCCGGCTCCAGGCAGGCATGGTCCGGCGTGCTGTGGCGCAGCGTCCACGGCGGGTTGCGGATGCCCAGCTTGGGCAGCAGCCACTGCTCGATACCGGTCATCAGCGTGGCCACGGTCTGGCCCTTCTTGAACCACTGCTTGAAGTTCTTGGCCTGCTGCAGCTCGGCATGCAGCCAGCTGGTTTCGAACGCCTGCGGATACGCGCTCAGCTCATCGTGCTGGCGATCGGCGACCAGCGCATCGAAGGCGGCATCGGCGGCGAGCATGCCGGTCTTGATCGCGGCGTGGCTGCCCTTGATCCGGCTGACGTTGAGGTAGCCGGCCTCGCAGCCGACCAATGCGCCACCCGGGAACACCGTCTTGGGCAGCGACATCAAACCACCGGCGGTGATCGCGCGCGCGCCGTAGCCGATGCGCTTGCCACCTTCCAGGTGCTTGCGGATGTCCGGGTGCGTCTTGAAACGCTGGAATTCTTCGAACGGGCTCAGCCACGGGTTCTTGTAGTCCAGGCCGACCACATAGCCGATCGAGACCTTGCCGCCCTCGGCGTGATACAGGAACGCGCCACCGTAGGTGTCATTGTCCAGCGGCCAGCCGGCGGCATGCACCACCAGGCCCGGCTCGTGTTTGGCCGGATCGATCTGCCACAGTTCCTTGATGCCGATGCCGTAGGCCTGCGGATCCTTGCCGGCATCGAGCTGGAACCGCGCGATCAACTGGCGGCCGAGATGGCCGCGCGAGCCTTCGGCGAAAATCGTGTACTTGGCGTGCAGCGCCATGCCGCGCTCGAACGCGGGGCCGGGCTGACCGTTCTTCTCGATGCCCATGTCGCCGGTGGCCACGCCGATCACCGCGCCGTCGTCGCTGTACAGCACTTCCGCTGCCGGGAAGCCGGGGAAGATCGCCACTTCCAGCGCCTCGGCCTGCTGCGCCAGCCAGCGGGTGACCTCGCCCAGGCTGACGATGTAGTTGCCTTCGTTGTGGAAGCATTCCGGCAGCAGCGCATTGGGCGTGCTGCGTGACGCCGTCTCATTGAGGAACAGGAACTCGTCGCGGGTGACCTTCTGCTTCAGCGGTGCGCCGCGCTCGGCCCAGTCCGGGAACAGTTCGGTCAACGCGCGCGGGTCCATCACCGCACCGGACAGAATGTGCGCGCCGGGTTCGGAGCCTTTCTCCAGGATGCACACCGAGAGCTCGCGGCCGGCCTCGATGGCGCGCTGGCGCAGCCGGATCGCCGTGGCCAGGCCAGCGGGACCGCCACCGACGATCACCACATCGAATTCCATCACTTCACGCGGGGGCAGGACGTTGATTTCTTCGCTCATGGGGCTGCGTAACTCGTGGGTAGTGCCGCGGGTTGAACGGCGGCGGTTGCCTGGGAATCGCGCGTGTCACACCACGGCGAAACGGTGGATCAGTGCGCCAGAGTACCGGCACGGCGCATTTAAGCCTAGATCGCCGACGATGACAGCGGTGTCGCCGCGCGTTCGATACCAGGATGCTGCGGCGCAGCATCCGCGCTGCCCCGCCGTCCCTTGGCCGCTTCGCGCACAACGACCACAATGGGGGCCGGTTCCACCGCCACCTTCCGGGATGCCATGTCACTGAATCCGTTCGATCTGTTCGATATCCGTTCGCTGCTCAGCGAGGAGGAGCGCGCGGTGCAGGCGACGGTGGCGCGATTCACCGATACGCGGGTGCTGCCGATCATCGGCGATGCGTTCGACGACGGGCGCTTCCCGGACGAATTGATTCCCGAGATCGCCGCGCTGGGCCTGCTCGGCTCCAGCCTGCCCGAGCAGTACGGCGGCGGCGGGCTCAATGCGGTGAGCTACGGCTTGATCTGCCAGGAGCTGGAGCGCGGCGATTCGGGCCTGCGCAGCTTCGTTTCGGTGCAGAGCTCGCTGTGCATGTACCCCATCTACGCTTACGGCAGCGAAGAACAACGGCTGCGCTGGTTGCCGGACATGGCGACCGGCAAGGTGATCGGCTGCTTCGGCCTGACCGAGGCGCATGGTGGTTCCGATCCGGCGGCGATGAAGACCCGCGCGGTGCGCGATGGCAGCGACTGGCTGATCAACGGCAGCAAGATGTGGATCACCAGTGGGCCGGTGGCGGACATCGCGATCGTGTGGGCGCATACCGAGGATGGCATCCAGGGCTTCGTGCTCGAGAAGGGCATGGCCGGCTTCAGCACGCAGGAGATCAAGCACAAGATGAGCCTGCGCGCCTCACTGACCGGCGCCCTGTTCTTCGACAACGTGCGTGTGCCCGACCGTAACCGCCTTCCCAATGTGCAGGGCCTCAAAGGGCCGCTGGGCTGTTTGAACCAAGCGCGCTATGGCATCAGCTGGGGGCCGATCGGTGCCGCGGTGGCGTGCCTGGATGAAGCACTGGATTACACCAAGCAGCGCGTGCTGTTCGGCCGGCCGGTGGCCGCCACGCAGAGTGCGCAGATCAAACTGGCCGATATGGCGCGCCGGATCACCACCGCGCAGTTGCTGGCGTTGCAGCTGGGGCGTCTGAAGGATGCTGGCCAGCTGCAGCCGCAGCAGGTGAGCCTGGCCAAGTGGAACAACTGCCGCATGGCGATCGATATCGCGCGCGAGTGCCGCGATCTGCTCGGCGGTGCGGGCATCACCACCGAGCACGTGGCGATCCGGCATGCGCTCAATCTGGAATCGGTCATCACCTACGAGGGCACCGAGACCGTGCATCAGCTGGTGATCGGGCGCGAGCTGACGGGAATCAACGCTTTTTGAGTCATTCCCCGCCGGCAAACCCGTTCTGGCGCCACGCCTCGTACATCACCACCGCAACGGTGTTGGACAGATTGAGGCTGCGGTTGTCCGGCTGCATCGGCAGGCGCAGGCGACGGCCGTGGGGCAGGCTGTCGAGCAGTTCCTGGGGCAGGCCGCGGGTTTCCGGGCCAAACAGGAAGGCGTCGCCATCTTCAAACTGCTGGGTGTCGTAACGCACGCTGCCGCGGGTACTCAGCGCGAACAGGCGCTTGGGCGCAATCACCTGCAGGGCGGTCTCCAGATCTGGATGGACCTGCAGTCGGGCGTATTCGTGATAGTCCAGGCCGGCGCGCTTGAGCTGCTTGTCGCTCAGGTCGAAACCGAGCGGCTCGATCAGGTGCAGCCGCGCGCCGGTGTTGGCGCAGAGGCGGATCACATTGCCGGTGTTCGGCGGGATTTCGGGTTGGAACAGGACGACATGGAACGTGGGCGTGGCAGTCATCGGCAAAGTGTACGCCGTGGCTGCAGGAGGCTGCAGCGACGGCTTACTGGCGGATCAGGGTCGAGGCAGCGGTCGAGGCGGCGGCAGCAGCGGTTTCCAGGGCCAGGGCCTGCAGATCGGCCGGCGACGGACGCACCTGCAGGGTCGGCAGGTTGATGATCACTTCGTTGGCCACCGCGGTGGCGGCAGCGGTGAAGGTGGCGACGTAGCCGCGGGCGGTGGTCTGTTCGGCAGCCAAGGCATGGCGCTGTTCGGCGGTCGGGCGCACTTCGATGGCGGCCAGGGTGGTGACGCGGCGGTTGGCGGTCAGTTCGGCGCGGTAATCGGCGATCAGGCCAGCGGTCGGGCGGACTTCCACGACGGCCAGGGTCGGGATGTTGCTGGTGCGCTCAACCTCGGCCTGGGCGATCTGGTCAGCCGACGGGCGGACCTGCACGGTGTCCAGGGTGACGATGGCGGGGGCGGCCTGCACCGACGAAGCAAACGCGGAACCGGCGGCAAAGGCGATGGCGATGGCGAGAGTCTTGGTGTTCATGGCGAGGTCCTGTTTAGTGTTGGTGAGCAGTGGTGTGGTAGTAAGGTAGTACACCGATTCGGGGCTTGCAAGAACAATTTGAACTTTCTTGTTTTTGTTCAGCGTTCAGTCAGTTTCGGTTTGATCCTTGCTTCCCTTGCCCAGTACCTCGCAGGACGCGTGCCAAGTTCTATCTGTTGATTTCAAAGGTTTTTTGTCGATCTTCGCGTGTCCGCTGTCCGGACAGATGTCCGCGGGATCACGTCGCGGCTGTCCGTTACGGCCCCCAATGACTGTTGGCCGATGCCTTTTGCCCGGGTGGCGCGCTAGCATCCGGCTTCACTTTCATGACCAAGGAACCGGAATGACCGTCCAACTTCGACCGCGTGCTGCGCTGCTGGCTGTCGCGCTCTCCGCCGCACTGGGCTCACTGGCGCCCGCACCGGTCCTGGCCAAGCCGGCCACGGTGGCCAAGGTCGACATTCCGTTCGAGCAGTTCACCCTGCCCAACGGCCTGCGCGTGGTGGTGCACACCGACCGCAAGGCGCCGATCGTGGCCGTCAACATCTGGTACCACGTGGGCAGCAAGGACGAGCCCGCCGGCCGCACCGGCTTTGCGCACCTGTTCGAACACCTGATGTTCCAGGGCAGCGAGAACCACGACGGCGAGTATTTCGAGCCCTTCAAGCAGGTCGGCGTGACCGGCCAGAACGGCACCACCAATACCGACCGCACCAACTACTTCGAGAACGTGCCCACCACCGCGCTGGACATGGCGCTGTGGATGGAGTCCGACCGCATGGGCCATCTGCTCGGTGCGATCGACCAGGCCGCCCTGGACGAACAGCGCGGCGTGGTCCAGAACGAGAAGCGCCAGGGCGAGAACCAGCCCTATGGCCAGGTCTGGGAAAAGCTGACCCGCGCGATGTACCCGGCAGGGCACCCGTATCACCACAGCGTGATCGGCTCGATGAACGATCTCAACGCCGCCTCGCTGGACGACGTGAAGACCTGGTTCCGCACCTGGTACGGCCCGAACAACGCGGTGCTGGTGCTGGCCGGCGACATCGACCTGGCCACGGCGAAGGAAAAAGTCGCCAAGTACTTCGGCGACATCCCGGCTGGCCCGAGCATGGCCCAGCCGAAGGTGGACGTGGCCAAGCGTGAGAAGAGCACGCGTGAGGTGATGACCGACAAGGTGCCGCAGGCGCGCATCTACCGTGCCTGGAACGTCGCCCAGGTCGGCACCACCGACATCGACCAGCTGCAGTTGTTCGCGCAGGTCCTCGGCGGTGCGAAGTCCTCGCGTCTGGATCAGCGCCTGCTGCACCAGGACAAGCTGGTGGACAACATCAGCGCCGGCGCCTACAGCTCGCAGCTGGGCTCGAACTTCGTGATCATGGCCAGCGTCAAGCAGGGCGTGGACCCGGCCAAGGTCGAGGCGATCATCGATGAAGAGATCAAGCGCCTGGCCAAGGACGGTCCGACCGCCGATGAGCTGAGCCGCGGCAAGACCGCCTTCCGTGCCGGCTTCATCCGCGGCATCGAGCGCATCGGCGGGTTCGGCGGCAAGGCCGACGCGCTGGCCGAGTGCACCGTGTACGAAGGTGACCCGGGCTGCTTCCGCAAGTCATTGGCCACCATCGATGCGGCCACCGCTGCGCAGGTGCGTGATGTCGGCGCCAAGTGGCTGGGCGTCGGCGACCACACCATCGTGGTCGAACCGGGCGCGCGTGTCGCCTTGGCCGAACTGCCGTCGGAAACGCCCAAGCCGTTCACCGTGCCCGCGGTGGATCCCAGCTTCACGACCTTGGCCAAGCAGGTCGACCGCAGCACCGGCGTGCCGCAGACCAAGACCTTCCCGGACCTGAAGTTCCCGGAGCTGCACCGCGCCACACTGAAGAACGGCACCCAGGTGATCCTGGCCGAGCGTCATGACATTCCGGTCGTGCAGTTCAGCTACGAATTCCCGGGCGGCTTCACCGCCGACCAGGGCCGCAAGTCCGGCACGGCCAACTTCACCATGGGCCTGCTCACCGAAGGTGCCGGCAAGCTCGGCGCGCTGCCGTTCGCCGACGCGGCCGACGCACTGGGCGCCAAGCTCGATGCCTCCGCCTCGCTGGACAGCACCAGCGTGTATCTGTCCGCACTGAAGGAAAACCTGGCCCCGTCGCTGGCGCTGTATGCCGACATGCTGCGCCAGCCGCGCTTCGATCAAGGCGAGATCGATCGGGTCAAGGCGACCTGGATCGCCGGCATCCAGCAGGAGAAGGTCAACCCCAGCGCGGTTGCGATGCGCGTGATGCCGACGCTGCTGTACGGCGCGGGCCATCCATACGCGATCCCGTTCACCGGCAGCGGCAATGAAGTGGACATCCAGTCCATGACCCGCGAAGACCTGGTGGACTTCCACCGTGATTGGCTGCGCCCGGAGCAGGGCACGCTGATCGTGGTCGGCGACACCACGCTGAAGGAAATCGTACCGTTGCTGGAACGCCAGCTTGGCAACTGGAAGGCTGAAGGCCCCGCGCCACAGGTCAAGGCGCCGGTGGACGTCGCACGTCCGACGCAGGCCCGGGTGTATCTGATCGATCAGCCGGGCGCGGTGCAGGCCAACCTGTTCGCCAGCCAGGTGGTCCCCTCGTCCAAGGACCCCGGCTCGACCCGCTTCGATATCGCCAACGGCGTGCTCGGCGGCGACTTCACCTCACGCCTGAACATGAACCTGCGTGAGCAGAAGCACTGGTCCTACGGTGCCGGCAGCAGCGCCAGCAACACCCTGGGCCAGCGCCCGTGGGGCGCCCGCGCACCCGTGCAGATCGACAAGACCGCCGAGTCCATGCAGGAGATGCAGAAGGAGATCGCCGAGTTCGCCAGCGGGGCCAAGCCGGCCACGCCGGCCGAAGTGGCGCGCATCCGCAACATCCAGAACCTCAGCCTGCCCGGCGCCTACGAGACCGCCAGTGCCGTGATGGGCACCATCAGCGGCATCGTGCGGTACCAGCGCCCGGACGACTATGTGTTCAAGCGCAAGGCCGAGATCGAGGCGATGACCCCGGCGCAGGTGCAGCAGGCCGCGGCCACGCTGGACCCGAAGACCCTGACCTGGGTGGTGGTGGGTGACCTCAAGCAGACCGAGGCCCCGGTGCGCGCGCTCAACCTCGGCCAGGTGCAGGTGATCGATGCCGAAGGCAAGGCGGTCCAGACGCCGGCTGCTCCGGCCGCGGCGCCCAAGGCCCGGTAATGTCGGCCGCTGGCCGGCAATCGCGCCGGCCAGCCCATCAGGTGCCAGGGGGATTCCCCGGCACCTGATCACCCCCGATTCAGTTGTTTCCCGCACACTCCCTTACGTATTCCAGCCAGGCCTTGTCCATGCGCATTCTGCTTCTGTCCGCCCTGATCCTCAGCGTTTCCGCCTGCACCTGGGTGCCGATCGAGTCCTCCGGCAAGACGGTCCGCGTGCTGCCGGCCGGCCCCGCGCCGAGCGGCTGCCAGAGCAAGGGTGAGGTGGTGGTCACCGTGAAGAGCAAGGTCGGCTTCTATAACCGCAACCCGCTGCGCGTGCAGGAAGAGCTGGAAACCCTGGCCCGCAACGAGGCGCCCAGCGCCGGTGCCAATGCCGTGCAGGCCTCGGGCCTGCCCGCCGATGGCAGCCAGCGTTTCCTGGCCTTCCAGTGCCCGCCACGCTGAACCCTTCACCCCACGCCCGGACCATACGCCCGGGCGTGAATTCGTAAAGGTGCGGTGAAACCCGTGCCGGCTTACAATAGCGCCCCCTTCGCCTGAGCCTTGGCGCTAACTGATGCTCTTCAAGAATGTCTCGATCGCCGGCCTGGCGCACATCGACGCGCCGCACACGCTGACGTCCAAGGAAATCAACGAGCGGCTGAAGCCGACGCTGGATCGCCTTGGCATCCGTACCGATGTGCTCGGCGATATCGCGGGCATCCACGCCCGCCGCCTGTGGGATGCCGACATGCTGGCCTCCGACGCCGCCACGCTGGCCGCCCGCAAAGCACTGGAAGACGCCGGGATCGGCGCCGACAAGATCGGCCTGCTGGTCAACACCTCGGTCAGCCGCGACTATCTGGAGCCGTCCACGGCCAGCATCGTCTCGGGCAACCTCGGGGTCGGCGACGAATGCATGACCTTCGACGTCGCCAATGCCTGCCTGGCCTTCATCAACGGCATGGACATCGCCGCCCGCATGCTCGAACGCGGCGAGATCGACTACGCGCTGATCGTCGACGGTGAAACCGCCAACCTGGTGTACGAGAAGACCCTCGAGCGCATGGCCCTGCCGGGCGTGACCGCCGATGACTTCCGCAACGAGATGGCCGCCCTGACCCTGGGCTGCGGTGCCGCGGCGATGGTCATGGCGCGCACCGAGCTGGTGCCCGATGCCCCGCGTTACCGTGGTGGCGTGACCCGCTCGGCCACCGAGTGGAACCAGCTGTGCCGCGGCAACCTGGACCGCATGGTCACCGACACCCGCATGCTGCTGATCGAAGGCATCAAGCTGGCACAGAAGACCTTCGTGGCTGCCCGTGAAGCACTGGGCTGGGCCGTGGAGGAACTGGACCAGTTCGTGATCCACCAGGTCAGCCAGCCGCACACCGCCGCCTTCATCAAGAACTTCGGCATCGACCCGAAGAAGGTGATGACGATCTTCGGCGAGCACGGCAACATCGGCCCGGCCTCGGTGCCGATCGTGCTGAGCAAGCTCAAGCAGCTGGGCAAGCTGAAGAAGGGCGATCGCATCGCGCTGCTCGGCATCGGCTCGGGCCTGAACTGCTCGATGGCCGAAGTGGTCTGGTAAACCAGTCGCCGCAGGCTGCTGCGGCGTTGGAATTGAACATCAAGGGCCGGTTCTGCCGGCCCTTTTCACAGGTGCGTTTGCATGCCCCAGCTGCCCGGTTACCCCGCCCATCCGCACCGCTTCGAGGTGCGCCCCGGCCTGTCGATGAACTATCTCGACGAAGGCCCGCGCGATGGCGAGGTGGTGGTGATGGTCCACGGCAATCCATCGTGGAGCTATTACTGGCGCACCCTGGTGGCCGGCTTGTCGGACAGATACCGCTGCATCGTGCCGGATCATATCGGCATGGGCCTGTCGGACAAGCCCGATGACGCGCACTACGAGTACACCCTGCAGTCGCGCGTGGATGACCTGGACGCGCTGCTCGCGCACCTGGGCATCACCGGCCCGGTGACCCTGGCCGTGCACGACTGGGGCGGCATGATCGGCTTCGGCTGGGCGCTGTCGCACCACGCGCAGGTCAAACGCCTGGTGGTGCTCAACACCGCCGCGTTCCCGATGCCGGCCGCGAAGAAGATGCCGTGGCAGATCGCGCTGGGCCGCCACTGGAAGGTGGGTGAGTGGATCATCCGCACCTTCAACGCCTTCTCGTCCGGTGCCTCGTGGCTGGGCGTGGAGCGGAAGATGCCGGCCGAGGTGCGCCGCGCCTATGTGTCGCCGTACAACAGCTATGCCAACCGCATCAGCACCATCCGCTTCATGCAGGACATCCCGCTGTCACCGGCCGACAAGGCCTGGTCGCTGCTGGAGCGTTCCGGCCAGACCCTGCCCAGCTACGCCGACCGCCCCGCCTTCATCGGCTGGGGCCTGCGCGATTTCGTGTTCGACCACCATTTCCTGAAGGGCTTCCAGGCTGCACTGCCGCAGGCGCAGGTGCATGCCTTTGAAGATGCCGGGCATTACGTGCTGGAAGACAAGCACGAGGTGCTGGTGCCGAAGATCCGCGCGTTTCTGGACGCGAACCCGATCTGATCGGGGTGACGACCAGCGGTCGTCACCTGCCCATGCCGATCTTTACGCCGCGATCGGTGCCTGCGGCGGCGCCGGCGAATTGCCGTTGTCATCGGGATGATCATCGTCATTGCCCGCCTCGTCCCGCCAGCGCCAGTCGCCCAGGGTCAACGCCGGCATGCCGTGCGCCACGCGCGCTTTGTCGCACTGGGGGCTGGCCTTGCCGTACTCCCACGAGGCATCCACCTCACGGCACACGCTGGGGCGGTTGGGATGGATGCTGCAGCGCGAATACACGCCGATCTCCGCATCCAGCGCCACGCAGTACACCGGCTTGGAGAGGGTGCCGCGCATGCACAGCCGGTGCGGGTCCAGCACCTGGGTCAGCTCGTGCGGGACGCCACCGGGGGTGACCTCGTCCGATTCCATCCAGTGGAAGGCCACACGGTATTGGGTGCAGCAGGCGCCGCAGGTGAGGCAGGGATGGGGCATGGGGCACCGGCCTTGGGCGGCAGCGAAGCAGGAGGGAAGGGCGCGAATTTTCCACGCCACCGGCCGGCGCGCAAGATTTTTCTACAGCGGCGACAATGAACGGATGAACAGCGCCATCAACATCGCCGCGCGCCTGCCCGAGCTGGCCCGTGAACGCCCCGACCAGATCGCCATCCGCTGCCCCGGCACGCCCGGGCCCGGCGGCATGGCGCGCTACGACGTCACCCTGGATTACCGCACCCTCAACGCCCGCAGCGACGCGATGGCGGCCGGTCTGGCCGCGCACGGCATCGGCCGCGGCGTGCGCGCGGTGGTGATGGTGCGGCCCTCGCCGGAGTTCTTCCTGCTGATGTTCGCGCTGTTCAAGACCGGCGCGGTGCCGGTGCTGGTCGACCCGGGCATCGACAGGCGCGCGCTGAAACAATGCCTGGACGAGGCCCAGCCGGAGGCCTTCATCGGCATCGGCCTGGCCCACGTGGCGCGCCTGGCGCTGCGCTGGTGCCGCTCTGCACGCCTGCTGGTGACCGTTGGCCGCCGCTGGGGCTGGGGTGGCACCACCCTGGCCCGGCTGGAAGCCCAGGGCGCCACGGTGGCGCCTGCGCTGGCCCCGACCGATGGCGAGGACGTCGCCGCGATCCTGTTCACCAGCGGCTCCACCGGCGTGCCCAAGGGCGTGGTCTACCGCCACCGTCATTTCGTGGGCCAGGTCGAACTGCTGCGCGCCGCCTTCGGGATGGAGCCGGGTGGGGTCGACCTGCCGACCTTCCCGCCGTTCGCGCTGTTTGATCCGGCGCTGGGGCTGACCTCGGTAATCCCGGACATGGATCCGACCCGGCCGGCCCAGGCCGATCCGCGCAAGCTGCATGACGCGATCAACCGCTTTGGTGTCACCCAGCTGTTCGGCTCGCCGGCGCTGATGCGGGTGCTGGCCGATCACGGCCAGCCGCTGCCCGGCGTGCGCCGGGTGACCTCGGCCGGGGCACCGGTGCCGCCGGACGTGGTCGCGCGGATCCGCCGCCTGCTGCCCGACGACGCCCAGTTCTGGACCCCCTACGGTGCCACCGAGTGCCTGCCGGTGGCGGTGATCGAAGGTCGCGAGCTGGAGAACACCCGCCAGGCCACGGAGGCCGGCGCGGGTACGTGCGTCGGCCGTGTGGTCGCGCCGAACGACGTACGCATCATCGCCATCGATGACGCGCCGCTGCCGGGTTGGTCGCAGGCACGCGTGCTGGCCGCCGGCGAGGTGGGCGAGATCACCGTGGCCGGCCCGACCGCCACCGACAGCTACTTCAACCGTCCGCAGGCCACCGCCGCAGCGAAGATCACCGAAACCCTGGCCGACGGCAGCACGCGGGTCGTGCACCGGATGGGCGATGTCGGCTACTTCGACGCGCAGGGCCGGCTGTGGTTCTGTGGGCGCAAGACCCAGCGCGTGGAAACCGCGCAGGGGCCGCTGTACACCGAGCAGGTCGAGCCGGTGTTCAACGCGCTGGACGGCATCGCCCGCACCGCGCTGGTCGGCGTGGGTGCGCCGGGCCGGCAGCGGCCGGTGCTGTGCTACGAACTGCAGCCAGGCACCATCGATTCGCCCGCCCTGGTCGAGCGCCTGCGCCGTGAAGCGGCCGCACACGCGCACACCGCGCGCATCGAGCATTTCCTGCCGCACCCGGGCTTCCCGGTCGACATCCGCCACAACGCCAAGATTGGCCGCGAGAAGCTCACGGTCTGGGCCACCGCGCAACTGGAGCAGCACGCATGAAGATCCTCGTTACCGGCGGCGGTGGCTTCCTCGGCCAGGCCCTGTGCAAGGGGCTGATCGCACGCGGTCATCAGGTGCTGGCGTTCAACCGCGGCCACTACCCCGCACTGCAGGCGATGGGTGTGGGCCAGATCCGCGGTGATCTGGCCGATGCGCAGGCGGTGCTGCACGCGGTGGCCGGGGTCGATGCGGTCTTCCACAACGGGGCCAAGGCCGGCGCCTGGGGCAGCTATGACAGCTATCACCAGGCCAATGTGCTCGGCACCGACAACGTGATCGCCGCCTGCCGCGCACACGGCGTGGGCAAGCTGGTCTACACCTCCACGCCCAGCGTGACCCATCGGGCCACCCATCCGGTCGAAGGCCTGGGTGCGGACGAAGTGCCGTATGGCGAGAACTTCCAGGCGCCGTACGCGGCCACCAAGGCCATCGCCGAGCAGCGCGTGCTGGCGGCCAACGATGCGCAGCTGGCCACGGTGGCGCTGCGGCCCCGCTTGATCTGGGGCCCGGGCGACCAGCAGCTGGTGCCGCGCCTGGCCGAGCGCGCCCGCGCCGGCCGCCTGCGCTTCGTCGGAGATGGGCAGAACAAGGTGGACACCACCTACATCGACAACGCCGCGCTGGCCCACTTCCTGGCCCTGGACCACCTGGCCCCGGGCGCGGCCTGCGCCGGCAAGGCCTACTTCATTTCCAACGGCGAGCCGCTGCCGATGCGCGAGCTGCTCAACAAGCTGCTGGCCGCGGTGGATGCCCCGCCGGTGACGAAGTCGATCAGCTTCAAGGCGGCGTACCGGATCGGCGCGGTCTGCGAACGGCTGTGGCCGCTGCTGCGCCTGCGCGGCGAGCCGCCGATGACCCGTTTCCTCGCCGAGCAGCTGTGCACCCCGCACTGGTACAGCATGGAACCGGCTCGCCGCGATTTCGGTTATGTACCCGTGGTCAGCATCGAAGAAGGGCTCGCCCTGCTGGCATCTTCATCGAACGCACAGGATTCCATCACTCCCTGAACACCGCAGGTTGGTGAACATGGCCCCACGCCAACTCCGGCACGCATCAACGCGAGGGTCGACATGCTGCATTACGCCGTCATCTTTTTTGTCATCGCCATCATCGCGGCGGTGCTTGGTTTCTCGGGCATTGCCGGCGCCGCCAGCAACGTCGCCTGGATCCTGTTCGTCGTTTTCCTGATCCTGGCTGTGGTCTCGATGTTCCGCAAGCGGACCTAGTGTCCGGCGCGTCCCGCGCCACCTCTCTCCGGTGTGGGACGCGCTGCGGAAACCATGACGGCCTGACATCGGCAACGATGTTCAGGCCGTCGTTGCGATGGAGCTTTGAAGCTCGCGCTCGTGGGCATGGCGGTCCAGTGCCAGTTCCAGCAGCCGCGTGATCAGCGCGGTGTAATCCAGCCCACTGGCCGCCCACAGCTTCGGGTACATGCTGATGCGGGTGAAGCCGGGCA
Organism: Stenotrophomonas sp. TWI587; assembly: GCF_039674145.1. Lineage (NCBI taxonomy): Bacteria > Pseudomonadati > Pseudomonadota > Gammaproteobacteria > Lysobacterales > Lysobacteraceae > Stenotrophomonas > Stenotrophomonas sp. TWI587. The sequence continues at coordinate 167,811 of NZ_JBDJMW010000004.1, read as the reverse complement.
GCGTGTTGATCTCGTTGATCACCACCTCGCCAGCCGCGGTCAGGAACACATCCACGCGTGCCAGGCCGGCACACTCCAGTGCCTGGTAGGCCTGCACGGCGATCTCCCGGATACGGGACTGCTCCTCATCGGTGATGGCCGCCGGCACCACGATGTCGGCACCGGTCTCACTGATGTACTTGGTGTCGTACGAATAGAAATCATCGTGCACGACCACCTCGCCACAGACGCTGGCTTCGGGGTGTTCATTGCCGAGCACCGCGCACTCGATCTCGCGGCCGTCGATCGCCGCTTCCACCAGCGCTTTGTGATCGAACGACAGCGCCAGCGCGAGGGCGATATGGAAGTCCGCCTCGTTGCGCACCTTGCTCACACCCACCGAGGAGCCCTGGTTGGCCGGCTTCACGAACAGCGGCGTGCCCAGCGCGGCGACCAGCGCGGTGTAATCGGCCCGGGCCGCAGTGAACCGGTTGAAGCAGGCGAACGGCGCCACCGCCAGCCCGGCATCGCGCAGCAGGCGCTTGGCCACGTCCTTGTCCATCGCCACTGCCGAGCCCAGCACGCCCGAGCCCACGAAGGGCAGGTTGGCCATACGCAGCAGGCCCTGCAGCGAGCCGTCCTCGCCCAGCGTGCCGTGCACGATCGGGAACACCACGTCGATCTGCTCCAGTGCGGTGGCCGGATCGGTCGGAACCAGCTGCTGGCGCTCCAGGCCCGGCCGCACCGCCACCGCATTGCCCGAGCGGTGCAGTGCGATCCGTGCCGGGTCGCCGGCATTGAGCAGGAAGTCGCGCGGGTCGCTCACGTGCCACTGGCCCTGTTTGTCGATGCCGATCAGGCTGACCTCGAAGCGGTCCTTGTCCAGCGCATCGAGGATGTTCTTCGCCGACTGCAGCGAGACCTCGTGCTCGGCCGAACGGCCGCCGAATATGATGCCTACCCGGGTCTTGCCCATGCCTGTTGCCGCTCCTGCGTCTTCTGGAACCACACAGGATGGACCGGCGCGCGGTGCATGGCAAAACGTGCAGCGCGTGATGCCTGCGCACGCCCGCCGTTCAAGGGGGCACGGTAGAATGCGGTGATGGCCCGTTCCCTGCTCTCTTCCCTCAAGCCGCTGGCTGGCAATGCGCTGCAGCTCACGCTCAACCGCGCGCTGGCGCTGGACCCGGACACCCGCCGCGCGCTGGCCGCGCTGGATGGCCGCCACATCGCCCTGACCCTGGAATCGCCTGCGTTGGCGATGCGGATCGGGGTGGACGGTGAGCGCCTCACGGTCGGCCCGGTCGATCCGCAGCAGGAGCCGGACCTGGCCGTGCGCAGCACGCTGGGCGGGGTGTTGGCCCAGCTGCCCTTCCTGGCCAATGCACGCCGTGGTGGTGATGCGCCGGCCGGGCGGGTCAAGGTCTCCGGCGATGCCGAGCTGGCCCGCCGCCTGCAGCAGCTGGCGACCCGTTTCGATCCGGACTGGCAGCAGCCGTTCGTGCGCGTGTTCGGCGAGGTGATGGGCGTGCAGATCGCCAACACCCTGCGCTCGGCACTGCAGCATGCGCGCCGCGGCGCGTCCGACCTGGCGCACAGCGCCGCTGAATTTGTCACCGAGGAGTCGCGCGACGTGGTACCCCGAGCAGAACTGGATGCCTTCCACGACGATGTGGACGTAATGCGCGACGACGTTGAACGCATGGCCGTGCGCGTCCAGCGCCTGCGGCAGGTGGGCGCATGAAGGCGATCTTCCGGGCCAGCCGCATCGGCCGCATCATCCTGCGCTACCGCCTCGACGATCTGCTCCAGGGCACCCCGGCCGAACGCTGGCTGCGCCTGGCCAAGCCGTTCGTGCCACGTGCCTCGGCCGACATCGCCGCACAGTCGCGCGGCGCGCGTCTGCGCCTGGCGCTGCAGGACCTTGGCCCGATCTTCGTCAAGTTCGGCCAGATCCTCTCCACCCGCCGTGACCTGATCCCCGCCGACGTCGCCAACGAACTCACCCTGCTGCAGGACCGGGTCAAGCCGTTCGATGGCGCCGCCGCGCAGGCCATCGTCGAACGTGCGCTCGGCCGCCCGGTCAGCGAAGCCTTCGCCAGCTTCGATCTGCAGCCGCTGGCCTCGGCCTCGATCGCGCAGGTGCACGCGGCCACGCTCGCCGATGGCCGCCAGGTGGTGGTCAAGGTGCTGCGCCCGGACATCGAAAAGCAGATCGACGCGGACATCGCGCTGCTCAAATCTGCCGCCGCACTGATCGAACGCGCCCACCCGCGCGCTGACAAGATCCGCCCACGCGAAGTGGTCGCCGAGGTCGAAAACACCCTGGCCGCCGAACTGGATCTGCAGCGCGAAGGTGCCAATGCCAGCGTGCTGCGCCGCAACTGGATCGACTCGGACGATCTGTACGTACCGGAAGTGATCTGGAGCCATACCGCCGAGCGCGCGCTGACCCTGGAGCGCGTGTGGGGCATTCCGTCGGATGACATCGTCGCGCTGGACAAGGCCGGCATCGACCGCAAGGCGCTGGCCGCCAAGGGCGTGCGGGTGTTCTACACCCAGGTGTTCCGCGACAACTTCTTCCACGCCGATGCGCACGCCGGCAACATCTGGGTCGACACCGATCCGGCGCGCCGCGACAACCCGCGCTTCATCGCGCTGGATTTCGGCATCATGGGCCAGCTGTCCGAAGAAGATCAGTACTACCTGGCCGAGAACTTCATGGCCATCTTCAACAAGGACTATCGGCGCATGGCCGCGCTGCATGTGGAAGCCGGCTGGATGCCCAACAACGTGCGCATCGATGAACTCGAAGCGGCCGCGCGTTCGGTGTGCGAGCCCTATTTCACCCGCCCGCTGTCGCAGATCTCGCTGGCCGAGGTGCTGATCAAGCTGTTCCGCGTGGCCCAGCGTTATGAGCTCACGTTGCAGCCGCAGCTGATCCTGCTGCAGAAGACCCTGCTCAATATCGAAGGTGTCGGCCGTCAGCTCGATCCCGAGCTGGATATCTGGGCGGTCGCGCGGCCGGTGCTGGAACGCATCCTGCGCGAGCGTTACAGCCCGCGCCGCGTACTCAAGGAAGTGCGCAAGCGCCTGCCTGAAATCATGACGCATACGCCGGACATGCCGCGTCTGGTGCATGCCTGGCTGCGCCAGCAGGTGGAAGGTGATCACGAACTGTCGATGCGCTCGCGCGATCTGGCGGCGCTGAACGTCAGCGTGCAGAAACTGCAGAAGCGCGCGGTGGCCGCGATCGCCGGCGTCGGCCTGATGATCGTCGCTGCGGTGCTGTACGGCCTGCAGCCGGGTGGCTGGTACTTCGGCGATGCCCCGGTGTGGAGCTGGGTGACTGGCGCGGCGGGCGTGTTCTCGCTGGCCAGTGCCTGGTGGCGCCGATGAGTGCGATCGAGCTGCAGGCCGAGGCCATCGCCGAGGCGCCAGCGGCGCTTCCGCCCCTGCAACTGCTGCACCTGGACGACCAGCTTGCCGTGGTCAACAAGCCTGCCGGGCTGATGGTCCACGACAGCAAGCTCGCCCGGGGCGAAGACGACTTCCTCGCCGACCGCCTGCGCGAGCAGCTCGGCAAGCCGATTTTCCTCGTCCACCGTCTGGATCGCGCCACCAGCGGCTGCCTGCTGCTCGCGTTCGATCGCGAAAGCGCCAGCGTGCTCGGCAAATCACTGATGGGCGGCGACGTCACCAAGGATTACCTCGCGATCTGCCGGGGCTGGCCGGCCGACGAGGCCTTCACCGTCGACCACGACCTCGATGGCGGCCCCGGCAAGCCGGTCAAGAAGCAGGCGATCACCCACTTCCAGCGCGTCGCCGTGGGCGAGATCGCCATCCCGATGGGCGAGTTCGAGACCTCACGCTACGCCCTGCTGCGCTGCCAGCCGCAGACCGGCCGCTTCCGCCAGATCCGCCGCCACCTCAAGCACCTCTCGCATCACCTGATCGGCGACACCAGCCACGGCGACGGCCGTCACAACCGCAGCTTCCGCATGCAGGGCATCCACCGCATGCTCCTGCACGCCGAGCGCCTGCGCTTCCCGCATCCGGACGGCACGCCGATGGATATCAGCGCACCGGTGGACGGCGAATTCCGCAAGGCGATGGATCTGTTCGGCTGGGACGTGCGATAGCCGGCCAGCGGTCGGCTCTACCGTTTATTTCTTCGCAGGCGCGGCCGCCGGCGCCGGCTCATTGACGATCGCCTCCAGGTCCTTCTGCAGATCCACGAACAGCGGCTGCATCTTGGCCTGGATCGCCACCATCACGTTCTGCATCAGCGCCGGCGTCTTGTCCAACAGGCTCTGGCCCGCCGAGCTCTCATAGAACTCCGCCATCGCCAGCACGTCTTCCTTGCTGAAGGTCTGCTTGTACAGATCCACATACATCGGCCGCAGCTCCTTCCAGGACAGCGCCTGACGCACCGTCTGGCTGGTCCGCTGCTCGATCCGCTGCAGCTGCGCCTGCTGCGTCGCGTCCAGCTGACGCTGCTGCGCCACCTGCTGGAACTGCTGGCGCTGCATCGCCTCGATCTGCGGCAGCATCGTGTCAAGCATGCTCTGCGCGCGCGAGGCGGCGAGCAGCCGGTTGATGTCGGCATCCGACGGCGGTGCAGCCATGGCCGGCGCGATCGCGGCCAGGCCCAGCGCCAGGGCCAGAGTGAGGCGGGTCAGGCCGCGGCGGGCCATCGGTCGGATCAGGGACATTGCGAAGCATCCTGCGTTGCGTGGAGTCCGGAGAATACCCGCGATGGCGTCATCAGACCGTATTTGCGGACGTTATCGGCGACATCCACGCACGTTGCAGTCACCCAGCCGACGGTCCTCCCCTTACAATGCGGCCCATGGGCAACGGGCCAGTCACCATCAGCGCGCACCTGACGATTCCGGATACGGAACTCGTCGAGCGGTTCGTGCGCGCCAGCGGTGCCGGTGGCCAAAACGTCAACAAGGTCTCCACCGCCGTCGAACTGCGCTTCGATGTGGCCGGCTCGCCTTCGTTGCCCGAGCCGTTGCGCGCGCGCCTGCTGGCCCGCCGCGACCGGCGCATGACCGGCGAAGGCGTGCTGGTCATCGATGCACAGCGTTTCCGTACCCAGGACCGTAACCGCGAGGACGCGCGCGATCGACTGGCCGCCTTCATCCAGGCGGGGCTGAGCGTGCCCAAGGCACGCGTGGCCACCAAGCCGACCTACGGGTCGAAACTGCGTCGTCTGGACGCCAAAAAGGGGCGCGCGCAGATCAAGCGCGGGCGCACCACACGCAATTGGGAGTGATTGCTTGAACAACCGAAGTCCGTTGTTGCCGGTGGTTCCGCCGAACATGCCGCAGGTCAAACCGAACCGCTTCCTCCGCTGGCTGGCCCGCTGCACGCTGCGCCTGGGGGGCTGGAAAGTGACCGGCACCCTGCCCGATGTGCCCAAAGTGGTGTTCATCATCGCCCCGCATTCGTCCAACTGGGACGGCTTCTGGGGCATGGCGGCGAAGATCGCGCTGGGCATGCAGGTCAAGGTGCTGGGCAAGGCCTCGCTGTTCTGGTGGCCGCTGGGCCCGCTGCTGCGCAAGCTCGGCGTCATCCCGCTGGACCGCAGCTCGCCGCAGGGCACCGTGGAGCAGGCGGTCAGCCTGATCCGTGGCTCGGACCGCCTGTGGTACGCGATCACCCCGGAGGGCACGCGCAAGGCGGTGCAGCACTGGAAGGCCGGCTTCCTCAAGATCGCGCGCATGGCCGATGTGCCGGTGCTGGCCGCGTACTTCCACTACCCGGAAAAGACCATCGGCATCGGCCCGTTGTTCCATCCCACCGGCAACGACGTGGCCGACATGGCGGCGATCCGCGAGTACTACCGCCCCTGGCAGGGCAAGACCCGCGGCACCGTCTGAGTGCCGCCGGGCGGGCCGGACGGGGCAGCCCCCACGGCCCGCACAGCCACGCGCCACGACCGGCACATGCCGCCTGCGGGCTTTGGGAGTAGGGTGATCGGCTGCGGGATTTTCCGTCCCGCGCCCTCATCCAAGGAGCCCGTTTCATGTCGCGTACCGTAGTTTTGGCCGCTGCCATCAGCCTGGCGCTGGCGGCCTGTTCCGGCAAGGAGTCCACCCCCGTGACCGATACCCAGCCCGCCCCGACCCAGCAGCCGGCCGATGCGTCCGCCAACCCGCTGTTGAGCGCCAGCACGCTGCCGTTCCAGGCGCCGCCGTTCGACAAGATCAAGGACAGTGACTACCTGCCGGCCTTCAACGAAGGCATGAAGCAGCACCTGGCCGAGGTCCGCAAGATCGCCGACAACCCCGAGCCGGCCACCTTCGACAACACCATCGAAGCGCTGGAGCGCAGCGGCGAAACCCTGACCCGCGTGTCGCGCATCTTCTTCGGCCTGGTCCAGGCCGACACCAACGATGCACGCCAGAAAGTGCAGGAAGAAGTCGCCCCGAAGCTGGCCGAGCACCAGGACGAGATCAACCTCGACCCGAAGCTGTTCGCCCGCATCAAGACCATCTACGACCAGCGCGACGCGCTGGGCCTGGACCCGGTGCAGAAGCGCCTGGTCGAACGTGATTACCAGGAGTTCGTGCGTGCCGGTGCGCAGTTGAACGATGCCGACAAGGCCTCGCTGCGCAAGCTCAACGTGGAAGAAACCACGCTGGCCACGCAGTTCCACACCCGCCTGGTGGCTGCGACCGCCGCCGGTGCCGTGGTCGTCGATGACAAGGCCAAGCTGGCAGGCCTGGACGAGGATGCGATCAACACCGCCGCCGCCGATGCCAAGGCCCGCAACCTCGATGGCAAGTACCTGCTGCCGCTGCAGAACACCACCCAGCAGCCGGTGCTCGGCTCGCTGAGCGACCGCGAGCAGCGCGCTGCCGTGCTCAAGGCGTCGGAAACCCGCGCCGAAAAGGGCGACGCCAACGACACCCGCGAGACCATCCAGCGCCTGGCCCAGCTGCGTGCGCAGAAGGCCAAGCTGCTCGGCTTCGAGAACTACGCCGCCTACAGCCTGGCCGACCAGATGGCCAAGACCCCGGCCGCCGCGCTCAAGCTGCTGACCGACACCGTGCCGGCCGCCACCGCCAAGGCGCGTGGTGAGATCAGCGAAATGCAGAAGGTGATCGACGCGCAGAAGGGCGGCTTCAAGCTGGCTGCCTCGGATTGGGACTTCTACGCCGAACAGGTGCGCAAGGCGCAGTACGACCTGGACGAGTCGCAGATCAAGCCGTACTTCGAGATGGACAACGTGCTGCAGAACGGCGTCTTCTACGCCGCCACGCAGCTGTACGGCATCACGTTCAAGCCGCGTACCGACATCCCGACCTACCACCCGGACATGAAGGTCTACGAAGTGTTCGACAAGGACGGCACCTCGCTGGCCCTGTTCTACACCGACTACTTCAAGCGTGACAGCAAGTCCGGCGGCGCCTGGATGGATGTGTTCGTCGAACAGGACGGCCTGACCGGTGCCAAGCCGGTGGTCTACAACGTGTGCAACTTCACCAAGCCCGCCGCCGGCCAGCCCGCGCTGCTGAGCTTCGATGACGTGACCACGATGTTCCATGAGTTCGGCCATGCGCTGCACGGCATGTTCTCGAAGGTGAAGTACCCGTCCATCGCCGGTACCAGCACCTCGCGCGATTTCGTCGAGTTCCCCTCGCAGTTCAACGAGCATTGGGCGCTGGACCCGAAGGTGTTCGCCAACTACGCCAAGAACTACAAGACCGGCGAGCCGATGCCGCAGGCGCTGGTCGACAAGATCCTCAAGGCCCGTACCTTCAACCAGGGCTATGCGACCACCGAGTATCTCTCGGCGGCACTGCTCGACCTGGCCTGGCACACCCAGCCGGCCGACGCCAAGCTGCAGGACGTCGCCCCGTTTGAAGCGGCCGCGCTGAAGAAGTTCAAGGTCGACCTGCCGCAGGTGCCGCCGCGCTACCGCACCAGCTACTTCGATCACATCTGGGGTGGCGGGTATTCGTCCGGCTACTACGCCTACTTCTGGGCTGAAGTGCTGGACCATGACGCCTTCGAGTGGTTCAAGGAAAATGGTGGCCTGACCCCGGAGAACGGCCAGGTGTTCCGCGACAAGATCCTCTCGCGCGGCAACAGCGTGGAGCTGGCCGATCTGTACCGCGAGTTCCGCGGCAAGGATCCGTCGGTGGAACCGCTGCTGGTGAACCGTGGCCTGAAGTAATCGCGGCATCCCGGTAGGTACCGACCGTTGGTCGGTACGCCTGCCACCGGTACACGCTGAAACGAAAACGGCAGGGGAGACCCTGCCGTTTTTTCTGGGTTGCTGATCCGCTGGGCCGGGCACTGGGCCCCTATGCCCTTTCCGGCGAATGTCCTCCGGCGTCGGCCTGCGGCCGCCTCCTCCCCCTTTATTTCGCCTCCAAGGGCATAGGGGCCCAGCGCCCGCCCCACCGACCCGGCGCATCACGTCCCCACGTGCACGCCCTCGGCGATCTCACTGCACCCCAGGTGATCCAGCGCGATCTCCAGCGCGTGCATGTAACTCTGCGCGCAGTACCCGCGCGCCACGCCGATGCGCTGGCCCACATCCGCCGGCAGGCACGCCTCCGGGGCGCGCGCATCGTCGTCGTGCACTTCCACGTAGGCGTTGTGCAGATGCGGCAGCAGCCGCTGCAGGCGCGCGCTGTCCACGCAGGCACCGGGATCAAGCAGGGTGACTTCGCCGCGGCTGTGGTCGGCCACGCGCAGGGCATCCAGCAGTTCCTGCTCCGAGCCACAGGCGCGGATCGCCACCGTGGTGCCTGCATCGATCGCGCGGTGCACCAGGGATTTGAGAACGAGCGGAGGCAGCGGCTGCGCCGTACGGATCAGCTGCCCGGCCGCTTCCGGCCCACGGATGATGAAGATCGACATGGCTCAGCCCTCCACGGCCTGCAGGCGATGGGCGGCGATCGCCAACGACAGGCGGCAGGCGTCCTGAGGGCCGCTGCTGCACACCACCCGCGCGGCCGGGGCATGCTGCGGATGCAGGTGCTCGTCCAGCGCATCGTCATCGTTGCTGGCCATCTCGATGTAGGGCGCCGGCAGCTCGTCCAGCGCGGTGCGCAGTGCCTGGCCGTAGCGCGCCCACTGCGGTGCATCCACCGCCGCGGTGGCGATCAGGACCAGCGCCGGGCGGCTGCGCTGGGCACGCTGCAGGCAGCGCACCAGCGCCGGCAGGGAGTCGCAGTCGCGGCAGGCCAGGCGGTGTCCGGCGACCCGCGCAGGCAGCGGCGACGCGTCCGGCACGGCGTTCGACGGTGTATGCCGGATCAGCAGGATGGTCATGGAGCGTCTCTTCTAAGCGCCCTTCGGCGCGGTGTCGCCACGATGCGGCTGCGCCCCGTAAAACCGCGATGCCGGCCGGGCGGGCGCGGCGTAAACAGTGCGTAGCTTTTTCAGCGCGGGGCAGGGAACTTGCCTGCCGTCTGTCCGGTCACAGCCACACACTTCCTGGAGCGCCCGTATGGACACCCCTGCCGCCGCCGCTGCCCCCACCGACCACCGACTGCTGCGCTGGCTGAAGAAGGAGGCCCTGCCGCTGCTGGTGATGCTCGGCCTGCTCGCGGCGGCGCGCGACACCTTGGCCAACCACTACCAGGTGCCCAGCGGCTCGATGCAGCACACGCTGATGCCGGGCGACCGGGTGGTGGTGGACATGCGTGCCTACGGCGTGCGCCTGCCGTTCACCTCGGTGGAGCTGCTGCACACAGGCCAGCCGCAGCGCGGTGACGTGGCGGTCTTCGATTCACCGCAGGACGGCACCCGGCTGATCAAGCGCATCGCGGCGGTCGGCGGGGATCGGGTCGAGCTGCACGACGGTCACCTGAGCATCAACGGCCATCCGCTGGCGCAGGCCGGGGTGGGTGAGATCGAAGACTTCGGTCAGCATCTGGCTCAGCTGGATCTGGGCCAGGGCGGTGGCCCGGACATCACCGGCTTGACCGTGCCCGCAGGTCAGGTGCTGATGCTCGGCGACCACCGCGGCAACAGTGCCGACGGCCGCTTCTTCGGGCTGGTACAGGCCAGCGCGTTGTACGGCAAGGCCTCGCACGTCTACTACCGGCGCGGTGAAGGCCTGACCTGGCAGACGCTGTAATTCCCATCGCCATCTGAATCGATATCTGAAACGTCTCGATTCAGACATTTCAGGTTATGGATCGACCTGCAGGCGCTGCCTATCCTGAGCGCTGACTTTTCCCTCCGGCCCGTCCACGCGGGCCTTACCGGCATGAATGGCGACACCGCAGCGGTCCCCGACCGCAGCCCCTCGGGCATCACCGCAGCAGCGGCGCCCGGCGATCAGATCCAGCAGGGCACCCCGGCCTTCCGGCGTACGGCGGCCGCGCTGTTCCTGGCCGGTTTCTCCACCTTCGGGCTGCTCTACACGGTGCAGCCGCTGCTGCCGGAATTCAGTCGCCACTTCGGTGTCTCCGCGGCCAACAGCGCGTTGACCCTGTCGCTGAGCACCGGTCTGCTGGCGGTCTCGATGCTGATCGCGGGATTGATCTCCGACCGCATCGGCCGCCGCAGCGTGATGATCGCGGCGTTGCTGGCGTCCAGCGTGTTGTCTGTCGCCACCGCGATGGTGGATGACTGGACCACGCTGTTGGTGCTGCGCACGCTGCTTGGCATCGCGCTCAGTGGCGTCCCGGCAGTGGGCATGACCTACCTCGCCGAGGAAATGGACAGCCGCGCGCTGGGCCTGGCGATGGGCCTGTACATCGGCGGCAACGCGATCGGCGGCATGAGCGGCCGTCTCATCGCAGGTATCGTGGCCGACCATTGGGGCTGGCGCTGGGGTATCGGCGTGGTCTCATTGATCGCACTGCTCAGTACCGTGCTGCTGTGGATCCAACTGCCGCCGTCACGCCACTTCCATAGCCGCCGTGGCGGCCTGCGCGAACTGCCTTCGCGCTGGCGCAGCCTGTTCGGCGATCCCGGGTTGCCGTGGTTGTTCGCCACCGCGTTCGTGCTGATGGGCGTGTTCGTCACCCTCTACAACTATCTCGGCTTCCATTTGCTCGCGCCGCCGTATGGCCTCAGCCAGACCGTCGTCGGCCTGATCTTCAGCGTGTATCTGGTCGGCACCTTCAGCTCGGCCTGGATGGGGCAGCAGGCCAACCGCCATGGCCGCAGCCGCGTGCTGGCGATCTGCTATGGACTGATCGCGCTGGGCATCGTCCTGCTGGCGATGCCGTGGCTGGGCTGCATGGCGGTCGGCATCGCGCTGGTGACCTTCGGCTTCTTCGGTGGTCACTCGGTGGCCAGCAGCTGGGTCGGCAGCCGCGCCGGTGCGATGCGCGCCGAAGCGTCCGCGCTGTACCTGTTTGCCTACTACCTGGGCTCCAGCGTGGCCGGTGTGCTCGGCGGCGTGTTCTACACGCGCTGGGACTGGCTGGGTGTGTGCGGCTTCGTCGGCGTGCTGACCCTCGCCGGGGGCGTGATCGCCTGGCGTCTGGGCCAGCGCGTGCAACCGGCCAGCGCCGCGCTCGCGCTCAGCCGCTGACGCCCTGCAGCAGCCGGGTGAAGTGACCGATCAGCGGCGACGCTGGACCGCGGCGGCAGGCCACGTGCACTTCCGAACTGGCCGCGCGATCACTGAGCGCGACGAAGCGCGCACCGTCCACCTGGATATGGCAGCACGAGGCGGGCAGCACCGTTACCCCCAACCCCGAGGCCGCCAGGCTGATCAGTGTCGAGGCTTCGCCTGCCTCCTGCACGATGCGCGGGGTGAACCCCGCGCTGCGGCACAGCGCGATGACATGATCGTGGATGCCCGCACCCACCTCGCGCAGGAACCCGACGAACGGCTCATGCGCGAACAGACGCAGCGCCACCGCCGCATCGGCCGGCAACTCACGTACCAGCGGATGCTGGTCGTGCACCACCAGCGCGAGCGGATCACTGAACAGTTTGCGTGACATCAGCGGTGCGGGCAGGGCACGTTTGCGGATCAACCCGACATCCAGTTCGCCGGCCATCAGCGCATCGATCTGCTGCAGGGTATTCATCTCGCGCAGCTTCAACTGCACCTGCGGAAACTGCTGGCGGTAGGCGAAGATCGCGCGCGGGATCTGCGTGGACAGCGGCGTGGCCCGGGTCAGCCCGATGCGTAGCTCACCGGTTTCCCCGCGCTGCGCGCGCTGGGTCAGATCGATCGCGGTATCCACCCGGGCCAGCACGTCTCGCGCCTGCTCCTGCAGCACGCGCCCGGCATCGGTCAGTTCCACGCGACGGTTCGCGCGCAGGAACAATCGCGCACCGAGCAGTGTTTCCAGCTGACGGATCTGCTGGCTGAGCGGCGGCTGCGACATCCCCAGCCGCTCGGCCGCCCGGCCGAAGTGCAGCGTCTCGGCGACGGCCAGGAAGTAGCGCAGGTGGCGGAGTTCGATGGACATGGGGGGATTATGACCCCGGTAGGGCCTGAGGGGGCCGAGATAACCTATGGCTGGTAGGCAGGCGGAAATCGGAAAAATTGCTGTACGTGCTTAACGCGAGTGAATATGGTCCTGGAGTGTGACTTCACTGTTCCCGTCAGTGAGCAGAAAATCAGAAATACTTCGAAGGCAGTCAACGAGGAGATTACAGATTGTGGACTCAACCAGGTGCTTTGTTGCGGTAGCGTTGGCGGTTCTTTCTGGGTGCCACGCTGATCAAAGCGTCACTACCCTCAGCGAGCGCTATCGTGTTTGTGCAAACCTTCCGCTCACTACTTCTTTCCTGCCTGCCGCGCCTGGCCCGGACTTCGATCTGGGTGAGTTGAAGGCAGAAGGGTTGACTGTTGATGTCTTTATTGGCGGTCACCCAAGCTTCTCCCACCGGGTCATCAAGAGGGGCGTAGCGGCAAGAGGTGGGTTCAAGCTGCTGGGCAGGGAGACAAGCGATGAGCAGGACAAAGTACTGTTCGCCTATGAGCGGGGTGACAGGGAGGGGCCGATGTATGTGATGTTCATGGCGCCTGATCTGGGTCCAGTTGAGCAGGTTCTGAAGATGGAAAACTTGCTTGTCAGCTGCGAATAGTTCAAACCAACAGGCTTCGATGTGTGCGTTCGGGAGCGGCCGAAAAGGCGGAGCCAACTTGCAAGGAAATGTCTCAGGTGAAAGTGGGGGACATCATCAAGAAAAGGCCATGTATCTGCCTCCGCAGAAATGTTCGGATGCGCATCATGTCTTCGAGTGCACTGAGCGGGCAGCCTTAGCCCCGTACGTGGAAGGAGGAGCCTGCTTCCCTGGAAATCTTGTGCGCGAGTTCAGGAGCGGTCCATGAGCGCATGGTTTTTCGCAGCCAGCTCACCAGCGACGATTGGTGCTCTTCGACCACATCGAGATGTTCTACGACCCAGTCCGCCGGCAGAGTTCGATTGGCGAGCTGTCACCGGTAGAGATCGAGCGGCGCTAAGCGCAGAACAGCTCCTGAGTGGCCATGAAACTCTGGCCGGTCCAACGATCACGATCACTGGTACCTACCCCACAATCGCGTCACCGCTCCGAATGTCCACTCTCGTCATAGCTGCGCGGACTGAACAGGTCCGGCTGGATCAGCTCGATGAACGCCCGCGCCTGCGGTGACAGAAACCGCCCGCGCCGCACGATCACCCCGTAACTGCGCTCCGGGAACCACGCGCTCATCGAGCGCGTCACCAGCTTCTCGCGGTCGGCATCGTGGAGGCAGAGCGCCGGCACGATCGAGATGCCCATGCCCATCGCGACGTACTGCTTGATCACTTCCCAGCCGCCGACCTCCAGCGCCACGGTGTAGGGCAGCCGATGCCGCTGGAACACCTGGTCCACCAGCCGGTAGGTGATCTGTCGTTTCGGCGGCAGCACCAGCGGATACTGCGAGATCGCCTCCAGGCTCAGTTCGCCGTGCGCCAGCGGATGCTCGGGCGGGGCGATCAGCACCTGCTCGAAGCGGTAGGCCGGGGCGTAGCTGAGGTCGGCCGGCACGTCGGTCATCGAGCCCACCGCCAGGTCGGCCGCATCGCTGCGCAGCAGGTCGGTGCCATCGGCGCTGATCGCGTTGTGCAGGGTCAGGCGGACATCCGGGTGGCGCTGGCGGAAGCGCTCCACGATGCGCGGCAGCAGGTACAGGATGGTCGAGCTGTTGGCCGCGATGTTGAGCTCGCCGGCATCCAGCCCCTTCACCTTGTCGCGGAAGCTGGCCTCCAGCCCGTCCAGGTTCTCCACCAGTGGCAGCGCCATGTCATACAGCAACTGGCCTTCGCGGCTTGGCACCAGACGGCGGCCGCTGCGCTCGAACAGGTTGACGCCGAGTTCTCGCTCCAAGGCCTGCAACTGCTGGCTGATGGCCGGCTGGCTGACGAACAGCGCCTCAGCAGCTCGTGAGACTGATCCGAGGCGGACCGTCTGGCAGAACGCCCGCAGCGGCTTGAGCCGATCGGATTTGTAGGAAAACCGGGGGCTTGGCGTGCGCGGCGTGGTCATGGCGTCATGAGTATAAGCACACCTTATGTAAGCTATTGCAATAACTGCTTTGTCAAATATCGGCGCGGCGGCGCACGGTGGAGCTCAACCGCACCGCAGGAGTCCGCCATGTCCGCCGTCGCTTACGCCACCGCCCAGCCCACCCCTGCCGATGCACCGGCCACCCCCGGCATTGCCCTCACCACCCAGCTGGCCGGCCAGTCCGCGCTGCTGCCGGCGGGGGTGCTGGCGCTGCTGGTGTCGCTGCACCGGGCGGTGGAGCCGGAGCGTCAGCGCCGGCTGCAGGCACGGGTCGCGCGCCAGGCCTTCTTCGATGGCGGCGGCCTGCCGGACTTCCGTGCCGATACCGCCGAGATCCGCGCCGGCGACTGGCACGTCGCCCCGCTGCCGGAGGCGCTGCAGGACCGCCGGGTGGAGATCACCGGCCCGACCGACCCGAAGATGGTCATCAACGCGCTGAACTCCGGCGCCAAGGTGTTCATGGCCGACTTCGAGGATTCCACCGCCCCGGCCTGGCGCAACCTGCTGGCCGGCCAGCAGGCGCTGATCGGCGCGGTGCGTGGCGATCTGACCTACACCGGCCCGTCCGTGGATGGGAAGCCGGGCAAGCAGTACACCCTGCGTCCGTTCAACGAGCAGGCCGTGCTGATCGTCCGCCCGCGTGGCTGGCACCTGGATGAGAAGCACGTGCGCATCGATGGCCAGCCGATCGCCGGTGGCCTGTTCGATGCGGCGGTGTTCGCCTTCCACAATGCCCGCACGCTGATGTGCAGGCAGCGTGGGCCGTACTTCTACCTGCCCAAGCTGCAGAGCATGGAAGAGGCCGCGCTGTGGGAGACCGCGCTGTCGCACATCGAGGGCATGCTCGGCCTGCCGCACGGCCAGATCAAGGTCACGGTGCTGATCGAAACGCTGCCGGCGGTGTTCGAGATGGACGAGATCCTGCATGCGCTGCGCGACCGCATCGTCGGCCTGAACTGTGGCCGCTGGGATTACATTTTTTCCTACATCAAGACCTTCCGCCGCCACGCCGACAAGGTGCTGCCCGAGCGCGGCCAGGTGACGATGACCCAGCCGTTCCTGAAGGCCTATTCGGAGCTGCTGATCCGTACCTGCCACCGCCGTGGCGCGCATGCGATGGGTGGCATGGCCGCGCAGATTCCGATCAACCATGACGCGGCCGCCAACGAGCAGGCGATGGCGCGGGTGCGAGCGGACAAGCTGCGCGAAGTCACCGCCGGCCATGACGGGACCTGGGTCGCCCACCCCGCGCTGATCCCGGTCGCGCAGGCGATCTTCGACGAACACATGTCCGGGCCGAACCAGCATCGCGTGCTGCGCAACGATGTGCAGGTGGGCCGCGATGATCTGATCGCCGCGCCCACCGGCACCATCACCCGCGCCGGTTTCGAGGGCAACGTCGAGGTCTGCGTGCGCTACCTGGCCGCCTGGCTGGACGGCAACGGCTGCGTGCCGATCCACCACCTGATGGAGGACGCGGCCACCGCCGAGATCAGCCGCAGCCAGCTGTGGCAGTGGCTGCATACCCCCGGCCAGCACCTGGACGACGGCACCGCCATCGACCTGGCCCTGCTCGACGCCACCCTGGCCCAACTGCCGGCGCGGCTGGGTGACACCACCGCGCTGCCGGGCAGCGCCCGCATCCCCGAGTCCATCGCGCTGCTGGCCGCGCTCAGCCGCCGCGAGGAGCTCACCGACTTCCTGACCCTGCCTGCCTACGACCGTCTCGACTGACCGCCATCCATCCACCTGCTGTTACCGCATCCGTTCCCTTTGGAGATTCGACATGAGCACCCTGCAGACCGCCGAACAGATCCAGCACGCTTGGAACACCGACCCGCGCTGGGCCGGGATCACCCGCAACTACACCGCCGCCGATGTGGTGCGCCTGCGTGGCACCGTGCACGTGGAGCACTCGCTGGCGCGGCTGGGCGCGGAGAAGCTGTGGACGTACCTGCAGGAAAAGGACTTCGTCAACGCGCTCGGCGCGCTGACCGGCAACCAGGCCATGCAGCAGGTCAAGGCCGGCTTGAACGCGATCTACCTGTCCGGCTGGCAGGTTGCCGCCGATGCCAACCTGGCCGGCCAGATGTACCCGGACCAGTCGCTGTACCCGGCCGATTCGGTGCCGGCGGTGGTCAAACGCATCAACAACACCCTGCTGCGTGCCGATCAGCTGCACCATGCCGAAGGCAAGGATGACATCGACTTCCTGCAGCCGATCGTGGCCGATGCCGAAGCCGGTTTCGGCGGCGTGCTCAACGCCTTCGAACTGATGAAGGCGATGATCGAGGCCGGCGCGGCGGGCGTGCACTTCGAGGACCAGCTGGCCTCGGTCAAGAAGTGCGGGCACATGGGCGGCAAGGTGCTGGTGCCGACCCGCGAGGCCATCGAAAAGCTCAACGCCGCGCGCCTGGCCGCCGACGTGATGGGCGTCCCGACCCTGCTGGTGGCGCGTACCGACGCCGAGGCCGCCGACCTGCTGACCAGCGATGTGGATGGCAACGACCAGCCGTTCACCACCGGCGAACGCACCGTGGAAGGCTTCTACAAGACCCGCAATGGCCTGGACCAGGCGATCAGCCGCGGCCTGGCCTACGCGCCCTACGCCGACCTGATCTGGTGCGAGACCGGCAAGCCGGACCTGGAGTTCGCCCGCAAGTTCGCCGAGGCGATCCATGCGAAGTTCCCCGGCAAGCTGCTGGCCTACAACTGCTCGCCCAGCTTCAACTGGAAGAAGAACCTGGACGACGCCACCATCGCGACCTTCCAGAAGGAGATCGCCACCTACGGCTACAAGTTCCAGTTCATCACCCTGGCCGGCTTCCACGCCCTGAACTACTCGATGTTCAACCTGGCCCACGGTTACGCCCGCCGCCAGATGAGCGCCTTCGTGGAGCTGCAGGAAGCCGAGTTCGCCGCCGCCGACCGGGGCTTCACCGCGGTCAAGCACCAGCGCGAAGTCGGCACGGGGTACTTCGACGCGGTGACCCAGGCGATCCAGCAGGGCCAGTCCTCGACGACCGCACTGAGCGGGTCCACCGAGGAAGAGCAGTTCAACGCCGACCGGGCGGCCTGACCCCGTCCGGGCAGGGGGCAGGGAGGGCCAGCAGGGCGATCAGTCGGGGGACTGGCCGCCCTTTTCGGGTGCCGCAGCCCGGTCTTCACGGGGTCGAAGGCGGCAGAACGTGCACCGTTTCACGATTTTGGGGCGTAATAGTCGGAAATGGGATAGGGCGCACAGTTTTGAGGAGTGCTATCCTCCATCGCTCACCAGGGGGCGCTGGAAAGCGGGTGTTCGGAAATGACCGGCAAGGGTGCGGCGGCGATCATGTGCGAACGAGAAACAGACATCGACCGAAAGGCGATGGCTGAGATCGTGCACGCCATCCTGAGCAGCGGCGAGTCCGCATTGTTCTCCGAGTTCGGCCGCCAGCGCAAGCTGGACCAAGGCACGCACCTGTTCCACCGCGGCCATGCCGGCAGCACGATGTACGTCATCGTCAGCGGCTGCATCGAACTGGACTTCGGCGAAGACCTGGTGGTCAAGTCGTTGGGCCCCAATGAGTTCTTCGGCGAGCTGGGTCTGCTGATCGGCGACCACCAGCGCAGTGCCGGTGCACGTGCCGTCGAAGACAGCGTCGTGCTCGAACTGGACCACGATGATTTCCAGCGCCTGGTCAACCGTGACCCCAGCCTGCTCGCCTATTTCCTGCGCCGCACGATCATGCGCGTGGTGGGCAACGAGCAGGTGCTGATCCGCCAGCTGCGCCGCCGCAACCACGATCTCGAAACCGCGCTGGACAATCTCTACGTCACCACCCACCAGCTCACCCACACCCGTGAGCTGGTGCGCACCGACGAGCTGACCGGCCTGCACAACCGGCGTGGCCTGGCCCTGTACCTGCAGGAATGCCGCGCGCAGGAAGACAGCGCGCCGCAGGGCCTGCTGCTGATCGACTGCGACCACTTCAAGCAGGTCAATGACGAGCATGGCCACCAGGCCGGTGACCGCGTGCTGCAGAGCGTGGCCAACATCCTGCGCTCGGTCACCACCGAGCTGGACATTGCCTGCCGACTCGGGGGTGACGAGTTCTGCCTGCTGCTGCGCCACGTCAACCCGGACAGCCTCCAGCACGCGGCCGAGTTCATCCTCAGCGCCGTGCACGGCCTGATGGGGCGCGCGCAGGGCGTGCCGCACCTGTGCCCGGTCAGCATCGGCGTGTGCCTGATCGACCCCCGTACCGACTGGAGCGAGTGGTACGCTCGCGCCGACAACGCGCTGTACCAGGCCAAGCGCCTGGGCGGCAACCGATTGCACTGGTCGCGCTCGGCGACCGCCACACCCTGATCGGGAGATCGGCATGAACGGCGACAACGGAACGTCGACCCAGGCCCCGCAGATGCGGGCGCTGTTGTTCACCGATCTGTGCGACTCGCTGATCCTGGTGGAGCGCATCGGTGATGCGGCGGCGGCTGAGCTGTTCCAGGAGCATGACCGGCTGGTGCTGGCGTTGCAGCAGCAGTGGAACGGGCACCAGATCGATCGTTCGGACGGGCTGTTTCTGTTGTTCGAGCGGGCCATAGATGCGCTCGGCTTCGCGTTGGACTACCAGCGCGGACTGCAGCGTTTGGGGCAGGCGCGCTCCATCATGCTTCGCGCGCGCGCCGGCCTCCATGTGGGCGAGATCCTCACATGGGAAAACAGTGCGGAAGCGGTCAAGGTGGGGGCGAAGTCGGTGGAAGTGGAAGGGTTGGCCAAGCCCATGGCGGCCCGATTGATGACGTTGGCGCGACCCGGGCAGATTCTGCTGTCGGCGGTGGCCGAATCGCTCACCCACCGGGCGACTGCTGAACTGGGTGAGCGCGGTAAAAACCTGCTGTGGAAGTCGCACGGGCGGTGGCGCTTCAAAGGCGTACCGACCAGCCAGGAGGTCTTTGAGGTTGGCGAAGTAGGCTTTGCTCCTCTTCGAATGCCTCGTAGCAACGCTAAGGCGCGGCGCGACATTCCCTTATGGCGGCAGCCAGCGGCATTGGCCGCAGAAACGGCCGTCCTGGTCATGCTGGCTATTGGCGCTTGGGCAATGTTCCGTCCGGAGCCCGCAATAGCATTTGCTGAGCGGGATTGGGTAGTACTGGGTGATGTCAGCAACATGACCGACAACGCTCTGCTTGATGATTCGCTGCAACAGGCATTTCGTATCAGCTTGGAGCAATCACGGTACGTAAACGTACTTGGCGATCTGAAGGTGCGCGACACGCTTCACCGGATGCAGCGCAAACCCGACATGCCCATGGACAGGCGCACGGCCAACGAAGTTGCGATTCGAGAGGGCGCGCGCGCGGTCATCATGCCGTCTGTCATGGAGGTCAACGGCAGTCTGCGGGTTGCAGTGGAAATCGTAGATCCCCGAACAGGGGCGACGGTCTACTCCGAGTACGCGGACGGGCGAGGTGTGGACTCGGCGCTCGCTTCCACTGACAGTGTGGTTGCGTCCTTACGCACGCGCTTGGGCGAGGCAATGAAGGACGTCAGCCGGACGTCCGCTCCTCTGCCCGAGGTAGCCACCAGCAATCTGGATGCGTTGCATGCGTACGCCGCTGGTCTCAAGGCATACGGAGAGTATCGATATCCGGACGCGCTGGCATTCTTTGAGCAGTCCGCACGATTCGATCCCGAGTTCGCCTTTGCGTACATTGGCCAAATGCGCGTTTATTTCGCTCGTGGCGAAACGATCCGCGCGCGACAGTTGCTGAAACGTACACTGGCATTGAAGGCAAAGATGGCGCCGCGCGATGCGCTTTATCTGGACGCCTGGGCATCTGAACTCAACGATGCAGGCGTTGCTGTTGCTGCGCATAAATGGAAGCTGCTTGGTGACCTGTACCCTGACTACCATGCCGCACACGCCAACCGTGCAAATGCCCTCTTCTCCCTCGGCCGTTACGGAGACGCCGAGGCGGTGGCCCGCCTTGCTGCTGTGACACAGAATCCAATGTACAACGTCGCCCTGCAAATGTTGGCCAGAACGCAGTTGGCGCAGGAGGAGCTGGATCAGGCGCTTCAGACGTATCGGCAGGTGGAGAGCGCGGGGCGAGGGCAACCCAATCGCGAATTCGCTTCGGTGCTTGCTGCTCGAGATGATTTTGTCGGAGCATCCAGGGTCTTGGATGCGATCCCCAACGACTCATTGCCGGCATGGTTTCAGAGAACAGCTATTGCCGCCGATCAAGGTCAGGCGGATGAGGCGCTGGGCAATGCGCGCAGGGCGCGTAAGTCGTGCGACATTGAGGGCCACGTCTGTAATGCACTTTCGCTTCAGGAATTGGCGCTCAGAACTGTTTCGGGCTCCGCTCCGCGCGGCGACGAGTTTGGGCAAGCCCTTTCCAACATGCACCAGCAGGCAATGGCGGCCGTTGGTAGTGACCGGGCTGAATGGCTGTACATGGGCTCTGCGGGCGTATACCTGGCCCAGCGCGCGGGGGAGAGTACGGTTGCCGAACGTTGGTCGCCGGTGTTCACCAGAATGGCGAGTGAACTTGGTGATCCGCGAGCCCGGCAGATGGCCGAACTTGCCAGCGCGGAAATCGATCGAAGATCGGGCCGCATCGATACCAGCATCAAACGACTGAGTGCACTGGTGGATGGTGCGGAGTTGTTCCAGGTACATGTGGCGTTGCACATGGCCTACCTGGACAAGGGTGATCAGGCATCAGCCGAGCGCGAACGCGTATGGCTTTCCAGGCATCGTGGGCTGGTGTATGCGGAGAACGCCGGTACTTATTCCCTGATGGCACTCAATGCTACTGACGCGCATAGTGCGCGCCAGCAGTAGCGACCGTCAGGGGCGGGGTTTACGTTTCATTTGTTCGTCTACCTTGCCTGCGACAAAGCAATGCGGCACATAAAATGAGGCGTGCGAGGCCAGGTACTTGAGTAGCTCGGTGCGCGCCTGCGCAAACTCTTCCTTGCTGGCCAGTTTCCCTGCCGGCTCGCACGTGTGACACGAAGCGGCGGCTTCGTCGCTGACCTGGGTCATCGCGGACGCGGGATCCACGGCAAACTGGCTGCGAAAATCATCATCGGTGCACAAAAGATCCAGAAGGCGAACCGCATCTTCTGGGGAAAGCGGCTTCTTGTCAGCGGTCATGTCGGTCACATTGGGTGAAGAGTGGGTTGAGTGAGTGCCACTTCAACGGCAACTGCAATATCGGCCACCTGTACATCCTCTTTAGCATTGACCTGATGCTGATCGACGCTTCATTCCTCGGGACTGCAGCCGACAATGTAACAGCCCACTTCTCCCCGGAAGCAGAACGTGCCCCTCCCTCGTATCCGACGCTGCCGACATCTTTACCTTGAGCCCTGGCAATGCCGCGAGTTTTCATTGCAGGCAGTAATCGATGGCGGCAGCGGTTTTCAGGTGCGCTCCGCCTGGCATGCCTTGGCCCCGCATCTGAATGCCCCGGTGGAAGTCTCCATTGCCATGATGCAACGGCTTGAGGCAGTTGATCCGGACGCGTGGCAAGCTCAGCGCTGCGGAGGCATCGATGTGGAACTGGAAGCACTGCTACAGCACGGACTTGTTCTGCAAGAGGGGTCCATCACTCCAGAGGCACTGGCGGACGAGCGCTTGCGGAGCCTGGATTGGTGGGGACCTGCTGCCATGATGCATTGGCAGTCCCGGTGGCAAGGACGTGACAGTGGAGTGGCGTTGGGCGTCGCCGGGCTGCAGACTGCAGCCGGTCTCCGTGACCGGCTGGGCCCGCCACCGCCCGCGACGGTGCCACCCCGCGGTAGCCGGATCGACCTTCCAAACCTCGATCTGGATGAGACCGACATCCTGCTGCAATCGCGCAGCACGTGCCGTAACTTTGACCGAGAGCGTTCCTTGTCGAAGGACACGCTTGTGCGCATGTTGCAGCGATGCTTTGGAGCGACGGGAACCTACGTCCTCGATGCAGACAGCACTTTCCTGAAAAAGAACGCGCCCTCAGCTGGAGGGCTTCATCCCACCGAGGCGTATCTACTCATTCAGCACGTGGATGGCATCACGCCGGGCCTGTATCACTATCACCCCCTTGACCACGCATTGACCCGTCTTGAAGACCAATCTGCCATCCATATTGGCTTGGCTAAAAAGATCTGTGCGGGGCAACCGTGGTTCTCCGATGCGCACGTTCAGGTGATTCTGGTGGCACGCTTCGCGCGATCACACTGGAAATACAGAAATCACGCCAAGGCTTACCGGGCCGTGATCCTGGACGTAGGGCATCTGTCACAGTTGCTGTTGACCTGTGCAACGGAACAGGGGTTAGGCGCGTTTGTCACCGCCGCAATCAACGAGAAAGATATTGAAGCCGCGCTGGACTTGGATGGAATGGAGCAAGGCGTGTTGGCCGTATGCGGATTCGGTCACCGCAGCGCTCAGATGGCCACGACAGAGTTCGATCCCGTTGAGCGAGTATGGGAGCGGGTTCCCTGACGTGGCCCTTCGCATACGCGATCAACCCGCCTCGAAATCCACCAACACCGCCCCATCGCCCACCTGGTCCCCGGCTTTGACCCGGTAACCCTGCACGGTGCCATCGGCCGGCGCCTGCAGCGTGTGCTCCATCTTCATCGCCTCCAGCACCAGCAGCGGCGCGCCGCGTTTGACCGCCGTGCCCGGTGCCACCAGTGTGGCCACGATACGGCCCGGCATCGGCGCGACCAGGCTGCCGGCATCGGCAACGGACTGGTCCGCTTCGCTGACCGGATCATGCAGGGTGAAGCGCTGCACGCCCTCGCTGCCGAAAAGGTACAGCTCATTGCCGTCGCGGATGACGGTGGCACGGTGCAGCTGCTCGCCGATCTGCACGCGCAGTGCATCACCGGTCAGGCGCCCGCTGCCCTGCAGCGCTTTGCCCTCCATGCGCACGGTCCACTGCTCGCCCGCGCCCTGCACGGCCACGCTGCGCTGCGCACCCCGGTGCTCCAGTGTCAGCGCGCGTGCGGCCGGCGCGCCGAGGCGCCAGCCATCCTGGGCCTGCCACGGTGAGTGCGGGTCACGCGCGTCACGGCTGGCAGCCTCGCTGGTGGCCACGCCGGCGATCGCGGCCAGCGCCCAGAGTGCCGCATCGCTGTCGCCGTCGTTGGGGGCCAGCGCGGCCTGCTCGCGCTCGATCAGCGCGGTATCCAGCTTGGCCTGGGTAAACGAATCGGTCATCACCAAGCGGCGCAGGAAGGCGGCATTGGTGGTCACGCCAACCACTTCGCATTCGGCCAGCGCCTGCTGCATGCGGCGCAGTGCGGCGTCGCGGTCGACGTCCCAGACGATCAGTTTGGCGATCATCGGGTCGTAGAACGGGGTGATCGCATCGCCCTGTTCGACACCGGCATCCACGCGCACGTGCGCGGTGTTGGCCGGCAGGCGCAGGTGGCGCAGGGTGCCGGTGGACGGCAGGAAACCGCGGTCGGCGTCTTCGGCGTACAGGCGGGCTTCCAGTGCATGGCCGCGGATCTGCAGCTGATCCTGCTGCAGCGGCAGCGGTTCACCGCTGGCCACGCGCAGCTGCCACTCGACCAGGTCGGTGCCGGTGATGCACTCGGTGACCGGGTGCTCCACCTGCAGGCGGGTGTTCATTTCCATGAAGTAGAAATCGCCATCCGGGCCGGCGATGAACTCCACCGTGCCCGCGCCGACGTAGTTGACCGCGCGCGCGGCATCGACGGCGGCCTTGCCCATCGCGGCGCGGCGCTCGGGCGTCATGCCGGGCGCGGGCGCTTCTTCGAGCACCTTCTGGTGGCGGCGCTGCACCGAGCAGTCGCGCTCGAACAGGTACACCACGTTGCCGTGGCTGTCGCCGAACACCTGGATCTCGATGTGGCGCGGACGCTCCACATACTTCTCCACCAGCACGTGTGCGTTGCCGAACGCGGACTGCGCTTCACGCTGGCAGCTGGCCAGCGCCTCGGTGAAGGTCGCGCTGTCGTCCACGCGGCGCATGCCCTTGCCACCGCCGCCTGCGCTGGCCTTGATCAGCACCGGGTAGCCGATGCTGTCGGCCTGCTTGCGCAGGAACTCGGGGATCTGTTCGTCGCCGTGGTAGCCCGGGGTGAGCGGCACGCCGGCCTGCTGCATCAGCGCCTTGGCCGCGCTCTTGTCGCCCATCGCGCGGATCGCCGCAGCGGAGGGGCCGATGAACACGATGCCCGCCTCGGCGCAGGCCTGCGCGAAGCCGGCGTTCTCCGAGAGGAAGCCGTAGCCGGGATGGATCGCCTGCGCGCCGGTGCGGCGGGCGGCCTCCAGGATGGCGTCGCCGCGCAGGTAGCTCTCACGCGCCGGCGCCGGGCCGATCGCGATGGCCTCGTCGGCCAGGCGCACGTGGCGCGCGTTGCGGTCGGCGTCGGAGTACACCGCCACGGTGGCGATGCCCAGGCGCTGGCAGGTAGCGATGACGCGGCAGGCGATTTCGCCACGGTTGGCGATCAGGATCTTGGTGAACATGGTGGTCTCGTTGCGCGGGCCAGGGGCGGCGGTGCCAGGCGGCACCGCCCGTGCATTACATGCGGAACACGCCGAAGTCGGTCTTCTTCGCCGGGGCGTTGAGGCTGGCTGACAGCGCCAGGCCCAGCACACGACGGGTGTCGGCCGGATCGATCACGCCGTCATCCCAGAGCCGGGCGCTGGCGTAGTACGGGTGGCCCTGCGATTCGAACTGCGCGCGGATCGGCGACTTGAAGCCGTCTTCTTCCTCGGCCGACCACTGCCCGCCCTTGGCTTCGATGCCATCGCGCTTGACCGTGGCCAGCACGCTGGCGGCCTGCTCGCCGCCCATCACGCCGATGCGCGCGTTCGGCCACATCCACAGGAAGTTGGGCGAGTAGGCGCGGCCGCACATGCCGTAGTTGCCGGCACCGAACGAGCCGCCGATCACCACGGTGAACTTGGGCACCTTGGCGCAGGCTACGGCCATGACCAGCTTGGCCCCGTCCTTGGCGATGCCGCCGTGCTCGTACTTGCGGCCAACCATGAAGCCGGTGATGTTCTGCAGGAACACCAGTGGAATGCCGCGCTGCGTGCACAGTTCGATGAAGTGCGCGCCTTTCAGCGCGGACTCGGAGAACAGGATGCCGTTGTTGGCAATGATGCCCACCGGGTAGCCGTGCAGGTGCGCGAAGCCGGTGACCAGCGTATTGCCGTAGCGCGGCTTGAACTCATCGAAGCGCGAATCGTCCACCAGGCGCAGGATCACTTCGCGCACGTCATAGGGCTTGCGCGTGTCAGCCGGGATCACGCCATACAGCTCGTGGGCCGGATGCCGCGGTTCCACCGGGGCCTGCACTGCCAGCGCCGGCTCGGGCTTGCGCCAGTTGAGCTGGGCGATGATCGCGCGGACCCGCGCCAGTGCCTGCAGGTCGTTGTCGGCCATGTGGTCGGCCACGCCGGAGATGCGCGTGTGCACATCGGCACCGCCCAGTTCTTCGGCGGTGACCACTTCACCGGTGGCCGCTTTCACCAGCGGCGGGCCGCCGAGGAAGATGGTGCCCTGCTCGCGCACGATCACCGTTTCATCGCTCATCGCTGGCACGTAGGCGCCACCGGCGGTGCAGCTGCCCATCACGCAGGCGATCTGCGGGATGCCCTGCGCGGACAGGTTGGCCTGGTTGTAGAAGATACGACCGAAATGGTCGCGGTCCGGGAACACCTCGTCCTGCAGCGGCAGGAATGCACCGCCCGAATCCACCAGGTAGATGCAGGGGAGGCGGTTCTGCTCGGCCACTTCCTGCGCACGCAGGTGCTTCTTGACCGTCATCGGGTAGTAGGTGCCACCCTTGACCGTGGCATCGTTGGCCACGATCACGCACTCCACGCCCGAGACCCGGCCGATGCCGGCAACCACGCCGGCGCTGGGGATCGGGTCGCCATACATGCCATGCGCGGCCAGCGGGGCGATTTCCAGGAAGGCGCTGCCCGGGTCGAGCAGGGCATCGATGCGGTCGCGCACCAGCAGCTTGCCGCGTGCGGTGTGCTTGGCGCGTGCCGCTTCGCTGCCGCCCAGCGCGGTCTGCGCCAGGGTGGCGCGCAGGTCGTCGACCACCGCCTGCAGCGCGGCGCGGTTGGCCTCGAAGGTGTCGCTGCCCGGTTGCAGCTGGGTGCTCAATACGGTCATGGCAGGGCCCTTACTTGGTGCGCTGGAACAGTTCGCGGCCGATCAGCATGCGGCGGATCTCCGAGGTGCCGGCGCCGATTTCATACAGCTTGGCATCGCGCCACAACCGTCCGGTCGGGTACTCGTTGATGTAGCCATTGCCGCCCAGGATCTGGATCGCCTGGCCGGTCAGCCAGGTGGCCTTCTCGGCCGAATACAGGATCGCGCCGGCTGCGTCCTGACGCGTGGTGCGGCCCTGGTCGCAGGCGCGTGCCACCGCGTAGACATAGGCGCGGCAGGCGTTGAGGCCCACGTACATGTCGGCCAGCTTGGCCTGGATCAGCTGGAAGGTGCCGATCGCCTCGCCGAACTGCTTGCGCTCGTGCACGTACGGCATCACCACGTCCATGGCCGCAGCCATCAGGCCGAGCGGGCCACCGGACAGCACCACGCGCTCATAGTCCAGGCCGGACATCAGCACCTTGACGCCACCGCCGACCACACCAAGCACGTTGGCTTCGGGTACTTCGCAATCCTGGAAGACCAGCTCACAGGTGTTGGAGCCGCGCATGCCGAGCTTGTCCAGCTTCTGCGCCGTGGAAAAGCCCTTCATGCCCTTTTCGATCAGGAACGCGGTGATGCCCTTGGCGCCGCCATCCGGATCGGTCTTGGCATAGACCACCAGCACATCGGCATCCGGGCCGTTGGTGATCCACATCTTGTTGCCGTTAAGCACGTAGTGATCGCCGCGCTTGTCCGCGCGCAGCTTCATCGAGACCACGTCCGAGCCGGC
This sequence comes from Stenotrophomonas sp. TWI587, assembly GCF_039674145.1. Classification (NCBI taxonomy): domain Bacteria; kingdom Pseudomonadati; phylum Pseudomonadota; class Gammaproteobacteria; order Lysobacterales; family Lysobacteraceae; genus Stenotrophomonas; species Stenotrophomonas sp. TWI587. The sequence continues at coordinate 140,423 of NZ_JBDJMW010000004.1, read as the reverse complement.
GCCTGGTTCGCTCATCGCCAGCGCGCCGACCAGCTCGCCGCTGCACAGGCCGGGCAGGTAGCGCTTCTTCTGATCTTCGTTGCCGTTCTTGCGCAGCTGGTTCACGCACAGGTTCGAGTGCGCACCGTAGGACAGCGCGATGGCACCGGAGGCACGCGAGATCTCTTCCATCGCCACCACATGCGCGAGGTAGCCCATGCCGCTGCCGCCGTATTCCTCTTCCACCGTCAGGCCGAGCAGGCCCTGCTCGCCGAGCTTGCGCCACAGCGCATTGGGGAACAGATTCTCTTCGTCGGCCTGGGCCGCCAGCGGCGCGATTTCAGCAGAGGCAAAATGGGCCACGCTCTGGCGCAGCAGGTCGATCTCTTCGCCGAGATCGAAGTTCATGGTCGGGACGTGCATGGGCGACTCCGCAACAACAAGGGATGGGACGCGCCGGGAGGGATGGACGGGCTGACAGGGCCGTCCCGCGGGCGATGTACCCCCAGCGTAGCCGGGTTCGGGAAAGAAGTGAACACAAATTCAAAAATTGAACATAGAATCAACAAATGGCCTATAAACGCTCCGCCCTGATGGAAGAACGCCTTGCCGGCGCCCGCGAACGCATCCTGCTGGCGACCCGTGCGCTGGTGGCGGCCGGCGGCTACCGCAACGCCCCGGTGACGGCGGTGGCGGCCGAAGCCGGCGTGTCCACCGGCCTGATCTATCGGCACTTCCCCTCCAAGGCCGAGCTGTTCGTGGAGGTGCTGACCGCCGCGGTGGACCACGAACTGCGCATCTTCGAGGCGATCGCGGCCGAGCCGCTGCCCGCGCCGGAGCGCCTGCGCCGGGCGATCACCGCCTTCGTGCGGCGCGCGCTGGCCGGCCCCGGGCTGGCCTATGCCTTCATCGCCGAGCCGGTCGATCCGGAAGTGGAAGCCGAGCGCATCCGCTGCCGCCGTCTGTTCGGCGATGTGTTCCGGCGCATCGTCGCCGATGGCGTCGAGGCAGGCACCTTCCCGCAGCAGGACACCCATGTCGCAGCGGCCTGCATCGTTGGGGCGTTCACCGAGGCGCTGGTCGGACCGACCGCTCTGAGCCGCGATGCGCACGGCGATGAAGATGCGCTGGTCGAGTCGATCTGTGTTTTCTGCCTGCGTGCCGCGGGCGCCTGAGTCGCGCCGATGCTGCATTGCGACACCCGGCGGTCGCTTGCGCAGCGCCGCCGACGCTGGTCATACTCGGCCGACAAGCCGTGGTCCAACGACTACCAGCCAGGGGTATAGAGAGTGCGGAATTACGACCTCGAGTTCCTGAAACGCTTCTCCATGGTCATCGCGCTGCTGATGGCCATCACACTCGGCCTCATCATCTTCGCGGCCTACCTGCATACCAGCATCCCCCCTGAAGTCTCGCCGATGGCGGCCAAACGCACGGAACAGCGCATCGCGCCGGCCGGTGCGGTGTACGCCGGCAGTACCGGTGCCGCCGCCCAGGCGGCTGCCCAGGCCGCCGCGCTGGTCAAAGCCGCCTCGCAGGTCGCCTACGGTGGCACCACCGACGGCAAGGTGATCTACGACAACCTCTGCACCGCCTGCCATACCAATGGCGTCGGCAAGGCGCCGACGTTGGATCACGGGCATTGGGATGCGCGCATCGCCCAGGGCAAGGACACGCTCTACAAGCATGCGGTGGAGGGCTATACCGGCCCGGACGGTGGCATCATGCCGCCCAAGGGCGGTAATCCGGCGCTGACCGAGGAGCAGATCCATGCCACGGTCGATTGGATGCTGGCCAACCTGAAATAACGGCTTTGCCGGATCAGGTCACCGACGCCGCCGAAGGGCGGCGTTTCACTTTATATGGTTAGCCTTGTCGCACTTCCCTGGAGTCCTGCTTCCGATGCGCCGTACCCCCCTCGTGTTCGCTCTCGCGCTGGCCCTGTCCGGCGCGGTCCATGCCGCCCAGCCGCAGCCCGCCACCTCGCCGCAGGTGCGTCCGGCGCCGACCACGTCGGCCACGCTCACCCTGACCGCGCCGCCCACCGACTGGCGCACGCTGGACGGTCAGCAGGTCCGCATCGCCGCGCCGCTGACCCTGGCCGGCACCGATGGCCTGTCGCGCTTTGGTGAGTTGACCGTGGCCTTCGGTGGTCGCCTGTGGCAGCCCAGCGAAGTGGCCGCACCCGGCAGCCCGGAGCACGCCCATGAGGTGGCCGACAACCTGCGTCGCCGGCTGGTGCTCGACGATGGCAGCGACGCCCGGGATCCCGGCCCGGTGGCCTACCTGCCGGCAGCGGCGAACCTGCGCACCGGCATGGTCCTGCGCAACGTGGAAGGCATCGTCCGCATCGATCCCAAAGGCAACGCCCGCCTGCAGGTGACCCGCCCCCTGAACCTGCCCGCGCTGGACCGCCCGGCGGTACCGGTGGTGGCCGGTGCCCTGCATGTGGCGGCGTTCAACCTGGAGAACTTCTTCAATGGCGACGGCCAGGGCGGCGGTTACCCGACCCTGCGTGGCGCCCGCACCCTGGCCGAACATCACGCGCAGAAAGCCAAGCTGGTCGCCACCATCAACGCGCTCGGTGCCGATGTCGCCGCGCTGATGGAACTGGAGAATGACGGCTACGGCCCGCAGTCGGCGATCGCCCAGCTGGTCGATGCGCTCAATGCGGACCGGGGCCAGGGTGCCGACTGGCGTTTCATCGACGCGAAGCAGGGGCCGGGTGACAACCCGATCCGGGTCGGCATCATCTACCGCGCCACGCGCGTGACCCCGGTCGGCGCCCCCGCTGTGCTGGAGAAGGAACCCTTCGGTGAGCGCAGCCGCGTGCCGCTGGCGCAGGCCTTCCGTGCGGGCAAAGGCGAGCCGTTTGTGGTGGTGGCCAATCACTTCAAATCCAAGGGCTGCTCGGACGCGACCGGCGCCGATGCCGATCAGAAGGACGGCCAGGCCTGCTGGAATGCCACCCGCGTCGCCTCGGCCACGCTGCTGGACCAGTGGCTGGCGACCGACCCCACCGGCGCGGGCACCCGCGATGCGATGCTGCTGGGCGATTTCAACGCGTACGCGATGGAAGACCCGATCCGCACCCTGCACGCGGCCGGCTGGCGGGATGCGTTTGCGGTCGCCAAGGTCGAACGGCCTTACAGCTATGTCTACAACGGCATGACCGGCCGGCTGGACCATGCGCTGTTGAGCCCGGGCATGGCCAAGCGCCTGCGCGCGGCGGCGGAGTGGCATATCAACGCCGATGAGGCGGACGATGTCGGTTACCGCGACCGCAACGAAGCGGGTCCGTGGCGCAGCTCGGATCACGATCCGCTGCTGCTGGGGTTTGATCGCTGAGGGAACCATGGCGCCGGGCGTGATGGACATTCCCGGCGCCTTCCGCCTGTAGTCTGGGCGACCGACGTACGCGGGCTACCCGTAGATCACGTCACACTGACCGACCACATCGAAAACATGATCGTACGAACTGAGCACGATCCGCTTTCTATCGTTGCCATACGTACCCTCAACGAGATCGAAGCTTGAGTCGGTGTACTCTTCGTTCGGATAAGCCTCTACGCCACATACGGACAGGTGCTCGATGTCTGTAAACACGAACGTGACGTTTACGTCGGGTGCGTCGAGAATTTCGGGCATGCAGTTGGACAGAGATAGCGACGCTTTGACCGTCAACGTCATTGGATGGACGGTCAGGTCAGTGGCCGTGACGATCAGTGCATTACGGCCGTAGATGACGCCATGCCTTGTTTCTACCGCTTTCATCTTCATGACCGGAAAGCTCTCGCTTCGCATGGTTGAACGCGCGTTGGCCCCGCATTCGCGTCCGTGAAGCCCATGCAGGGTGTGATCCAGCAACAGGTGCTCACCACGTCCCCCACGCGATCAACCCGATCGCCACCACGGCCAGCGCCAGGCCCACCCGGTTCCACACACTGGTGCGCTCGCCGAAACCGATGATGCCCACCAGCGCGCCCAGCACCACCACGCCGATGTTCATGCCGGCGAACACCACCGCCGGGCTGTCCGGCAAGTGCTGGTGGGCGCGCACGTAAAACAGGATGTTGCCGAAGTTGAGCGCCCCGAGCAGGGCGCCGCCAACCAGGTTGCGCCACTGCAGGCGGGCAATGCCGCGCAGGTGACGCCATAGCTGCAGGATGAGCATCAGCACGAAGGCCAGGCTGAAACTGACCAGAAGTGCCGCCATCGAAGGCGTACCCGACAACGCCACCTTCTTGAGCAGGATGTCGACCAGGGCGTAGCCCACCCAGACCGCCAGCAGCCACGGCCAGGCCCGCCCGCCAGTGGGTTCGGCCGCGCCGGCGCGCGGGCGAACGCTGATCCCCAGGATCGCCAGCAGGCCCAGCCCCAGGCCGGCCAGCTTCCAGCCGTTGGCGGTCTCGCCGAACACCAGGAACGCAGCCAGCAGCGAAAGCAGCAGCGACAACCGCTGGGCCACATCGCTGCGCACGATCCCGGCGCGGGTCACCGCGCGGGCCATCATCAGGAAGATCGCCGGCAGCGCCACGGCCAGGCAGAGCAGGGCGGCCCACGGCGCATGCGCGGCCTGCAGTGACGCCAGCGAGGGCTGCAGCAGCACCGCGCTGAGCACGCTGGCGACCAGATAATTCCAGGTCACCACCTGCGGCATGTCCAGCCGCTGGCGCGGCGCCAGCTTCAGCAGGACCGAGACCAGCACGCTGCAGAGAACGCTGAAAACCAGAAAGTGCATGTACGGATCCGGCGGGGGCGGCGGTGAAGCACGCGGAGGGACGGTATTATGACGCCATGCACAATCCCCCATTTCCCCAAGAAAGCGGTGCGCTGACGCTGGACGGACCGGTCGGTCCGCTGGATGTCGTGGTTGATCTGCCCGAGGCCGATGTCGCGGTACAGCCGGTGGTGGCGATCGTCTGCCACCCCCTGTCCACCGAGGGCGGCAGCATGCACAACAAGGTGGTGACCATGGCCGCGCGCGCGCTGCGCGACCTGGGCATCGCCACCGTGCGCTTCAACTTCCGCAGCGTCGGCGACTCGGCCGGCACGTTCGACAACGGCGTGGGCGAGCAGGACGACCTCAAGGCCGTCGCCGCCTGGGTCCGTGCACAGCGGCCGGGCCAGGACCTGTGGCTGGCCGGTTTCAGCTTCGGTGCGTACGTCTCGCTGCGCGCGGCGGGCGACCTGCAGCCGACCACGTTGATCTCGATCGCGCCGCCGGCCGGGCGCTGGGACTTCGAGGGCATGCAGCCCCCGGCCCAGTGGCTGGTGATCCAGGGCGAGGAAGACGAGATCGTCGATCCGCAGGCGGTCTATGACTGGCTGGACGGCCTGGACGCACCGCACGAACTGGTGCGCATGCCCGATACCAGCCACTTCTTCCACCGCAAGATCGTCGACCTGCGCGGCGCGCTCATCCATGGCGTCAAGCAGTGGCTGCCCAACCCCGCCCCCGACGCGGCATGAGCGACACCGTGATGACCCCGTCGCAGCGCTACGCCGATGGCGTGGCCCGGGGCGAATGGCAGAACGACCCGGCCCAGCACGCCGCCCTGGCCGAGCTGGACCGCATCCATCTCGCGCTGGTCGACAGCGCGCAGGACGGCTGGCTGGATCGCCTCTCCGCATTCTGGAAGAAGCCCGAGCCGGTCAAGGGCCTGTACTTCTGGGGCGGGGTGGGGCGTGGCAAGACCTTCCTGGTCGATCTGTTCTATGACGGCCTGCCGATCGAACAGAAGTACCGCACGCATTTCCACCGCTTCATGCGCGGCATCCACGAGCGCCTGCGCGAGCACCAGGGGCAGAGCGACCCACTGGCGAAGATCGCCCAGGAGTGGCGCAGCAAGCTGCGCGTGCTGGTGCTGGACGAATTCTTCGTCACCGACATCGGCGATGCGATGCTGCTGGCGCGCCTGCTCGAGCGCATGTTCGCCGAGGGCGTGACCCTGGTGACCACCTCCAACACGGCGGTGGAAAACCTGTACCTCAACGGCCTGCAGCGCGACAGCTTCCTGCCCGCGATCGGGCTGCTGCAGACCTACTGCGTGGAGCTCTACGCCGAAGGCACCGAGGATTACCGCATGCGCGCGCTGACCCGCTCGCCGGTGTACCAGTCGCCGATCGATGCCGGCAGCGATGCCTGGCTGGCCGGGCGCTGGGCCGAGCTCAGCGGTGGGCAGCCGGCCAAGGCGGGCAACATCGAGATCGAAGCGCGCAAGATCCCGGTGCGTGGCCGCGGCAAGAGCATCGTCTGGTTCGATTTCAAGGCGCTGTGCGAAGGCCCGCGTGGCCCCTCGGATTACATCGAGATCGCGCACGAATTCAACACCGTGCTGCTCGGCGACATCCCGCACTTCGACAAACTCAACGAAGATGCCGCGCGCCGCTTCGTCAACCTGATCGACGAGCTGTACGACCGCCACGTCAACCTGGTCTGCACCGCGACCGATTCACCGGTCGGGCTGTATTCGGGCGTCCGGCTGCAGGGCGCGTTCGAACGTACCGCCTCGCGCCTGATCGAAATGCAGAGCGCCGAGTATCTGGGCACCCCGCACCGCGCGTAACTCCACGCTGGGCGTAAATAGGCCGCAATGTAGATCCACGCCATGCGTGGATTCTTTCTAGATCGGCGGCAACACCAACGCGTTCCCGCGCGGCTGTTCGTGCGCGATCGGCGCGGCCGCGTCCTCCTCGCGGTCCATCACCATCATCGCCAGCGGCTTGCCCTGGTAGCGCACCTCCAGCGACTGCTGGATCGCATCCAGCGCCAGCACCTGCGTGCACAGCGACTGGGCCTGTGCCTCCAGCGCCTGCCCCCGTGCCTCCATGCGACGCTCCAGGTCGGCCTCCATCTTCTCGGCGCGGGCCTCGATCCGGCCGGCGCCGCCGGTCAGCATCGTCCACATCACGCCGCGGGCGAGCGAGGCCGACATCGACTCGGCCGCCTGCTCGATGCGCGCCTCGAACTGTTCCCCGAACAGATCCTGCTCCCAGATACCGCGGCCGAGGGTACGGCCGACGTACGCATGGGCATCCTTGCGCAGCCCGTCCACCTCGCGCGCCTTGCGGCGGCTGCCGGTCATGATCTCCACCGTGGCGCCCAGCGCATCGAAGGCGATGTCCGTGGCCTCGCCGGCCACCCCGGCCACGGCAGGCACCAGCTGGCGGGTGCCCCATTCCAGCTGGCGCAGGCGCTGGGCGTCGGCGTCGGCGTCGCTGACCGGGATCGGCTGGCGATCGATGTTCAGCTCGCCATCGTGGAAGAAGATCTCCGCCGGCACCTGCTCGCGGTTGCGCAGCCAGATCCCGCCACTGTCCACCAGCACGTTGTAAGGCGTGCTCACCCCGCACTGGCGCGAGGAGAGCTGCGGGCCTTTGCTCTCGCCCGCCGCGGCGGTACCGGCCACGGTCAGGCCCAACATCAGACAGCCGATCAGGGGCAGGCGCATGGTCGCGTTCATATAAAGGAGGCGTATTGGAGCGTGGCACTCCGGGGCGACCCCGGCGCGGGTCGGAAGTCACCCTGACCGGCGGCCATTCGTTAGGGCTGTGTGAGCGGGCGTTGTTCTGTTTTCGAAGAGGACAATCCGGCCATTTGCCCTTGACTGCGCACTCGCTTTCGACAGGTCCAGACCGTTCGTCGGACGCCTTTCCGGCCCGGTCCTTGCGCCACAAGGGATTAGGGAAATTCACTACATTTGGCGTTGACGACACCTGGTACCCCCACTATCTTGTGGCCGTCGGTCCCGCCGACCACAAGTCGACGGGTGTATCGCCTTCACGCCGATGGCCTGAAGACCTACTGACAACCGCACGCACGTACAGCGTGTGGTGCCGGTCGCACGACTCTCCGGGGGGAGAGGACCGGTGACGCAGGGGAATCCGCCCGCAGGCCTGCCTGCGCTGTCGCGGCTCCTGCGACGCCGCAGGTCCACCCTGTAGATCCGTGCGCCGGTTCGGCCTGCAAGGCAGGCGACGCTGTACCACTTCCAATCACGCCCAGAGGAAAACGCCGTGAGCATCGAAACCAGCACCGACATCGATAAGGAAAGCGAATTCCTGCTGACCTCGCCGCCCACGGCGACCGCCATGAGCGTGACCAAGCGCAATGGCACGACCGAACTGGTGGACCTGAACAAGATCGTGCGCGCTGTGCAGCGCTGCTGCGAAGGTCTGCATGCGGTGGATCCGATGCGCGTGGCGACCCGCACCATCTCCGGCCTGTACAACGGCGCGACCACCCAGGAGCTGGACGAACTGTCCATCCGCACCTCGGCGCTGCTGATCGGTGAAGAACCCGAGTACGGCCGCCTCGCCGCGCGCCTGCTGGCCAACTTCATCGCCAAGGAAGTGTCCGGCCAGGAAATCCATGCGTTCTCGCAGTCGGTCGGCCGCGGCCACGAAGTGGGCCTGATCAACGCGCGCCTGCTCGATTTCGTGCAGATCAACGCCCGCAAGCTCAACGACGCGATCGATCCGTCGCTGGACCTGCATTTCGATTACTTCGGTCTGCGTACCCTGTACGACCGGTACCTGCTGCGTCATCCGCACACCCGCAAGGTGATCGAGACCCCGCAGCAGTTCTTCCTGCGCATCGCCAGCGCGCTGAGCGAAGACGTGCCGGAAACCCTCGCGCTGTACAAGCGCATGGGCAACCTGGATTACCTGCCGTCCAGCCCGACGCTGTTCAACTCCGGCACCACGCATGAGCAGCTGTCCTCGTGCTTCCTGCTGGATTCGCCGCAGGATTCGCTGGAGTCGATCTACGCCAAGTACGGTGATATCGCCCAGCTGTCCAAGTTCAGCGGCGGCATCGGCGTCAGCTACAGCCGCGTGCGTTCGCGTGGTTCGCTGATCAAATCGACCAACGGCCATTCCAACGGCATCGTGCCGTGGCTGAAGACCATGGATTCGTCCGTGGCGGCGGTGAACCAGGGCGGCAAGCGCAAGGGCGCGGCCTGTGTGTACCTGGAAACCTGGCACGCCGACGTCGAGGACTTCCTCGAACTGCGTGACAACACCGGTGACGAATCGCGCCGTGCGCATAACCTGAACCTGGCCAACTGGGTGCCGGACCTGTTCATGCAGCGGGTGGAGGCCGACCAGGAATGGTCGCTGTTCGATCCGAGCGTGGTGCCTGAGTTCACCGATCTGTTCGGTGAAGCCTTCGAGCAGGCCTACCTGCAGGCCGAAGCCCAGGGCAAGGCCCAGCGCACGATCTCCGCGCGCAAGCTGTACTCGCGGATGATGCGTACCCTGGCCGAGACCGGCAACGGCTGGATGACGTTCAAGGACAAGTGCAACCGCGCCAGCAACCAGACCCTGCGTCCGGGCAACGTGATCCACCTGTCCAACCTGTGCACCGAAATCCTGGAAATCACCTCGGCCGAAGAGACCGCGGTGTGCAACCTGGGCTCGATCAACCTGGGCAATCATTTCGACGGCCACGGCGAGTTCGATTTCGACAAGCTGGCCGACACCGTGCGCCTGGCCGTGCGTCAGCTCGACCGCGTGATCGACCTGAACTTCTACCCGATCGAAACCGCCCGCCGCGGCAACCTGCGCTGGCGTCCGGTCGGCCTGGGCTGCATGGGCCTGCAGGACGTGTTCTTCCGCAAGCGTTTGGCCTTTGACAGTGCCGAAGCCCGCGCGCTGTCCAAGCAGATCGCCGAGACGATCTACTTCCACGCGCTGGAAACCTCGTGCGAGCTGGCCCAGGAACGCGGCAAGCACCCGTCCTTCGCCGATACCCGTGCGGCCAGCGGCGAGCTGCAGTTCGATGCCTGGAACGTGGTGCCCGAAGACACCGCGCGTTGGGACGCCCTGCGTGAGCGCATCAAGGAACACGGCCTGCGCAACTCGCTGCTGATTGCCATCGCCCCGACCGCGACGATCGCCTCGATCGCCGGTTGCTACGAGTGCGTCGAGCCGCAGGTGTCCAACCTGTTCAAGCGCGAAACGCTGTCCGGCGACTTCCTGCAGGTCAACCGTTACCTGGTGAACGAGCTGAAGAAGCTCGGCCACTGGACCCCGGAAATGCGCGACGCGATCAAGCTGGCCGAAGGCTCGATCCAGGGCATCACCCAGATCCCGGAAACGCTGCGCCACGTGTACCGCACCGCCTGGGAACTGCCGATGCGTTCGCTGATCGACATGGCCGCCGACCGCGGCGCGTTCATCGACCAGTCCGCATCGCTCAACCTGTTCATGGAAAGCCCGAACATCGGCGCGATGTCTTCCATGTACATGTATGCCTGGAAGCAGGGCATCAAGACCACGTACTACCTGCGTTCGCGCCCGGCGACCAAGATCGCCAAGACGACCGTCAGCAGCTACACCCCGGTCGAAGCCGTCGCCTGCTCGCTGGAAAACCCGGAAAGCTGCGAGGCGTGCCAGTAAACAAGGCGTGCCGGCCCACCGAGCCGCCACCGCTGGAAAATCACACATTCGGTAGCTGCCGACCGTTGGTCGGTAGTCGCCAAGAAGGACGAAACACCATGGCCGACAAGCCCAGCCAAATGCTGCTCGATCCAGGTTTCGAACTGACGTTGCGCCCGATGCGCTACCCGCAGTTCTATGACATGTATCGCAACGCGATCAAGAACACCTGGACGGTCGAGGAAATCAACTTCCAGATCGACATCAGCGACCTGCACGGCAAGATGTCGCCGGGCGAGCGCCACCTGATCCACCGCCTGGTCGCGTTCTTCGCCACCGGCGATTCGATCGTGTCCAACAATCTGGTGCTGAACCTGTATCAGCATCTGAATGCGCCGGAAGCGCGCATGTACCTGTCGCGCCAGCTGTACGAAGAAGCGCTGCACGTGCAGTTCTACCTGACCCTGCTCGACAACTACCTGCCGGATCCGGACGAGCGCGCCAAGGCGTTCGACGCGGTGGAGAACATCGATTCGATCAAGAAGAAGGCGGACTTCTGCTTCAAGTGGATTGATTCGATCCAGAACCTGAAGCGCATCGAGACCCGTGACGAGCGTCGCCAGTTCCTGCTCAACCAGATCTGCTTCGCGGCGTGCATCGAGGGCCTGTTCTTCTTCGCGGCCTTTGCCTACGTCTACTACTTCCGTTCGCGCGGTCTGCTCAACGGTCTGGCCTCGGGCACCAACTGGGTGTTCCGCGACGAGAGCGCGCACATGGAGTTCGCGTTCGAGTGCGTGGACGTGATCCGCGAGGAAGAGCCGGACCTGTTCGACGATGCGATGAAGCAGCAGGTGTACGACATGCTGGCCGAGGCGATCGAGTGCGAGGTGCAGTTCGCCGAGGACGTGCTGTCCGGTGGTGTGGCGGGCATTTCGACGCGTGACATGCGCCAGTATCTGCAGCATTGCGCGGACAATCATTTCCATCGCCTGGGCATGGAGAAGAAGTACAACGTGCGCAATCCGCTGAGCTTCATGGAGCTGCAGGATGTGCAGGAGTTGACGAACTTCTTCGAGCGTCGTTCGTCGGCCTACCAGGTGGGCGTGAAGGGCGAAGTGTCGTTCGATATGTCGTTCTGATCTGACGCTTACGTCGTGATGTCGAAAAGCCCCGGACATGTTCCGGGGCTTTTTGTTTGCGCTCTGCTTGCTTGAGCGTTGAAGCGTTGAGGCAACAGCGTTGGCGTCCGGATGCTGCGAGTAGAAGTGACCCGGGCAGGCGAATGCTGGACCCGCCGTAAATACGTCCGTGTAGGCTCGTGGGCCGCCTCCATGCGGCCCAACGGTCCTGCATTCGCCTGCCCGGGTCACTTCCCATGGATCTTCCATTGCGGTTGGAAAGGCGGTTGCTACCAACGCGCCATGGCCATCAGTGCAGCCCTTGGTATCGCCAAGAACGCTCTACGCGACCCTCAACCACCCCCTGTCGTATCATCCGCGCCATCCCACAGCATTCCCGGCCCCGCCATGACTCCCATCCCCGAAACCGTCCCGCCCATCGAAGTCCGCATGGCCGAGATCGTGTTCCCCAACCACACCAATCACCTGGGCACCCTGTTCGGTGGCCAGGCACTGGCATGGATGGACAAGGCGGCGTTCCTGGCCGCGGCCCGCTACTCGCGCCGCACGGTGGTCACCGCGCGCTCGGACCAGGTCGATTTCAAGCTGCCGATCCGTATCGGCCAGATGGTGGAGACCGTCGGCCGCATCGTCGAAGTGGGCCGCAGCTCGATGAAGGTGGAGGTCGAGCTGATTGCCGAAGACCTCCACACCGGTGAGCGCAAGCTCTGCACGCGCGGGCACTTCGTGATGATCGCGCTGGATGCCGACGGCCACCCGACCAGCGTCCCGTCGCTGCCGGGTGACATCCCGGGTCCGTAAGCGGACCGCGATTGCCTCTTCGCGCCTGCGCCCCCATCTGCTGATCATGAGCACACCCCTCGCCGAGTTCATCGACCGCGCTCAGCGCCTGTTCGTGCTGACCGGCGCGGGCTGCAGCACCGATTCGGGCATCCCGGATTACCGCGATGCCGATGGCCAGTGGAAGCGCAGCCCGCCTGTCACCTACCAGGCCTTCATGGGTGAGCTGGCCACGCGCCAGCGCTACTGGGCGCGCAGCATGCTGGGCTGGCCCCGGTTCGGCTGGGCCCAGCCGAACGGCACGCATGCCGCGCTCGCCGCACTGGAAGCCCGGGGTAAGGTCGAGCTGCTGCTCACCCAGAATGTCGACCGTCTGCATCAGCGGGCGGGCAGCGAGGCGGTGATCGATCTGCACGGGCGGCTGGACCAGGTGCGCTGCATGGGCTGCGAGGCACGCACCCCGCGCGAGGCATTCCAGCACCGGCTGCTGGCGCTCAACCCCGGCTGGGAGCATCTGGAGGCCGGCCAGGCGCCCGACGGCGATGCCGATCTGGAGATGGATTTCTCCGCCTTCCAGGTGCCGGCCTGCCCGGCCTGCGGCGGCGTGCTCAAGCCGGACGTGGTGTTCTTCGGTGAAAGCGTGCCGCGCGAGCGGGTCGCCACCGTCCACGACCATCTGCAGCGGGCCGATGCGGTGCTGGTGGTGGGCTCCTCGCTGATGGTCTATTCCGGATTCCGCTTCGTGCAGGCGGCCGCGCAGGCCGGGGTGCCGATCGCTGCGCTCAACCGTGGCCTCACCCGCGCCGACGCGCTGCTGAGCCTGAAAGTCGACCAATCCTGCGCCGAGGCACTGGCCTTCCTGCTGCCGGGAACCGCCGCCGCCTGAGCCGCTGCGAAATACTGATCCACTGGCACGGTTGCCTCCGCCGCCGCACAGGAGTGCAATGGCGCCCGGTTACATTTTCCTCATCCCGAGTTCCCCCTTGAGCCAGCTCTTCTCCTCCATCTCCTTCGGTCCACTGACCCTGCCCAACCGCATCGTGATCGCGCCGATGTGCCAGTACTCCTGCACCGACGGCCTTGCCAATGACTGGCACCGCATCCACCTGGGGCAGCTGTCGCAGTCCGGTGCCGGCCTGCTGATCCTGGAAGCCACCGCTGTGCTGCCGGAAGGCCGTATCAGCTGGGCCGATCTGGGCCTGTGGGATGACGCCACCGAAGCCGCGCTGGCCTCGGTCGTGGCCTCGGTCAAGCAGTGGTCGCCGATGCCGCTCGGTGTGCAGCTGGCGCATGCCGGCCGCAAGGCGTCGGTCAACAAGCCGTGGGAAGGCGGCGGCGCGATGGACCCGTCCGATCCGCGCGCCTGGCCCACGGTCGCGCCGTCCGCGCTGCCGTTCGCCAAGACCGATCCCACGCCGACCGAACTGGATCTGGCCGGCATCGATGCCGTGGTGGAGGCCTTCGCGGCCGCCGCCCGTCGCGCTGAGCGCGTCGGCATGGACCTGATCGAACTGCACGCCGCGCACGGTTACCTGTTGCACCAGTTCCTGTCGCCGCTGAGCAACCGCCGCGAGGACGACTACGGTGGTTCGCTGGAAAACCGCATGCGTCTGCTGGTGCGCGTGTTCGATGCGGTGCGCGAGGCCGTCTCCGATCGCATCGCGGTGGGTGTGCGCATCTCCGCCAGCGACTGGGTGGCCGGCGGCTGGGATATCGAACAGACCACGACCCTGGCGCACGTGCTGGATGCGCGTGGTTGCCAGTTCCTGCACGTCTCCAGCGGTGGCAACGACCCGCGCCAGCAGATTCCGCTGTCGCCGGGCTACCAGGTGCCGTTCGCGCAGGCGATCAAGGCGCACAAGCTGCGCATGCCGGTCATCGCCGTGGGCCTGATCACCGAGCCTTCGCAGGCCGAATCGATCCTGCGCCATGGCCATGCCGATGCGATCGCGCTGGCCCGCGGCATCCTCTACGACCCGCGCTGGCCGTGGCACGCCGCCGCGGCACTGGGCGATTCGGTCGCCCCGGCACCGCAGTACCTGCGCTGCGAACCGCGCGAAGCCCGCGGCGTGTTCATCGCGCCGGAGCGCTGACACGCTGAAGGGGGTGCCGGCCGCTGGCCGGCATCCCGGGTGCCCCCTGCACTCAGCCGACGTCCACCCGCCACGCTGGCGGCAGACCCTCGATGATGTGCTGCATCAGCGCCCGCACCTTCGGCGTCAGATCGCGGCGATCGCTGACGCACAGGAACAACCGCATCGGTTCCGGTGAGGCCTGGGTGCACTGCGCATCGCCGGGTTCGAACAACGCCTGCAGTTCGCCGCGCGCGAGATAGGGCGCGGCCACGAACGCTGCCAGGCGAGTGATGCCGCCACCGGCCACCGCCATCGCGGCCAGGGCGTCGATGTCATCACTGGCCAGTGCCGGGGTCACCTCGGCATCGAAGCGCATGCCGTCCCGCACGAAGCCCCAGCGCAGGTAGCGGCCGTCCAGCGGATAGCGGAACAGCAGGCAGCGATGCTCGCGCAGCGCCTCTGGCGTGAGCGGGATGCCGGCACGCGCGAGATACGACGGTGCCGCGCAGACCACGAACGGCACCTGCGCGATGGGCCGTGCGACCAGGTCTTCTTCCAGCTGCGGTTCGATGCGGATGCTGACGTCCACGTCTTCATGCGCATGGTCGACGCTGCGGTCGGCCAGCAGTAGTTCGATCGCCAGCCGTGGATAGCGTGCCTGCAATGCGGGCATCAGCGGCGCCAGCACATGACGGCCGAAAGCCGCGCTGCTGGCAATGCGCAGCCGGCCTTCGGGCGTGGCATCCAGATCGGTCACGGCGGCCTGTGCCCGCTGCAGGTCACGCTCGATGTGGCGCACCTGGGCGAGATAGACCGCGCCGCGCTCGGTCAGCGCGAGCTGGCGGGTGGTGCGGTTGAGCAGGCGCACGCCGAGGTGGGCTTCGAGCCGGGCGATATTCTGCCCGACCGCGGCGGGGCTGATGCCCAGCGTGCGCGCGGCCGCGGCCAGGCTGCCGGCATCGGCGGTGCGGATGAAACTGCGGATTGACTGGAGAATGTTCATGCTGAAGGCCATTTTCCATGGTCATTGCAAAGAATTGCTTTATAAAGCGCCAAGCCGGCGCGGTCTACCGGGCCGTCCGGGCGCTGGCTATCGTGCCGGTCCCGCAACCGCTGGTTGCCTGATCAAAGGAACCCTACGCATGACCGCTCCCCAGGCTGTGGCGATGCGCCGCTGGAAGCTCGGCGCCCGCGCTACCCCATTCGTGTTCGCCTTCTTCATGGCCTCGATCATGGCCATGCTGATGTGCCTGGTGATCACCGCCGCCAATGCCGGCGTGGGCGCGGACTACCCCGCGCGCGTGCTTGGCGCCTACCAGTTGGCGATGCCGACGGCGTTCTGTTGCGTGCTCATGGTGCGCCCGGTGGTGATGCGGCTGGTGGCGTGGACGGTGCATCCGCCGCGGTAACGCGGATGGCCGTGCCGAATGGTTGCAGTTGAGAGCAACCGTGCCGCGGATCCGGGCGCTCCTTTACACTTGAAAGGATGCGCCCCGATTCCATCCTCACCCTCTCATGCCCGGACCGTACCGGGATCGTCTACCGTGTGTCCGGCCTGCTGTTCGAGCTGGGCTGCAACATTCTCGATGCCCAGCAGTTCGGCGACGACGAGAGTGGCCGGTTCTTCCTGCGCGTGCATTTCGACCGTGCCGCCGAGCAGTCATTGGGCGACGTGGAAGCGCGCATGGCCACGCTGGCCGCCGAGTTCGGCATGGACTGGCAGCTGCATGATGCCCGCCGCCGCGCGCGCCTGCTGGTGCTGGTCAGCAAGCAGGGGCATTGCCTCAATGACCTGCTGTTCCGTGCGCACAGCCGGCAGCTGCAGGTGGACATCGCGGCGGTGGCCTCCAACCATGACGACTTCGCTGCGTTGGCCGGTTCGTACGGGGTGCCGTTCCATCACCTGCCGGTCAACGCCGACAACCGCGCCGTGCAGGAGCAGCAGATCATCGATCTGGTCGAGCGCGAGCAGATCGATCTGGTGGTGCTGGCCCGCTACATGCAGATTCTGTCGCCGCGGCTGTGCGAAGCGCTGGCCGAGCGGGCGATCAACATCCACCACAGCTTCCTGCCCAGCTTCAAAGGCGCGCAGCCGTATCACCAGGCGCACGCGCGCGGGGTCAAGATCATCGGCGCCACCGCACACTACGTAACCCCGGATCTGGACGAGGGCCCGATCATCGAGCAGGACGTGGCGCGCGTGGATCACGCGATGACGCCGCGCGATCTGGTGCGGTTGGGCAGCGACACCGAATCGCAGGTGCTGGCGCGCGCGGTACGCCGGCATGTAGAGCACCGCATCCTGCGCAACGGGCATCGCACCGTCGTATTCCGCTGACCGGTAGGTACCCACCGTTGGTGGGTACGTCGTTCCGGCCGGCGCCCGGGCTCGCCCGTCAGATCACCGCGATCTTCGCCTTGGCCAACGCTTCGCGCACCATGCCGTCATTGGCCTCGGTCACCGGTCGGGTCAGGTCCCAGTGGAACTTGACCCGGAAGCCGGATTTCACCGCGTCCTGCGCGCTCCAGAGCACGCAGTAGTCGCGCGCCAGGCCGCACACGTGCACCTCGCGGATGCCGCGTTCGTGCAGCCAGCCGGCCAGACCGGTCGCGGGGCGGGTGCCGTCAGGGCCATGGTTCTCACGGAATGCACTGTACGAATCCACCGCGCGGCGGGTGCCCTTGCGCAGGATCAGGTCGGCCACCGTCCAGTCCACGCCCGGGTGCAGCACCGCACCGTCACTGCCTTGTACGCAGTGGTCCGGCCACAGGGTCTGCGGCTGGGCGTGCAGCAGGATCGCTTCGAACGGGAGATGCCCCGGGTGCTGGCTGGCGAAGGAGGCGTGGTCGGCCGGGTGCCAGTCCTGGGTCGCCACCACGGTGGCGTACCGGCGTTCGGCGAGCAGGGCGGCAATGTCGGGCACGATCGCATCGCCGTCCACGCAGGCCAGTGCGCCACCGGGCATGAAGTCCGGCTGCAGGTCGATCACGACCAACGCGACATCGGCGGGGTAACGGCTCATGGCGGCTTCACGGCGGTGGGGGCGCCCAGTCTAGCCGACGCCCCCGCAACGGTCAGTCGGCGTCGCCCTGCTTCGAGGTCCCGTCGCCGTAGTACAGCACGCCCAGCTTGATCCGCTCGCGGCCGGTCTCGCGGCGGTGGCGGTTGGCGTCGCGCAGCGAGTACACGCAGCCGCAGTATTCCTGCTGATAGAACTGCTCGCGCTTGCTGATCTCCACCATCCGTGCGGCACCGCCGCCCTTGCGCCAGTTGTAGTCCCAATACTGGATGCCCGGGTAGTGCGCGGCGGCGCGGTGGCCGCAGTCGTTGATCTGGTTCATGTCCTTCCAGCGTGAGATGCCCAGCGAGCTGCTGATCACCGCAAAGCCGTTCTCGTGCGCATACAGGGCAGTGCGCACGAAGCGCATGTCGAAGCACATCGTGCAGCGGATGCCGCGTTCGGGTTCGTTCTCCATGCCGCGCGCACGCGAGAACCAGGTGTCGGTGTCGTAGTCGGCGTCGACGAACGGGACGCCATGTTTCTCGGCGAAGCGGATGTTCTCCTGCTTGCGCAGTTCGTACTCCTTCACCGGGTGGATGTTGGGGTTGTAGAAGAAGATCGTGTAGTCGATGCCGGAGGCGGTGATCGCCTCCATGACCTCGCCCGAGCACGGCGCGCAGCACGAATGCAGCAGCAGTCGGGTGTGTCCGTCGGGCAGGGACAGGGTGGGGCGGTCGATGGGTGTCAGGTGGGTCGGGGTCATGCGTCTCTCGTCGACCCCACCGCCGGCAACGGCGGCGATGGGGTCCTTGGGGCGGTCTACAAAGGGAAGATCAGGCGGCGTTGGCGTCCGCGGTTTCCTCGCGCAGTTCGCGCGCGGCGGCCACCAGCGCTTCCAGCGCGGCACGGGTTTCCGGCCAGCCACGGGTCTTCAGGCCGCAATCCGGGTTGACCCAGATCTGCTCGGGACGCAGCACTTCGGCGGCCTTGCGCAGCAGCGCCAGCATCTCGGCCTTGTCCGGCACGCGCGGGGAGTGGATGTCGTAGACGCCCGGGCCGATCTCGTTGGGATACTGGAAGCGCACGAAGGCATCCAGCAGCTCCATGCGCGAGCGCGAGGTTTCGATCGAGATCACGTCCGCGTCCATCGCAGCCACCGAGTGGATGATGTCGTTGAACTCGGAATAGCACATGTGGGTGTGGATCTGGGTCGCATCGCGCACGCCGCTGGCACTGATCCGGAACGCTTCCACCGCCCAGTCCAGATACTCGCGCCACTGCGCGCGGCGCAGCGGCAGGCCTTCACGGATCGCCGGCTCGTCGATCTGGATCACGCCGATCCCGGCCGCTTCCAGATCGGTCACTTCATCGCGCAGCGCCAGCGCGATCTGGCGGCAGGTGTCCGCCCGCGATTGGTCATCGCGCACGAACGACCACTGCAGCACCGTCACCGGGCCGGTCAGCATGCCCTTCATCGGCCGCTGGGTGAGTGACTGCGCGTACTGTGACCAGCGCACCGTCATCGGCTGCGGACGGGTCACATCGCCGAAGATCACCGGCGGCTTCACGCAGCGCGAGCCGTAGCTCTGCACCCAGCCGTTCTTGGTGAACGCAAAGCCATCGAGCTGTTCGCCGAAGTACTCCACCATGTCGTTGCGCTCGAACTCGCCGTGCACCAGCACGTCCAGCCCGATCTGCTCCTGCACGCGCACGCAGTGCTCGGTCTGGGTGGCCAGGAACGCATCGTAGTCCGCATCGGAGAGCTTGCCGGACTTGTTGCGGGCGCGGGCCTCACGCACCTCCAGCGTCTGCGGGAACGAACCGATCGTGGTGGTCGGGAAGCGCGGCAGCTTCAGCGCGGCGGCCTGGGCCAGGTGGCGTTGCGGGTAGCGGCTGTGGCGCTGTGCATCGGCCGGGGTCAGCGCGGAAAGACGCGCGGCGACGGCCGGGTTGTGCACGCGCGGCGAACGACGGCGCGATTCGATGCACGCACGCGAGTGGGCCAGTGGTGCTTCGGCACGCGCCGGTGCATCGATCGCGTCGGCCAGTACGCGCAGCTCGCCGAGCTTCTGCCTGGAGAAGGCCAGCCAGCTGCGCAGTTCGTCATCGAGCTTCTTTTCGTGGTCCAGATCGACCGGGCTATGCAGCAGCGAACACGATGGCGCCAGCCACAGCGCATCGCTGCCGACATGACCGTGTGCGTAACGCGCCAGCACCAGGGCGTTGTCCAGGTGGGTGCGCCAGATGTTGCGGCCGTTGACCAGTCCGGCCGACAGCACGCGACCGGCGGGCAGCGCCTTGATCACCGCATCGAGCTGTTCCGGCGCGCGGACAAGATCCACATGCAGACCATCGACCGGCAGCGAGGCGGCCAGCGCGAGGTTGTCTTCCAGCGCACCAAAATACGTCGCCACCAGCACCTTGGGGCGGGCAGCCTGGGCCAGCACCGCATAGGCATGCTCGAAGGCAGCACGTGTGGCCTCGTCCAGGTCCTGCACCAGCAGCGGCTCGTCCAGCTGCACCCACGCCGCGCCGGCAGCCTTGAGTTCGCCGAGCAGCTGCACGTACACCGGCAGCAGCGCATCGAGCAGGTCCAGCGCGTTGCTGCCGTCGGTGGTCTTGGACAGCCGCAGGAAGGTCACCGGGCCGATCAGTACCGGACGGGTCTCGATCCCGAGCGCCTTGGCCTGGCGGTACTCGGCCAGCGGCTTGTCGCCGCGCACCGCGAAGGTCTGGCCGGCATGTAGTTCGGGCACCAGGTAGTGGTAGTTGGTGTCGAACCACTTGGTCATTTCCAGCGCATGCAGGTCGATGCCATCGCGCTGCAGGCCACGCGCCATCGCGAAGTAGCCGCTCAGCGGCTCGGCATCGGCGAGCGCGCGGTAGCGGGTCGGGATAGCATCGAACAGGAAGGCCGCATCCAGCACCTGGTCGTACAGGCTGAAGTCGTTGCTCGGCGGCACATCCACGCCGGCCTCGCGCTGCAGCTGCCAGTGGCGTTCACGCAGCTCGGCCGCGGTGTCCTGCAGCGACGCGGCGGTGCTTTCGCCGGACCAGAAGGCTTCGAGCGCGCGCTTGAGTTCGCGCTTGGCGCCGATGCGTGGAAAACCCAGGTTGGTAACAGTGGTCATTGGAACGTGTCCTCATTGCGTAGGGGCATTGAGGAACGAAGGAACCGCGCGCCGTCCGGGGCCTTGCAGCCCGTTCCGCCCCGCCAGCGACCTTCGCCCCCGCGGGCGAACCGGATGCCGTGAAGCGGACGCACGGGGGCAGCGCCAGGCAGGCGGCATGGCGGCAGGCCCCGGCAACCTCCCCGCGGACGTTCCAGGTCGAATCGGAGGACGGTCATGTCCTCCGGCCGGGGCCGGTATTCGGGCTGATGGACACGGGCGCGAACGCCCACCTAGTACCTGCCGCTTCCCAGGCGCTAAGGCCCAGTGCTGTTGGCAGGAGTCGTTTCCATTCACCGCTGCGGGGCAGCTCCGGAATGGGCGCGGGATGCGCCTTCACCGGATTCCCGTTTAAATCCATCCCTTCATCTGCATGAAGCGATGGATACCTTCGGCGAGCACAAGGTAGGCCGACTTGAGGCGTCGGTCAAGGGGAGCAGGCGGAGGTGCGCGCTCGATCTGTTCCCCACTGCATCCAAACCACTGCCAACTGCGTATCTCCCTGCAAGCCCGCCCGTTTGGACTCCCATGCGCCAGCCCTTGTCCTGCCTGTTCCTGCTGCTGTCGGTGATCGCCGCCCCCGTAGGTGCCGCCGATCAGACCGTGCAGCGCCAGGAAGGCCGCGCGTACGCTACCGCCGATGGGCGCCTGCTCTACCGCGAGACCCATTGGCTGCAGGGGCCGGCAAGCGCCCAGTCGCGGTTGGTGCTGTACCGCTGCAGCGACGGTCGCCCCTTCGCGCGCAAGTGGATGACCCCGCAGGGCAGCCCGCAGACGCCGGATTTCACCCTGGACGATGGCCGCGATGGCTATCAGGAAGGCGTGCGCGGCGGTGCCGCCACCCGCCAGGTATCGGTCCGCGCCAGCGCGCAGGCACCGACGTTCAGCCGCGCGATCGCGGTTCCGCCGGGCGCGGTGGTGGATGCCGGTTTCGACGCGGCGGTGCGCAGCCATTGGGCTGCGTTGCAGGCCGGTCAGAGCGTGGCGTTCCAGTTCCTGCTGCCCAGCCGTCAGCGCCTGGTGCCACTGAAACTGCAACGCACCGGCGCGGTGACGTGGCAGGGTCAACCGGCCGAGCAGCTGCAGATGAAGCTCGATGCGTGGTTCGGTTTCGCGGTGCCCCCGGTCACCTTGGTCTATGCCACTGCGGACCAGCGGCTGCTGCAGTTCACCGGCACCGGCAACGTGCGCGATGAGAAGGGCAAGTACCCGCAGGTGCGGGTCGAGTTTCCGGCGGCTCCCGTTGCCACGCCTGCGGCCGAGTTGTCCGCCGCGCGTACGCAGCCGCTGGTGAAGACATGCGGTGCCTGAGCGCCCCCTTGCAGGCAGCGGCGGGAGCAGGGAGGATGCCGATACGCCCGTTATCGACATTGAGCCTGCAATGCCCGAGCTGGACGCCGCCGCTGCCGCATCACACCGTCTGGACGAGCTGCTCGTCCGCGTCGCCGGCGGTGATCGCCAGGCGTTCGAATCGGTCTACCAATTGTCATCGGGACGCTTGTTCGCCATCTGCCTGCATGTGCTGCGCGACCGCGGCGATGCCGAAGAGGTGCTGCAGGACGTCTTCACCACGGTCTGGAACAAGGCGGCACAGTTCGACCGCGCCAAGGCGGCGGCCATGACCTGGCTGTCGATGATGGCCCGCAACCGCTCGATCGACCGCCTGCGGGCCGCGCCGCCGCGCGCGCTGGATGACCTCTCCGTGGCGGAGGAGATTCCCGATTTCGCCCCACAGCCTGCGCATGCCGCCGAGCAGGCCTCCGACCACGAGCGCCTGCAGGACTGTCTGGAGCGCCTGGAACCGCGCCGTCGATCCTTGATCCGGCTGGCCTTCCTCGATGGTGCGAGCTATGAAGAACTCGCGCGCCGCATTGGTTCGCCGCTGGGCTCGGTGAAGAGCTGGATCCGCCGCGGGCTGGGTCAACTGCGGGTGTGCCTGGAACGATGAACGTTCGCGACCTCCACGATCTGCATGACGACGGCGAGCCGCCGAGCGCCGACATCCTGGCCGGCGAATACGTGCTGGGGGTGCTTGATGCCGCCCAACGTATCGACGTGGAACGCCGCCTCGCCGGCGATCCCGGCTTTGCGCGGTTGGTGACGCAATGGGAGAACCGCCTCGCGCCGTTGCTTGAATCGTTTGGCAGTGAAGCGGTGCCTGCGCATCTGTGGCCCCGCATCCGCACCTCGCTCGGCTGGCCCGCAGCAACGATCGCCTCGCCCCGGGTCTGGCAGCGCACCGGCTTCTGGCAGGGCATGACCGCGCTGGCCGCCGCGCTGGCCCTGGTGGCGGTGTTCAGTCGGCGCGATCTGGAGCCCACCGCACCTGCGCCGACGCCGGTGGCGGTCACGCCGATCGCGCCGACCCCACCGACGCTCCCGGCCGAGCCGGAGCAGGCTACCAAGCCGGTCACACCGCTGTTGCACGACGATGGCACGCCCGGGTGGCTGGCCTCCGTCGACAGGGCCCAGGGCAAGGTGCTGATGGTGCCGGTACCTGCTGCCGCTGATGCGGCAGGCCGTGCACCGGAGCTGTGGCTGATCCCGGCCGGCGGCGCGCCGCGCTCGCTGGGTCTGGTGTCGATCGATCGCGCCCATACCGTTGCCGTGCCGGACTCGCTGCGTGATGCCCTCGTGAATGGCTCGGTGCTGGCGATCACCTTGGAACCGTCAAGCGGTGCGCCGCAGGGGATTCCGACCGGCCCGATCATCGCCAAGGGCGACATCGCCAACCTGTAATCGCACGCGTCCGCGGTTTTTTTCCGGATCCGTGCATCCAAACGTCACGCCCTGCCGTATCTCCTGTTAACGCCTCAGGAGAAGCGAGACATGTCGGACATCCCCACCCCGGACGCAGGACGCACCGTACAGCCACGTCGCTGGGCGACGTTGCTGCGCTGGTTCGACACCAGCACGGATGCGGCTGTTGCGACGGACCAGCCGCAGCGCGTGGACTGGGTGCGTGCGATTCCGTTCGCGGCGATGCACCTGGCCTGCCTGGCGGTGATCTGGGTAGGCGTGTCCTGGGTCGCGGTAGGCGTGGCGGTCGCGCTGTACGCGGTGCGCATGTTCGCGATCACCGCCTTCTACCACCGCTACTTTTCCCACCGCACCTTCCAGACGTCGCGCGCCGTGCAGTTCATCTTCGCGTTGATCGGCGCCTCCAGCGTGCAGCGCGGCCCGTTGTGGTGGGCCGCGCATCATCGCAATCACCATCGTCATACCGATACCGCCGCCGATCCGCATTCGCCCTCGGTGCATGGCTTCTGGTGGAGCCACATGGGCTGGTTCC
Source organism: Stenotrophomonas sp. TWI587 (assembly GCF_039674145.1). NCBI lineage: Bacteria > Pseudomonadati > Pseudomonadota > Gammaproteobacteria > Lysobacterales > Lysobacteraceae > Stenotrophomonas > Stenotrophomonas sp. TWI587. The sequence goes on along the minus strand of NZ_JBDJMW010000004.1, from coordinate 116,603 downwards.
TCACGGTGGAAGGCTTCCGCACCGACTGGTCGCGCATTCCCGATCTGGCCAGGTACCCGGAACTGCGCTGGCTGGACCGCTTCGACACCTTGGTGCCGGTCGCGCTGGCCGCGGCATTGTTCGGCCTGGGCGCGCTGCTGGAGCGCGTCGCGCCGTCGTGGGGCACCAGCGGTGGGCAGATGCTGGTGTGGGGGTTCTTCATCTCCACCGTCGTGCTGTTCCACGCCACGGTGACCATCAACTCGCTGGCACATCGCTTCGGCCGCCAGCGCTTCAATACCGGTGACGACAGCCGCAACAACCTGTGGCTCGCCCTGCTGACCTTCGGCGAAGGCTGGCACAACAACCACCATTTCTTCCCGGGGACTGCCCGCCAGGGCTTCTACTGGTGGGAAGTGGATGTCACCTGGTATGGCCTGCGTGCGATGGCCGCGCTCGGCCTGGTGCGTGACCTCAAACCCGTGCCGGCCTGGGTGCTGGCCAAGGCGGAGCACTGACATGCGGATCGCCGTGATTGGATCGGGTATCGCCGGCCTCTCCAGTGCGTGGTGGCTGAGCCAGCAGCACGAAGTGACGCTGTTCGAGGCCAACGACTACCTGGGGGGCCACACTCATACGCATGAGGTGGAGGTCGATGGCCGCACGCAGGCGGTGGACACCGGCTTCATCGTGTTCAACCCCGCCCACTACCCATTGCTGACCGGCCTGTTCGATGAGCTGGGTGTGGCTTCGCAGCCGACCACGATGAGCTTTTCGGTGCACAGCGAGCGCAGCGGGCTGGAGTACAACGCGACCTCGCTGGACACGCTGTTCTGCCAGCGTCGCAATCTGGTCTCGCCACGCTTCTGGGGCATGCTGCGCGACCTGCGCCGGTTCTACCGCGAGGCACCGGCGCTGCTGGACAGCGACGATGAGGGCCCTTCGTTGGGCGATTTCCTGGCCGATGGCGGCTATGGCCGTACCTTCATCGACGAACACCTGCTGCCGATGGCCTCGGCGCTGTGGTCGTCGCCGACGGCCAGCCTGGCCGCCTTCCCGGCGCGCTACCTCGTGCAGTTCATGGCCAACCACCAGATGCTGCAGATGACCGGGCGCGCGCCGTGGCGCGTGGTCCAAGGCGGCTCGGCGCGGTATGTCGAGGCGCTGCGCCGCCGCTGGCAGGTCCGCGAACGGCTGGAGTGCCCGGTGTTCGGCGTGGAGCGCCACGAGCATGGTGTGCGCGTTCACAGCGCTGCCGGGTTGGAAGGCTTCGACCAGCTGGTGCTGGCCTGTCACAGCGACCAGGCACTGGCCTTGTTGTCCGATGCCGATCTCACCGAGCGCGCGGTATTGGGCGCGATCCGTTACCAGCCCAACGAGGTGGTGCTGCATACCGACGCCAGCCTGCTGCCGCGTGACCGCAAGGCCTGGGCCGCCTGGAACGCGCATGTGCCGCGCGACCCAATGGCGCCGTGCACGGTCAGTTACTGCATGAACCTGCTGCAGGGCATCGATACGCCCACGCCCTTGGTGGTCACGCTCAACCGCAGCGAGGCGGTCGATCCGGCCACCGTGCTGCGTCGCCTGCAGTACGCCCACCCGGTGCACGATCACGCGATGGTGCGCGCCCAGCAGCGCTGGGCCGAGATCCAGGGCCATCGCCGTACCTGGTTCGCCGGCGCGTACTGGGGCTGGGGCTTCCACGAAGATGGCATCCGCAGTGCCCGCCGCGTGGTCGATGCATTGCAGGCGTTGGACGCCGAGTCCTACTGGCCACTGGCCGAGGCACTGCCGGCATGACCGCCAGTGCGATCTATCGCGGCTGGATGCGCCATCGGCGGCACGCGCCGCACGCGCACGCGTTTGGCTACCCGATCGCGCAGCTGCTGCTGGATCTGGACGAACTGCCGCGCCTGTTCGAGCGGCGCTGGCTGTGGTCGGTGGGCCGTCGCAACGTGGTCGAGTTCCGCCGCAGCGACTATCTCGGTAAGCCCGATCAGTCGCTGGCCGATGCCGTGCGTGCACGCATCACCGAGGCCTTGGGCCGCGCGCCTGCCGGCCCGATCCGCCTGCTTACGCATCCGCGCTACGCCGGCCATGTGTTCAATCCGGTGAGCTTCTACTACTGCTACGCCGCCGATGGCACCACGCTGGACAGCATCGTGGCGGAGATCACCAACACGCCGTGGAAGGAGCGCCACGCCTACGTACTGCCGGTGGCGCAGGCCGATGCCCAGGGCCGCGCGCTGTGCTGGTCCTTCGACAAGCAGTTCCACGTCTCTCCCTTCATGCAGATGGACTGCGAGTACCGCTGGCGCTTCACCGCGCCGGGCGATGACCTGCACGTGCATATGCAGGTGTGGAGAGAGGGCGTGTGCCAGTTCGATGCCGACCTGGTGATGCAGCGCCATCCGCTCACCGGTCGTGGCCTGGCGGGCGTGCTGCTGCGTTACCCGCTGATGACCCTCAAGGTGGTGGCCGCGATCCACTGGCAGGCGCTGCGCCTGTGGCTCAAGCGCAACCCCGTTCACGACCATCCTTCGCTTGCTGGAAAATCCCCATGAACGACATGACACGCGCGGTGGCCGTGCCGCAACCGTCCGCCCTTGAAGGGTTCCTCCGCGGGCGCCTGCTGGCGCAGCTGGCACCGCTGCGCGGTGGGCATCTGCGGCTGCGCGATGCCGTGGGCGATGTGGTGATCGGCGATCCCGACGCCACGCCCCAGGTGACGGTCTGGGTGGACGACCCCGGTTTCTACCGCGCGGTGGCCGCACAGGGCAGCGTGGGTGCAGGCGAGGCCTACATCCGCGGTGACTGGCGCTGCGATGACCTGGTCGCGCTGGTGCAGCTGCTGGTGCGCAATCGGGATCTGCTCGATGGCATGGAGGGTGGCCCGGCGCGCATCGGCGGCTGGCTGCTGAAAGGCTGGAACCGGCTGCGCCGCAACACGCGCGAAGGCAGCCGCCGCAACATCGCCGCGCACTATGACCTCGGCAATCCGTTCTTCTCGCTGTTCCTGTCGCCGGACCTGATGTACTCCTCGGCGCTGTATGCCAGCCCGGAAGACACGCTGGAGGCGGCGTCCGAGCGCAAGCTGGCCCGCATCTGCGAGCAGCTGCAGCTCACCGCGTCTGATCGCGTGGTCGAGATCGGCACCGGCTGGGGCGGCTTCGCGCTGTACGCGGCGCGCCATATCGGCTGCCACGTCACCACCACCACCATCTCGGTGGAGCAGTACACGCTGGCCAGGCAGCGGGTCGAGGCGGCCGGGCTGCAGGACAAGGTCACCCTGCTGCTCAAGGATTACCGCGATCTGGAGGGCCAGTTCGACAAGCTGGTGTCCATCGAGATGATCGAGGCGATCGGCGCACAGTACCTGGACACCTACTTCGCCACGCTTACCCGTTTGCTCAAGGATGACGGTCTGGCGCTGCTGCAGGCCATCACCATCGAAGACCAGCGTTACGAGCAGGCGCGGCGCAGCGTCGATTACATCAAGCGCTTCGTGTTCCCCGGCAGCTTCATCCCCTCGATCAACGCCATCGTCGCCGCCAAGACCCGCAGCAGTGACCTCCAGCTGATCGGCCAGCATGATTTCGGCCCGTCGTACGCGCTGACGTTGCGCGCGTGGCGCCAGCGCTTCATGGCCCAGCTGCCGGCCGTGCGCGCGCAGGGCTTCGATGCGGGCTTCATCCGCATGTGGGAGTTCTACCTGGCGTATTGCGAAGGTGGCTTCCTGGAGCGCTCCATCGGCGTTTCGCACCTGTTGATGGCGCGTCCGGGCTACCGGCCCGCGCTGATTGCCGGGGAGGGCTGAAGTGCTGCGTTTCTGGGCCAACGTGATCGGCAACCAGCTGGTCTGGCTGTGCGCCGTGATCGGCGCCGGTCATGGGCTGCGCTGGCCCGCGCTGGTGGCGGCGGCCGTGTACGTGAGCAGTGAGCTGGCGCTGTCGGCGCAGCCGTCGGTGGAGTTGAAACTGATGCTGGTCGCGATCGGCTGCGGCTTGGTCGTCGACGGGCTGGCTGGCGCCTCCGGCTGGGTGCTGTACGCGGCCGGCAATGATCCCGCGTGGATCGCCCCGGTCTGGATCCTCGCGCTGTGGGCCGCGTTCGCGATGACGCTCACGGTGTCATTCGCGGTGCTGCAACGGCATCTGGCGGTTGCCGCGCTGGTCGGTCTGCTGCTGGCGCCGCTGGCGTACCTGTCCGCCGCACGCGGCTGGTCGTCGGTGGTGTTCGCTGCACCGCAGTGGCACGGCGTGCTGCTGCTCGGCCTCGGCTGGGCGATCGCGCTGCCGGTGCTTGCGGCGTGTGCCCGTCATTGGCAGACCCGCGCGGTACCCCTCGCCACACTTGCTCCAGGAGACACACGATGAAGATGCTGTGGGTGGTGTGGCTGTATGCCGCCGTGATGATGACCTGGGGCTGGTGGTGGCAGCGCCGGCACCAGAACATCGGGGTGGTCGATGTGCTGTGGGCCAAAGGTGTGGGCGCGTCTGCCCTGTTGCTGGCTCTGCTCGGCGATGGCGCGTCGATGCCGCGGATCGCGCTGGCGGTGCTGGGCGGGCTGTGGGGCTCGCGTCTGGCCCTGCACCTGTGGCACCGCGTGCGCAGCGAGCCCGAGGACGGCCGCTACCAGCATCTGCGCAAGCACTGGAACGGCCATCAGGGAAAGATCTTCGGCTTCTTCCAGTTCCAGGCCCTGCTGATCGTGCTGTTCGCACTGCCGTTCGTGGCGGTGTCGGTGAATCCGGCACCCCAGGGCTGGGGCTGGCTGATCGCCGCGGTGGCGATGTGGCTGCTGAGCGTGGGCGGCGAATCGCTGGCCGACCGTCAGCTGGCGCGCTTCCGCGCCGATCCGGCCAACAAGGGCAAGACCTGCCGCGATGGGCTGTGGCGCTACTCGCGGCATCCCAACTATTTCTTCGAATGGCTGCACTGGTTCACCTACGTGCTGCTGGCCGTGCAGTCGCCGTTGTGGTGGTTGGCCTGGTCCGGCCCGCTGGTGATGTACGTGTTCCTGCGTTGGGTCAGTGGGATTCCCTTCACCGAGGCGCAGGCACTGCGCTCGCGTGGTGAGGATTACCGCGAGTACCAACGCACCACGCCGATGCTGTTTCCGTGGTTCCCCTCCCGTTCGTCGCCTGCCCGCAAGGAATCTTCCCCATGAATGTTGCCAGTGACCGTCTTCCGCTGCCGGACTACGCACCGGGCCTGACCGGCCTGGCCGAACGCGGGGTGCTGCCCGACGCGCTGTTGCGGCTGGGCATCCGCCGCCAGTGCGAGCAGCGCCTGCGCGAAGAGCTTGCCGGCGGCCAGCAGGTCCAGTCGCAGCGCTTCGCCGCGCGCATCGCCGGGCTGGCCAGCAGCGCGGTCGCGTTGCACGTGGATGCGGCCAATCGCCAGCACTATGAAGTTCCGGCCGAGTTCTTCCACCGCTGCCTCGGCAAGCGTCTGAAGTACAGCAGCTGCTACTACGCCACCGGCACTGAAACGCTGGACGAGGCCGAAGAGGCGATGCTCGCGCTGTACGGTGAGCGCGCACAGCTGGCCGATGGGCAGCACATCCTGGAACTGGGCTGCGGTTGGGGGTCGCTGACGCTGTGGATGGCCGAGCGCTACCCGAACGCGCAGATCACCGCCGTCTCCAACTCCAACAGCCAACGCGAGTACATCCTGGGGCAGTGTCGTGCACGTGGCCTGATCAACGTCACCGTGCTGACCCGTGATGTGAATCACCTGACGCTCGATGCCGAGACCTTTGATCGCTGCGTCTCGATCGAAATGTTCGAGCACATGCGCAACTACCCGCAGCTGTTGCAGCGCATTCACGCGTGGCTGCGGCCGGAGGGCAAGCTGTTCGTGCACATCTTCGTGCACCGCACGCTGATGTACCCGTTCGAGACCGAAGGCGATGACAACTGGATGGGCCGCCACTTCTTCACCGGTGGCCTGATGCCGGCAGCCGATACCCTGCTGTTCTTCCAGCAGCATCTGCAGCTGCAGCAGCGCTGGCTGCTGGATGGTACCCACTACGAGCGCACCGCCAACCACTGGCTGGCCAACCAGGACCGTGAGAAAGACGCCGTGATGGCGGTGCTGCGGCAGACCTACGGCGATGCCTCGGCCGCGTTGTGGCACCAGCGCTGGCGCATGTTCTGGATGGCCTGCGCAGAGTTGTTCGGCTACCAGCAGGGCCAGCAATGGCAGGTGGCCCATTACCTGTTCAACCGTCCGTGATCACCCCACGTTCCTGGAGGAAGCCGTCATGTCCATCCGTGCTCTCGTTCCCCTGCTGGTTGTCGGCATGATGCTCGGCGGCTGCAGCGGCAACACCCGTCCGATCCCGCCCGTCGCGCATGTGGACGTGCCGCGCTTCATGGGCGACTGGTATGTGATCGCCCACATCCCCAGCCGGCCCGAGCGTGAGGCGTTCGATGCGGTGGAATCCTACGCACTGCGTCCGGACGGCCGCATCCAGACCACCTTCCGGTATCGCAAGGGCAGCTTCCAGGCACCGATCAAGACCATGCACCCGGTCGGGACGGTCAAGGAAGGCACCGGCGGCGCCATCTGGGGCATGCAGTTCATCTGGCCGATCCAGGCCGAGTACGTGATCGTGGATCTGGATCCGGATTACAAGCAGACCATCGTCGGCCGCAGCAAGCGCGACTACATGTGGCTGATGGCGCGCACCCCGACCATCTCCGATGCGGACTATCAAGCGGCCATGACCCGCATCGCCGCGCTCGGCTACGACCTGTCCCAGGTACGGCGCGTGCCGCAGTCCGGCAACGCCGAATAAGCCGTTCCGTGCCGCGCTTCTCAGGCGCTGAGAAGCGCGCAGGCGATACTGTTCCCATCGAACTCCCCGGTGCCTGCCTTGTGGCGGGCACCGCTGGAGAGGGTGCGTGGATCGGCCACGCACGGGCGGACAGAGGGCGGCAACGTGGCGGACAAGTACTGCGATCTGGTCATGAAGGGCGGCATCACCAGCGGCATCGTGTATCCCAACGCGGTGTTGTCGCTGGCCAGTGAGTACCGCTTCAAAAGCATCGGCGGTACCTCGGCCGGGGCCATTGCCGCTGCCGTGGCCGCGGCAGCCGCGCTGGGCGATCGGCGTCGCCAGGTCGGGGAGCCGGTAGCGGCCGCGGTGGGCTTTCCGGGGCTGGCCGAGGTGTCGGCGCAGCTGTCACGGCAAGGCTTCATCCACAGCCTCTTCCAGCCGGCGTATGGCGCGCGTACCGCGTACCGCCTGCTGGTGATGTTGACCGGCAAGGCCGGCCTGCTGCGCAAGATCGCCTGTCTGCTCGCCGCGGTATTTGCGATCGCGCCACTGGAGGTACTGCTGTCGCTGGCCGGCCTGCTGGGCATCGGCTACCTGGCCGGTGGCATCGACGGCATCTGGGCGACGTTGCTGCCGTCGCTGCTGTGCGCCTACGGCGCGGGTGTACTGGCCTCGGCGCTGCGCGTGGCCCGGGTGGCCCGGCGTAATCTGCTCGGCCTGTGCAACGGCAGCACCCAGCCGAATGCCTCCGCGCCGGCGTTGACCGATTGGCTGCACACCCAGCTGCAGGCCTTGGCCGGCAAGCCGCTGGAGCAGCCGCTGACCTTCGGCGATCTGCATACGGCCCCACGCTATCCCGGCGAGCCCAGCGGCGCGCATGCGATCACGCTGCAGATGATCACCACCTGCGTGTCGCACAGTGAGCCGCGCACGCTTCCGTTCAACGCGGCGCACTTCTGGTTCCTGCGCGAGGAGTTCGCGCAGCTGTTTCCCGCCAGCGTGGTCGAGTGGCTGGTCGCGCGCGCTGGCGCACCAGAGCGGGTCGATGGGCGCGACTACTACCGCCTGGTCGATGGCGAGGACCTGCCGGTGCTGGTCGCCACACGGATGAGCCTGAGCTTCCCGCTGCTGATCAGCGCGGTGCCGCTGCATGAGCCGGCCCGTCGCGAACGTCGCTGCGAGCCGGTTGCCGATGCCGAACCCCGGCGCGACAACACCAACGTCGCCGACAGCATGGAAGGGCTCACCAGTGGTGGCCAGAGCTGCGGCCCGGTGATCACCGCGTTCCGCGTGTGCTGGTTCTCCGATGGCGGGATCAGCAGCAACTTCCCGATCCACCTGTTCGATGCCGCGTTGCCGCGCTGGCCCACGTTCGGCATCAATCTGGTCTACGCGCAGTCTGCCGACGCCGTGAGCGTGGTGGCTGAGGGCGACGCGCATGCGCGCGCGGAGCAGGCCGTGTTCCTGCCCACCGAGAACCGCCATGGCTGGCAACGCACCTACCAGTCCATCGCGCAGCCGATGGCCGCGGCGGAGATGTCCGGTTTCCTGTTCTCGATCGTGTCGACCATGCAGAACTGGCGCGATGTGCTCCAGGCGCGTGCGCCGGGCTACCGCGACCGCATCGTGCATGTCGCGCTGGAGGGCGACGAAGGCGGCATGAACCTGGACATGCCACAGGCTGTGCTCAGCCGCATCGCCGACAAGGGCAGTATCGCCGGGGAGCGCTTCTGCGATTTCTCCTTCGCCAACCACTACTGGATCCGCTGGCGCAATCTGGCCTCGGCCTACCAGCGCTACACGCTGGATGTGGCGCGCACCGATGACCCCGCACAACGCGTGGCGGCATACGAAGCGGCGTATCAAAGTGTGGCCACCGGCACGCCGGTACCGCCGTCGTACCGCTTGAGCTCGGAAGACAAACGCCGCGAATCGCAGCAGTTGTGGCGGCACATGGTCGAGCAGGGCCAGACCTGGGAAGACCTCGGGCCGGACCTCACCGACGGGGCGCCACGGCCGCTGCCGCAGATGAAGGTCACGCCGATTTACTAGACCGGCGTCCTTCAACCCGGTAGGTGCCGGCCGTTGGCCGCCACGATCCAACCGCGACCGGGCCGCATCACCCACGCCCCGGCAGCTGCGGGAACGCGCGCTGCATGCAATCCTCGCGCGGGCACACGCGGCAGCCTGGGCCGATCGAGACCGAGTTGCCCGGGCTCTGGATATCCAGCCCGCGCGTGTAGATCAACCGCTCGGCATGCTGCAGATCGCAGCCCAGCGCCACCGCGAAGGTCTTGCGTGGCTGGCCATGCCCGATCGGCCCACTGCTCACCTGCCGCGCCAACCAGAAGTGACGACGCCCGTCCGGCATGCGCGCGGTCTGGGTCAATACACGCCCGGGTTGGTTGAAGGCTTCGTACACGATCCACAATGGGCACGAGCCACCCACCTGCGAGAAGTGGAAATCGGTGGCCGAATGCCGCTTGGAGACATTGCCCGCACGGTCCACGCGGATGAAGAAGAACGGCAGGCCGGGCGCACTGCGCCGCGCCAGCGTGCTCAAGCGATGGCAGACCGCTTCGAAGCCCACGCCGAAGCGATGGGCCAGCGCATCGATGTCGTAGGCACTGTGCTCGGCGGCGCGCAGGAACTGCGCATACGGCATCACCAGCGCGCCGGCGAAGTAGTTGGACATGCCGATCCGCGCCTGCGCGATCTGCTCTGCCTCGCCAAACCCCGCGCGTGCGATCACCGCATCGATCTGCGCCGCATAGCCGAGCAGGGCCAGCTCGGCCGCCATCTGGAACGCCTGCTGGCCCGGCTCCAGGTAGTCGGGCAGCCACAAGGTGCGGCTGCCGCCGTCGTAGACGCGCTTCTCGCGCCCGGCCTGCAGCGGCCCCACTTCCACCAGCACGCCGTGGCGGTCGGCCAGCAGCTGGCGCAGTCGCGGCGCCACATGCCCGGCTACCAGCCCCCATTCGCCGAACAACTGCTCGGCCAGGTCATCCAGCTCGGGGATGTGGTTGTGCATGCGGTTGAAGAAATCGCGCACCTGGTCGCCTGCGGGCAGCGCCTGCCCGGCGTGCACATCGCCCAGCTGGAACTCCAGCGCGGCGGCATGTTCGCGCAGCATCAGGTGGCGGCGGTGCAGGTCGAGCAGGGCGCGGCTGATCTGCGGCAGGTTGCCGGCCATCGCGCGCAATTCGGTGCTGCTGACATCGGCCAGGCCCAGGTCGCGCAGGGTCTCGCCCAGCGATTCCTGCAGCGCGCCGGGATCATCGACCTCGAACAGCTCGCTGACGTCGCCCAGCACCTCCCGCAGCTTGCCCTGCACTGCCGGGGTCAGCGGCCGCTTGTTGCGCTCGATCTGGTTCAGGTAGCTGGCCGACAGCCCCAAGGCCTTGGCCAGCGCCAGCTGGCTGTAGCCGCGCTGCTCGCGCAGCTTGAGCAGGCGCAGGCCGATCTGGCGTTGGACGGGCTGGCTATTCACAGAATTCACAAGAATCGTAGCGGGCATTGGCCAGATTAAGCGTATACAGGCCGGAAATCGAGGGTGGCACTGTGAATAATGCCAACAACTTTCGACCCGCCGGGATTGTCCATGACTGTTGCAGCGCCCCGTATCCGCATGTTGATCGATGGCCAGTTCATCGAATCGACCAGCTCGCATTGGCAGAACGTGGTCAACCCGGCCACCCAGGACGTCCTGGCCCAGGTCCCATTCGCCACCCCCAGCGAAGTCGACGCCGCCGTCGCCTCGGCCAAGGAAGCGTTCAAGACCTGGCGCAAGACCCCGATCGGCACCCGTGCGCGCATCTTCCTGAAGTACCAGCAGCTGATCCGCGAGAACATGAGCGAGCTGGCGCACATCCTCAGCGCCGAGCAGGGCAAGACCGTGCCGGATGCCGAGGGCGATGTATTCCGTGGCCTGGAAGTGGTCGAGCATGCCGCCGCGATCGGCAACCTTCAGCTCGGTGAGCTGGCCAACAACGTGGCCAACGGCGTGGACACCTACACCCTGCTGCAGCCGCTGGGCGTCTGCGCGGGCATCACCCCGTTCAACTTCCCGGCGATGATTCCGCTGTGGATGTTCCCGATGGCCATCGCCACCGGCAACACCTTCATCCTCAAGCCGTCCGAGCAGGACCCGATGGTCACCATGCGCCTGGTCGAACTGGCGCTGGAAGCAGGTATCCCCAAGGGCGTGCTGAACGTCGTGCACGGTGGCGAAGACGTGGTCAACGCGATCTGCGATCACCCGGATATCAAGGCGGTTTCCTTCGTCGGTTCCACCCGCGTCGGCACCCACGTGTACAACCGCGCCTCGCTGGCCGGCAAACGCGTGCAGTGCATGATGGGCGCCAAGAACCACGCCGTGGTGCTGCCGGACGCCAACAAGGAACAGAGCCTCAACGCGATGGTCGGTGCCGCTTTCGGTGCGGCCGGTCAGCGCTGCATGGCCGCCTCCACCCTGGTGCTGGTCGGCGAAGCACGCGAGTGGGTGCCGGACCTGGTGGCCAAGGCCAAGACGCTGAAGGTGAGCGGTGGCAGCGTCGCCGGTACCGATGTCGGCCCGGTCATCTCCTGCGCCGCGCGTGAGCGTGTCGAAGGCCTGATCGCCTCGGGCGTGGAGCAGGGCGCCAAGCTGGTGCTCGACGGCCGCAACCCGCAGGTCGATGGTTTCGAGAAGGGCAACTTCGTTGGCCCGACCATCTTCGCCGGTGTCAAGCCGGGCATGCGCGTGTACGACGAAGAAATCTTCGGGCCGGTGCTGGTCATCCTGGAAGCGGACACGCTGGAAGACGCCATCGAACTGATCAACGCCAACCCGAACGGCAACGGCACCGCGCTGTTCACCCAGTCCGGTGCGGCCGCCCGCAAGTTCCAGGAAGACATCGACGTCGGCCAGGTCGGCATCAACGTGCCGATCCCGGTGCCGGTGCCGCTGTTCTCGTTCACCGGCTCGCGTGCCTCCAAGCTCGGTGACCTGGGCCCCTACGGCAAGCAGGTGGTGATGTTCTACACCCAGACCAAGACGATCACCTCGCGCTGGTTCGATGACGAGACGCTGGGTCATGGCGTCAACACCACCATCAGCCTGAAGTAAGCAACAGCAACAACGGAGTTCGACCATGAGCCACTCGATGACGACGGAACTCGACGAAGCGCAGCAGGCCTATAGAGAGGCAGCGCGTGACTTCGCCCAGGCCGAACTGGCGCCGCACGCCGCGCGATGGGATGCGGAGGGCATCTTTCCGCGCGAGGCGATCGCCAAGGCAGGGGAACTCGGGTTCTGTGGGTTGTACATGGACCCCGAGGTCGGCGGCAGCGGCTTGAGCCGTCTGGACGCCGCCGTCGTCATCGAGGAGCTCGCCAATGTGGATCCGTCCACGGCGGCCTATGTCAGCATCCACAACATGGCGTCGTGGATGGTGGCCAAGTGGGGCCAGGAGAGTCTTCGTGCCGAATGGGGTGCAGACCTCTCGTCCGGTACCAAGTTGGCCTCGTACTGCCTGACCGAGCCGGGTGCCGGCTCGGACGCAGCCTCGCTGAAAACCAGCGCGGTGCGTGACGGTGATCACTACGTATTGAACGGCTCCAAGGCCTTCATCTCCGGCGCCGGTGCCACCGAGCTGCTGGTGGTGATGGCGCGTACGGGCGGTCCAGGCGCGGGTGGCATCAGCGCGATCGCGGTACCGGCCGATCTGCCGGGCATCAGCTACGGCCGCAAGGAAGAGAAGATGGGCTGGAACAGCCAGCCGACCCGCGGCATCGCGTTCGAGAACGTGCGCGTGCCGGTCAGCCATCTGCTCGGCGAGGAAGGCAGTGGTTTCAAGCTGGCCATGAAGGGTTTGGACGGCGGCCGCATCAACATCGCCGCCTGTTCTCTCGGCGCTGCCCAGGGCGCACTGGATGCCGCCCGCCGCTACATGGGCGAGCGCCGTCAGTTCGGCAAGGCGCTGTCCGAGTTCCAGGCGCTGCAGTTCAAGCTGGCCGACATGGCCACCCAGCTGGTCGCCGCACGGCAGATGGTGCACACCGCCGCGCGCAAGCTCGATGCCGGTGCCAGCGATGCCAACGTGTGGTGCGCGATGGCCAAGCGCTTCGCCACCGATGCCGGCTTCAACATCTGCAACGACGCGCTGCAGATCCACGGCGGCTACGGCTACATCCGTGAATACCCGATTGAACGGCTGCTGCGCGATTCGCGCGTGCACCAGATCCTGGAGGGCACCAACGAGATCATGCGTGTGATCGTGGCCCGCCACCTGCTCAACACTGAAGAGGAACTGCGATGATGGAGTGGCGCCAGCATGATCATGTCGGCCTGAAGGTCGAGGCCGATGGCCACGTCGCGGTCATCACCCTCAACAACCCGCCGGCGCATACCTGGACCGTGCACAGCCTGTCCGCGCTGCGCGATCTGGTCGGCGCGCTCAACGCAGACCGCGATATCTACGCGTTGGTGATCACCGGCGATGGCGAGAAGTTCTTCTCCGCCGGTGCCGACCTCAAGCAGTTCGCCTCCGGCGACAAGGCGGCCGCCCGCGAAGCCGCACGTCGCTTCGGCGAAGCCTTTGAAGCGCTGTCCGGGTTCCGTGGCGTGTCCATCGCCGCGATCAACGGCTACGCGATGGGCGGCGGTCTGGAATGCGCGCTGGCCTGCGACCTGCGCATCATCGAAGAACACGCCCAGGTGGCGCTGCCGGAGGCCACCGTCGGCCTGCTGCCATGCGCCGGTGGCACCCAGAACCTGCCGCGTCTGGTCGGCGAAGGCTGGGCCAAGCGCATGATCCTGCTCGGCGAGCGCATCGATGCGGACACTGCACTGCGTATCGGCCTGGTCGAACAGAAGGTCGGCAAGGGTGAAGCCAAGGCGCTGGCCCTGGCATGGGCGCACAAGGCGGGCAAGCAGAGCCCGACCAGCATCGCCGCGTGCAAGACGCTGGTGCAGGCCACCCGTACCGGTACCCACGCCTCGGCGCTGGTGGCCGAGCGCGAGGCCTTCGTCGATCTGTTCGACAGCGCCGACCAGGCCGAAGGCGTGAACGCCTTCCTGGAAAAGCGCGCCGCACAGTGGAAGAACGCATGAGCACCGCCGTCGCCAGCGACGAGGCACCGGTGCTGTTCGAAGAGCGCGCCGCCGCCAATGGCACGCGCATCGGCATCGCCACGCTCAACGCAGCGCGCACCCTCAACGGGTTCTCGCTTCCGATGGCGCACCTGCTGCGCGAGCGGCTGGAGGCCTGGGCCGTTGATGACGGCATTGCGCTGGTCGTGCTGCAGGGCGCGGGCGAAAAAGCCTTCTGCGCCGGCGGCGACCTGCACAGCCTGTACCGCAGCATGGTCGACTACCGCGAGAGCGGAAAGACCGACATCCGCGACAACGCCTACGCCGCTGAATTCTTCGACGTGGAGTACCGCGTCGACTACGCGATCCACACCTATCCCAAGCCGATCCTGTGCTGGGGCCATGGCATCGTCATGGGCGGTGGTATCGGCCTGATGTCCGGCGCCAGCCACCGTGTGGTCAGCGAGCGCTCCAAGCTGGCGTTCCCGGAAATCACCGTCGGCCTGTTCCCGGACGTGGGCGGCAGCTGGCTGCTGCCGCGCGTGCCCGGCCACGGCGGCCTGTTCCTGGCCCTGACCGGTGCACCGCTCAACGCCGGCGATGCGATCTACGCCGGCCTGGCCGATATCCACATCGCCGAGGCACAGCGCGAGACCGTGTTCAACGCGCTGGCGGACGTGCACTGGAGCCGCGAGGCCAAGCGCAACCACGAACAACTGACCGCGCTGCTGCAGCAGCACGCCAGCGATGCGGCCACCGGTCCGCTGCTGCGCAATGCCGCCACCGTGGATGCGCTGTGCGCCGGTGACGACGTCGGCGCCATCGTCGAGGCCATCCTTGCCCTGGAGACCGAGGATGCCTGGCTGAAGACCGCGCAGGCCACACTCGCCGCTGGTGCACCCGGCTCGGCCCGGCTCGCGTTCGAGCTGCAGCACCTGGCCGAGGGCGCCTCGTTGGCCGAGGTCTACCGCATCGAATACATCGCAGCCCTGCACGCGGCCGCCCATGGTGACTTCGCCGAAGGCATCCGCGCGTTGCTGATCGACAAGGACCGCAACCCGCAGTGGCAGCCGCGCACCCTGGCGGACGCCACAACCGAGTGGGCCCGCACCTTCTTCGTTTCGCCGTGGTCCGATGCCGCGCATCCGCTGGCCGACCTCGGTGCCACCGTCCCTGAAAGGAGCCACGCATGAGCCGTATTGCATTCATCGGGTTGGGCAACATGGGTGGCCCGATGGCCGCCAACCTGGCCAAGGCTGGTCACGCCGTGCGCGTGTTCGATCTGGTGCCCGCCGCTGTGCAGGCCGCCGTCGATGCCGGCGCCACCGCCGCCAGCTCGGCGCTGGATACGCTGACCGGGGCCGAGATCGTCATTTCGATGCTGCCGGCCAGCCGCCACGTGGAAGGCGTGTACCTGGGTGATGACGGCCTGCTCGGCGACATCCCGGGCGGCGCGCTCATCATCGATTGCAGCACCATCGCCCCGGCCACCGCCCGCAAGGTCGCTGAAGCGGCGGCCGCACGCGGCCTGCAGATGCTGGATGCGCCGGTCTCCGGCGGCACCGCGGGTGCACAGGCCGGCACGCTGACCTTCATCGTCGGTGGCGAAGCCGAGGCACTGGAGCGTGCGCGCCCGCTGCTGCAGGCGATGGGCAAGAACATCTTCCACGTTGGTGCCAGCGGTGCTGGCCAGGTCGCCAAGCTGTGCAACAACATGGCGCTGGGCGTGATCATGGCGGTGACCGGTGAATCGATCGCGCTGGGCGTCGCACACGGGCTGGACCCGAAGGTGCTCTCGCAGATGATGGCGGTCAGCACCGGCCGCAGCTGGGCCACCGAAGTGTGCAACCCGTGGCCCGGCGTGCTGGAAAACGCCCCGGCCTCGCGCGGCTACAGCGGCGGTTTCGGCAGCGACCTGATGCTCAAGGACATGGGCCTGGCAGTGGAAGCAGCGATGAGTGTCGGCGCCTCGATCCCGCTGGGCGAGCTGGCCCGCAACCTGTATTCGATGAATCACCAGGCCGGTCGCGGCAAGCTGGATTTCTCCAGCGTGGTGCAGCTGATCACGCACGACAAGTAAGGGAACAAGATGCATCCCGTGGGCACGCCCACGGGATCCACCGCGGTGGGATGGGCGGTTGCCAGACGATCAAGTCCGGCAGCCGCCCATTTTTTTTCAGACCACCGTCAGCGTCACGTCGATGTTGCCGCGGGTCGCGTTCGAGTACGGGCACACGATGTGCGCCTTCTGCACCAGCGCTTCGACCTGCTCGCGCGGCAGGCCCGGGACCGAGATCTCCAGCGCGACTTCGATGCCGAAACCGGTCGGGATCTGGCCGATGCCGACCTTGCCGGTGATCGCGGTCTCGGCCGGCAGGGCGACCTTGGCCTGGCCGGCCACGTACTTCAGCGCGCCCAGGAAGCAGGCCGAGTAGCCCGCGGCGAACAGCTGCTCCGGGTTGGTGCCCGGGCCGCCCGCACCGCCCAGCTCGCGCGGGGTGGAGAGCTGGATGTCCAGCACGTTGTCGGAAGAGACGGCGCGGCCGTCGCGGCCGCCGTTGGCAGTGGCCTGGGCGGTATACAGAACGTTGGCAATGGACATGGGAATCTCCTGCGGAGTGAAAAGGGTGGGCCAGATGGCAGGTGTACTGTGCGCGCCCGCATCGTACTTGTGGCAACATTTCGTCCAGAAAACTTGATCTGGAGTCCGCCATGGTCGACCGACTGCAATCCCTGCTGGACCGTTTCGCGGTGTCTGCCGAGGTCTTCCACGCGGGCGCGCTGTGCGGCATCAACGATCTGCCCGGCGATGGCGAGCGTGGTCAACTGCATCTGATCCGCGAGGGCCATGTACGCGTCGAGCACCCGGATGGCAGCACGCTGCAGATCACCACGCCCAGCGTGCTGCTGTACCCGCGCCCGCTCGCGCACCGCTTCGTCACCGATGCCACGCGGGGCGCGGATTTCGCGTGCGCCAACCTGCAGTTCGAAGGGGGCGCCAACAACCCGGTCGCCGCTGCGCTGCCGCCGATCGTGTGCCTGCCGCTGGAGGGCTTGTACGGCGGCCAGCCGGTGCTGTCACTGCTGTTCGAAGAAGCCTTCGCGCAGCGCTGCGGCCGCCAGGCGCTGCTGGATCGTCTGTTTGAAGTCGTGCTCATCCAGATCCTGCGCGCGCTGATGGAAAGCGGTCAGATCCGCGTCGGCCTGCTCGCCGGCATGGCCCATCCGCGCCTGCGTCACGCGCTGGTGGCGATGCATGAAGCGCCCGCCGACGAGTGGACGCTGGAGTCGCTTGCGCAGCGCGCCGGCATGTCACGCAGCGCCTTCGCCGACAGCTTCCGCGACACCATCGGCAGTACGCCCGGTCATTACCTGCAGGGCTGGCGCACCCGCCTGGTGCAGCAGGCGCTGCGCCGCGGCCATCCGCTCAAGCGCATCGCCGTCGATGTGGGTTACGGTAGCGAAGCCGCATTGTCGCGCGCGTTCAAGGCGCAGACCGGGCAGTCGCCGCGGCAGTGGAAGAACATGCTCAACCCCATGGAATCTCCCGAGCGCGCATGACCTTGGAAAACTCAATGATGTTCAACGTTGTTGCCGTGGTGGCAGTCGCTTCCGTCTCCATCTACCTGGGGTTGTTCTATCGCTTCGTGCGCACGTTCAGACGCCGGCATCCAGACATGTGGAAGCGGCTGGGCTGTCCCGAAACCTTTGGAGTGCAGGGGCAGGTGACGCATCTCTGGATCATTCTCGGCCTGGAAAAGAGCGCGCCCTTGAAGGAACTGGGTGACATGCGCCGTGACGCGGCGATCCTCCGCATCCTTCTCGTAACACAGGTGCTTGCCTTTCTTACACTCGCAGTGCTCACCGGTTGACGATCCGGCATCGCTCAGATCGCCCACTCCCGATCCGTCGTGAACAGGATCGTCAGCCACCGATCCGGCGACTCCTCACCCAGCGCCTCGCCGATCTCATCGCGCAACCGATCCCACTCGATCAGCGCCCGCGGTGGATCATCGGCGCGCACCACGAAGAACAGCTCGATCTGCTCACCGCGCCCGACCTTGGCCACGTAGCTGCGGAATTCCAGGAAGCCGTGCCTGGCCACGATGTCGCGCGCGACCTCGTCCACATGGGTCTGCAGATCCAGCGGGGTGATCAGCAGAATGTCCGACAGCGCCTGGCGTACCGTACCCATGGGGGCCACCACCACGAACAGGCAGACCACCAGCAGGATCGCCGGATCGATGTAGGGCACCAGCCACGCCCACTGCGTGCCGCCCAGTACATAGCCGCCGAGGAAGGCGACCAGATAGGCGGCTGACATGCTCGCCGCGACCACCCAGTTCTTCGCATCGAGTGCGATGAAGTCCGAGCCGATCGACCGGTTCGCCCGGCGTACGAACAGCGCCAGGCCGGTTTCGGCCACGATTGAGATCACCGCGAACAGGATCGCCGGCCCGAGCGCGATCTCGCGCCCGCCGGACATCAGTGCATCCACCGCATTGACCGCGGCATACAGCGCCGCGCCGATCATCAACGTGCCGCTGACCCCGAGCACGATCGGTTCCAGATGCCAGAAGCCCATGGTGAAGCGCTGGTTCAAGCGCGATTGCAGGGTATCCACGTGAGTCGAGAGACTGATCAGGCGCACCACCAACAACGATAGCCAGGTCATCACCACGTCGATCAGGCCGTAGATGCCGTCGAAGATGATCAGCGAGGAGTTGGCCAGCAGGCCGAACGCCACGGCCGCGGCGGCCATCGCCAGCGATGCGGCGATCGACAGGCGCAGGACGCCTTGTTCGGTGGTGGGGTCGAAGCTGGGCAGGCGGAGTGCGGGCATGGATGCCTGGGAGGGACGTGCAGAGCTGCATTGTCTACTGCCGTCGTTGCAGGCGTGTACTGCCAGTGCGCATTGGCGCCCGCAGCGGCTCTCGGGCAGTGTTCATGGGAAGTGGGTAAACTATTGATTGCGCTGGCAATGCCAGTGAATCCAGATAGCCCCGCGCCCCATGACCCAGCCCGCCACCGACGCCGCCGCGCGTTACGCCGCCTCCCTGCGCCTGTCCGTCGCCCCGATGATGGACTGGACGGACCGCCATTGCCGGTATTTCCACCGGTTGTTGGCGCCGGGCGCACGGCTGTACACCGAGATGGTGCACGCCAACGCGGTGATCCACGGCGACCGTGAGCGCCTGCTGGGCTTTGACGGCAGCGAGCATCCGCTGGCCCTGCAGCTCGGTGGCAGCGATCCGGCCCTGCTGGCCCAGGCCGCCCGTATCGCGCAGGAATGGGGCTACGACGAGGTCAACCTCAACTGCGGCTGCCCGTCCGACCGCGTGCAGGCCGGGCGCTTCGGCGCCTGCCTGATGCGCGAACCGGCCCTGGTGGCCGAGTGCGTGGGTGCGATGGTCGCGGCGGTGGACATCCCGGTCACGGTCAAATGCCGACTGGGCGTGGATGACGACAACGACTACGAAAAATTCGTGAACTTCGTCGATCAATCGGCCAATGCCGGCAGCGCGATGTTCGTGGTGCATGCCCGCAACGCGTGGCTGAAGGGCCTCTCGCCGAAGGAAAACCGCGAAGTGCCCCCGCTGCGTTACGACTGGGCGCACCGTCTCAAGGCCGACCGTCCGCAGCTGCAGATCGTCCTCAACGGCGGCCTGGCCACGGTCGAGGCCGCGCAGGCCCAGTTGCCGGCGCTGGATGGGGTGATGCTGGGCCGTGCCGCCTACCACGACCCCTACGTGCTGCATCAGCTGGAGGCCGCCCAGACCGGTGCCCCACTGCAATCGCGCGAGGCACTGCTGCGCGCCATGCAGCCCTATGTCGAGGCCCAGCTGGCCCGGGGGCTGGCGCTCAAGCACATCACCCGCCACCTGCTGGGCCTGTTCCATGGCCAGCCGGGCGGCCGTGCCTTCCGGCAAATCCTGAGCGAAGGCTCGCACCGGGTCGGCGCCGATTGGAGCCTGATCGAGCAGGCGCTGGCGGTGACCCGTGCCCAGGCGGAGCGCGTCGCGGCGTGAGGCGCGTCACCTTGTCAGCTTGACAAGCATTCCGGTTTAGCCGCCAATGTTCACTTAGATGAACAAAGCGGGGAGGCAGGCGGAAAAGTTCAGACCGGATTCACTGGCTAAAACCAAGAATTCGCTAAAGATTCGTAAAGCGCCGGCCCAGGCTGGCGGTTGCCGATTCACAACTTTTGAACGTTTAGCCGCGCTCCGCTAGGATCAGACCGATGTTCTCCGTGACCCGCCACCGCCGCATTGCCGCCTTCGCCCTTCTGGCGACGGGCGCAGCTGCCTCCACCAGTGCGTGGGCGCAGATGCCGCCGCCGGAAGCGGCCCGTGCCGAGATGATGCGTACGGCCGAACGCGGCGGTCCACAGGAGCGCTCGCTGTCCGATGCCGTGCGTCGGGTGCAACGTACTACCGGTGGACACATCCTCGGTGCCGAGCGCGTGCCCTTCGATGGGCGCGACATCAACCGGGTGAAGTACATGGATGATCGCGGTCGCGTCCGCTATATGGACGATCCGGCGACATCGCGTTCACAGCCCCGCACGCCGCGCTCGGATATGTCATCACTACGCGGCGATAACCCCTGAACAGGGATAGTTGTCCGCAGTCATCTGCATTACCCACTGGCCCCAAGGGGCCATACCCAGGACACTAGGGAGAGTTCATGCGTATCCTTCTGGTCGAAGACGAAGCCCCGCTGCGGGAAACACTGGCAGCCCGGCTCAAGCGCGAAGGCTTTGCCGTCGATGCTGCGCAGGACGGTGAGGAAGGTCTGTACATGGGCCGCGAGGTTCCGTTCGACGTCGGCATCATCGATCTTGGCCTGCCCAAGATGTCGGGCATGGAGCTGATCAAGGCCCTGCGCGACGAGGGCAAGAAATTCCCGGTGCTGATCCTGACCGCGCGTTCGAGCTGGCAGGACAAGGTCGAGGGCCTCAAGCAGGGCGCCGACGATTACCTCGTCAAGCCGTTCCATGTGGAAGAGCTGCTGGCCCGCGTCAATGCGCTGCTGCGCCGTGCCGCCGGCTGGAGCAAGCCGACGCTGGAGTGCGGCCCGGTCGCGCTGGATCTCGCCGCGCAGACGGTCAGCGTCAACGGCAGCAACGTGGATCTCACCAGCTACGAGTACAAGGTGCTGGAGTACCTGATGATGCATGCCGGTGAACTGGTCTCCAAGGCCGACCTCACCGAACACATCTATCAGCAAGACTTCGACCGCGACTCCAACGTGCTGGAGGTCTTCATCGGCCGCCTGCGCAAGAAGCTCGATGCCGACGGCGAACTCAAGCCGATCGAGACCGTGCGTGGCCGCGGTTACCGTTTCGCCATTCCGCGCAACGAAGGCTGAGCTGCGGCTGGCGATAGATGATGTCCGGCCGTCTGTGGTTCTTTAAACGCTGGCGGCCGCGCTCACTGCAGGCGCGCCAGCTGTTGGCCGCCTCGGTGGGCCTGGTGGCCTTCCTGGCCCTGGCCGGCTACGCGCTGGACGCGGCCTTCGCCGATACCGCGAAGGCCAATCTGCGCGAGCGGTTGAAGAATTACGCCACGGCCTACGCGGCCGGCATCGACTTCACCCGCGACCGCTCGCTGTACATCCGCGAGCAGCCACCGGATCCGCGTTTTGACGTCCCGGGCAGTGGCCTTTATCTGCAGGTCGTGATGCCGGACGGCAAGGGAAACTCCATGTCTGCCGAAGGCCCGATGCTGCCCACCGTGGGCGGTGGCATGCTGGCCCCGCGCCAGGAAGTCTTCGAAGGGCCGTTGCCGATGATCCAGATCGACGGCAGTGAGGGCTCGGCCTACCGCTATGGCATGGGCCTGGTCTGGGATGCCGACGCCGACCCGGCCACCGAGTTCCCGTACACGATCTACGTGCTCGAAGACTCGCGCGCGCTCGGCGCACAGCTGCGCGTATTCCGCGGGCGCGTGTGGTTCTACCTCGGCGGCATCGGTCTGATCCTGCTGCTGCTGCAGACGGTCATTCTGCAGTGGAGCCTGCGCCCGATGCGGCGCGTGATCAATGAGCTGACCAAGGTCCAGCGCGGTGAAACCGAGCGCATGAGCGAACGCCATCCGCGCGAGCTGGAGCCGCTGACCGACAGCATCAACGCCTTCATCGAGAGCGAGCGAGAGAACCTCGAACGCCAGCGCAACACCCTGGCCGATCTCGCGCACAGCCTGAAAACACCGCTGGCGGTGTTGCGCACGCAGCTCGACAGCGGCGCTCGCGATGAGGATCTGCGAGAAGAGTTCGACGTGCAGCTGCGGCGCATGAACAACCTGGTGTCCTACCAGCTGGCGCGCGCGGCTTCTTCGGGGCACAAGCTGTTCTCCGCCCCGTTGCCGATCGAATCCAACGCCGAAGAAATCGTGCGGGGCCTGGAGAAGGTCTACGCTTCCAAGGGCGTGCTGTGTGAATTCGATATCGACCCGGCCGCGCGTTTCCACGGTGAGCCTGGCGATCTGCAGGAACTGCTCGGCAACCTGCTGGAGAACGCCTTCAAGTGGGCCAAGCGTCGCGTGCTGCTCACCGCGCATCCGTTGCCGGCCCCCGGTGCGCGTCGCGCGGGCCTGGTGCTGTCGGTGGATGACGACGGCCCGGGCATCGCACCGGAAGACATCGCCAAGGTGCTTCAGCGTGGCGTACGTGGCGATGAGCGCGTGCAGGGTCACGGCATCGGCCTGTCGATCGTGCAGGACCTGATCAAGGACTACCGCGGCGAGCTGCAGGTGAAGCGTTCGCCGGAGCTGGGTGGTGCCCGCTTCGAAGTGAAGTTGCCGCCGGGACCGTAACGCATCACCGCATCAGCGGTGACGGACCATAGAACCGCTGGAGATGCGCGGCCACCGCCGGCATCTCGCGCGCGAGCAGTGCCGGTGCGGAGAAGTGGTACTCGCTGACCACGGCAAAAAACTCCTCTGGCGCCTCGGAGGCGTACGGATCGATCAACGTCTCGCGGCCTTGGTCCACCTCGGCGCAGAACGCGTCATAGGCCTGCTGGAAATCCGCCGCCCATTGTTTCTGCCACGCGCGCGGCAAGGGCGGCGTGCCGTCGATCGCCCCGTCCAGCGCATCGATCTTGTGCGCCATTTCATGCACGGCCACGCAGAACCCGGCCTCCGGATCGGCGATGTCGGCTTGGACATCGGCCCACGACAGAATCAGCGGGCCGCTGTCCCAGGATTCGCCGATCAGCGCATCGTCCCATTCGTGCAGCACGCCGGCCGCATCCACCTGGCTGCGGTGCACGCGGAACGCCTCGGGATACACGATCAGCTGCGACCAGCCACGCAGGCCGATCTCGCCCAGTTCCAGCAGCGGCAGGCAGCACAACGCGGCCAGCAACACGCCATCGGCGTCCTCCAGCTGCAGCTCGGCGGCCGGGCTGATGGTTTTCTCGTTCAGGAAGCGGGCGGCAAGCGCGCGCAGGCGTTCGCGGCGGGCAGGATCCAGCTGCTGCAGCCAAGCGGCGCGGCGGCAGGTGGTGTCCCAGAGGGTAGGGTCGATCTCGCGTGGCGTGCGGCGCAGCCAGCCCAACAGTCGTTCGATCAGCGGAACATACCCGGCAGGAAGCTGTGCCACTTCGGTGCGCGCAGGCGCGGCAGCACGTCGTCATCGCCGCCACCGCCGGTGCTGGTACCGCTGCTGGCGCTGGGCTTCACCGTGGCCGGTGCCGCAGCCGCCGAAGCAGATGCCGGTGCGCTGCGCTCGTTCTCGTTGGCCGAGTAGACACACGCGCCGCGGCCCGCCGTGGTGAGCGCATCGGAAGCGTGCGCGGCCAGCGGGGCCATCAGGAGGAGCAGGCAATGGGCGAACGGGCGCATCGTCAACATCCAGCGGCGGGTCAAGTTCTCGATTCTAGCCCGATTCGGCCGGGGGATTGGAAGGCCCCCGGCGGGCGCTGGCGGCGGCTTTCCCGCATACTTTTCCTGTTTACCCGATGGAAGCTGCCGTGGACGACCGCCAACTGCTGGCCAAACTGGGCGCCGGGCGCCTGTCCGGCGACGCGCTGGCGCGCGAGCTGGGCCAGACCCGCGCCGCGATTTGGAAGCGGATTCAAGGACTTAGGGCGGCAGGCGTCGATATCGACGGCCGCGCCGGTGACGGCTACCAGTTGCAGCAGCCGCTGGATCTGCTGGACGCCGAGGCGATCCAGGCCGCGCTGCCGGCCGCCGTGAGCGGGCAGCTGAGCGCCCTGCAGGTGGCCTGGTCGGTCGCGTCAACGAACAGTGAATTGCTGCGCTGCAGCGCGCCGGAGCGCGGGGCGATGGCCCTGCTTGCCGAGCGCCAGACCCGTGGCCGCGGTCGCCGCGGGCGGGTCTGGGCCTCGCCGCTGGCGGCGCATATCTACCTTTCGGTGCTGCGCGGGTTTGCCGGTGGTCTCTCGCGCCTGGGCGGGCTGAGCCTGGTTGCCGGGGTTGCGGTGGCCGAGGCGCTGCGCGAGGCCGGCTACCCCGGTGTGGCGCTGAAGTGGCCGAACGATCTCATCGTCGATGGGCACAAGCTCGGTGGTCTGCTGATCGAAGGCGGCGGTGAATTCGCCGGCCCGGCGCGCGCGGTGATCGGCCTGGGCGTCAACGTCCGCATGCCCGCTGCGTTCGCGGCGGAGATCACCCAGCCCTGGACCGATCTGGACACGCTCTCCGGCGCACAGACCTCGCGCAACGCCGTGGTCGCGCACATCCTCGCCGCCCTTCTGCCGGCACTGGACGCGTTCGAGCAGGACGGCCTGGCGCCGTTCCTCGCCCGCTATGCCGCGTTGGACAGCCTGGCCGGGCGCGAGGTGCAGGTGGAAGAGGGCGGCGTGCTGTTTGCCGGCACGGCGCTGGGGCTGGCCGATGACGGAGCGCTGCGCGTGCGCATCGACGGCAGCGAACGGGTTTTCCATGCGGGCGAAGTCAGCGTGAGGGCGCAATGAGCGACTGGTTGTTTGATCTGGGCAATTCGCGCTTCAAATTCGCGCCGTTGCAGGGCATGCGCGCGGGCGACGTGCAGGCGTGGCCGCATGGTGCCGAGGCGATGCCGGCCGCGGCGCTGGATGCGCTGCCGTCGGGCGACACCGCCTACGTTGCCAGCGTCGCAGCGCCCTCGCTGACCGCCGCCATGCTGGATGTGCTGCAGGCCCGCTTCCGCCATGTCCGCGTGGCGCGCACCGAAGCCGACTACGCCGGTGTGCGGATCGCCT
This sequence comes from Stenotrophomonas sp. TWI587, assembly GCF_039674145.1. Taxonomy (NCBI): domain Bacteria; kingdom Pseudomonadati; phylum Pseudomonadota; class Gammaproteobacteria; order Lysobacterales; family Lysobacteraceae; genus Stenotrophomonas; species Stenotrophomonas sp. TWI587. The sequence goes on along the minus strand of NZ_JBDJMW010000004.1, from coordinate 91,556 downwards.
ATGCCGATCCCACCCGCTTCGGCGTGGACCGCTATCTGGCGCTGCTGGCCGTGGCCGCGCGTGGCCAGGCCGTGCTGATTGCCGGCGTGGGCACCGCGCTGACCATCGACCTGCTGGATGCCAACGGCCAGCATCATGGCGGGCGGATTTCGGCCTCGCCCACCACCATGCGCGAAGCCTTGCATGCACGCGCCGTGCAGTTGCCGGCGGCAGGCGGCGACTACAGCGAGTTCGCCAATGACACCGCCGATGCACTGGCGTCCGGCTGCGATGGGGCGGCGGTGGCGCTGATCGAACGCAGCCGGGTGCAGGGCGGGCAACGGCTCGGCGTATTGCCGCACCTGCTGGTGCACGGCGGCGGCGCGCCGGCGTTGCTGCCGCTGCTCGGCGATGCTGAATTCCAGCCCGCACTGGTGCTCGATGGGCTGGCCCGTTGGGCCGTGCATCAACCGCCGTCGGCAGGCTAGGATCAGCCGATGCTTACCCGTGCCCTGATCGTCGTCCTGGTCATCCTCAACATTGGTGTTGCGCTGTGGTGGGTGCTGCGCGGCGAGCCGGTCAGCGCACCGCCGGCCTCGTCGGCCGGTGTGGCCCAGTTGGAAGTGCTGCCGACCACGCAGGCGACGCCGGCCAGCGCGGCCTCCCCGGATGCCGCGTCAGCGCTGCAGGACGTCACGCCCGCCACCGCGCCCGTGGCCCAGCCGCCCGTGTCCACCGCCGCGCCGCCTAGCGCCGTGGCCGACACGCCTGCGCCAACACCGGCCGCCAGCGTGCCTGCGCCCACTCCTGTGGCCGCCGCACCCGCACCGGCCGCGGTACCCGCACCCGCCCAGTGCGTGAGCCTGGGGCCCTTTGCTGACCGCGCTGCCGCCCAGGCCGCCCAGTCGCGCGCCGGGAGTGCCCTGCGTGGGGCCAAGCTGCGTGAGGTCGCCGATGCCGGCGCCACCCGCTACCGCGTGCTGCTGCCGCCCGCCGCCAGCCGTGAGGAGGCGCAGGCCACGGTCAAGCGCATCGTCGCGGCCGGTGTGAGCGACTACTACATCATTGCTCAGGGCGAGGACACCAACGCCATCGCGCTGGGCCAATACCGCAACCGGGAGGGCGCGGATCGCCGCCTGGCCGCCCTGAGCGCCGCCGGTTTCAAGGCGACCATGGTCGCCAGCGGAGGCGACGGGAGCGCGCAGTGGTGGCTGGATGCGACCCTCGCCGAGGGTGCCGACGCCGCCGTGGCCCGCCAGCGCAGCGGCGCGGCCCAGCACCGCTCGCTGGAATGCGCGCGCTTGCGCTAGAATCCCGGCTCCGCGACGGGTCATCCCGCCGCGATGCCCATGCCGGCATAGCTCAGTTGGTAGAGCAACCGCCTTGTAAGCGGTAGGTCCCCAGTTCGAATCCGGGTGCCGGCACCATTTGATCCCAGGTCGGCAACGACTGCTGCAGCGCCGCGAGTCCTATCCCCCCGCGCTGGCTATGCTGGTCCTCTTTGCAATGGAGGCAACAGCGATGGCGATGTATTCCCCGGTTTCCCTGATTGGTGTGCCCACCGATGTTGGTGCGGGCCACCGTGGTGCGGGTCTGGGACCGGACGCCCTGCGCATCGCCGGCCTGGGTGATGCGCTCACCGCGCGCGGCGTGGACGTGCGCGACCTCGGCAACCTGGACGGTCCACGCAACCCGTGGACGGCACCGGTGCAGGGCTACCGCCATCTGGACGAGGTAGTGGCCTGGAACCGCGCACTGATGGACGCGACCTACGCCGAGCTGCAGGCCGGGCGCATGCCGATCATGCTTGGGGGTGACCACTGCCTCGGGATCGGTTCGATCACCGCGGTCGCGCGCTGGTGCCGCGAACAGGGCAAGGACCTGCGCGTGCTCTGGCTGGATGCGCATTCGGATTTCAACACCAGCGAGGTGACGCCGTCGGGCAACGTCCACGGCATGCCGGTGGCCTGCCTGTGCGGGCTGGGCCCGGATGCGTTGACCCGGCTGGGTGGCGATGCGCCCGCGATCCGTCCGCAGCAGGTGCACCAGATCGGCATCCGCTCGGTGGACCAGGAAGAAAAGCGCCTGATCAAGCAGCACCAGGTGGATGTCTACGACATGCGCTATATCGACGAAGCCGGCATGAAGCGCACGATGGAGGCAGCGCTGGCCGGCATCGACGCCAACACGCACCTGCACGTCAGCTTCGACGTGGATTTCCTGGATCCGAGCATTGCACCCGGCGTCGGCACCACGGTGCCGGGCGGGGTCAATTACCGCGAAGCGCAGCTGGTGATGGAGATGATCGCCGACACCGGACGCATGGGCTCGCTGGACATCGTCGAGCTGAATCCGCTGCTGGACAACCGCAATGCGACCGCAGAACTGGCCGTCGATCTGGTCGAAAGCCTGTTCGGGAAATCGACCCTGATGCGCGATTGAGAGCGCCTGGCTGAACCGTGCTTTCCTGCATTCACATCCGCTGCACGCCTCTCCAGCCAGATTGCACGTCACGCGGCGCCGTGTGGTTGAACCTGCGGCGCTGCAGGTCAGGAAGAGGAGTTGCGCTGGCGTGCTCATCTGACAGGCGGGACCGGATACCGGTAGTGAATTTGATCAACCAGGAGAACCCTATGAAGCGTGTTATCGCACTGATGCTGTTGTCGATGTTCTCGGTCGCCATGCTGTCCGGCTGCAACACCGTTGCTGGTGCCGGCAAGGATGTGCAGAAGGCCGGTGAAACGGTCGAAGACGCTGCCAAGGGCAACTGATCCGCGGATCAGCAGTCAACGGAAAAGGCCGGGGATTCCCGGCCTTTTTCATGCGCGCGAGATAACCGCGCGATCACCGTGTGGCTCCATGCTGTAGTGAATCCATTCAAGCTCGTGAGCGCGTGTTTCATCGCTGGTTGACCGTATGCCAACGTGCACTGCCGCATTCTGGTCCCACGGCGAGATGGCCGTTGCAATCAAGGATGCGAACCCATGAACAAAGACATCATTTCCGGCAAGTGGACGCAGCTCAAGGGCAAGGCGCAGGCCAAGTGGGGCGACCTGACCGACGACGATTTCAAGGTGGCTGAAGGCAATGCCGAGTACTTGGCAGGGCGCCTGCAGGAACGCTATGGCTGGGCACGTGACCGTGCTGAAACCGAAGTCCGCGACTTCGAAGCGGCCATGCGCAAGGATTATCCGGATTACCACTGAGTGGTGATCCAGTACGACGGATCAGCCGTCGGGGGTTGAAACCGGAACGGGCCGCGAGAGCGGCCCGTTTTTTCATGTGTCCTGCCCGGTATCGGCGGCGCTCAATGCTCGCCGCGCAGCGGCGGCGGGTCGGGCACGTAGCGGTTGGGGAACGCCTGCGGTTCATTGCGGGCGGGCGCCGGCGGCCGCGGAATGATCCCGCGCGCGATCAGATTGCGCTCGCTGTCATAGCGGACCTGCACCTGCTGCGCCGGGTACGGGGTGTCGCGTTCGAAGGAGGTGTTGCGCACGCGCGATGTCTCACGCTCGCCATGCCCGGTGCCCAGCTGCGGGGCGGGGGCGGCGGAACCGGTGACACGGACACTCTCCAGCGAAGAGGAGCGCGCCTGCGGGCGGGCCTTGGCATCGGCAGAGTCCGCGGCCGCCGGCGCGACGGCCACGGAGACGCGCCCGGCCTCGTGGAACACCGCCACGCCGATCACGCCGATGTTGTCCGGGCGCCCGGTGCGGCCCGCATAGCTGCGATCCGGATCGGTGAACACGAACTGGGCGACCTCGTCCGAGGACTTGCGCCAGCCATGGATGTCGGTGGTCTGCCAGGGGTTGAGGACGTAGCCGGTCTGGCCGGGTGCGGCCACTTCGCCGCTGATGGCATTGAGCCCATCCACCGAGAGCACCACCAGCACGCGTTCGGCGCTGCCGTTGCGCAGGCGCACGCTGTAGCGGTGGCCCTGTTGCCCGGCCACCCAGCGCTGCGGGCCCTGGCGATACTGGGTCAGGGCCTTGCCGCTGTCGCGGTCGATCACTGTCAGGTGGACCGGACCGGTGTCGTAGCGCAGCGGGAGCCCGGGTTTGAAGCCGCACAGGGCCAGCACGGCCAGCAGGGGCAGGATCAGACGCTTCATGGCAAGGCTCCGCAGGGCAGGTGCAGTATCAAACGCACGGCCCCGGCCAACGGGGTTGAGCGCGGGCAGGTAAACTGGGGCGGTTCACTTGTCAGCACTGATTCCCCCATGACGACCCGCGTTCTTACCGGCATCACCCCCTCCGGCACGCCCCATCTGGGCAACTATGTCGGCGCCATCCGCCCGGCGATCGCCGCCAGCCAGGCCTCGGACATCGAGAGCTTCTTCTTCCTGGCCGACCTGCACAGCCTGATCAAGGCGCAGGAGCCCGAGCGCACCCAGCGCTCCACGCTGGAGATCGCGGCAAGTTGGCTGGCGTGCGGGCTGGATCCGGACAAGGTGTGGTTCTACCGGCAGAGCGACATCCCGGAAACCACCGAGCTGATGTGGTTCCTGACCGTGATCGCCAGCAAGGGCATCCTCAACCGCGCGCATGCCTACAAGGCTGCTGTGGACAAGAACCGCGAGGAGCAGCTGGATGACGACGCCGGGGTCAGCGCGGGGCTGTTCATGTACCCGGTGCTGATGGCTGCCGACATCCTGATCTTCAAGGCCAACCGCGTGCCGGTCGGTCGCGACCAGATCCAGCACATCGAAATGGCGCGCGATTTCGCGCAGCGCTTCAACCACGTCTACGGCCAGGAATTCTTCCCGCTGCCGGAGGTGGTGATCGATGAGCAGGTCGCCACGCTGGCCGGGCTGGATGGCCGCAAGATGAGCAAGAGCTACCACAACACCATTCCATTGTTCGCGCCGCGTGCGGAATTGAAGAAGCTGGTGTTCTCGATCCTCACCGATTCGCGTGCACCGGGCGAGCCGAAGAGCACCGAGGGTTCGGCCCTGTTCCAGATGTACCAGGCGTTCGCCACGCCGGCGCAGACGGCCGCGTTCGCGCAGGCGTTCGCCGACGGCATCAGCTGGGGCGATGCCAAGCAGCAGCTGTTCGAGCGCATCGACAGCGAGATCACCCCGCTGCGCGAGCGCTATGACGCGCTGATGGCCGAGCCGGAGAAGATCGAGGCGCTGCTGCGCCGACGTGGCCAGCAGCTGCGCGAGCAGTTCGCGGTGCCGCTGCTCAAGGAACTGCGCCATGCCGTCGGCCTGCGCGATCTCTCCACCGCCGGTGATGTGGCCAGCGAGGAAGGCGGGGCCGCACGCGCAGCACCGCCGCTGTTCAAGCAGTACCGCGAAAAGGATGGCCGCTTCTACTTCAAGCTGCAGGCCGGTGACGGCACACCGCTGATCCAGAGCGAAGGCTTCGATTCGCCGCGCGATGCCGGCCAGCTGATCGGCGTGCTCAAGCAGACCGAGCATGGCGACGGACTGCAGAGCGAATTGTTCAAGCTCGAGGCCGAGGTGGATGTCGTGCTGGCCGCATTGCAGGCACTGCGCGAGTAACACCCGCCGCTGGCCGACAACCAGGCTATGGCATGATGCCCGTGCACGCCGCAGGGGCGTGTTCCTGTACGGGAGACTGCGATGGCCTGGTTGTCGTTGTTGTTGTTCCTGCCCTGGTTCGTGCTGCTGGGCACGCTGTACTGGCTGTTTCCCCGCCAGCCGCGTAGCACCGCGCGGCGCCTGTTTGATGGCGTCGCGCTGGTGCTGGCCTTCGTGCTGAGCATCCTGGCGATGCTGTGGGGCCATCACATCGGCGTGGTCCAGAACGATGCCGGACCCATCTGGCGACAAGTGCTCGCGGTGCTGTACGCGTACGGTGCGTTCCTGGCGGTGATGGTGGCCGCCGTGCTGCTGCGTGGGCCGCTGCTGGCCGCCACTGCGACCAAAGCCGCATCGAAGCCGCTGCACTGATCGACGTAAGATGGGGGCGTTTCGCGCCAGGGAGGTGGTGATGCACGTCGACCCCAGCATTCATACGATCGACACCGCGTTCCAGCGCGATGATTTCGACGCCGCCTACCTGATCGTCGAGAACGGCCGGGCGGCCTTCATCGATTGCGGCACCGGCCTGGCCGTGCCAGCGATGCTCGCCGCGCTGACGCGCGCCGGCTGCACGCCGGAACAGGTCGACTGGCTGATCCTGACCCATGTGCACCTGGATCATGCCGGCGGTGCCGGCCTGCTGATGCAGCAGTTGCCCAACGCCACCCTGGTCGTGCATCCGCGCGGCGCGCCGCACATGGTTGATCCGACCCGGCTGATCGCCGGTGCCACCGAGGTCTATGGCGAAGCGGAAATCGCGCGCAGCTATGGGCCGATCCTGGCGGTCGCCGCCGACCGGGTCGTGATCGCTGAAGATGGGCACATCGTGGATCTGGCCGGCCGCCCGCTGCTGTGCGTGGATACGCCCGGGCACGCGCGTCACCATCTATGCGTATGGGATGCGCGCAGCCGCAGCTGGTTCACCGGTGACACCTTCGGGCTGTCCTACCGCGAGCTGGACAGCACGCAGGGCGCCTTCATCGTGCCGACCTCTTCGCCGGTCCAGTTCGATCCCGAGCCGCTGAAGCAATCGATCGCCAAAATGCTGGCCTACGATCCGCAGGCCATGTATCTGACCCACTACGGGCGCGTGGCACCGCCGCGGAAACTGGCGGCCGATCTGGTCGAGCAGATCGATGCCATGGTCGAGATCGGCCGCCAATGCGACGGTCGGCCGGATCGGCATCGCTGTCTGGTGGCGGCGCTGACCGCGCTTTACCTGGAACGCGCGCAGGCCCACGGCTGCCCGCTCGATGATGAAGCGGTGACCCGGGTGCTGACGATGGACATCGAGCTCAACGCCCAGGGCCTGGCTTGCTGGCTGGATCGCGACCGCCGCTAGTGCACGGTCATGCGGGTGTCACGTTACACTCCGGTGTCCTGTTTTCCGTCCTGGTGTCTGCCGTGAATCCGATGCGCATGCTGCTGCTGTCGTCCTGCCTGTTCGTGGGCGGCCTGGCCCACGCCGCCAATGACCTGCCCGGCGGCGGCATCGACCCGCAGGCCCTGTCGCGGCACGTACGCATCCTCGCCTCGGACGAGTTCGAAGGCCGCGCCCCGGCCACACCCGGCGAAGAGCGTACGGTCCAGTACCTGATCGAAGAGTTCAAGAAGTACGGCCTGCAGCCCGGCGGCGTTGATGGCGGTTGGGTGCAGCCGGTGCCGATGGTGCGCGCACAGGTTGATGGCCCGGTGCGTGCGCAGCTGCGCCAGAAGGGCAAGCTGCGCGCGCTGGCCAATGGCGAGGACGTGACCCTGCAGAGCCTGCGTCCGCAGGATGCGGTGGCGATCAAGAACGCCCCGCTGGTGTTCGTGGGCTACGGCATCGATGCGCCCGAGCGCCACTGGAACGATTACAAGGACGTCGACCTGCACGGCAAGATCGCCGTGGTGCTGATCAACGATGCCGATTTCGAGGCCGACCAGCCGGGTGCGTTTGATGGCAAGGCGGTGACGTACTACGGCCGTTGGACCTACAAGTTCGAAGAAGCCGCGCGCCGCGGTGCGCAGGGCGTGCTGATCGTGCATGAGACCGCGCCGGCGGCGTATGGCTGGGCGACGGTGAAGAGCTCGGGCACCTCGCCGCTGTTTGATATCGAGCGCACCCGCGAGCAGGCCCTGGCCCAGCACGTGCCGGTGCGTGGCTGGATGCAGCGCAGCCTGGCCGAGCAGCTGTTCCGCGATGCGGGCCTGGATTTCGAGGCCGAGAAGCGCCGTGCGATGACCCCGGCCTTCAAGCCGGTGGCCCTGGGCGATGCGCAGCTTTCGGTGGACTTCAAGCTCAAGCGCGAGCAGGTGATCACCCGCAACGTGGTGGCCAAGCTGCCGGGCGGCGCGCACGCCGATGAAGCGGTGATCTTCTCCGCGCATTGGGATGCCTTCGGTATCGGCCAGCCCGATGCCAAGGGTGACCGCATCCGTCGCGGTGCGATCGACAACGCCACCGGCGTGGCTACCGTGCTGGAGCTGGGCCGCGTCTTCGCCGCCGGCCCGCAGCCGCAGCGCACACTCTATTTCGTGGCGCTGACCGCCGAAGAAAAGGGCCTGCTCGGCGCCAGCTATTACGCCGCGCACCCGCTCGCCCCGCTGGACAAGACCGCTGCCGTGTTGAACATCGAGATGTTCAGCCCGGACGGCCCGACCCGCGACATTGCCTCATGGGGCAAGGGCCGGGTCTCGCTGGAAGGCGACCTGGAGCGCGTGGCCAAGGCACGCGGCCGCACCTACTCGCCGGATCCGAATCTGGAAGCGGGCTTCTTCTACCGCGCCGACCACTTCGCCTTTGCCCGTCTCGGCGTGCCGGCGATCACCATCGGGCCGGGGCTGGACATGCGGGAGGGTGGGGTCGAAAAGGGCCGTGAACTGCGCGATGCGTACTTCGCCGCCTGCTACCACCAGGCCTGCGATGCCTGGACCCCGAGCTGGGATCCGAGCGGCCACGCCGCCGATACCCTGCTGGTCTACGACCTTGGCGCGGAGCTGGCCAACAGCCGTCGCTGGCCGCAGTGGGAAGAAGGCTCGGAGTTCCGCGCCGAGCGCGAGAAGAGCGAATCGGCGCGCCGTTGAGGCGAGCCGTCGGCGGCGCTCAGCGCCGCCGCAGCAGGCGCCAGGCGCCCCAGCCACTGGCCGCGAGCGCGGCCAGGTAACACACGATCATCCCGCCGAACGCCATCGGCTGCGCTGCGGCCGTCGCGACCTGCCGGCCGAAGCGAAGTTGCAGCGCGCTGTGCCCGCTGCCGAGGTCGGCCGCCAGTTGCAGCGCCAGTGCGCCCATCACCGCCAGCAGGGCCAGGCCGAAACCGGTCCGCGGCCAGCGGGCCTGTGCCGGTGGCCGGCGCAGCACCCACACCAGCGTCGTGCCTGTGGCCAGCAGGGCCGCCACCCATAGCAATACAGCCCCCGCAGGGGCGCTGGTGGCATGAGCAGAGGTGCTGGCCTGGGCAAACGCCGGAAGCACCAGCATTGCCAGCGTCAGCCCGCCCCGCGTGGTCGCGGGGCAGGCGGTGTGGCGCTTACTTGCGGGTGCCATCGAGCCAGTTCGGGCCCTTGTTGGTCAGGAAGAACATGTAGACCACCAGCGAGACCGCGATGATCGCCGTGACGTATACCGCGAACAGGTTCACCTGGCCGGTCTTCAGCGCGCCCTGGTACAGCAGCGGCGCGGTACCGCCGAACAGCGAGTTGGCCATCGCATAGCCGAAGCCCACGCCCAATGCGCGCACATGGGTCGGGAACAACTCGGCTTTGACGACCGCGTTGATCGAGGTGTAGCCGGTCAGGATGACGAAGCCGATGCCCAGCACCAGGAAGGCCATGAACGGATCATGCTGGTTGGGCAGCTCGGTGATCAGGTACCAGCTGTACAGCACGCCGCCGATCCCGAAGAAGACCAGCAGGCTCTTGCGCCCGACCATGTCCGACAGCCAGCCGCCGATCGGCTGCAGCACCATCAGGAAGGTCAGCACGCCGAGGTTGATGAGCGTGCCGGTCATGACGTCATTGCCCGCGAACGCGCTCTGGATCATCTTCGGCCCGTTCACCGAGTAGGTGTAGAACGCGACGGTGCCGCCGGCGGTGATCAGGAAGCACAGCAGCAGCGGACGCCACTGGTTGACGAACAGCTCACGCATCGAGCCGGAGGCCTTGGCACGGCCATCGCGTGCAGCTTCGATGGAATCGGACTGCAGCGATTCATCCATGGTCCGGCGCAGCCAGAACACCACGATCGCACCGATGCCGCCGATGCCGAACGCCACGCGCCAGCCCCACGCGGAGATTTCCGGCTTGTCCCAGAAGGTCAGCATGCACAGCAGGGTCAGCTGTGCGAGCACATGGCCACCAACAAGGGTGACGTAATGGAACGAGGACAGGAAGCCGCGGCGCCCGGGAATGGCGGCTTCGGACATGTACGTGGCGCTGGTGCCGTACTCGCCACCGGTGGCGAAGCCCTGCAGCAGGCGCGCGAACAACAGGATCACCGCCGCCCAGATGCCGATCTGCGATGCGGTGGGGGTGATCGCGATCAGGAACGAACAGGCGGCCATCATCGTGACCGACACCGTCAGGGCCAGGCGGCGGCCGTAGCGGTCGGCGAAGCGGCCGAAGTACCACGCACCGATCGGGCGCATCAGGAAGGTGGCGGCGAAGATCGCCCACACGTACATGGTGGAATTCTTGTCGGCGGCCGAGAAGAACTGGGATTCGAAGTAGACCGCGAAGACCGAGTAGACGTAGACGTCATACCACTCGACCAGATTGCCGGCCGAGCCTTTGAGGGTATTGGAGATGGAACGCCGCAGGGCGGCCCGGTCGGAAGGTGCCGCGGTGGCGGGGACGGATGTACTCATACAGGGTAGGGGGTCCTGGCGGGGAAGCGTTGATTGCTCTTGTTACCTTACCGCACGTCAAAAACCAGTGCGTGTCAGGCATCACGATGCGGCCTGATGAAAACAGCGTGCCACCTCGACGCGTGCCGCGCCATCGGCAACGGCCTAGAATTCGTGTTCCCCCGCACCGTGGTGGCCCATGGCCGTCCTACCCGAATCCCCGTCGGCCGCTCCCCGCAGCGGCCTGGTCGTCCTGGCGCTGCTGCTGGTGTACGTGGTCTGGGGGTCCACCTATCTCGGGATCCGGCTGGCGCTGGAAGGTGGCGCACTGCCGCTGACGATGGTCTCCGGGGGCCGCTTCATCATTGCCGGCTCGCTCATGTACGCCGTGCTGCGCTGGCGCGGCTCGCCTGCGCCGACCCGACGCCAGTGGCGCAACCTGGCGATCATGGGCCTGACCATGCTGGTACTGGGCAATGGCATGGTGGTGCTGGCCGAGCGCACGGTGTCATCGGGACTGGCGGCCACCGCCGTGGCCTCGGTGCCGCTGTGGATGGCCCTGTTCAGCGCGATGCGCGGGCAGAACGCCAGCCGCGGCGAGTGGCTCGGCATCGCGATCGGCTTCCTCGGCGTGGTCTGGCTCAACGCCGGCAGCAGCCTGACCGCCTCACCGCAGGGCCTGATCCTGCTGCTGATCGCCCCGATCGGCTGGGCATTCGGCTCGATCTGGGCGCGCGGACTGGATCTGCCGAGCCCCTTCATGACCGCTGCCGGGCAAATGCTCTGCGGCGGCGCGATGCTGATCGTACTGGGCCTGCTCAGCGGCGAACGCCCGACCACCTGGCCCACCATGAATGGGCTGCTCGCGGTGGCCTACCTGTGCGTGTTCGGCTCGATCGTCGCCTTCACCGCGTACGTGTGGCTGCTGCACAACGTGCGCCCGGCCCTGGTGGCCAGCTATGCCTACGTCAATCCGGTGATCGCCGTGATCCTGGGCGTGATCATCGGCAACGAGCATTTTGGCGGCCGCGACTTCCTCGCGATGGCGGTGATCCTGGCCGGCGTGGTGGTGCTGACCCTGGCCCGGACGCGCACGAAGTGAGCCTGTCTGCACAACACAGCCTGCAGGAGCAGCGCCGCGGCTTGGCGATCACCGCCTTCACTTTCACCCTGTGGGGTCTGGTGCCGGTCTACTGGCACCTGCTCAAGGCCGTGCCGTCGCAGCAGATCATCGCGCACCGCATCATCTGGAGCACGGTGCTGGTGGTGGCCTGGCTGCTGCTGAGCAACGGCCTGGGCTGGTGGAAGGCGATCGCGGCCCAGCCCCGCGCGCTGCCGACGCTGGCGCTGAGCAGCGTGGCGATCGCGTTCAACTGGGGCCTGTACATCTGGGCGATCAACGCCGGGCATGTGATCGAGACCAGCCTGGGCTACTTCATCAATCCGCTGGTCAGCGTGGTACTCGGTGTGGTGGTGCTCAAAGAGCGCCTGCGCCGCCTGCAGTGGCTCGCCGTGGGCTGCGCGGCCCTGGGTGTGGGATGGCTGACTTTCGATGCCGGAACGCCGCCGTGGATCGCGCTGGGGCTGGCCTGTTCGTTCGGGCTGTACGGGCTGCTGCGCAAGATGATTTCGGTGGACCCGGTGGCGGGGCTTGGCGTGGAAAGTCTGTATCTGTTCCTGCCGGCGATCGGGTTTGCGCTGTGGAGCGAGAGCGGGCACGGCGGGGGGTTCTTCAGTGGTTGGGGCTGGCGCAACGATGCGTTGTTGATTTTCGGCGGTGCGGTGACGGCGTTGCCGTTGATCGGGTTTGCATACGGGGTGAAGCGGATTCCGTTGTCGCTTGTCGGGATTCTGCAGTACATCGCGCCGAGTATCGGGTTGCTGTTGGGTGTGTTCTTTTTCCGCGAGCCGTTCGATACGGCCAAGGCGGTGGGCTTCGCGGCGATCTGGACCGGGCTGCTGCTGTTCATCGGCGACGGTGTGTGGCGGTCGCGAGCGGGTGGTGCGGTGAAGCGCTGAAAGCTTGAAAGCTTGAGCCCTGGTTTGCTGGGCTGCGTGGCCAGGCGGGGTGTGGGTGGGTGCGCGGGACCCGCCGTGAACCCATCCATGGGGGCTCATATGCCGCCATCCATGGCGGCATATGGTCCCGCGCACCCACCCACACCCCGCCTCCGACAGTGGGCTGGTGGCCAAGGTCAAGGCCAAGGCCAAAGCGAAAGGCGGCACGGCGCCGCGGCGCCATTGCTGCAGCGCCGAGCGTATTGATCCGGTGGAAGCATCGCCGGTCGAAGCGCAGCCAAGACGGAGCGCAGCCAAGCAGGTCGAGCGAACTGGAGCGGAGTCTGTGAGGCGGAGCAAAGCAACGCTGAGCCCATCAAGCTGGGCGGATCAATGCTGAGCAGATCAAAGCCGCGCAGATCAAAAGCGAGTAGATCAAAAGCCGCAGCCGGAGTGCCGCATTTCCGTTGCGCACCAGCCCATTGTCAGAGGGAGGGCACGGGTGGGTTGGCGGGACCGTATGCCGCCATGGATGGCGGCATACGAGCTTACATGGACGTACTTGCAGCGGGTCCCGGCAACCCACCCGTGCCCGCCCAAGCCAGGGCGAGTCCAACACTAGAGGCTGTTGCTCTGAAAGCTGCTGCTCTGAAGGCTGTTGCTCTAGAAGCGTCGCTCTAAAGGCAGTCGCTCTAGAAGTCATCACTCCAAAACTGCAGAACCAAAAAAAAGACGGCGCCCGAAGGCGCCGTCTCACTTCCACTCGGCGGCTTGGAGAGAGTAAGCCGCAGATCAGAAAAGGATGATCAGGCGAACCCGATCAGAAACGCTGCTGATACTTCATGTACATGTAACGGCCGATATCGAACCCACCGTAGTACGTGAAACTGCTGTTCGGCTGGCTGTACATGATCGGACCCTGATGGTCGAACACATTGTTCACGCCCATCGACACCGTGCCATTCCACGGCAGCACATAACGCACCTGGATATCGTGGAACGTGTTCGAACCCACCTTGTTGATGCCCTGGCGGCCCGTGTACGCCGAACTGAAGCCCGGATTGCTGCACTCGGTCGTGTACGCACAGTTCTCCTTCATGCTGGAGTAGTAACGCGCCGTCCAGCCGAGGCCGAAGTTGCCGAACTGATAATCCACATTGACGTTCGAACGCACGCGGAAGTTGCCTTCCCAACCCGTGTACTGACGTACCGGCGTGGTGTCGACGTTATCGTTCTTGCGCTCCAGGTAATCCACGTACGTGGTATTCCAGGAGACCGCGAACTTGCCGATCGCCAGCTCCGGCAGACGGTAACGCACCGAGAGGTCATAGCCGGCCGTTTCCTGGTAGCCCGCGTTCAACAGCGTGCGGTCCAGACCGTTGACCTGACCGATCGTGCGGCCCGAACGGGCGCGCGTGAAGCGGTCGCACGCAGCGTCCACACCCAGCACGTAGCACTGGTTGAGCATGTCCGTGGCCGACTCACCGACGATCACGTCGTTGATGCGGATCTTCCACCAGTCCAGGCTCAGGTCCAGGCCCGAGACGAACTCCGGGCTGTAGACCACGCCCACGGTCCAGGTCTTCGCGGTTTCCGGCTTCAGTTCCGGATTGGAGCCCGAGCTGAAGTCCGTGCCACCCTGCTGGCCCGGCACCGTTGCGGTAGTGCCGTCAGCGGCGAGCTGGCGGAAGTTGGCCGGGACACCGTTGGCCAGGCAGCGTGCCAGCACCTGCGGGTTGTTGGCAGCCGCACCGAAGTTGGTGTCGCACGGATCGGTGTACGAATCGCGCGTGCTGGTGGTGCCGCCGTACAGATCTTCCACGGTCGGCGCACGGAAGCCGGTGCCGTAGGTGGCGCGCACCAGCAGGCTGTCGATCGGCTTCCACTTCAGGCCGAACTTGGTGTTCGTGGTCGAGCCGAAGTTGTTGTAGTCCGAATAACGACCGGCCATGTCCAGCGACAGCTCACGCGCGAAGGCCATGTCGGCCAGCAGCGGGACCTGCAGTTCCAGGTAGACCTCGTTGAGCGAGTAGTCGCCCTGGGTCGGCTGGCCGGTGGTGCCGGCGATCTGGCCGTTGCGGACCATCAGGTCCGGCGAGTAGCTGGCTTCTTCGCTGCGGTGTTCGACACCCAGTGCGCCCAGGATGTCACCGGCCGGGAGGCTGAACAGCGAGCCGGAGATGTTCGCGCTGGCCACCTTGGTGGTGCTCTGTATCGTGTCGGTGAAGCGGGTGAACAGGAAGTCCTGCACGTCCTGGTTGCTCAGCGAGCCCGGGCCGGTGTAGCCCATCGGGGCCAGCGGATTCCACGGGGTGCAGCCGGCGATCACGTTGCCGACGCTGCCACAATGGGCGACGTTGTTGGCATCCAGGAACGACGGGCCAACCGACTGGTTCACGTTCGGCTGGTACATGCTGCCCGTGCCGATGCGCTCGCCTTCATTGCGGTTGTACATGTAGCTGACGTTCCAGTCCCAGTACCGCGAACCGGTGTCGAAGCTGCCTTCCAGGCCCAGGCTGGCGCGCTTGGTGGTCAGGTTGTTCTCGGTGCCGCGCGGCAGCTCTTCGGTGCGGTGCGCGAAGGCCACATCGCGGCCGAACGGATTGAACGCGCTGTCCTTGGACAGCAGTGCACGCGAACCGGTGCTCTGGTACGGGTAGCCAGCCAGCTGCTTGCTCGACTCGCGCTCGCTGTACAGCGCATCGGCGAGCAGGCGCAGGTCATCGGTGATCGAGAAGCCACCGTTGGCGAACACCGACTTGCGCTGCAGACCGGTGAGCAGGCTCATGTTGGTCTTGGTGTTGGCGTCGTTGGCCCTGTCGGCCGGCTTGAAGTTGCCCAGCTGGGTGGGATCGCCGCCCGGGCCCACGCTGAGGTTGCTGCCGTTGACGGTCGCATAGCCCCACGGGGTGACGCCGCTCAGGCCGTCGCCTGTGTGGCGCGGGCCGTTCGGGTACGCGGTGAACGCACGCGTGCCGCCCAGGACCGGATCTTCGTCGGTGTACTCGCCACCCACGGTGACCCAGCCGCGGTCGAAGGTCTTGCCGAAGGTCGCGCTGTAGGCGGTCTTCTGGCCGTCGCCTTCGCTGTACTGGCCGACGTAGGCGCTGACTTCGGCACCGTCGAAGTTCTTGCGGGTGATGATGTTGACCACGCCGGCAATGGCGTCCGAGCCGTACAGGGCCGAGGCACCGTCGGTCAGTACTTCCACGCGCTCCACGATCGAGGACGGGATCGAGGCCAGATCGGAGTAACCGCCGGCGCTGACGCCCATGCGGCGGCCGTCGATCAGCACCAGGCTGCGTTCCGGGCCCAGGTTGCGAAGGCTGACGTACATGCCGCCGAAGTCGCGACCCGATTCCAGCGAGGAGGCACGGCTCATGCTCGGCGAACCGGCGGCGGTGACGTCCTGCAGGATATCGGCGACGTTGACGTAGCCCTTCTTCTCGATCTCGGCGCGGTTCAGCGCGACGACCGGCTGGGCCGATTCGACGCTGGCCTGGCGGATGCGCGAGCCGGTGATTTCGATGCGATCGAGGTTGGTGGTGCCGTCATCGGCACTCTGTGCGAAGGCGGGGGCACTGCAGCTGGCGACAAGCGCGATGGCGATCGCGTTGCGCAGCGGATTGGTCTTCAAATACATCCGTGCGTTTCTCTTTCTCTGTAAAAACATTCGCCCGTTCGGGCGGCGTGGGGAACAACACACCACGACGTGGGGGGCGGGAGTCTAATGACTTTTGAACATTTTTACTTTCATTTGAAAGCGTAAAAAGCGCTGTAAATGAATGGTCGCTGACAAAAACACCCATTCAGAGGAAACCTTTTTCACCTCGCCATGCTGCGCAGGAAAAAACGTCGCGCTGTGTCGGGCAGAGGCACCGATAGCGGCGAGGTTCGCGGCAACTTGAGCGCGTGCGACATCGCGTCGCAGCGTGCGTACAGCCGCGCAACGACGTGTTCGTGCGACAACTAAACGCGCAGTGAATACGGCAGGCAAAAAAAGAACCGCACTCTTGCAAGTGCGGTTCCTGGCTTGCTATTTCGCGTGCGCGGTCACGCGCACGCGCGTTGTTCAAACGTGTCGCTCAGGTCTCGCGCAACGCCGTGGTGATCGGCAGACGTGCGGCACGCAACGCCGGGAACAGGCCGCCCACCAGACCGATGCCGAGTGCCCACTTCAGGCCCGTCCACAACAGCTGTGGCGATACCTGGAACTGGAACACGACCTGGCTGAAGTTGTTGCCCAGCGTGGAGACCGTGTAGTTGTTGAACACCAGCCACGCCACCAATCCACCGAGCAGGCCGCCGAGCAACGCCAGCAGCATCGTCTCCAGCATCACCGCGGTCACCACCGGCACGCCGCGGAAGCCGATCGCCCGCATCGTCGCGATCTCGCGCGCACGGGTGGCCACGGCGGCGTACATGGTGTTGAGCGCACCGAACACCGCGCCGATCGCCATGATCGCGCCGATCACCGTGCCCAGGATGCTGATCAGCTTGCTCAGGCCGCCGGACTGCTTGCGGTAGTAGTCGCGGGTGGTCTCCACGTCCAGTTTCAGGCGCGGGTCGGCCTCCATGGCGTCCTTGAACTGCTGGAAGCCCGCCGCCCCCTCGGTGCGCACATTGACCGACTGATACGCACTGCGGTTGTAGGTGGTGGACAACGTCTGCGTGTCCGACCACAGCTCCGACTCGTGCACATCATTGGAGGCGAACACGCCCACCACGGTCCATTCCTGCTTGCCCAGTTGCAGGGTCTTGCCGATCTCCAGGCCCTCGAACTGCGCCTGCGCGCCCTTGCCGACCACGATCTCGCGCAGCCCGGGTTTGAACTTGCGGCCCGCGATGATGCGCACGTTGTCGCGCACTGCCCACGCCTGCTCGCCGACGCCACGGAACTGCACGTTGGTATCGCTGTGGTCGCTGCGCGAGAGCAGGCTGATCACCTGCGACAGCTCGGCGGAGATCAGCGGCTTGCCATCGCTTCCGCGGGCCACGCCGGGCAGGTTCTCGATCAGCGGGACCTGGTCGCGCATGATCACCGAGTTGGTTTCCGCCTGTGAGCCGCCGCGCAGCACGATCGCCACGTCATCGCTGCCGCTGCGCTCCAGGGTGGCTTTGAAACCGTCGCCCATGGCCAGCATCGCCACCAGCACGCCGACCACGCCGGCGATGCCCACCACGATCACCGAGGAGGCACCCCACCGCTGTGGCAGGCTGGCGATGCCGATACGCGCGGCGGCGAGTGACAACCGGCCGCTGCGCGTCAGGACCAGCCAGGCGGCCAGCAGCACGGCGATCGCCAGCACCATCCACCATGGCAGCACGATCCACACCACCAGGGCGACCAGCAGCGCCACGACGGTCAACACATTCCACATCCAGTGCGTTTTCATGGGGTCTCCTCAGCGGCCGGCCAGTGCATCGACAATCTTCAACCGCTGCGCGCGCAACGCCGGCAGCAGGCCCACCACGATTCCGATCACCGCCATCAGGCACAGCGCAACCACCCACGTCTGTGCCGGTACGCCGGGCAGGCTGATCATGCCCTGGCTGCTGGCGCTGATCACCGGCATCACGATCGAGGCCAGGCCCATGCCGATCAGCCCGCCGAGCACGATCAGCAGCACCGACTCGACCATCACCAGCACCAGCACGGTGCCGTCCTTGAAGCCGAGTGTCTTGAGGATCGCCAGCTCCGGGATGCGCTCGCGCACGGCCTGGGCCATGGTGTTGCCGGTCAGCAGCACCAGGGTGAAGAACACCGCGGCCATGATGCCGGTGACGATCAGGCCGATATCGGCGAACTGCTTGGCGAAGGCCTGTGAGAACGAAGCCTCGGTCTGCGACTTGGTTTCGTGATCGGAGTTCAGCGACAGCGCATCGATCGCCTGGGCCACGCGCGAGGCGTGCGCGGGGTTCTCCAGCTGCACGGTATAGAAGCTGACCTGGTTCTTGATGTAATCGTTGGATTCATCGAAGTAGCTCCAGTGCAGCAGCAGCTGATTCTCCGCACCGGCGTTGTTGCGGTCCTTGGCCCGGTAGATGCCGCTCAGTTCCAGCGGCCAGTCGTTGCTGCCCTTGCGCGGGAAGATCGTGGCCTGCATCGGAATGGTGTCGCCCACCTTCCAGCCGAAACGCTTGGCCAAGGCTTCACCGACCAGCGCACCGGTGCGGGTGTTCTTGAACGCCTCGGCCTGCTCGGGCGCCAGCTCGAACTCCGGATACAGGTCCATGTAGTTGTCCGAGACCGAGAAGCTCGGGAAGAAGTTCTTCTGATCCTGGTAGATGCCGCCGAACCACATGGCGTAGTTCACCTTGCGCACGCCCGGGGTGGCTTCGATATCGCGCAGCAGCCGCAAGGGCAGACTCTGGGTGATCGACAGCTTGGAGGAGACCACCAGCCGCTTGGCGCCTTCGATGGTGTCACCGCCTGAGTTGAATGCCACGCGGACTGAATCGAGCATGCCGAACAGCAGGAAGGCCGCCACCACCGACAGCAACGTCAGCAGGGTGCGGGTCTTGCTGCGGAACAGCTGTGCCCAGACCAGCGAGAAATATTTCATCGCCGCATCCTCCGTCAGTGAGCCGCTGGCGCGTCGGCCAGTTCGCCCTTGTCCAGGTGCACCGTGTGCGTGGCGTACTCGGCGGCCTTGGGATCATGGGTGACCATGATGATGGTCTTGCCGTGTTCGCGGTTGAGCTGCTGCAGCAGCCCCAGGATCTCCTCGGCGGACTGGCGGTCCAGGTCGCCGGTGGGCTCATCGCAGATCAGGAAGGTCGGGTCGGAGACGATCGCGCGGGCGATCGCCACGCGCTGCTGCTGGCCACCGGACAGTTCGTTGGGGCGGTGGCTGCGGCGGTCGGCCAGGCCGACCAGGGTCAGCGCGATCTCGGCATTGCGCTTGCGCTGCGCTGCGCCCAGGTGCGTGAGCAGCAGCGGCAGCTCCACGTTCTTCTGCGCGGTCAGCATCGGCATCAGGTTGTAGAACTGGAACACGAAGCCGACGTGGTGGCTGCGCCAGGTCGAGAGCTGGCCGCCGCTCATGCGGTCGATGCGCTCGCCTTCGATCTCGATCTCACCGCCCGTGGGCGTATCCAACCCGCCGATCAGGTTCAGCAGGGTGGTCTTGCCCGAGCCGGACGGGCCCATCAACGCGACGAAATCGCCGGACTGGATGTCCAGGTCGATGCCGTGCAGCACCTGCACTTTCTCGGGGCCGCGCTGGTAGGTCTTGGTGATGTTGCGGAGCGAAACCAGGGTGGACATGGGTGGTTCTCCGTGGATCGGTAAGAAGGGGCATACGGCACGCCCGGGCGTACGCCCCCGGGGTTCGCGGTGACAGGCAGCGGCCACCGTGCGCGCCGTGATGGCACGAGTGAATCGCACTTGCCGCGAGCATCAGCGTGGCTCGCGTACTGCAGTTCTGGCCCCGTCAGGGGGTTTCGGTGACCTTGCTGCCGTCATGGAGCTCGGCCGGTGGCGTGGTCACCACGACCTCGCCGGCACTCAGGCCCTGGGTGACCTGGCGGTCGTTGTTGAGCGTGGTGCCCACGGTGATCGCGCGCTGCTCCACCCGCGCATCGTCCTTGACCACGAAGGCAACGGTCTTCTGCTCACGCTCCACGATCGCCGAAGCCGGCACGCGCACGCCCTGCGGCTTGGCCGTTTCGGCCGGCTTGGCGCTTTCCAGGAAGCTGACCCGCACGCCCATCTCCGGCACGATGCGCGGGTCCTTGGTCTTCAGGGCTACACGCACTTTCACCGTGGCCTTGCCGCGGTCGGCGGTCGGGATGATCGCGATCACCTCGGCGGGAATCTTCCAGTCCGGGTAGGCGTTGAGGGTGGCTTCGACCGGCATCTTCGGCTGCACGCGGCCGATAAAGGATTCGCCGACTTCGACTTCGATCTCCAGCGAATCCATGTCAACGATGGTGCCGATGCCGGTCCGGGTGAACCCACCGCCCGCCGACAATGGCGAGACGATTTCGCCCGGCTGCGCGGCCTTGGCGGTGACCACGCCAGAGAACGGCGCGCGCACGATGTTGTTGTCCACGCCGAGGTCGGCGATCGCCAACGAATCACTGGCCACGGTGGTGTTGCGCTGGGCAGTCTTGAGCTGGGCGCGCAGGTTGTCGCGCTGGGCGATGGCCAGGTCGTACTGCGAGCGCGAGACCAGCTGCTGGCCAACCAGTGCCTGCAGACGGCCGGCTTCGGCATCGGCCTGGGCCACCTGCGCCTGCAGCCCGGCGAGCTGGCTGCGCGCCGCCTCCAGCTGCGAGGCCGAGAGGCTGCGCTGGGCGTTGGCATCGATCGGGTCGAGCGTGGCCATCACCTGGCCCTCTTCCACGCGCATGCCTTCCTCGATCATCACCTCACGCACCTTGCCGGTGATCTTGGCCGAGACGGTGGCCATGCGCCGGGCGACCACGTAGCCGCTGGCGTCGAGCACCGAGCTGCTGGCGCCGCCCTGCTGGATCGCCACCACGGGCGCGGTGGTCACGGCGATCGGGCGCTCGCGACCGAGCACGAACCAGGCCAGGCCGGCCAACACAATGAGAAGGACGATCGCCAGCACGATCCAGCGGCCACGTCGCGGGGGCGACGGGGGCGGCGAACCGGCCTTGCGGTCGATGCGGAGTTCCTTGAGCAGTTCAGCGGATGCGTTCATCGTGAGTCTGGACGTGGAATCGGGCCGAGTGTGACCGCATCGGCGGCCGAGGGGCAAACCAGCGCGGTGGCCGGGATGGTCCACAGCATGCCCGGTGGCTTGGCGCGGCGGCAGTGACAGCTGTCACCTGCATGGGCTGACGACGGCCACTGGGGCGGCCGCGGCCAGCGGCAGAAGCTGTGGGTGTCCTCTCCGGGAGTCCGTCATGCCCATCTCCACCGCCTCGCCCCTGGCCCGTCTGCAGGACGTCCAGGTCCACTACGGTGATGTCGCCGCCCTGAAGGGCGTGAGCTTCTCGTTGCACCGCGGCGAAGTGCTGGCGCTGCTGGGCCGCAACGGTGCCGGCAAGAGCACCGCCATTTCCCTGTTGCTGGGCCTGCGCCGGGCCGACGCGGGCCGGGTCGAGCTGCTCGGCGGCGACCCGCAGGACCGTGATCGCCGTGGTGGTATCGGGGTGATGCTGCAGGCGACCGCGTTGCCGCCGGTGCTGCAGGTGCGTGAGCTGATCGATCTGGCGCGCACCTGCTATGCCGATCCGCGCTCGCTGGAGGACTGCCTTGCGCTGGCCGGGTTGACCGAGCTTGCCCGGCGTCGCTATGGGAAGCTGTCCGGTGGTCAGCAGCGCCGCGTGCAGTTCGCCATCGCGCTGTGCGGACGGCCGCAGTTGTTGTTCCTCGATGAGCCGACCACCGGCCTGGACATCCAGGCGCGGCAACAGCTCTGGCAGGCGATCCGGCAGCTGGCGGCTGAAGGCTGCGGTGTCCTGCTGACCACGCATTATCTGGAAGAAGCCGAGGCGCTCGCCCACCGTGTGGTGGTCATCGAACAGGGCCGGGTGCTGGCCGATGGTCCGCTGGCGCAGTTCCGCCAGCAACTGGCGCCGCGTCGCATTCGCTGCCGCAGCGCGCTGGATGTGGAAGCGTTGAAGACCTGGCCGGGCGTGCGCGAGGCGGTCCGCGATGGCCTGCGCCTGCAGCTGCTGGCCGAACCGGCCGAGCCGGTGGTCGCGCGTCTGCTTGCCGAAGATCCGCAGCTGCAGGACCTGGAGGTGCATGGCGGCGGCCTGGCCGACGCCTTCGTTGAACTGACCCGGGAGGCCGCATGAACACCGTAACTGAAACCGCCCCCGCCACGCCCGCCCGCGCGCCGGCTTGGCCGATCTACCGCGCCGAAATCGTGTGCGAACTTCGCCGAGCCTGGCGCTACCCGGGCTTCGTGCTGCCGTCGCTGCTGTTCCCGGTGTTGTTCTATTCCTTGTTCGGTGTGCTGCTCGGTCGCGGCCAGGCCTCGATCTATCTGCTCGCCACCTACTGCGTGTTCGGTGCGATGGCTCCGGCGCTGTTCGGCTTCGGCGTGCAGTTGGCGCTGGATCGCGAGGGCGGCCTGCTCACGCTCAAGCGCGCGTTGCCGATGCCGCCGCTGGCTCCCTTGCTCGCCCGCCTGTTGATGGCCGTCCTGTTCGCGGTGCTGGTGGCGATGCTGCTGATCGCGGTGGCGACTGGCGCAGGTGTGGCCGTCACTCCGAGCGCTGCACTTCATCTGCTGGCGGTCGCGGCATTCGCGGCATTGCCGCTGGGTGCGATCGGCCTGCTGATCGGCAGCCATGTCAGTGCCAACGCGGCGCCGGCGGTCGTCAACCTGGTCTACCTCCCGTTGGCCTTGCTGTCCGGGTTGTGGCTGCCGCTGTCGATGCTGCCGTCGTTGTTCGGCACCCTGGCGCCGCTGTGGCCGACCTGGCACCTGGCCCAGCTGGCGCTGCCAGCGGTCGGCCAGTCAGCGCAGGGCAGTGCCTGGGTGCATATCGCCGTGCTGCTCGGCATCACCGCCGTCGCCCTTGGGCTGGCACGCCGACGCCTGCGGCGCATCGGCTGAAGTGGCATGATCGCGCCTGATCGCCCTGCCTTGGAATCGTTCGTGTCATCGAGTCGGCTCGCCTCCCTGTTGCGTCCCGCGCCGGATTCGGCCGTGGCCGATAACCTGCGGCGCGGCAAATCGCCGTGGGTGAATGCGATCCACCTGCTGTGGACGCTGTGGGTGTTCCTGACACCGCTGTTCGGCAGTGGCTACACCTGGCGTTGGGCGGCCCTGACCCTGCTGACCTACCCGGTGTTCCTCGCGCTGTACGCCGGTGTCCTGCTCGCCCCGCGTTGCCACGCGCCGCGCTATGCACTGTCGATGGTGGTGCTGGGGTTGGTGCCGCTGGCGTGGTATCCCTCGGCGGTCAGCTACTTCATCTTCGGCTGCGTCACCCTGCGCGTCTCGCGCCGCAGTGGTTATGGGCGCTATCTGCTGAAGCTGGTGGGGTTGAACGCGCTGTTCGTGGTGGTGGGCTTGTTGGCCCACTACCCGTGGCAGGCGCTGATCTGGATCCCGAGCATGGCGATGATCATCAGCCTGGTGGTCAATTTCGAAACTGCCAGTCATGAACAGGATGCGGCGCTGCAGCTGTCGCAGGATGAAGTGCGTCGGCTGGCGGCGACCGCCGAACGCGAGCGCATCGGCCGCGATCTGCACGATCTGCTGGGGCACACATTGTCGTTGATCACCTTGAAGCTGGAACTCTCGCGCAAGCTGGCCGATCGCGATCCGGATGGCTCGCGCCGCGAGGTGGAGGAGGCCGAAACCATCGCGCGGCAGGCGCTGGCCGAGGTGCGCAGCGCGGTCACCGGTATCCGCGCCAGCGATCTGGCAGCCGAACTCGCGTCGGCCCGGTTGCTGCTGGAGTACCAGCATGTGCATCTGCACTACGCGCCGCCGCCGCCGATGCCGGTTGATATCGAGCGTGCGCTGTCACTGGTCCTGCGTGAGGCGGTCACCAATATCGCCCGCCATGCACAGGCGCGGCAGGCGTGGATCACCTTCGAGCAGGACGGGCGCAGTCTGTTGATGCAGATCCGCGATGACGGGCGCGGTGGCGTCCACGTTGATGGGAACGGGTTGACCGGCATGCGCGAACGCGTCGCTGCACTGCGTGGCACCCTGGCGGTGCAGTCGGCGAAAGGGGAGGGCACCTGCGTGACGGTGCGGGTCACCTTGCCGGCCGCGACCACCGCGGTGGCGGCGCCCGTGGAGATGCCGACAGCACCGTCGCTGCCGGCCGGGGGCGCATCATGATCCGGATCCTGCTGGCCGAAGACCAGGCAATGGTGCGTGGCGCGTTGTCAGCGCTGCTCGGGCTGGAACCGGATATCGAGGTGCTGGGCAGTGCAGCCGACGGCGAGGCCGCATGGCGGATGCTGCAGCAGCTGCAGCCGGACATCCTGGTCACCGACATCGAAATGCCCGGGCTGTCCGGGCTGGAACTGGCACAGCGGATCGCCCGCCAGGGCCTGCCGATCAAGGTGGTGATCGTCACCACGTTCGCGCGCTCGGGCTTCCTGCGCCGTGCGCTGGATGCCGGTGTCTGCGGGTATCTGCTCAAGGATGCCCCGGCCGAACGCCTGGCCGATGCGCTGCGCCAGGTGCAGCACGGTGGTCGCGCGATCGACCCGCAACTTGCGCTGGATGCGTGGTCGCAGGCCGATCCACTCAACGATCGCGAGCGCCAGGTGCTGCGCCTGTCCGGCGACGGCCGCTCGGCCAGCGAGATCGCCACGCAGCTCGGTCTCTCGCACGGTACGGTGCGCAACTACCTGTCCGAGTGCATCGGCAAGCTCGGCGTGGCCAACCGCATCGAAGCGTATCGGCTGGCGCGGCAGAAGGGCTGGTTGTAACGCGGTCGGTGACTACCAGGACGCGAGGCAGCCTGATTCATCCGGCATCGTCGTTGCGCTCTTTCTGCGGCCCCTTCGCCATCGCCTGGAACACGCCATCGCGGCGCACCCACAGATGGAACAGCGCCGCCGACAGGTGCATCACCACCGTGGCGAACAGCACATAGGCGAGCAGGCTGTGCGCATTGCGCAGCGCCGCGTACAGCGCCGGGTTGTGCGGCAGGATCGCCGGCAGGTGGACGCCGCCGCCCATGACGATCGGGTAGCCGCCAGCGGAGAGCATGCCCCACCCAACCAGCGGCATGGCCAGCATCAGCCCGTACAACACCCAGTGCGAGGCATGCGCGGCCGCGGCCTGCCAGGCGGGCAGGTCGGCCGGCAGCGGCGGTGGGCGATGCCGCAGGCGGTTGTACAGGCGCACCAGCACCAGCAGCAGGATCGCGATGCCCAGTGGTCGATGCAGATCGATCAGCATCGGGCGCCAGTGCAGTGACGCGACCATGGTCACGCCGACGAACAGCATGGCCAGGATCATCGCCGCCATCAGCCAGTGCAGGACTCGCGCGAGGAGATTGAAATGGCCGGCATCACGGTTCATCGCGCACCTTCCTTGCCCGTGGCGGCGGGCGCTTTGCCGCTGGCGATCTCGCGCTCGCGGCGATTGAACGATTGCGAATACACCGCCGAGCGTGCCGCCAGGATCGGATCATCCGTGCCGGCCACGCCGCTGGGCAGGATCAACGGATCGTAGTTGAGGTCGCGGCAGGCACCTGTGGCCTGCGGCTGCATGCTGCTCAGGGTCAGCGTGCCGGCCTTCACCTGGCGGCGGTCTTCCGGCCAGACCTGCGAGGGGTCGTTGATCGGGTCACTGTCACTCGCGATCGTCACCCACATGTCCCAGCGCACCGGGCCCTGCGCCAGTCGTTGTGCGAACTCCTCGCTCAGGAAATCATCGTCGGACTGCGCACGCTGTTCCGGCGTCATGTCTTCGAACGGCGCCTGCGGGCGCATGCTCCAGCGCACGAAGCGGTGGCTGCCATCGGCCGCGGTGAAGCGGAAGCTGTTGACGCCGTTGTAGGCGGTGTTGGCCCAGCTGTTCGACCACGGGGCGGTCTTGGCCCACTGCTGGAAGGCCCGCGCGGACGGGTACTTCTCCAGCACCGCCGCCATCTTCGCCGGGTCGGGTTTACCCGTGGCCGGGTCCGGCGTACCGGCGCGGGTCTGTTCCAGGAACGCCTCGGCGGTGGGCACCGCGAAGAACGGGAAACTGTTCATCGCCATTCGCCATTCCTGGCCGTCGTCGCTGACCAACTGCAGCGCCATGCTGCGCACGCGGGCCTTGTTGTCGGCGCCATGAGGGTCACCGCCGCCGATCGAGAGGCGGCCCAGTACCGGTACCTGGCGCTGGCGGAATACGCGTGCCGAGCTCAGTGCCGCGCCTTCCGGCGTGCCCTGGAACACACCACTGACGCAGACGCCTTTGGTGTGGGCGCGACGGAAGCCGGGCTGCGGTGGCCCCGTCGCCTCGATGGCATCGGTGAAGGTCTGCGCGGTGACGCGGTCGCGGCCGATCCAGCCGGCCAGCCAGGCAAAGGCCAGCACCAGGCCGCCGGCGATCAGGGCGATCAGCGCGATCCACAGCAACGGTGAGGGGGGGCGTGGGCCGCCCGGTTCGCGACCAGCGCGGGTATAGCCGAAAAGCGACATGTCCGGATTCCTGCCTTCACGATGCGTGTGGGTGGGCGACAGCGGGCATCGTCGCAGAACACGGCGCAAGCCGATATTCACATTTTCGACAACTCTTCAAAAACGACGATCCCCGCCGGGGCGGGGATCATGTGGTTCAGCGCGTGCCGGGCAGTACTCGGCCGTGCCTCAGGCGTAACGCGTCTTCAGCATCGCCCACGCCGAACGCAGCGCCAATGCCTCGCCGCCAGCCGGGCGGCCCGGGCGCTCGCCGTCGTTCCAGGCGTACACATCCAGGTGTGCCCAGGTCTGGCCTTCCGCGATGAAGCGCTCCAGGTACAGCGCGGCGGTGACCGAGCCGGCCATGCGCGAACCGGCATTGGCCAGATCCGCGATGTTGCTGTGCAGGTAGCGCAGGTACGGGCGCCACAGCGGCATGCGCCAGACCGGATCGCGCACCGATTCGCCGGCCTGCAGCCACTGCTGGGCCAGGGTGTCGTCGTTGCTGAAGAGCGCCGGCAGGTCCGGACCGAGCGCGATGCGGGCCGCGCCGGTCAGGGTGGCGAAATCGAGCACGATCTCCGGCTGCTGCTCGCTGGCATAGGTCAGTGCATCGGCAAGGATCACGCGGCCTTCGGCGTCGGTGTTGTCGATCTCGATGCTCAGGCCCTTGCGGGTGGCGATCACTTCGCCCGGGCGGAACGCATCCGGACCGATCGCGTTTTCCACCGCCGGGATCAGCAGGGTCAGCTGCACCGGCAGCTGCTGGGCCATGATCAGCCCGGCCAGGCCCAGCGCATGCGCGGCGCCGCCCATGTCCTTCTTCATGTTGCGCATGCCATCGCCCGGCTTGATGTCCAGCCCGCCGGTATCGAAGCACACGCCTTTGCCGACCAGCGCAACGTGCGGCTGGCCTTCATTGCCCCAGCGCAGCACGATCAGGCGCGGCGCGCGATGCGAGGCGCGGCCCACGGCATGGATGGACGGGAAGTTCTGCTCCAGCAATGCATCGCCGGTGATCACTTCGATCTGCGCGCCGTGGGCGGCAGCCAGTTCACGCGCGGCGTCTTCGAGCTGCTGCGGGCCCATGTCTTCGGTCGGGGTATTGACCCAGTCACGCACGCGCAGGCTGGCGGCGATCACGTCGCGCACTTCGGCCGAGGGCGTGGCGGCCAGCTGCGCCGGCGCGCGGTTCGGTTTGCGATAGCGCGCGAAGCGGTAGCTGCCCAGGCTCCAGCCGAGCTGCAGCAGGGTCTCGATCTCCGGTGCCAGCGCATCGGCCGGCGCCCAGACGGTGCCTTCCGGCAACGCGAACGGCGCATGCGCGTAGCTGTAGACATCCCCCGGGTCACCCACGCCGACGATGGCGCCGGCCAGGCCGTGCTCGCCCGGCAGCAGGACCACGCTGCCACCGCTGCCGTTGAAGCGCTGCGCATCCAGCCACGCGCCCAGCGCGTCCGACTGCTGCGCGCGCCAGCCGGCGTACTGTTCGCGGGTCATCACGTGCAGCGGCAGTGCGTTGCGCGTTTCGGAAGTGAAACCGTTGATCTGGGACATGGGACTCGAGTGCTCCTTGGGCGGCGGCTTACGCGCGCTGGACGGATGCGTTTGCATCCAGCCAGTCGGCCAGCCCGGTCAGGGTGTCGAACTGCAGATCGGGCTGCAGTGAAGGGTGGGTCCAGGTGTGTTCTTCGCGGTTGATCCAGCAGCCGCGCAGACCGGCCTGCATCGCCCCGACCACGTCCATCTCGGCGTGGTCGCCGACGTGCAGGACCTGGCCAGGCGCAACGCCGAGCCGGTCGCAGGCGGCGTGGAAGATGCTGGCGGCCGGCTTGGCCGCACCGTGCTCGCGTGAGCCGAGCTGGAAGGTGAAGTGGTGGGACACGCCGATCCGCTGCAGGTCGGCATTGCCGTTGCTGAGCGCGGCGACCGGCACGCGCGCGGCGATCCGGGCCAGCGCCTCCATCGCATCCGGGTAGAACTCCACCTGGTTGCGCGCGGCGTAGAACGCCTCGTAGGCCGGTTCCAGCAGCGCCGGATCGGCGCCGCTTTTCTCCAGCGCCTCGCTCAGCGTCAACCGGCGCAGCGCGCTGAGGTCGTAGTGCAGGTGCGGGTTGTCATGAAAGGAGCGCTCGCGCAGTTCGCGCATCGCCGCCACCGGGTACATCGCGGCGGTGGCGGGGCTGTGCTGGAGCATCCACTCGTACAACACCTGGTCGATGCGGGCGCCGATGGGGGCGAACGGCCACAGGGTGTCGTCGAGGTCGAGGGTGATGGCTTGGACGGGGAAATTCACCCCGCCATTCTACGCCTGCGCGCGCAGGCTTTCATGGCGCGCGCAGGCAGTGCAGGGCAGTCCTTCAGCGCGGGTCGTAAGAACAGGTGATGGCTGCCTGGCCCTCGTCCTGCCGCACGCTCAGGTCGTGGCGGCCCACTTCCAGCGTGTAGTCGCCGGCTTCATTGCGCGGAATCTTCGCCAGCGCTGCGACCTGGTCGATACCGGCCGTGCTGAAGTAGGCGGTATAGCTGTCGATGCTGTCCTCGCCGCTGGCGCCGTCGTACAGGTGCAGGCGGTTCACCGGCTGGCCCAGCACGAGCAATGGCGTGGTCAGCGCATACTCGCCATCGGACAGTTCGCCGTACGCCTGCAGCTCGGTCGGCTTGAGCACCTTTGCCAGCGCGGCGAACTGCGCAGGCGTCAGGTGACGCTTGCAGGTGACCGCCTCGATCAGCTGGCGGCTGGCCACCTCGGCGCTGGGTGGGGGAGCGGCCAACGTCGGGGCAGCAAGGGAGACAAGGCCGGCGAGGGCGAGGCAACGGGCAGCGAAGGAAGACATCAGGGTCGGGATCCATCCGAAAAGGTGCCGGTATTCTGGCAGCACCGCGGATCGCGCGGCCAGCCGTAGCCCTGGCTTTGACTGCTTATTCCAGCAGCTTGGCCCAGCCCTGGGTGCCATCCAGGCGCGCCAGCACCAGCTTGATGCAGACCAGCAGCGGCACTGCCAGCAGCAGGCCGATCATGCCCCACAGCCAGCCGAACACCATCAGGGCCAGGATCAGAATCAGTGGCGAGATCGCCATCTGCCGGCCGAGCACGATCGGGGTCACGACCTGGCCCTCGATGGTATGCAGCGCGAGATAGCACGCCGCCGGCAGCAACGCTTTGAAGGGATCACTGAACTCCACGAAGCCCATCAACAGCATCAGCGCCACGCCGATCAGCGGACCCACGTAGGGCGCGAAATTCAGCAGCGCGGCCACGGTGCCCCATAGCAGTGCCTCCTGCAGCGAGATGCCGAGCAGCAGCAGGATGCCGGAGAACACCAGGCCGACCAGCGTGTTGATCACCGTGATGGTCAGGACATAGCGGGACACCTCACGTTCGATCGAACGCAGGATGTCCGTAGTGAACCGTTGCTGCTGACGGCTGGGGAACAACGCGATCGCGTGCTTCTGCAGGCTCTGCCCGTAGATCATGAAGAACAGGGTCAACAGCACCACCGCCAGCACCGAGGCGGCCAACCGGGGTGCCCGGGTCAGTACCTTGTAGGGATCATCGAGCTGGGTGCGCACGATCTGCACCCGGCGGCTGCCTTCGCCACCGGCCACGCGCGCGAAATTCTCGGCGGCCTGGTTGGCCTGCTGCACCGGCTTGGTCAGGTTCTGCACCTGACGGGCGACCTTGCGCAGCTGCTGCGGTGCTTCCTGGGCCCACTCCATTGCCGGGCCGACCAGCTGCACACCCAGTGCGGCGGCGCCGCTCAAGCCAACGCCGAGCACCAGTACCGCGCCAAGGAAGCGGGGAATCCAGATCTTCTGCAGCATCCGCAGGATCGGGTTGCCGACCAGCGCGAAGAACATCGCCAGCAGGATCGGCAGCACCACGTCCTGTGCCGCCCACAGAGTAAAGGCCACGGCCAGCGTGGCCAGGATGACCAGCGACATTGGCGCGCGCGGACGCGGCGGGGGCGGTGCGACGACGGCTTCGGCGGAAGGAGGAACCGGAACGCTCATGCGGGTCGCACACTGGAAAGGAGCGCCATTATTGGGCAAGCCGGGTGCGCGTGGCGTGTGGGGGGCGTGCAGGTGAAGAAAGGCCCCGTGGCGTGCGCCGCAGGGCCTTCAGAAGATGCGTGTGACCGCGATGCGATCAACGTTCGGACAAGTCCGTGGCGGCCTCGGCCGGCTGCGGCTGGTTTGGCGACGCTGATTCGGCGCGCCGTTGCGGGTTGAGCCGCGGCGTTGTCGGGGCCGCTGCCGCCGGCGCAGCCTGACGTGGCACTTCATCGGCCGCGTCATCCACTTTGTCGGCGGCCTGTTCGGCGGTATCGGCCGCTTCACTGGCCTGCATCGAGGCAAACGCCGCCTGCGTGCTGGCCACCAGGTTGGAGACCGAGCCGATCATCTGCAGCCAGCGTGCGCCCTGCACTTTCGCGCCCAGGCCGGTCGGCTCCAGCTTGCCGGCCAGGAAGCCACCGGCCAGACCCACAGTGATGATGCGCAATGGTGTCCATCCGGTACGCCAGACGGTGCTGAGGGTGGACCAGCTGCTGCGGGTTTTCTCCACCCGCACCGCCACCACCAGCTCGGCGCGCTGGACGCGTTGCCGCAAGGCTTCGAAGTTCATCGCTTCACCCCTGTGGTGTCGACGTCGGCATCGGGATCTTCATCGCTGGGTTCGTCATACAGGCCCAACCGCGACAGCTGGCGGCGGGTGGCATGCATGCCGGTATGGCGGAAGAAGAACGACACCCGCCACATCGAATAGCCGGTCACCAGCAGGCTCACGATCGAGGTGATCAACAGCGAATGGAACCAGGACAGGCCCCAGCGCTGCATCAGGGCGATCAGCGTACCGGCCAGCAACAACCAGGCCGATGCACCGAACACGATCGCCACCCCGGCCCAAGCAAGTGCCCGGCCAAACGCGCTGCGCGCCAGGGCGAAGTCGGCCGAGGCCAACCGTCGCAGGGAGCGCAGCGTGTGCTTGGCCGAATCGACCGTCTCACGGCCGGCCTCACCGACCTGGCGGATGCTCTCGTCCAGGCGGGGTGCTTTTTCACCGCTGTCCGGTGGCGGGGTATCCGCGCCACCGGAGGCGGTCGACTGGGCTTGATCGCTCACGCCGCTGCTTACTTGTCGCCGCCGCTGCGGGCCAGCTTGGCGATGATCCAGCCAGCCGCGAAGGCCACGCCGAAGGAGGCAAGCGGACGCTCACGGATCAGCTCGGCGGCGCTGTCGACCAGGTCCTTGCCCTTGTCCATCAGTGCATCAACCTGTTCCTTGGCGGCGGCACCACCAAACTCGGCTGCGGCGAGGCCGGACAGCGCGGTATCGGACAGTTCGGCCTTGACGTTGGCCTTGCCGATGCGCAGCTCATCACCGGCAGCACCGGTGGCGCCCTTGATGGCACCGCCGGCAGCGGTGGCGGCCGACTTCAGGTGCGAGCCGGCTTCGCCCAGGTGTTCCTTCAGGTTCTCGGTATTGGTGGGGCTCATCGTGTATCTCCTGCTGTGCGATGGGGAAGGTGACCGCGGACGATCCGACGGCAACGAACACAAGGTAATAGCACCGGCCGGGTGTAAGCGACGTTACGGCTGCGTGCGCGTTCAGCGCATGACCAGCTGGCCGCCGCTGTTTCCGCGGATGATCCTTACCACCAGCTGCGCCGGGCGCTGCTGGAAGTTGGCGCGCCAGCTGGCGAGATCGGCAAACTCACCCGCCGTTGTCGCGGTGATCACGTCACCCTGCGCAAGACCGGAGTTGGCCGCACGGCTGCCGCGCTTGACCTCACTGACCAGCACACCGCTGACGCCGGCCTGGCGCAGCGACTCGGGCAGATCGACAAACGTGGCCCCGCCCAGGCGCGGGTCCAGCGACTCGCCGGTGACCGCGCGTGCCTGTTCCTTCAGCGTGGCCTTGATCTGCAGCGGCTTGCCTTCGCGGCGCACCTCCAGGGTCAGCGTGCTGCCGACGGGCTGCAGGCCTTCCACGTTGTGCAGCGCCTGCGCGCTGTCCACGCGCTGCCCGTTGGCCGACACCACCACGTCGCCCGGCTTGAGCCCGGCGGCCGCGGCACTGGACCCGGCCAGCACGCGGGTGACCAGCGCGCCCCGCGTCTCGGTCAGGCCCAGGCCCTGCGCGATCTGCTGGGTGAGGTTCTGGCTCTCGATGCCCAGCGTGCCGCGCACCACCACGCCGTGTTTGACCAGCTGGTCGACCACGTCGCGTGCCAGGTTGGAAGGGATCGCCAGGCCCAGGCCGATGTTGCCGGCCATGCTGCCCTGCGGATTGAAACTGGCGGTGTTGATGCCGACCAGCTGACCCTGAAGGTTGACCAGCGCACCGCCGGAATTGCCCGGGTTGATCGAGGCATCGGTCTGGATGAAGTTCTGGTAGCCCAGGCCGCGGATGCCACTGCGGCCGACGGCCGAGACGATGCCGGAGGTCACCGTCTGGCTGAAACCGAACGGGTTGCCGATCGCCACCACGAAGTCGCCCACGCGCAGCTGCGCGCTGTCGCCGAGCTTGATCTCGGTCAGGTTGCCGGTCGGAATGCGGATCAACGCAACATCGGTATCGGCATCGGAACCGATGAATTCAGCCTTGACCGTCCGCCCATCGGCCAGGGTCACCTGCACGTCGTCGGCGTTGTCGATGACGTGGTGGTTGGTCAGCACCAGGCCCTCGGCGGCATCGATGATCACCCCCGAGCCCAGCGATTCGTTGATGCGTTCCTGCGGCACTTCCGGGAACAGGCGGCGGAAGAATGGATCGTTGAAATAGGGGTTGCGCACGCGCACCACCTGCTTGGTGTTGACGCTGACCACCGCCGGCATCACACGGTCCAGCATCGGCGCCAGCGAGGGCACGGGTTGCCCGGCGACCGCTGCGGGCAGCGCGGCCGCGCTGGGGATCGTGTACGCGGCCGGCGCCGCTTCGGCACGGTTGTCCAGGTGCGCATTGATGGCCGTGGCGGTGAACCCGCCGAAGGCAGCGGCGAGGGCGAGCGTAAGCAGGGTCGGGAGCGGTCGCATGGTCCGGCGGTTCCGTGTCGGAGGGGGCGGGGGCAGGGAAAACACGTATACGGTAATTCAACCTGAATGAGTGTGTCCGCAGCCGGTTAAACCCCGGATGAAATTCACTACGTCCTCGGCCTCGCGGTGGGGTTGCCCAGGCACGCGCGGCGGTGCCGATGCGTCACATGGCGAGGCACCAGGGAGGGCGCTGCGGTGTATCTGGCGCAGCCACATCGCCCGTTGGTCATGCCTCTTCAGGGCATGCCCGCGTCATCGAAACCAGCGCAAAAACGGCGTGCGGGGGTGAGGAACGGATCAAGTGCGACGACCAATCATCGGTTCATTGGATGCACCCACCATGCGCATCGAGACACATCGCGCGCGCCACGTGCTGGAACGCCACTGCTGTTTTCAAGGGGTTTCGTGCACGCGACCGGTGCGTTGCTTGCTGCCGACGATGACAATGCTACTGTCGGCTTGGCACGAGCATCGCATCAAGACCGTTCCACGATGGACCGCGCCGGTATAGCATCGCCAGCGATTTGACTAACCAGGCCCCTTAGGAGGCACTCAATGAGCAACGGTAATGGTGTGACCACGGTTCTCTCGCAGACCGTCGAAGATGCAAAAGAAACCGCCACCAATGTGGGCGAGACCATCGCACACGTTGCGGAAGATGCAGTCGCTTCGGTGAAGAAGACCGCCAAGCGCGCACGCAAGGCCGCCACCACCCAGGTCGCCAAGGTCAAGAAGGCCGTGACCAAGGTCGAGAAGACCGTCGCCAAGAAGGCTGACAAGGCCGCCAAGTCGGTCGGCAAGACCCTGGCCACCGCCAAGCAGAAGCTGGAAGCGGCCAAGAAGAACGCCAAGGCCGAAGCCACCGCCATCAAGAAGCAGGTCGCCAAGAAGAAGGCCGCCGCTGAAAAGGCTGTGACCAAGACCACCAAGGCTGCCGGCAAGAAGGCCACGACCGCCAAGAAGGCCGTGACCAAGAAGGCCGCTGCTGCCAAGAAGACCGTGACCAAGAAGGTCGCCACCGCCAAGAAGGCTGTCGCCAAGAAGACCGCGACCGCCAAGAAGGCCGTGACCAAGAAGACCGCCGCCGCCAAGAAGACCGTTGGCAAGAAGGTCGCCGCTGCCAAGACCGCTGTTGCCAGGAAGTCGGCGACCGCCAAGAAGGCCGTGACCAAGAAGACCGCAACGGCCAAGAAGGTCGCCGGCAAGAAGACCGCCGTCGCCAAGAAGACCGTTGGCAAGAAGGTCGCCACCGCCAAGAAGGCCGTTGCCAAGAAGTCGGCAACCGCCAAGAAGGCCGTGACCAGGAAGACCGCGACCGCCAAGAAGGTGGCCGGCAAGAAGACCGCCGTCGCCCGCAAGTCGGTCGGCAAGAAGGTCGCCACCGCCAAGAAGGCCGTGACCAAGAAGACCGCCGCCGCCAAGAAGACCGTCGGCAAGAAGGTCGCTACCGCCAAGAAGGCTGTGGCCAAGAAGGCCCCGGCCCGCAAGGCCGCCCCGGCCAAGCGTGCTGCCGCCAAGCCGGTTGCCCGCAAGGCAACGGCCAAGCGCGCGCGCAAGTAAGTCAGTAGTTACGTGCTGCTCCTGCCTGACGGCAGGAGCAGCATGGTGGGATGCCATGCGATGGGTACATCGCCGAACCCGGCACGTGGCCGGGGTGGTCGTCCCTCAGAAGGAAACAGGGCGCCCGGAGGGGCACCCCGGCAACATCAGCGCGCCGCGATCGCGGCGAACTCGCGCATCAGGCGCTCGCCGTCATAGACCACCTGGATCTGGTTGCTGCCCTTGTCCAACCGTTCGCCGTTGACGAACACGTCGGTCTGGATGCTGTAGCGACCCTGAGGCATGTTGGACGGGAAGGTCACCGTGAAGGTGTTCTCGTATGCACCGCTGCCTGCACTCTCGCTGGCGATCTTCTCACCGGTCTTGAACGGCTCGGTCTGGCCGGGTTCGTAAATCCGGATCTGTTCCTTGACCTCGCGGATCGGCTGCTGGCGGCCACTGACCGCTTCGATGTTGGATACGATCTTCAGCGGTTCACCACGCCTTACGCTGTTGCCTGGAAGGCTCGTCTGATAATGCACGACTTCGGCAGACTCCGGCAGCTGCGAGTAGCGAGACCGGTAGTCCGACTCCACCTGGGCCGCGCTGCGGGTGCGGCGGCTCTGTGCGTTGATCACGAAGCAGGCGGCGATGCCCGCCGCAGCGCCGACATAGGCACCCTTCTCTCCGTTCACCAGCGCGCCAGCACCAGTGCCCAGCGCGATCGCGCCCAGGCACTTGCCCCAGTCCGACCGGGTCATCTGATTGCCCGTGGTGCAACCGGTAAGCGTGCCGGCGGTAGCGAGGCCGATCAACAGCACCTTGCCGAGCGAGGCGGGGGCGAAATATTCCTTTTTCATGGTCAACACCTGGTGGGAAGTGGGGCGGGCATCATTCAATGGTGGTTTCGCGCATGACACGGTCGCGTTCTGCCTTTGCCTGGCGGATGAGCGAGCGGGCAGCCGCTGAATCAGGATTGACCTGCAGGGCCGATTCGCCCAAGGCCACCGCGACGTCGTAACGGCCCTGCTGCAGTTCAACCCGGGCCTTGTTCAGCAAGCCGGCTTCCGGCGCCGCTGCCGGCGGCGGCGCGATCGTCGGCGCTCTGGGCGGGTAGCTGTTGTCAGGTTGGCGCAGGTCGGCCATGTCGGAGGCGTTACCCGCGTCCGGGCTGAAGTTCACCTCCAGCTGCATCGTGCTGGCATACGTACGTCCATCCCGGATGGCTGGCAGATAACGCCAGCGACGCGCGGCTTCCAGCGCGGCACGGTCCAGTGACCGCTCCCGACTGGATCGCGTCACCGAGAGGGCCGTTGCAGTGCCGTCCTCGGCAACATCGACCGTAAGCACAACGGTGCCGCGTGCACCCGTACGCATTGCATCCGGCGGATAGCGTACGGGAGCGCGCTCGCGTGACGCCGCATCCACCTGTGCAGCCCGGTCCGGGGCCGATGCAGGTGCGGGTGGTGCCTGGGCAACTTCATTGTGGACCGACGCCGGTGCATTGGTCGGCGCCGGTGCAGTTGCAGATGCAGGTGCGCGGTTAGGGCGCTCTGGTTCTGACTGCTTGGCAAGCTTGGCTTCCAAGGTGGTCATCCGGACCTGCAGGTCGCGCCAGTTTTCTTCACCCGGAAGCTCGCGCTGCATGTCCATCAAGGCGATGCGCGCACAGGCCAGGTCTGCGCGCGCGAGGCATGACTCCACAGCCGCACGGTGCTGCTCGATGCGGCCAGCAGGCACGGTGGGCTGCCCACCTCGATCGCGCAGGAAGATTGTCCAGAACACCCCGCCCAGCACCAGGCAGACCAGTACCAGCGGCACGCGTGAGCGCGGTCGGGATGCAGGCGCAGGAGAGATCGGCGCGGCAGGCGCAGCGGGCTTGGCCGAGCGCTTCGGTCGCGGTGCAGGTGCCACTTCCGGAGATGCAGGCGGAGGCGCCACAGTGACCGGTGGAGGCGCTGTTTCCACCACGGCCGGGGCCGCTGGCGAGGGTGCCGCAGGAATCGGGGGCGGCGGTCCGGCGGCCGCCGGGGCCGCGACCGGGCCCGGCGGCGTCACGACCGGCGGCGTCACCACCACAGGCGCGGATACGCCACAGAACGGGCAGAAGCGTACCTCCCCGGGCAGAGGCTTCATGCACTGGTCGTTGACACAGCTGATCGGGGAGGCGGCGGTGGCGTCAGTCATTGCAGTGATGCAGCCTCAGTACCCGGAGGGCGGCGGCGGGGGAGCCGGCGGTTGCGGGGCCGATGGAACGCCGAACAGATGACCCAGCTCAGGTAGTGCACCCGCTGCGCTCCACTCGATTCCTTCGCGCCAGAGCAGGCTGTGGCGGTTGATGTTGCCGGTGCCCACGAACTGCTGCAGCTGTTGAACCGTGTACGGTCCCAGCGACTGGTTGTTATAGCCGACGTAGTAGCTGTAATCGACCATCGGGGGCGGCGGCGGGGCGCCCGGCAGGCTGCCCTGCGGTGGAGGGGGCGGGACCGCACCCGGGGCCTGCCCGGCCATGCCCGCGCCGGCAAGGGACGTAGCGCCGAGCATCTGGGCGAAGGCATCATTCACCTGTCGCTTGTCGCCCCGGTCGGTGGCGACCTCGTCAGCATAGACATCCGCCGCCGAGCCGGAAACCGGCTGCGTCCAGGCGTCGAACAATGCACGGGCGCGTTCTTCGATCCGGTCGGCGTCGTCGCCGGCGGCCTGCACAAGCTTCTGCCGATAGTCGGTGGCCAACATTTCGCTCAGCTTGTAAGGGAAACGCTTTTTCAGGCTTTCGCGACCCTGCTGATCTTCCTGCTTGATCGGCTTGTAGGCCACGGTGGCGTAATGCCTGAACAGCTGCGCCAGCAATGCGAGCTGCAGCGGGTCGCGCACATTGGCCGAGCGCTGGCGGAGCTGCTCTTCGATGTTGCGCTTGTCATTACCGTCCAGGCCACTCTGCCGCACGGAGAATTCATCGCCGATGCTGAAGCCGTCGCCTTCCAGCGTGATTTCGTACTTGCCATCGGCACGGCGCTTGAGCACCCCCAGGCCGAGGGCATGCAGGTAAACCTTGAAATCTTCAGCAAACTGCCGGTACTGGCCCTGAGTAAACTGGATGGGCTGCACGAACTGGCTGACCCGCTTGTGGATGTGCAGCGGAATACGCGCCGCCTCTTTGCGGTAAGCGGCCTGATAGGTCGGCAGTGGCGTCAGTGCGGGTGCCGGGAAGCCGGACAGCTCGGTAAAGCAGATCAGCTTGCCAGGAATGCCGGACTCGACGAAGTCGATCTGGCTGGCGGTCATGCCGGTGCCCTGCGGCACGGCCTGCTCCAGCAGCGCACCATACTGGCGGCGGAACAGGCGCGCATCTTTTACGCCGACAAGGCAGGTATAGCGATCCTTGGAGATGTCGAAGCCACCATTGAGATTCAACGGTACCCATGGCATCGCGCGCTGCAGCAGCAGGCGGAAGGTCTCGCGCAGCTGCTCGGGAGTAAGCGCGGCCAGCGCCTGCATCAGCGGATCGGTCTGGGTACGGGTATCGGCCTGGGGCAGCTGTGCCACGGCCTTGTTGCGCAGCTTGCCCAACACTTCCTGGGCGCCTTCGTCGCTGAGCAGCTTCTGGAACAGCGTCTGGGAGCCACCGAAGTCCTTGAACGCCTCCTTGGCCCACTGACGGAACTCGGCCGGATCGATGGCCGGCTGCTCCTCATCCTGCGGCGCCTTGAGTGCGATCAGGGTCGCATGCTTCTCGGCGATGGCCGCTTCGATCTTGCCGATGTCACGTTCGACGTGCTGCAGCAGGGACTCGACCGACTGGCGGCCGTCCTGCAGGCGCCCGACAAATCCACTCCACAGGGGGCGACCGTGGGCGTCGACCGCTTCCTTGACACCAAGCCAGGCCGAGACGTCGCGCAGCAGGTTGGCCGCCTCGCGCGAAGCGACCGAGCGCACGTAGAACAGCAGGCTGTCCCGGATGGTCTCCTTGATCTGCGCCAGCACGGTTTCGGCCTGCTTGTCCTTGCCGCTGATCCGTGCGAGCAGGCCTTTGCCGGTGGTTTCCTTGAGACGTTCGAACTCGTGCGCAAGCTCGGCGTTCTGCAGCTTCTCGGAAATCTCGGCAAAGCGCTGTGCATTGCGTTCCAGCGCAGGAACGATACCGGTGCCTTCATTCTCCAGCCGGTCCTTGATCATCTCCACCAAGGCCAGTGTGTAGTCCAGCCCACCGCGCTCATCATCGTCAAGTCGGCGGAAGATCTGCGCAGGCAGTTCGGCTTCATCGGTGATGGACAGCAACACCCGCTGGCGGTTCTCCTTGATGCGGACTTCATGGTTGCGGTCGGCGCTGTCTACCCGGTTGCCCTTGGTATCGCGCTCGAGCTGCTTGATCACATCCTGGACGTGCAGCGGCCATTGGTCACGGTCAGCGCTGCCGTGCATCAGCTGCTGGAACGCATTCTCGACCTTCTGTTCGATCTGCGCGCCGATGCTGGCGTCGCCGGTCACCTTCAACAGATCATCAGCCACCTGGTAGTGCGTGAACTCACCATTGAGCGTGGCCAGATCGCCGCGGGACAGGAACTGCGGAATGTCAGTGAAGGTACGCGGCACGATGGCCAGCTGCTCGCGCAGGAAATCATCGCGCTCTTTATCGGTGGGGCGGTTGCCCGGGGCCTGGATGTTGGCGATGCCGAAGAACGCCTTGAGCATTGCCTGCACCTGGCGGTTCATGCGCACGTTCTGGCGCGCCTCCACCTGGGTATCAAGCACGGCCTGGCCGACGCCGGAATAGCTGGCGGTGAAGCGCAGTTCCGTATCGTCACCATAATCCTGCGGCAGCGGGACCGAATAGGCGCGGATCTTGTGCTGATTCTGGTTGACGGCCACCGAACGCTTGCGGTTGGCGAAGTCCTGTGAGGTGAAGTCGGTGAAGAACACATCCGAGAGCATCTCGTAGATGTCTTCCTGTTCACTCGTCTTGGCCATCGCCACGTTGGTGTTGTCGACGATGTACACATCATCGTACGGACGGCTGTCGATGTGCAGGTTGTCCGAGGCATCCCAATGCTTGACCAGGACATTGCCACGCAGCGCCGTCTCGAGCTCCATCAAGGCGGCGTAGCCGTTGGCCTGGATACGGTCAGGGTTGGTGGTGGTGATGAACCCGCCGGGAAGGACCATGTACAGGTCGACCTTGCCCTCGACATTCTTCTCCTTGAGGATCGCCTTGGCCAGGTAGCCCATGTCCAGGAACGAGCCGGAGCCCGTGCCGCCGGCCGCCGAGCCGGTGATGACCACCCGCACCTTGCCCGGTTCCACTTCCAGCCCCAGTTTCTTGAGCTTGTCCGCGCGTGCGCCGATGTTGCTCAGCAGGGTTTCGATCTTGTCCCGCAGCTTGTCCCGGATCACCGGATACTTGTCGAAGAAGTACAGGCGCGACAGCGCACGGATCTGGCCCGCGCCCTTGCTTGGATCCACGCCCAGCAGGCGGATGCGCTCGGGCGTGAGCGGGAACCACTCGGCTACCTCCCGGTGACGCCGCAGTTCGTCGTCGGATTGGGTGTACTTGTTGAGATCCAGCCGCTCGATGATCTTCTCTTCGGGCGTGAAGGCCACCTGCTCGGCCAGAACATCGGTCTTGACCGACTTGCCGTCCTGGGTGACCTCACCGGCATCCAGATCGAAGTTGATGAACTGTGCCACCGGGAAGTCAGCGACGTTCTCGACCTTCGCGTTTCCGCCCCAGATCGCATTGAGAATGCGGCGGCGCAGACGGATGTTGACCTTCATGCCGGTGCCGCCGAGGGCGATGAACAGCGTCGGACGGATCTTCTCGGTGACCTGCGGCGGCTGGCCGGGCAGGGAGGTGCTTTCGGTGGCATCGTTCATGCGGCGGACCCCTGGATCAACGCTTGGCGGAGAAGGTGGCGAGCCAGGCGATCAACGACACGCCGGCCAAGGCGCTCATCGGCACCAGATACAACGGCGCGAGGAACCGCCCGGCGTTGACGAAGGCCAGCACGGTCACGGTGGCGACCGCCATCAGGCCGATGAACAGAAACCAGCCCGACGCATTGGCGCGACTCGGCGCGACGCGCTCCTTGACCCGCCAGTTGGCGTACGCGTTCTTCACCACGAAAAAGACGACGGCCAGGACCAGCAGTACCACACCACCAATCAGCGCATCGCGACCGCTGGTCTGCTCGCCGACCTGGATGTCCCAGTCACCGGTGAAGGTAGCCGTCGGCTGCTGCGTTCCCGCTGTTGTCGCTGGCGCGGCCTGCTCGGACGGCGTGGCGGTGGCCGGCTGATCGGTCACTGGCGCGGGGAGGGAACTCTTCTGGCTCATGCTCTGTCCTTGGCGGTAAAACGCTTAGTTGATGCGGATGGAGGTATCGGGTTGGGCCCAGCTCACACGAGGCTTGAACGCGCCGCGTCGGACCGTGGCAACGTGCGTGCCGTTGGCGTCGCGCACTTCGGTTGTGGTGAACGGTCTGAGCCTGAGGTGCTGGGGCTGATCGTCGATCCAGACCGTTGCTTTGCGTGCGCCGGTCACCAGCACGAGAAACAGCAGCGCAGCGATCAGCGCGAGCAGGCCGCCGCCATACACCACTACGGCCGGCCACACCGGATACTGCACACGAAGCAGCAGCGGGACCCGGGTGACCGAGGCATTGGCCGTGACGGGAGGAAGGAAGACCTCGGGCAGTGCATCCCCGGGGAACAGGTCGGCCATGTGCGCGCGGAACTGCGGCGACACTTCCAGCTGTTGGTTATCCAGGTGGATATCGATCGCCCCGCGCCGTTCATAGCCGCTCCGCAGCAGCACCTCACGCGACCACTGCGACGGCAAAGGAGGCAGCGACAGACGCAGGGTCAACGGATCACTCTGTTTGCCGGGATCCAGCGCCTGCAGCGAGCGCGTGGACATCTCGCCCTGCAGGCCGATCGCCGGCGGCGTCACCAATGAGGTGTCAGCACTGACGATGCGGTAGGGATTGAACAGATTCTCGAACCGGCCCTGCACCTGTGCGGTACGCACCCTCGTGCTGGCATCGAACGACAGCACGAGGGTGTGGCCGTCGCCGGCGAGGCCAGCAGCGATGCCCGGCGAATCCGTCACGCCGGTCGGGCTGAAGCGCACGGCCGCTTCGGTCAGCGGCTTGAGGCGCACATGTCCCTCGGGAAGCAGTGTGGTCAGAGCCGGTTGCGCCAGTACCGCATCCAGCGCGGCCGACGCCGGCTCCCCGTAAGCCAGGGCGTACAGCATCAAACCGTTGGCGCGGTAGTGCTGCCCCTGTACCGGCATCTTCAGCGGGAACGCAACGATCCGGCTGATGACGTACTCACCGTGCAGCAACTCGTAGAACTCGCGGTTGCGGGCCACGACCTCGGTACTGTTGTTGGGGCTGTTTTTGTTGTTGGTGACGATCCAGATGATGCCCGGGCGACCCTCCAGACCCACCTCGATCGCACCGAGCAGCGCTTCCTTGAAGTCGGTATCGGCGAGTGCGCCGCTGCCTTTGCGTGCCATCTGCAGGCGCGTCATCGCCTGGGCAAGCCCCGGGTGGTTCCCCGGTCCGCGATACACCCACTCCGGCGAGGGATGGGTGGTGTCGGACTGGTTGAACGCGCCCACCACGACCTCGCCCTGACCAGCCGCAGCCTTGGCCAGCTGTGCGACAAGTGGCTTGAATGGCGACTCGGCATCGACGTAGAACGGCTCCATCCAGCCGGAGTTCTGTACCAGGACCGCCTGCCGCAGCTCGGCGGCCCCGACGGTCGTGCCTACGCTGCTCGCCAGCAGCACCGCGACGCCCAGCAGACGCTTCAGTACGCAACCGGTCATTGCGGCAGGCTCCAACGCAGCAAGGTGCCGCGCGCGTCCACCCACAGCCACAGCGCGTCATCGTGAACGAACCACTGCGCGTTCCAAGGTGAGGGCGTATCCACGGCAAAGGTGTGCGCGTGACCACCGATCCGCTCCAGGCGGAACGTCGCATGCACGGTCGCCTGACTCTCGAAGAATGAGAGCAGGCTGCGCTGCTGCGGAAGCGGCGCGTGGAGTGACAGCATCAACTGCGGTTCGACGACCTCCAGGAACGGATAGACCACATGGCTCACCGCATACAGGTCATGGTCGAACTCGTCCCACGGCCGCTCCAGGCGCACGTTGAACTGGAAACTGGTACGGCCGGTGCTGGTGGATCCGCGTGGCGCGGCACGCTGCTCGGGCAGGGCGGCGTCCAACCGGATGACGATCCACTTTTTGTCCCGGGTGTCGTACAGCAGCTGCCAGAAGCCTTCGCCATCGCGAT
This sequence comes from Stenotrophomonas sp. TWI587, assembly GCF_039674145.1. NCBI lineage: Bacteria > Pseudomonadati > Pseudomonadota > Gammaproteobacteria > Lysobacterales > Lysobacteraceae > Stenotrophomonas > Stenotrophomonas sp. TWI587. The sequence continues at coordinate 48,255 of NZ_JBDJMW010000004.1, read as the reverse complement.
ATGGAGGCCCCAGAACCGGGTTGGCCTGGTAGCCCTCGGGCCAGCTCTGCCAGCGGGCGGAAGCGTCGCCCTGGCCGTCCAGACGCACGCTCAGCACACCCTGCGTGCCGATCCAGAACAGGCTCCGGTGCGCCGGATCGCTGATCGGTGCCGAAAGCAACTGCAGGGGCGCGTCCAGCATCAGCATCTGCTGCTGCCACGCCTCACCGGGCCGACGGATCGCAAGGCCCCATCGGCCCTCATGCTCCTGTGGCACGAGGGCGATATCGTCCAACAGACCGGGGGCACCCAAGGTGCGGCCGACCGCGCGATCGATCTGGTAGCTCAACGTCATCGCATCAATGCTGACGCAATCGGCACCTGCGTCGGTCGCCAGGATCATCTGATCGCCATCATCGCGCGGTAGCGTCAATGTCGCATTCGCCCATGTTTCAAGATGGCTGCGGCCGAGTGAGACACCGCGGGGTGCCAGCGTCACCCAATGACGGTGACCGTTCTGCCACAGCGAAAGCTGGCCGGAACGGCTCGCCGCGAACAACCCGTCGCGATGGCCGCCGGCGCGGCTGGTGAAGAAGAACAGACCGCTCGGCTGCGGTGACTTGATCAGCTCGGCGGTGTCCTGCATTGACTGGCTGCTTCGCTGCAGCTGATCGAACAACGCCTGAAGCGTTGAGGGAACTGAGGCCGTCACGGCGGCGGTGCAACTGCGTCCACCGTCATCCCCGCCAAACGGGGTTCGCCATTGCTGCACCGGGCGCCGCGCAAGCGGTTGGCCGGTAAAGGGAGAAAACCGGAAGCCGCCCGGGAGATAACCACCATCGGGCATACGATGCGCGCCAGACAGATAGTCCAGATCGCTCAGTGTTGGTGGAGGCACGGCAGTGTCGATGGCGACCAGAGAAAATCCGGTTCCATCCTGCACCCACGACTCATTATCCAGGTGCCAATGGGCACCTCGTTCTGCTCCGGCGGCCACGCCGTCCCCCTGTATCCTTTCGCGGGCAAGGATATCCTAAAGTCAACGGCCGGGAACAAACGCCTGCGCATGGAGTTTGTAGGGAAACTCCTGACGTGACGTATTCGGCCCGATCTCGCATTATCGCCCGCGCATGAAGGAGTATGTCTGCGAAACGACGGCTGTCGCAGATCATCAAGCATTGGACGCATCAGGGGAAACGCATTGAAGAAAATTCTGTTGGCTGTGCTGGTAGTCGTGCTTGCTGGTTGCCAGCAGGGTCGGGCGATTCGCCTGGACATGCTGGCGATGGAGTTCCGGTCCGAGTGTTTCGGTGCGGGGGCGACCACAAAGTGCGTTTCCATGCGCGTCAAGTACAACGTTGCTGCCACGCAGTTGATGCTTGATCGCCTGGAAGATGCCTATGCACAGATTCCCGAGCCGGATCCGCAGGCCTACGCGGCTGCCCGGCAGGCACTGCAGCGTGTGATCGACCGCAATGAACAGGATCGCCCAGGGTGGTGGCGGCGTATTCTGATGAACAACATCGAGGTGACCTACGGCCTGGCGGCGGGCCAGTTCCTGGTGACGCCCAACGAACTCTCGGAACTTGCTGCTGTGGCTGCCGAGAACGAGAAGCGGCGACGTAACGTGGCTGCGGCCGATGGCCACCCCAAGGAGGCTGGCGCGCCAGAGCTGAGCGATGCGGATCCCGACGCCGAAGTGCCTCCGACGGCGGCGACGACCGATGGTTTCGACCTGGGCCCGGAATCCGCAGCGACCAGTGATCCGCAGAGTGAGACCGCTGCCGTCGAGCGGATCGCTGTACAAGCCGGGCCTGCAGATGAAAGCGGCTACGCCGGCATGATGGCGCGCATGGCCCGGGAGGCTGAGGAGGCTGAGGAGGCAGCGGCGCGGCCCAGTTTCGACTGCGCGCGGGCGAGCCATCCTGCCGAACACCTGCTATGCACTCACCCCAATCTGGCAGCGATGGATGTTCGCATGGCGCGGGCCTATGCCGATGCACCTGCATGTGGGGGTGACCGGACCGCATTGCGCACCGATCAGCGGCAGTGGCTGCAGCATCGGCGCAACCAGTGCAGCGATGCGGCCTGTCTGGAAGACGCCTATCAGGCACGTATCGCACAACTGGAGCAGTACTGCACAGGTTGAGCATGGCGCAGTCTTGACGATGCGGAGCTGACGGTCTTGTTAGTCTGACCGCCGGCTTCTGGAGGCATTCCAATGCGCGGTCTCGACTTCAGTTCCTGGCAGGCCATGCTCTCCACCCTGGTCGGGTTGGCGGTCATTACCTTGATCGGCGTCGGCATCCGGCTGCTGGTCATGCAGACCATGCAGCAGCGCCGCGAGCGCGAGAACCGGCAGATCAACGAGCGACTGCGCACACTGATCGCTGCCTACAAAGTCCTTGGCGGTTCGTTCACCGGTACGCTCGACGTCGACCCACGCCATCGCCGTGATGTCCGCGCGCTGCCCGACGGGAGCGAAGAGGGCGATGCGCTGCATCTACCGGCAGAGGCAGAGAGCGGTAGCGAACGCGCGCGCCGCATCCGTGACGCAGTGGAAGCGGCCCTGTCGGACATCATCCTGCTGGGCACCGATGAGCAGGTGCGCCTGGCCGCGCACGCGGCCAACGAGATGGCCCAGGGCCGCGTCGTTCCCACGGCCGAGCTGGTGGTGTCGCTGCGCGATTTCATCCGTCAGGCATTGGATCTGGATCCGATTCCAACCACGGTGGTCATCCCTCGCCAAGGCCCGGCAAGACCCTCGGCGGGTGCGAAGGGCAAGGGCGACGTGGCAGACAAAGGCGGTGGAAAAGCCGGCGGCGGTAGCGGTGGAATGGGCGGTGGGGGCGGCATGGGCGGCGGATTCCAGAGTGACGACGAATCCGCGCACCCACGCTGAGCGCTGGCAGCGCCGCTCAGCCCTTGAGTTCCACCACCGGTACGAAGCCGCCGTAGATCATCCGTTTGCCATCGAACGGCATCGGATTGCTTTCTGGATCCATCCGCGGATCGTCCATCATCTTCTGCATGCCGGCATCGCGCGTGGCCTTGTCCGGCCACTCGATCCAGGAGAACAGCACGGTCTCGTCCTCCTTGGCTTCCACCGCGCGATGGAAGTCGGTCTGCTTGCCGTGCGGGACATCATCACCCCAGCACTCCACCACGCGCAGGGCGCCGTGCTGGATGCAGATCGCATCGCCCATCCGGGCGTGCTTGAGGAAGGCCTCTTTGTTCGCGGTCGGGACAGCCAGTACGAAACCATCGATATACGCCATGGCAGAGCTCCAGATGACGCGCCGGAATGGGCGCCTTCAAGGCATACGACGAATCAGGGGGCGGAACATCGACAGTGCGCCGAGGGCCCTTCGCGGTGGGTGAACGCCTCTGGTCCGGGGCCTTGGGTCAGAAAACTCTGAATCAGAGTGAGGAACTTCCTGATGTTGCAGCTGACGCATTCAGCACATGATGGCGATGCCGGGCAGGACGCCCCACGGCGCCCTGCGGTCCAACGCCCACGGCACGGACCTCGGTGCATTCAGGAGGATGGACGCGTTAGCCGATTACTCCCCAAGAGCGGCTTCCCCAGCGCGTGACGCCCCGCAAGGGCACCGTCGTGACCAGAGTCCTTTCCCCGCACGGTTCCCGTGCGTGGCCTTCGGCCCCTCTTTTCAGTTGCCCACGTGATGGCCGCACAGGATGGGCGTTCACGCCTTCATCGCCTGAAGAAATGCCACGCGCGTATGCCAGAGCGGGTCTGAACGACGCCCCAAAATTCACTTTTGTGCACCCGGTCAACTTCAGGGCGGGTTGTGTCGAATAACGGAGAATTTACATTCCCGATGCAGTCCGGCCTCCATGCCGGGTGCAAGTAGTCCAAGACATAAAGGTGTACCCCCATGAAGACTTCGTTGATTGCTCTGGCCCTGGCTGCCGCCCTCCCGTTCACCGCTTCGGCGGCTGAAGGGCTGTCCTACAACTACGCTGAAGCCGACTACGTCAAGACCGACGCAGATGGCGGCAAGGCCGATGGTTGGGGCGTGAAGGGTTCCTATGCCTTCCACCCGAACTTCCACGCCTTCGGTGAGTACAACCAGCAGAAGACCGACATCGGTGACTTCAAGGTTGACCAGTGGCGTGTCGGCGTGGGCTACAACCACGAAATCGCCACCAGCACGGACTTCGTGGGCCGCGTTGCCTACAACAAGTTCGACCCGAAGGAAGGCCTGGACTTCAACGGCTACAGCGCTGAAGCCGGTATCCGTACCGCGTTCGGCCAGCATGCCGAAGTCTATGCGATGGCCGGCTACGAGGATTACAGCAAGAAGCGCGGCGTCAATCCGGATGGCCAGTTCTACGGCCGCCTGGGCGGCCAGGTGAAGTTGAACCAGAACTGGGGCATCAATGGCGACATCAAGATGGATCGCCACGGTGACAAGGAATGGTCGGTCGGCCCGCGCTTCAGCTGGTAATTCCAGCGTGACCGCATCGCCACGTGCCTGATCGGCGTGGCAGGAAAGGCCCGGCATCGCCGGGCCTTTTTCGTGGGCGCTATCCAGGCACGGGGCCCGAGAGATAATGAGTCACTTCCATGGAGATGCCCGATGTCCCCATCCACCGATCTGCAGCAGCCTCGCCTCGGCTGTGGTGCCGTCATCCAGCGCGCCGACGGCGCGATCCTGCTGGTCCAGCGCGGGCGTCCGCCTGAGCAGGGGCATTGGGGGTTGCCGGGGGGCAAGGTCGATTGGATGGAAACCGTCGAACACGCGGTGATCCGTGAGGTGGAGGAGGAAACCGCACTTCAGGTGACGGTGGAGCGTCTGTTGTGCGTGGTCGACCACTTCGAGCCGGCGCTTGGCCAGCACTGGGTCGCCCCGGTGTATCTGGTGCGGGCGCAGGACACCACGATCGCGTCCGTTCAGGAGCCCGAGGCACTGCTCGGGCTGGGGTGGTTCACCGCGGATGCACTGCCCGCGCCGCTGACGCTCTCCACGCGCAAGGCCCTGGAACACCTCTCGATCGCGCACTGAGTCCTCGCGCGCAGGGCGCTCAGCGTCGTGCGGCGGCCCCATCGCCGCGCGCCACGGCCTCCACTTCAGCCAGGCTGGTGACAGCGCAGTCGCCCGGCGTGGACATCGCCAGCGCGCCATGCGCGGCGCCCAGCTCCACCGCTGCCTGCTCGCCCTTGCCGCTGAGCAGGGCATGCACCACGCCGGCCACGAAGGCGTCGCCACCGCCGACACGGTCGAGCAGGTCTACTTCGCGTGCGGCGGAGACATACAGTTGCGACCGGGTGCGCAGCGCACCGGCCCAGCCGTGGCGGGCGGCGTTGGCGGCGTCGCGCAGCGTGAACGCCACCGCCTGCAGCGCCGGGAACTGCGTCATCGCGCGCACGGCGGCTGCCTCGGCCGGACCGACATCCATCGGTGTGTGGCGGCGACCGAGATCGCTCAGGTCCATGCCCAGGCATGCGGCGAACGAATACTCATCGCCGATCAACAGGTCGCACTCGGCCGCGATGGCGCAGTTGGCGTGACGCGCGGCATCCGGGTCGGGATGGCTGTTCCAGAGGCTGGCGCGGTAGTTGAGATCGTAGGAGACCGCCACGCCGTGCCGGCGCGCGGCCCGCACCGCGGTGATCGCAGTCTGCGCGCTGTGCTCGGACAGCGCGGCGAAGATCCCCCCGGTGTGCAGCCAGCGCACGCCGTGCTGCCCGAACAGCGCATCCCAGTCGAACGCCGCCGGCTGCAGCTGCGAGGCCGCCGAGTACGCGCGATCGGACATACCCAGCGGCGCACGCACCCCGAAGCCGCGCTCGGTGAAGTTCAGGCCCATCCGGGTGTTGCGGCCGATGCCATCGTAGTCGCGCCACACGATCTGGCTGGCATCCACCCCGCCGGCCTGGATCAGCTGCTGGGCGAGCAGCCCCAGCTCGTTGCGCGGCAGGGCAGTCAGCGCCCCGGTGCGATGAGCGAAGGTGCTGCACAGGCCGCGGGCGACGTTGTACTCGCCGCCGCCTTCCCACACGGTGAACTGGCGCGCGCTGCGGATCCGGCCTTCGCCGGGATCGAAGCGCAGCATCACCTCCCCCAGCGCCAGCGCGTCCCAGCGCTGGCCGTTGTCGGCCGCAACCTGGAAGGTCTGGGCACTCATCGCGCCGGGCAGCCGAGCAGCGCCAGATCGATGCCCTCGGCCATGCGCCGGTAGCCCTCGTCGTTGGGATGCAGGTGGTCGCGGGTGATGTCCTCGGGCAGGTTTTCCGGGTGGGACGGATCGCGCAGGATCTGGTCGAAGTCGATCAGGCCATCGAAGCCGCTGCGCCCGCCGCGCATCCAGGTGTTGAGCGTGGTGCGGGTGGCGGCGGCGATCGGCTCGTACCGGTCCGAACCACCGAAGGGGGTGATCGTGGCAGCGATCGGGCGGATGCCGTTGCTGTGCAGGCGTTCGGCGATCTGCCGGTAGCCCAGCACCATGTCCTCGGCGTTGCGGCCGGCCACGGGCGGGGTCCCACCGTCGTGGCGGATGTCGTTGATGCCTTCGAACAGGATCACGCGGTCCACGTTCGGCAGCGCGATCACATCGCGGTCCAGCCGCGCCAGCGCGCTGTGGCTGCGGCCGTGATCCATCACCTTGTTGCCGCTGATGCCGGCGTTGACCACCACCACCTGGTCCGGGCACGCCTGCTGCAGACGGGCGGACAGCAGTGCGGGCCAGTCGCCGTTGCTGCCGCGGGTGGCGGTGGCGCCTTCGGTGATCGAGTCGCCCAGGGCGACCACCACCACCGGCTTGCTGGCGCGTTCGGCGAGCACGGCGGAGACCACATTCTGGCGGTAGGCGAGCTTGACCGCGTCGCCCACAGTGGCTGCGCGGCCATCGGCGATGCGCAGCGCGGTACGCCGCACGGCCGGCCGTGTGGCATCGGGGAAATACACGGTGAGCGAGACGTCGGCCAGCGCCGGCGCCGTGATCGCGACCGGATCGCTGAGCAGCGCGGCGCCGACCGGCACCACGATCTCGCCACGCCCATTGAAAGTGACCGGCCTGGCCGCGGTGGCGGTGCCGGTGAGGTGGGCCGAGGCCCCGCCGATATGCAGCGGGGCCTGGCCGAGTTCATTGCTGATGCGGAAGCGCAGGGCGCGGGCCGAGCTGCCCAGGCGCATGTCCTGGCGTACGGTCTGGTTGGCGAACTGCACCGGGGCCTCGGGGGTGCCATCAAGACGGTCCGGTGCCGGCGAGGCGGTCCAGGCCGGCACCCAGACCTGGGCCTGGGCGGGCAGCGCCGCGGCGCTGGTGGCAAGTGCAAGAGAGAATGCAGTGATCCAGCGCAGCATGGCGGCCCTCCCAGGCGGTCAGCGGGTCAATCAGGAGAAGTAGGTGCCGCCATTGACGTCGACGTTGGCACCGGTGATGAAACCAGCTGCATCCGAGGCCAGGTACACCGCGGTATCGGCGGCTTCCTGCGGTCGGCCCTGGCGGCGCAGCGGTGTATTGCCGGCCACCGCGGTGCGCACTTCCGGCTTGGTGAATTCATCATGGAAGCGGGTGGCGATCATGCCGCAGCACAGCGCATTGACGCGGATGCCGCGCGGGCCCAGTTCCTTGGCCATGGCGCGGGTGAAGGTCATCACTGCAGCCTTGGCCGTGGCGTAGATCGCCGCGCCCGGTCCACCGCCATCGCGCCCGGCCTGCGAGGCGAAGTTCACGATCGCGCCGCCTTCGGGCATGTGCGGCACCACCGCATGCGTGGTCAGGTAGACCGAGCTCATGTTGAGGTCCATCACCTTGTGGAAGAACGCCTCGTCGATCTCGGCCAGCGGACGGCGCTGGACCATGCCACCGGCGACGTTCACCAGCACATCGATCTGCGGGCCGAACGCGGCCTGCGTTGCAGCGACCATCGCGGCCACGGCCTTGGCATCGGTGACATCGGCGCGATGCACGATCGCGGTGCCGCCGGCGGCTTCGACCTGCTTGAGGGTCTCCTGCGCGCTGGCCTCGTCGTTGGCGTAGTTGATGCAGACCTTGGCACCGGCCGCGGCCAGCTTGAGCGAGATCTCGCGGCCGATGTCACGGCCGCCACCGGTGACGATCGCCACCTTGTCCTTGAATTGGGTCATGAAACACTCCTGTGATGCGTTAGGGGAAAGGGAAGAAGAGGGCTCAACGGCGCTCGACCGGGCCGTGGAGTTTTTCCACGCGACCGGTGACCAGCCACAGCGCCAGCAGGGAGGCCGGCACCAGGGCGGCCACCAGGATGAAAATGGGTGCGTAGGATTCGTGGGTCATCGCCGGCACCAGCCACGTGGTGATCAGCGTGCCGGCCACCGCGGCCATGCCGCCCAGGCCGGCGACCGAGCCGACCGATTTGCCGCTGAAGATGTCGCCGGGCAGGGTCTGGATGTTGCCGATGGCGATCTGGAAGCCGAACAGCACGAAGGCGATGGTCACCACGGCCCAGACCGGATCGGTGGCCAGCACCGCGCCCAGCAGCGCCGGGGCCATGATCGCGCCGCCCAGGGTGATCACCACCTTGCGGGCCTTGTCCACGCTCCAGCCCGCGCCGATCAGGCGCCCGGACAACCAGCCGCCGCCGAGGCTGCCGATCATCGCGCCGACATACGGCACCCAGGCGAAGATGCCGATCTGCTTGATGTCGAAGCCGAAGGTGTCGGCCAGGTAGAGCGGCAGCCAGGACACGAACAGCCACCAGATCGGGTCCAGGAAGAACCGCGAGATCAGGATGCCCCAGGTCTGCCGATGGCCCAGCAGCTGGCGCATGCTGGGCACGTACTCGGGGACCGGCACGGCCGGTTGTTCGGTGGGCGCATCCAGGATCAACGCGCGCTCGGCGGCGCTCACCCACGGGTGCTTGTCCGGGCCGGCGCGGTAGATGATCAGCCACGGCAGCAGCCAGATGAAGCCGATCGCACCGATCAGGATGAAGGTGCCGCGCCAGCCCAGCCACAGGAACAGCACGGCGATCAACGGTGCTGACACGATCGCCCCGATCGACGCGCCCGCATTGAACACGCCCTGCGCCAGCGCCCGCTCACGCGCCGGGAACCACTCGGCATTGGCCTTGACCGCGCCCGGCCACGCGCCGGCTTCGCTGATGCCGAGCATGGCGCGCACGATGCTGAAGGACAGGATGGAATGGGTGACCGAGTGCAGCGCGATCGAGATCGACCACACCGCGATCGACAGCGCAAAGCCCAGCCGCGTGCCGATGATGTCGAACAGGCGGCCGAACACGAACTGGCCGGCGGCATAGAACAGCATGAAGACCGTGACCAGCAGCGCGTAGTCTTCCTTGGTCGCGCCGACGTCCTTGGAAATCTGCGGCCACATCACGGCCAGGGCGTTGCGGTCGATGTAGTTGATCACCGTGGCAATGGCGATCAGTGCCACGATCAGCCAACGGACATAGGTGCGGGCCTGGGTGGTGACCTTCATTTGCCGTCCTTGCCGGTGCGGGTGCCGGTATCGAAGCGCTTCCAGCCACCGTCCCAGCGCCAGCTGTGGCCGCCGCCGCTCACTTCATGCGATCCGCCCTTGGCCGGGTCATCGGCGATGCCCACGGCGAGCTGCTTGCCGCCGGCCAGGTCGAGCACCAGCACGTCTGCATCCTTGCCGCGGTAGTGGGTGAGGCGGTCGATGCGGCTGTTGGCGCCCCGCACGGTTTCGGCGGTGCCGTCGTACTGGCCGTGCGGTTCGAGCACGCCGTAGAACGTGGTGGCAGCCTGCCCATCCACCCGCTGCAGCAGCATCGGCTCACGGCGCAGGTTGAACGAGGGATCATTCGCGCCGCTCTCGCCGATCAACGCACGTGAGGGCGCGGTGCTGGCGAAACGGTAGGTATAGAAGCGGCCGTCCAGCAGCCAGGTCAGGCTGCGTGCGTCACGGGTCGGCTCGCTCGCCGCATCGATCCAGACGTGCTGGTAACCGTTGGCCTTGCCCAGCACCGGACGTGCGGCGAGCGCGGACTGGCTCTTGAAGCCCACGTCCATGATGTGACCGTTGAAGTGCAGCGGCAGGTCATAGCGCGCGGCCTTGCTGCCGGTGACGCGCAGCAGATCCAGTACCACCGGCTCGCCCAGCGAGGGGTGCGAGAGCAGCGCCTGGGTACGGGTGAAGCTGACCCCGTCGTAGGCACCCTCCATCCGTGCCGAAGCGATCTGGGTATCGTCACTGACCGCGAACAGCAGCGGCGTCGGTGCCAGTGGCTGGCCCTTCTTCCAGTCGCCGCCGAAGTGGCTCTGTTCGTTCACCACCAGCGTGTTGTGCGCGATGGTCTGCCGGGCCCAGCTGCTGTTCTCCGGCAGGTAGATGCCACCGGCCTTCGCCTCGATGTTGAGGAAGCGCGCCGCGCCGTAATCGGTGACCACGCGCTGGCCGTTGTCGTAGAACAACCAGTTGAGCTTGTCGAAGTGGCCGTGGCCCATGCCCTGCTTGGTGTTCTTCATCACCAGCGCCTGGCCGTTCTCGCCCCCCATGCGCAGGATCGCCAGTGCGCCTTCGGTGCCGTCCGGGCCATCGCGCAGCAGGGTCGGTACGAAGGCAAACGGCTTGGCCTTGTTCTCCGCCAGCGCCTGGGCCACCTGCAGGCCCTCGGGCGAGAGCAGCACGCGCTTCTGTGTTTTGGCGACCGACAGCAGGCGTGCATCACCGGTCTGCGCGTAGGCGATATCGATGCCGGCCACCAGTTCCTCGGTGTCCAGGCCCTTGTCGAGAATGGCGTCGTTGATCGGGAAGAAGTAGCCGCCGTAGCTGCTCTGCACCAGCGCATCGACCGCCTTGAGCAGCACGCCGTCGCGGCGCTTGAAGATGCCGCGTTGCGGTTCGTTGCGCTCGATGGCGTTGGCGAACAGGATGAACGGGGCCAGTGCATAGCGCTGGTAGTACGGGCCTTCTTCGTAATACCCGTCCGGCGAGAACAGCTGATCAACCTGTTTCAGGAAGCCGGCACTGCCATCGCGCTTGCTGCCCTGCAACGCCTTGTCGACGTAGTTGGTGTCGCGCAGCACGTAGCCGGTCATGCCCACCGCAGCGACCGCCCAGGTGGCGTGGTTGTGGATCTTGTCGAAGTTCTCCGGCGTGTCGGACAGGAAGTCGGCCATCGCGCGGAACACGTTGTCGTCGATCGTCTTGCGGTCGGCGTCACTGAGCGTGTCGCGGATCGCGTCGTAGCCCTGCGCCGCGCTGACCAGCCACACCGAATCGTTGAGGGTCTGCCAGAACAGCCGGCCGGGAATCTGGCCGCGGCCCTGCGGGTGCGCGCCCAGGCCCGGGTAGAGCTTGGCGTAGCCCAGCAGCAGGTCGCGGGCGAAGGTGGCATAGGCCTTGTCGCCGGTCAGCCGATACAGCGCGCCGGCGGCCTGGATGGCCTGGTAATTGCGCTTGTGCTGTTCGTGCGTGTAACCGCCGCCCTTGTCCTTGGGCACCGGCACGTCGATGCCGGCCTTCATCATCGCGCGCACGCGCTGTTCGGCACGCTGCTGTTCCTTGGCGAACAGTGGCGAGCGCGCACCCTCGGCACGCATCTGCGTCCACTGCGCGGCGGTGACCAGCACCGGTGCGGTGGCGGACGCCGCGGGCGCCTGCCGGGCGGCGGGTGCGGCCTGCGCAGCGGGCAACGCGGCCCCGCCAAGCGTGGCGGCGAGCAGCAGCATCAGGGGCGGGGCGTGATTCATGGCAGGGCCTCAACAGGGGTATCGGACAGCAACGGCGCGGTGGCCGTCAGCGGGTTGTCGCCCATGCGCAGGGTTGGTTCCCCGACGCGATGGCTGAAACGGATGCGGCCGCTGCGGTCGAAGCGGTTGTCGCGGATGCTGGCGAACTGCACGCCATGCAGGCGCAGGCTGGTGTCATCGGCCACCCCTGCCTGCTCGAACTGGTTGCCGTGCACCTGCAGCGCCGGACCGAAGGTGCTTTCGTCGGTGCCGCCGCGATACAGGTTCACCACCGGCCCGCCGATGCGGCGGAACGTGGAGTCCAGCAGATCCACCTGCTCGGCGTTGTAGGTGCCCAGGTCATCGGTCTCGGCGGCCGCGGCGATCACACTGCCGGTGATGTCCTCCACCGTGACGTGGGTCAGTGCGATCCGCGCGGCCAGGCTGCCCTTGCCGGTGGCGATCACATCGAAGGCCTTGTTGGCGGTCAGCCCGTGTACGCGGCTGTCCTCGATGCGCAGCGTGTAGTTGAAGGCCTGGCTGCCCGGCGGCACGCGGATCACCGCATTGCCGGCGGCATCCGGGGCGAGCGCGCCGTCGATATCCAGCCGCGCCAGGCGCAACGAACCCCTCGCGCCGATCTCGAACAGGCTGGGCCGCGAGAACTGCACGTTGGCCTGGCCACGGGCGGGGCCGACCACGCTTAGCGGATGGTCCACCGCCAGCACCTGGCTCACGCTGTAGCGGCCACGCTGCAGCTGCAGGCGGTCGCCTGGCGCACTGGCGGCCACGGCGGCGGTGAGGGTGTCCTCGCCCGGTGCGACCGTGCGCACCGCGCCGCTGTCCAGTGCGGTGGCCGGCAGGGTCTTGGGATACCAGTCCACGCCGACCTGGTCGCGTGGGATCGGGGTCAGGTCGCGCGGGGCGCCGGCATCGATGGCGGCGGTGGGGTAGAGCAGGCCGTTGGCCGCGCGCTGCAGGGTCAGGGTCTGGCCGCTGACACCGCCAGGAAAGCCGGCAGACGCGGCAGGGCTCTGCACATTGCCCGCGAAGCTGATGCCGGAGAGATCGCCCTGCGTGCGCAGCAGCTCGCGGTGTCCATCGCCGATGAACAGGTTGCCGGCGATGCGGCTGTTCACTGGCATCGCGTTGCGCTCCTCATCCAGCCCCGCGCCCAGCAACAGCGTGCCGACCTGGATGAAGCTGTTGCGTTCGATCACCGCGTGATCGATCTGCTCGTAGCGGTTCAACGGCGCGTTGTGGGTACCGGCCATCACGCTCAAGGCCGCGGCGAAGTTGTCGCCGGCAATGCCTTCGAAGTAGTTGTCGCGCACCGTCTGGTTGCGGTTGATCACGCGCACGCCGCCGGTATGCGCCTTGCCATGGCCGAGGAACACATTGCGTTCGACCCGGTTGCCATGGCCGTGACGCAGCACCAGTGAGCCGCGCGAGTCCTGGAAGACGTTGCCGCGGTACGTGTTGCCGCCGGACTTGTTGGAGACGATCTCCACCTCGCCATCGCACTGCTCGAACCAGTTGTTCTCCACCACGGTGCGCGAATCGGACTGCGAATCGTGGCTGGTGCCGATGCGCATCGTCTCGCCGCCGTTGGAACCGAGGTTGGGGCGCGGGCCGAACCAGTTGTGGTCGATGCGGTGCTGGTTGTCCAGGCCGCTGGTGGCGTTGCGCACCACCACCAGGGTGGTGCCCGCATTGGTCTTGCCGACCAGCTGGTTGTGGTCGAAGCGGTTGTGCTGGCCGTACAGCGCCACCCAGTGATCGGACTGCTGGCGATCCGGCTTGTTGTAGCGGTCGATCACGATCCCGGTCACCCGGCTGTGGTTGGCCCACTCACTGGCTGACCGCCGGAACGACACCACTTCGCCACCCGGCGCCCAACCATCGCGGAAGACGAGGTTGGAGACCTCCAGGTGCTCACCGGCCAGACGCAGCTGGGACTGGCCGCTGAGAATCACCTTGCCGGGGGTCTGTGCCGTCAACTTAATTGGTTGACCAATTTTGCCGGATCCCCGGAAAAGCAGGTCCACGTCGCGCCAGACGCCGTCCGCCAGGATCACCGTATCGCCGGGGGCGAGGGCGCGTACGGCGGTGGCATAGGCATCAGCGTCGTGCACCAGATAATCGGCCGCCACGGCAGGGAATGCCGCCAGGGACAGGCTCAACAGCAAGGCCTTGGCCATGGGACGCCGCGCCAACGGCGCATGCGAGTGTTGCAAAGTCACGGGCTTACCCTCCCAGATGAACCGTGGCGACTGACGCGAGCCACGATCCTAACAGGTTGCCGTGCGCGAACGTCAACCACAATCGCATACCACTTTAGGTGCATGTGGTATGTGGTTTGCGCATTTTTCTGCTGCGTCCGCACATTAATTCCATGCAAAGTGGTCTGGATGGTGGTGCGGGGTAGACTTTAGTACCAATTCATTGACATTGGTTCATCAGTCGTGAATCTTCCGGATCGAATCCGTGTAATCGGACGATCCATCCTGGGAGGGAGATCACGATGTTGCATGACCGCCGTACGGCCTCACCACGAGGCCTCCGCCGCACCGCGCTGCACAGCGCGCTGTTCTATGCCCTGTGTGCCACCGCGGCCCTGCCGCTGGCCCACGCACAGGACGCCGATGCACCGGCCTCGCCGCCGGGGCAAGCCACCACGCTGGATCAGGTCCAGGTGACCGGCATCCGCGGCACCATCCAGACCTCGATCGACAAGAAGCGCGAGGAGACCGTGGTCTCCGATGTGCTGGCCGCCGACGACATCGGTGATCTGCCGGCGCTGTCGATCGGTGAAGCGATCGAAACGATCACTGGTGCCTCCACCCACCGCGAAAAGGGCGGTGCGTCGGAAATCTCGATCCGTGGCCTGGGCCCGTTCCTCGGTTCGTCCACCTTCAATGGCCGCGAGGCCACCAACGGCAGTGGCGACCGCTCGGTGAACTTCAACCAGTTCCCGTCCGAGCTGATCAACACTGTGGCGATCTACAAGACCCAGCGCGCCGACTTCGTCGAAGGTGGCGTGGCGGGCACGATCAACATGGAGACGGTCAAACCACTGGAGTACGGCAAGCGCACGTTCCAGCTCGATGGCCGGGGCACCTGGCAGGACTACGATGACCGTCTGAAGGACAAGGACGGCGTCGGCTGGCGCGGTACCGCCAGCTACATCGACCAGTTCGACATGGGCAACGCCGGCAAGCTCGGTGTCTCCATCGGCGTGCAGGCGCTGGAAGGCAGCAACCCGGAAGAGATGTTCTCCAGCAGCTCCACCTGGGTGGCCTGCGATGGCCGTGAAGTGGTTGGCGCAACGCGCAACTGCACCCAGGTCAACGGCAACCAGGTCGCCAACGGCGTGCCGTATTACCTGGTGCCCAGCAGCCGCATCTACCGCCAGTTCATCGAGCACGACAAGCGCGATTCGCAGTTCGCCGCACTCCAGTGGCGGCCCAGCGATACGGTGGAAGTGAACCTGGATTACCAGCACTCCAAGCGCGATTACACCGAAGACCGCTCGGATCTGTCGCTGTCCTCGATGATGCGCAACCTCAACAACCGCGTTGTCACCGACGATGGCGCGCTGCTGCACCACACCGGCAGCACCACGGTCGATTCCACCGGCAATTTCCTGGAGCGCCAGGAGGAATACACCGGCGGCGGGCTCAACGTGATCTTCCGGCCGAGCCCGGCGTGGACGCTGTCCACCGATCTGTCCTACTCCAACACCGAGCGCGATCAGATCGAACGCAGCACCCGCCTGCGTGCCGGCCGCACCGACGTCAACGGCAGGCCGGTCGGCGGCATCAAGAACACCCGCTACGTCGATTACACCTATGACTACAGCGGTGATGTGCCGAGCATTTACCTGGATCCGGCGTTCGATGTGAACAACCCGGACAACTTCACCGATTCGGCGCTGGTGCGTCGACGTCAGCAGCACCGCGAGCACACCATCCGTGCCGGCCGCTTCGATGCCACGTTCACCCCGGAAAGCGGCTTCTTCACCGCGATCAAGGGGGGCCTGCGCCGCTCCGAGGCGACCTACACCGATTACACCGACACCGTGGATGTCACCACCACCAATGTCGCCGCGATCCGCGCTGCCAACCTGGCCTGCCGCCAGGCGTTCCCGCAGGACGATTTCCTGGCCAACGCCAGTGGCAACACCATCGACCAGTGGGCCAGCTTCGACAGCCGCTGCCTGTTCAAGGCCTTCACCGGCGTGGACGATACCGGGCTGAGCGCGGACCTGCGCAACCCGGCCAACAACGATGTCACCGAGAAAACCAGCGCGCTGTACCTGATGGGCGATTACAGCGCCGAATGGTTCGGCCTGCCGGTGACCGGCAACATCGGCGTGCGGGGTGTGCGCACCGAGGTGCGCTCGGTCGGGCTGCGCAGCGGCCTGGATGTGATCAACAATCCCGACGGCACCGTGACCCTGCAGCCGACCGGCGATTTCACCTCGCAGGTGCTCAAGTCCAGCAATACCGAATGGCTGCCCAGCTTCAACGCGGCCTTCGAACTGCGCCCGGACCTGCTGCTGCGCGTGGGCGCGTATCGGGCGATGTCGCGTCCGGACCTGGCCGCTGAAGGCTTTGGCCGCACCTTCAACCTGGGCGAGGTGGATACCGAGTTCAACAGCGTGGGCGATGCGCTGCGCAGCATCACCGCCACCGGCAACCCGCGCGCCAAGCCGTTGATGTCGTGGAACGGCGACCTCTCGCTGGAGTGGTATGCCAACGAAGACACCATGTTGTCCGGTGCGCTGTACTACAAGCAGTTCAACGGCGGCTCGATGCCGGTGATCGTCAACGAATCGTTCGATATCGACGGCCAGAGCGTGACCGTGCCGGTGGAGCAGTTGGCCACCAGCGACCAGAAGAGCGATCTGTTCGGCGTGGAGTTCACCGCCTCGCACAGTTTCTCCTACCTGCCGGGGATCTTCTCCGGGCTGGGCGTGAAGGCCAGCTACAACTACGCCGATTCCAACTTCAAGACCGAAGACCTGCGCCTGGGCGAGTCCACCGACCCCTCGACCGGCGTGGTGACCCCGGGTATCGTCGAGCCGGCCAATATCTTCGGGTTGTCCAAGCATGTGGCGTCGGCACAGGTGTACTGGGGCCTGGGCAAGCTCGATCTGCAGGCGATCTACAAGTACCGCTCCGACTATTACCAGCAGTTTGTCGGCGACCCGTCGCAGAACCGCTATGTGCGGGACAATGGCTCGCTGGACTTCCGCGCCACCTACAAAGTGAACAAGCACTTGTCGTTGTCGCTGTCGGCCAGCAACCTCACCGATGAGCCGCGGGTGTCGGATATGCCCATCCTCGGCAGCTTCCGCGAGTACACCACGTACGGGCGGCGGTATTATCTGGGGGTGCGCTACCGCTTCTGAGGTCAGTGGCGCGGTTTTTCCGACCGCGCCGCTCTCTGAAGGCGCGGTCGCGTGTCGGTCCCCAGCCACCTGTCAGCAGGCCTTTGATGATGTCCGAACCCCGTCTGTACCAGTCCATTGCTGCCGAAATCGTCGCGCTGATCGAGAAGGGCGAATTCCCGCCGGGCTCGCGCCTGCCGGGCGAGCGCGACCTGGCCGAACGCCTGGGCGTGAGCCGGGTGACGGTGCGCGAGGCGGAAATCGCGCTGGAAGCGCAGGGCCTGATCACCATCAAGACCGGCTCCGGCGTTTACGTGAAGGCCAAGCCGTCGCAGGCGCCGGGCGCACTGCCCGACGTCTCGGCGTTCGACCTGACCGCGGCACGTGCGGTGATCGAGGCCGAGGCCGCCGCGATGGCGGCCAGCCGCATCACCGATGCCGAACTGGAGGACCTGGCCGGCCTGATCGCGGCCATGGTCGACCCGAATTCGGGCGAGGCGGCGGCCAGCGAGGCGGATCGTCAGTTCCACCTGTCGATCGCGCGGATCGCCGGCAACCCGGTGGTGGAGCACTGCGTGCAGCTGATCTGGCGGATGCGCAACGAGCTGCCGCGGGTCAAGCAGGTCTACGCCAACGTCTGCCACAACGACGATGACACCCGCGACGAGGAACACACCCGGATTCTGGATGCACTGCGCCAACGCGACCCGGCAGCGGCGCGGTCGGCCATGCGCAACCACTTCCAGCGGCTGTTCGAATCGATGCTGGAAGCCACCGAGAATGAAGCGCTGGCCGAAATCCGCCGGCGTACCCAGCAGGACCGCGAACGCTTCATGGCCGCGACCGGGCACTGAGCCCGGCGCGTACCCGCGGGCTTACTCGCCCTGGTACTGCTTTTCTTCGACCAGCTGCGAGCCGGCGATGCGGTTGATCTCGTTCTTCACTTTGACCCGCTCGCCATTGGTGCCATAGACACCGCGCGCCAGCTGGATGAAGGCATCGTCGAACACCTGCGCGGCTTCCTTGTCGCGCAGCTGATCCTGGATCTCCCACATGCGCTCGTTGATTGCCTTGAGCTGCGTCTTCAACGCCTCCAGCCCCGGCTGGGCGCTTACCTGCTGCTGCCACAGCGGCCACAGGCCCTCGAGTTCCTTGCGGACGTTGGCGTTCTTGCCCGCATCGGCGATGCGTTCGGCCTTGATTTCCAGGATGGTGATCTTGTCGATCAGCTCGCCAATCGATACCGGGGTCAGGATCGCGTCCACGCCATTACTCGCAACAGGTCAGAGCGGCCATGATACCGCGCACCTCTGGGCACCACCCTGACGCAGGATTTACAGAAACGTTGCGCCGATCGCGCGGGTACGCCATGGCGGCGTTACGCCCCGCCTGACGACACTGTCGCTCTCGACGGCGCGGCCGTCATCTGGAGCAGGGCACGTGGTGGGTAAACCTTTGAAACAGCGCCTGCGCTGCGGCGCGGTGCTGGTGGGGCTGGTCGTGACGGGTGCGGCATCGGCCGCGGTGGAAGGCA
Source organism: Stenotrophomonas sp. TWI587 (assembly GCF_039674145.1). Lineage (NCBI taxonomy): Bacteria > Pseudomonadati > Pseudomonadota > Gammaproteobacteria > Lysobacterales > Lysobacteraceae > Stenotrophomonas > Stenotrophomonas sp. TWI587. Next base: position 29,678 of record NZ_JBDJMW010000004.1, on the reverse strand, counting down.
ATGCGACGCTGACCTCGGATTACGTCTGGCGCGGCAGCTCGCAGAGCGACGGCGATCCGGCCGCGCAGGCCGGCGTGAAGCTCAGTACGACCACCGGCTGGTATGCCTCGGCGTGGGGCTCGGGCGTCTCGTTCAAGACGGACAACGGCGCGCGCAGCGAATTCGATCTCATCGCCGGCTGGAACGGGGCGGTGACGCCGGACTGGAGCGTGGACGTCAATCTGACCCGTTACCTCTATCCCTCGACCACCGTCGATCTGGACTGGACCGAGCTCAACGGCACGGTGACCTGGCGGCAACGCGCCTGGCTGCAGGTCGGCGTCTCCGACAACGCGTTGGCCGGTGGCCACGGCGGCACCTATGCGCAGCTCGGCGCGCGTCTGCCGCTGGGCGAGCAGTGGCGTGTCGAGGGCGCGGTAGGCCACTACTGGCTGGACAGCGCGCAGGCCGATGACTACCTGCACGGCCAGCTCAGCGTGGTGTGGCGTGTGCACGGGCCTTGGGAGCTGCGGGTGACCGGACATGACACCGACGGTGCCGCGGAACGCCTGTTCCCGGGCAATGCGGGATCGCGCGTCGAGTTCGCCGTGCAGACCGCCTTCTGAGGCGCGTTCGGGTAGATCCACGCCATGCGTGGATGCGCTTGGTTCCGTCGCCATCGCACGCTGCGATCACACCGCGTTCCGCATCCACGCACGGCGTGGATCTACCGTTCCCTTGCCCACGTCCCGCAGTGGCGTGGTTTCAAAGCTTCCGCTTTGCCTGCGACACCGCCCAGATGCCCATCGCCACCAGCGCAACGCCGGCACCGGTGACGCACACGCCGATCCAGCCGAAACGATCAAACACCTGCGCCGAGACCAGTGAGCCGAGCGAGCCACCGATGAAATAGCCGGTCATGTAGCCGGCATTGAGCCGGTTGCGTGCCTCCGGGCGCAGCGCATACACCACGTTCTGGTTGCTCACATGCAGCAGCTGCGCGGCCAGATCGAGAACGATCACGCCCAGCACCAGTGCGATCAGCGAGTGCGTGGAGAAGCCCAGCGGCAGCCATGACGCGGCCAGCAGCACCAGCGCCACGGTCGTCGCCAACGCCGCCTTGCCACGGTCGGCCATGCGCCCGGCCACACCGGCGGCCAGCGTGCCGGCCGCACCCACCAGCCCAAACAGGCCGATCGTCGCGTCGCTGTAGCCATACGGTTCTGCCGCGAGGAGGAACGCCAGCGGTGTCCAGAAGATCGCGAACATCGCAAAGCTCAACGCGCCCAGTACGGTGCGCAGGCGAAACACCGGTTCCTGCGCGAACAGCGTGCCGATCGAGCGCAGCAGCTGCAGATAGCCCAGCCCGGCGGTCTGGTGGAAGCGCGGCAGATGCCGATACAACATGCCCGTGGTCAGCACCAGCGCCGCTGCTGCGATCCAGTACACGGTACGCCAGTCGCCCAGCGAGGACAGCGCCCCGGCCACGGTGCGCGCCAGCAGGATGCCGAGCAGCAGGCCGCTCATCACCGTACCGACGACCTGGCCGCGCTCTTGCGGCCGCGCCAGCGTCGCTGCGAACGGCACCAGTACTTGTGCCACCACCGAGAACAGCCCGGTCAGCGCGGTGCCCACCAGCAGCCAGACAAACTGATGGCTGAGCGCGCTCAGCACCAGCCCCGCCGCCGACAGCAGCGACATCACCACGATCAGCCGGCGCCGTTCGAACAGATCGCCCAGCGGCACCAGCAGGATCAGGCCCGCCGCATAGCTCAGTTGGGCCACGGTCACCACCGTACCGGCACGCGCGAAGGACACCCCGAACTGCCCGGCGATGGTATGCAGCAGCGGCTGCGCGTAATAGTTGCTGGCCACGGCGACACCGGTGGCGAAGGCCATCAGCAGGACCTGCCAGCGGCTGAGTGGCGAGGGCACGTCGTGGCTCATGACGGGCTCCAGGAGAGAAGGGGCCCCAGTGTCCGCCCGATCGGCAAATGAGGGAAATGAATAGTTATCATCCAATGCATCTGAAAATGAGATGGCACGATGAACCTCAAGCAGCTCGAGTTCGCGGTGGCGCTGGCCGAGGAAGGCAATTTCACCCGTGCCGCGCAGCGCTGCCACGTCGTGCAGTCGGCGCTGAGCCACCAGATCGCCCATCTCGAAGACGAACTGCAGGCCACGCTGTTCGAGCGCCTGCCGCGTCAGGTCAGAGTAACGCCGGCCGGTGAAGCACTTTTGACGCACGCACGCCAGGTGCTTGCCTCGCTGCGGCATCTGCGCGAGGACGTTGCTGCCGTCGGTGGCCAGGTGCGCGGCATCCTGCACATCGGCCAGATCACCTCGTTGACTGCCGTGGATCTGGTCGCTTGCCTTGCGGCCTTTCACCAGCGCTATCCGCAGGTCGAGTTCCGCCTGCGCATGGACAAGAGCGAAGTGCTGATGGCCGATGTGCGCGAGCGGCGGCTGGATGTGGCGCTGGTCGGGCTGTCGCCGGGTACCCTGATCGAGGGCGCCCAGCACCGATTGCTGGCCGAGGAGGCGATGGTGGCCGTGCTGCCCTCGGACCATCCCTTGGCGAGGCGTAAACGGCTCTCGCTGGCGACACTGGCCGAGCTGCCTCTGGTGGACTTCCCGCACGGGAGCGGTGCGCGCCGACAGACCGATGAAGCCTTCGCCGCCGCCGGACTGCCCCATCCGGTGCCGTTCGAGATCAATCACATGGCGCTGGTCGAGCGCTTCGTACAGCAGGGGTTGGCGGTGGGCATCGTGCCGCAGGCCATCGCGGCCGGCTTCAGCGATGTTGCCTGTGTGGCGATCCAGGGCGCACCGACGCGGCGCGTGCATGCGGTCTGGTCACACCTTCCCACGCCGGCGGCGCGGGCCTTCATTGAGGTACTGCTGCAGCACGTGGCCCCGGCACCGGAGCCACGCACCAAGGCCTCACTCAGGCGCCGCGCACGCGCAGGGTCAGGCCCTTGAGGAAATTGCGCAGCATCTGATCACCGCAGGCGCGGTAGTTCTTGTGGTCCGGCTGACGGAACAGTGCGGACAGTTCCGGCTTGGAGACCGAGAAACCCGCGGCGTCGAACACCTCGTGCATGTCCACATCCTTCAGCTGGAAGGCGACGCGCAGCTTCTTCAGCACCAGGTTGTTGGTGATGCGCTTTTCCACCGGGCGCACCGGCTGGCTCTCGTCGCGGCCACGGAAATGCACGATCAGGCCATCCAGGAAATGCGCCAGGGTGCGGTCGTCGCAGGGCACGAAGCCTTCTTCGTCTTCCTTGCGCAGCCAGCCGGCCACATCGGCCTTGTCGACCACGAAGGCCGGATCGGCCAGGGCACAGGTGTCGGCGATCATGCCGTCGCTGAGGTCGAGCATGTAGCGGATGCTGCGCAGTACATCGTTGTTGATCATGGGACGTCCAATACCGCCGGCGCGGCTGCGCGGCTGGCGGCCATTTTACCCCGTGGCGGGCGCGTGGCCGGCTGCGACCGGTGGTCGCTGTCATCTGGCTGCCATGAAAGTGAAGCACAGTGCCGCGATCAGGCATCGACAGGCAGTGGAGCAGGCAATGCGCAGGTGGCAGGTACTCGGGTGTGTGGGCATGTTGCTGGCGGGCCAGGCAGGGGCGCAGGTCCCGTATGTGGCGCTGGAGCAGCGGCTGGATCCGCAGGCGCTGGCCGAGGTCGGGCTGACGCCGGCCCAGCTGCAGACGCTGAACCGCCTGCTGCGCCAGGCCGAGGCCGATGCCCCGGCACCGGTCTCCATCGCGGCGCCACCCGCCGCAGGCCCGGGTGTGCCGACACCGGCGCCGATGTTCCCCGGGCTGGACGACGGCCCCATCACCGCCAAGGTCACCGGCCAGGTGGACGGCTGGGCCCCCGGCACCGTCTTCACCCTCGACAACGGCCAGCAATGGCAGGTGCTCAAGGGCGAGATGACGCTCAAGACCGCCCGCAGCAACCCCGAGATTGTCGTGGTGCCGGGCATTGCCGGCCGCTGGTTCCTGCAGGTGGATGAAGACCTGCCCAAGGCACGGGTGTTCCGCATCCGCTGACGCGACGGCTCGCAACACCGGGTAGCGGAGCAGCGCCGGGCCCTGCACCGGGCGGGCATCGGTGCGAAAATGGTCGGGATCTTCACGGAGTACCTCGATGACCCGTACCGCTCTGATTACCGGCGCCACCTCCGGCTTTGGCGCCGCCGCTGTCCACCGCTTCGCCCAGGCCGGCTGGCGTGTGATCGCCACCGGGCGCCGTGCCGAGCGCCTGCAGCCGCTGGTCGATGCCTACGGTCCCGAGCGCGTGCACGCAGCGGTGTTCGACGTGCGCGACAGCGTGGCGATGGAAGCGGCACTGGCCGCCCTGCCGGCCGGGTTCGCCGACATCGACCTGCTGGTGAACAACGCCGGCCTGGCCCAGGGCACCGCCCCGGCCCAGAGCGCCTCGCTGGAGGACTGGCGCACCATGATCGACACCAACGTCACCGCCCTGGTGACGCTGACCCACCGCCTGTTGCCGCAGCTGGTCGCGCGCAAGGGCGCGATCATCAACATCAGCTCGGTGGCTGGTGTGTACCCGTACCCGGGCGGCAACGCCTACGGCGGCACCAAGGCCTTCGTCAGCCAGTTCTCGCTCGGCCTGCGCTCGGACCTGCACGGCAGCGGCGTGCGCGTGACCACGATAGAGCCGGGCATGGCCGAAACCGAGTTCACCGTGGTCCGCACCCATGGCGACCAGGCCGCTTCGGACAAGCTCTACACCGGTGCCAACCCGATGACCGCCGATGACATCGCCGAGCAGATTTTCTGGGTCGCCTCGCTGCCGGCGCACCTGAACATCAATCGCCTCGAAGTGATGCCGGTCAGCCAGTCGTTCGCCGGCTTCCAGGTCGCGCGCGACTGAGCGCATCATCCGCTTGCCGCCAGCGAGGGGTGCTGTCCGAAACAACAACGCCGACCAAAGGGCCGGCATTCGGGGTGCATCTGGAGCAACAGCCCCCTTGGAGTGCAAGGGGGCGCGCCGGCAGGCGCGGGGATGTGGAGGTACCAGCAGGGGCCCGAGGTTTCGCGTAGCGCAACCTTGGGGTAGTCGCGCGGCGCGCGGCTACTGCGCCTTGATCGCCATCGCCTGCAGCCCGGTCCCATCCAGCTTCTGCTTGGCTTCGGCCAGCTCGCCCGCGCTGCCATACGGCCCCATGCGCACGCGATACACCGTCTTGCCGTTGATCTGCGCCGATTCCACGCGCGCGGCCAGGCCGATCATGGCCAGCTTGGCCTTGGTCGCTTCGGCATCGCCGGAGGCACCGAACGCGCCGGCCTGCAGGATGTAACGCACGTTGCCCGCGGCCGGCGCTGCGGCTGCAGCGGCGGCAGCCGGGGCGGTGGCGGCCGCTGCATCCGGCTTCGGCGCGGTGGCCACCGTGGCCGGAGCCGATGCCGCCGGTGCCGGGGTGGCGGCCGGACGTTCGTTCACCGGCGCTGGCAACGCAGCGGTACTGACCGGCGCAGGCGTGGTGGTCGCGGCGGTGCTGGTCGGCGCCGGTGCCGGCGGCAACGGACGGCCTTCCAGCGCCGCCTGCGCGCGCTGCGCATCGGCCTTGGCGCGGCGCTGATCTTCGGCGCGTGCGCTGGCGGCCAGCTCGGCATCGGACATTTCCACTTCCTTGCCGGGCAGCAGGGTGTAGAAGTCGTACTGCGTCGCCGCCGGCTTGGCCGGTTCGGCAGGCTTGGCGGCGCCGGGCTTGGGCAGCTCGGTGCCGACGTCCGTATCGGCGTCGCTCACCGGGGCCGGCTGGGCGTTCGGGTCCGGCTGCGGGCCGACCCGCAGGAAGCCATCACCGTCGTTCTTGAACAGGTTCGGTGCCGCCAGGAACACCACGGCCGCAATCGCCACACCCGCGACCAGCCACACCCATCCCGGGGTGCCCTGGTTGCTGTTGCGCCGTGCCTGGCTCTTGCCGCGTCGTGCTGCCATTTACTGCTTCTCCACTGCTTACATTTTTTCCGGGGCGGAAACGCCCAGGATGTTCAGACCATTGGCCAGGACCTGGCGCGCGGCGCAGGCCAGCGTCAGCTTGGCATTGCGTTCGCTTTCGTCGGCCACCAGTACCTGCGTGCCGTGATACCACGTGTGGAAGGCATGCGCCAATTCACGCAGGTACTGCGCGATCATGTGCGGTTCCAGCGCCAGGCCGGCCGCTTCAACGACTTCCGGGAAGCGCGACATTTCCACCATCAGCCACAGCGATGCCTCATCGCCGAGCGAGGACAGCCCGGTCAGACCTTCGGCCGGCGTGTAGCTCAGCTTCTTCTCCTGCGCCTGGCGCAGCAGGCTGCACACCCGCGCATGCGCGTACTGCACGTAGAACACCGGGTTGTCGTTGCTCTGCTGGCGGGCCAGATCGATATCGAAGGTCAGCTGCGAATCGGGCTTGCGCGCGATCAGGAACCAGCGGGTGGCATCGCGGCCGGCTTCTTCGATCAGGTCGCGCAGGGTCAGGTAGCTGCCGGCACGCTTGGAGAGCTTCACTTCTTCGCCGCCGCGCATCACCGTCACCATCTGGTGCAGCACGTATTCCGGCCAGCCCTTCGGGATGCCGACGTCCAGCGCCTGCAGGCCGGCACGCACGCGCGCCAGCGAACCGTGGTGGTCCGCGCCCAGCTCGGTGATCGCGCGCTCGTAGCCGCGCTGCCACTTGGAAAGGTGGTAGGCCACATCCGGCAGGAAGTAGGTGTAGGTGCCGTCGGACTTGCGCATCACGCGGTCCTTGTCGTCACCGAAGTCGGTCGAGCGCAGCCAGAGCGCGCCGCCTTCCTCATACGTATGGCCGGCCGCGTTGAGCTGGGCGACGGTCTCTTCGACCTTGCCGTCCTTGTACAGCGAGCTTTCCAGGAAGTAGATGTCGAAATCCACGCCGAACGCGGCCAGGTCCTGGTTCTGCTCGTTGCGCAGGTAAGCGACCGCGAAGCGACGGATCGCATCGAGGTTGTCCGGGTCGCGCTCGCCGACCACCGAGTGGCCTTCCAGCTCCACCGTGGCGCCGGCCAGGTAGGCCTTGGCCACATCCTCGATGTAATCGCCGCGATAACCGGCTTCCGGCCAGCCGGCGTCGTCGGGCTTGAGGCCCTTCGCACGCGCCTGGGTGGACAGTGCCAGGTTCTCGATCTGCACGCCGGCGTCGTTGTAGTAGAACTCGCGCTTGGCATTCCAGCCGTTCACTTCCAGCAGGCGCGCCAGGCAGTCACCGATCGCCGCCGCGCGGCCGTGGCCGACATGCAGCGGGCCGGTCGGGTTGGCCGACACGTATTCCACGCCCACGGTGCGGCCGTTGCCGCTCAGGTTGTGGCCGTAATCGGCGCCTTCCTTGAGCACGCTGGCCGCTTCGCGCTGGTAGGCGCTGGGGGCGAGGTGGAAATTGATGAAGCCCGGGCCGGCGATCTCGACGCGCAGCACATCATTGCTCTTGGGCAGCGCATCGAGCAGCGCCTGGGCCAGGGCGCGCGGGTTGCTGCGCGCCGGCTTGGCCAGCAGCATCGCGGCATTGGTGGCGAAATCGCCGTGCTCACGGGTCTTCGGGCGTTCGACCACGAATTCCGGGGTCAGGGTATCGGCCGGCAGAGTGCCGTTGGCGCGCAAGGCTTCGATGCCTTGGCTGATCAGGGCGCGGAGGAGATTTTTCACAAGGCCTGCTTTGGGACTGGAGCGGCGGAATCGGTAATTTTAGCCCAGAAGCCACCCCGATCCATTGAACCGGGGCCGAGCGGCGCGCTTCCCGAGCAGGATCAGGCGGTTTCCGCGCCCATCCAGCCGCGTGCGGCCATCGATACCGGTGCCCCGTCGCCGATCACGACATGGTCAAGCAGGCGGATATCCACCAAGGCCAAGGCCTGCTGCAGCAGCACGGTGATCCGGCGGTCCTCCAGCGAGGGCTCGGCACTGCCGGAAGGGTGGTTGTGGCTGACGATCACCGCGGCCGCGTTGTGCAGCAGGGCGCGGCGGACCACTTCGCGCGGGTAGACGGCCGCGGCATCCACCGTGCCGCTGAACAGTTCCTCGCAGGCCAGCGTGCGGTGCTGGTTGTCCAGGAAAAGCGCGGCAAAGACCTCGTTGGGCCGGGCCCGCAGCCGCTGCTTGAAATAGCGCCCGGCGGCGGCAGGGTCGCGCAGGCTCTCGCCCCGTGCCAGCTCGGCGGCCAGATGCCGATGGGCCAGTTCCAGCCCGGCCACCAGCTTGCAGCTTCGGGCCGGGCCCAGGCCCGGCAGGGCGGCCAGCGCCGTGGCTGGCAGGTCGAGCAGGTTGCGCAGGGGGCCGTGGGACTGCAGCAGATCGCGGGAGGTTTCGACCGCATCGCGGCCGCGCAGGCCGGAGCCGAGGAAGATCGCCAGCAGTTCGGCATCGGACAGCGCGCCGGCACCTTGGGCAAGCAGCTTTTCGCGGGGGCGCTCGGCACTGGGCCAGTCTCGAATCGACATGGCCTCAGTCTCCATCGGTGCCGAGCAGACCACCATCGGTGAACCGGGTGGCATCGTGTCGGTAAATGCAGGGCATCGTGCCCGGTTCGGCGATTGCTTATGACGAAAACCTGCCTCCTTATGCCGCTGGCGCATCAGGCGGCTTGCGGACCATCGGGTAAGCTAATCGCCTCGGTTCGACAGGAACACCCAAGGTGGCTGACTCCCCCCAGGCTTCTCCGGCGGCCGCGCGCCCGTTGGAAGGCCAGAAGCTGTTGTTGTGCGTTGGTGGCGGGATCGCTGCCTACAAGTCGCTGGAACTGGTGCGCCGCCTGCGCGATGCCGGGGCCCAGGTGCAGGTCGCGATGACCGCCGGGGCCCAGCAGTTCGTCACCCCGCTGAGCTTCCAGGCGCTGTCCGGTCAGTCGACCCGCACCACCCTGTGGGACAGCGCGGCCGAGCAGGCCATGGGCCACATCGAGCTGGCCCGCTGGGCCGACCGCATCGTGGTGGCGCCGGCCACGGCCGATCTGCTCGCGCGCCTGGCCAACGGCCACGCCGATGACCTGGTCACTACCCTGTGCCTGGCGACCACCGCGCCGCTGACCGTATGCCCGGCGATGAACCATCGCATGTGGCTGCACCCGGCCACCCAGGCCAACATCGACCTGCTGCGCGAGCGCGGCGCCCAGGTGATCGGGCCGGAAGACGGTCCGCTGGCCGAAGGCGAGTCCGGCCCGGGCCGGCTCACCGAACCGCACGCCATCGTGGCCGCGCTGGCCGGGCTGCACGCGCCCGTCCCCGCCGAGCCGCCGGCGAGTAGTGAACTGAAGGGTCTGCGCGTGCTGATCAGCGCCGGCCCCACCTATGAAGATATCGACCCGGTGCGCTACGTCGGCAACCGCAGCAGCGGCAAGATGGGCTATGCCCTGGCCGCCGCGGCCGCCCGCCTGGGCGCGCAGGTGGTGCTGGTCAGTGGCCCGGTCCAGCTGGCCACGCCCGCCGGGGTGCAGCGGATCGATGTGCGCTCGGCCGCACAGATGCGCGAAGCCGTGCTGGGGGCGTTGCCGGCCGACATCTATATCGGTGCGGCCGCCGTGTCCGATTACACCCCACGCCAGATCGCGCCGCAGAAACTCAAGAAGACCGCCGACACCCAGAGCCTGACCCTGGAGCTGGTGCGCACCCCGGACATCCTGGCCGAAGTGGCCACGCAGACCAACGCGCTCAAGCTGGTGGTCGGCTTTGCCGCCGAAACCCACGATGTGGAGAAGTACGCGCGCGGCAAGCTGGTGGACAAGCGCCTGGACCTGGTCATCGCCAATCAGGTGGGCATTGCCACCGGCGGTTTCGAAAGTGATGAAAACGCCGCCACGGCCTACTGGCAGGGCGGTGAACAGGTGTTCCCCGGCACCTCCAAGGCTGTGTTGGCCGAACAACTGTTGTCCCTGATTGCCCAGAGGTTGCACGCATGACCATCGATTCCTCCCTTCAGCCGTTGCAGGTCAAGCTGCTCGACCCGCGTTTCGGCGACGAATGGCCGCTGCCGGCCTACGCCACCGAACACAGCGCCGGCCTCGATCTGCGCGCGGCGCTGGAGACCGAGCTCACGCTGCAGCCCGGCGACACCGCGCTGATTCCCAGTGGTATCGCCATCCATATCGCCGATCCGAACCTGGCCGCCGTGGTGCTGCCGCGCTCCGGCCTGGGCCATCGCCACGGCATCGTGCTGGGCAACGGCACCGGCCTTATCGACGCCGATTACCAGGGCCCCCTGCTGATCAGCGCCTGGAACCGTGGCCGTGAGCCGTTCACCCTGCAGCCCGGCGATCGCATCGCCCAGCTCGTGGTGCTGCCGATTGCACGCGTGGCCCTTCAGGTAGTGGATACTTTCACCGACAGCGCCAGGGGAACGGGTGGATTCGGCCATACCGGGGTGCGCTGACAGGGGAGCGTCATGAGCAAGGCGAAGGCGGAAGGACGGCCGCGGTTCACGACAGGGCGCTCGGTGCCGCTGTTGGCCGTGCTGCTGGTGCTGTTGGCGGTCTGGTTCGGCTGGAGTGGCATACGCCAATGGCGTCAGGCTGCCGTGGGTGATGCGCTGGAGCAGTCGCGCGACCGGGTGGTCGACGGCCTGCAGACGGCCCTGACCGGCCAGCTGGGCAAGCTCGGCAAGGTCATCAAGACCGAGCGGGTGGCCAGCGCGCTGGCCAGCGGCAATGCGCAGGGCGCCGCGGTTGCGATCCGCGAAGGCTGGCCAGGCGTGGAAGACGTCCAGATCCTTACCGCCGATCTCGATGCGGCCTACGCCGATCCGAAAGCCTTCGGTTACTCGCGCCTGGCGCTGCTCGAAGCCGCCATCGCCGATGACAAGCCCGTCGCCCGCGTCGTGCGCGATGCCGGTGGGCAGCGCCTCGGCCTGGCTGCCGCGGTCGATCTGGGCCCGCAGGGTGCCGCCGTCGTCTACGTGCGCCAGCCGCTGCTGCGCCTGACCGGTGTGTTCGATCAGGTTGCCGTGCCGGGGGACGGTTACCTCGCGCTGCGCCAGGGCAACCACAATGTCGTCGAACAGGGCAGCCGCGCGCTGTCCGGTGGTGCTGAGGCGCTGGCGCGCCCGATCGGCCGCAGCGGACTGCGTCTGTCGGCGGCGGTGCCGGACATCGAGCCGGGTCCGCTGGGGCTGGGCGCGATCTCCAGCGCCATCGTGGCCGCGTTGCTGCTGCTCATTGCCGTGCTGCTGGTGCTGGGCAAGGGCAAGGTGCCGTTGCCGCGTCGCCGCGGTGCTGCCGACAGTGGTGCCGACGTCGGCCCGACCTTGAGTGAAAGTCTGGCCCAGGCACCGCTCGCGGTGGCCGCCGTCGAGACCCTCGAAGAGACCGCACCGCCGCCGCCGGCCCTGCCGGGCGAAACGGTCGCGCCAGAGATCTTCCGCGCCTACGACATCCGCGGCGTGGTCGGCCGCGAGCTGACCCCCAAGGTCGCCGCCCTGATCGGCCAGGCGATCGGCTCGGTGCTGCAGGTCCAGGGCCTGCGCGACATCGTGGTGGGCCGCGATGGCCGTCTTTCCGGCCCCGAGCTGACCGCCGGCCTGATCGAAGGCCTGCGCCGCGCCGGCTGCAACGTCACCGACATCGGGCTGGCGCCGACGCCGGTGGTCTACTTCGCCAGCTACCACCTGCGCGCCGGCAGCTGCGTGGCGGTCACCGGCAGCCACAACCCGCCGGACTACAACGGGTTCAAGATCGTGGTCGGCGGCGAAACGCTGTCCGGCGATGCGATCACCGAGCTGTACCACCGCATCCGCGATGGCCAACTGCACGTGGCGCCCGAGCCGGGCAGTTTCCAGACCCGCGAGGTCAATGCGGATTACATCCAGCGCATCGCCGATGACGTGCAGTTGGACCGCCCGCTCAAGGTGGTCGCCGATGCTGGCAATGGTGTGGCCGGCGAGCTCGCCCAGCCGCTGCTGGAAGCGATCGGTGCCGAGGTCATTCCGCTGTACTGCGATGTGGACGGCACTTTCCCGAACCACCATCCCGATCCCAGCGATCCGCACAATCTGGAAGACCTGATCCAGACCGTGAAGCGCTTCGACGCGGATATCGGCCTGGCCTTCGATGGCGATGGCGACCGTCTCGGGGTGGTCACCCGCGAAGGGAAGATCATCTACGCCGACCGCCTGCTGATGTTGTTCGCCGCCGATGTGCTGATGCGCAACCCGGGCGCGCTGGTGATCTACGACGTGAAGTGCAGCGGCAAGCTGTCCGATTACGTGCTGCGCAACGGCGGCAGTCCGCTGATGTGGAAGACCGGCCATTCGCTGATGAAGGCGAAGATGCGCGAGACCGACGCCGAACTGGCGGGCGAGATGAGCGGCCACTTCTTCTTCAAGGAGCGCTGGTTCGGTTTCGACGACGGTCTCTACGCCGCCGCGCGCCTGCTGGAAATCCTGGCGCAGCGCGAGGAGACCCCATCGGAGGTGCTCGACGAACTGCCCGACAGCGTCTCCACCCCGGAGCTGAAGGTACCGGTCGATGCGGGCACCCCGCACGCGCTGGTGTCGCTGTTCGTGTCCTCGGTCCAGGTGGAGGACTCGCCATTCGCCGGTGCGCGCCTGTCCACCATAGACGGCCTGCGTGCCGACTTCCCCGATGGCTGGGGCCTGGTGCGCGCGTCCAACACCACCCCGGTGCTGGTGCTGCGTTTCGAAGCCGATGACGAGGCGGCGCTGGAGCGCATCAAGGCGCTGTTCCGCGCGCAGCTGCAACCGCTGCTGCCGGGTGTGGATCTGGGCTTCTGATCTGGACGGGTACCGGCCAACGGTCGGTACCTACCCCTTGAACCGCAGCCCCACGCCCGGCTCGGTGAACAGATAGCGCGAATCCAGCGCCGAGTCGCCCAGCTTGTGGCGCAGCTTGCCGACCAGGATGCGCAGGTAATGCGTGTCGTGCTGATGCGTCGGCCCCCAGATCTCCTGCAGGATCTGCGGCTGGGTCACCACCCGCCCGGCATTGCGCAGCAGCAGCGACAACAGCGCGTACTCCTTGCGCGTCAACGCCACCGGCGCACCGTCCAGCATCACCTCGCGCCGCACCAGGTCGATATGCAGGTGCCCATCATCGAACTGCGGCAGTACGCCCTCGCTGGAGACCGTGCGCGAGCGCAGCAGTGCACGCACACGCGCCATCAGTTCCTGCGTGCCGAACGGCTTGGTGACGTAGTCGTTGGCGCCGGCATCCAGCGCCCGCACCTTCTCGGTTTCGCTGGCGCGCACGGTCAGCATGATCACCGGCACCTGGCTCCACTGGCGCAGCTCGCCCAGCACGTCATGGCCTTCCATGTCCGGCAGGCCGATATCCAGGATCACCAGATCCGCGCCTTCGCCAACCAGCGCTTCCAGCCCGGCCTGGCCGGTGGCGGCCTGGGACACGCGGTAGCCCTGCGCGCGCAGGCTGATCTCCAGGAAGCGCCGGATCTGCGCTTCATCGTCGATCACCAGCACACGCGCCGGGGGCACGCCGTGGGAAGCCTCAGGAATCGTCGTTGTCATCGGCAGGGTGGGGCTGCAGCAAGGGCAGGGTGATGCGGATCAGGGTACCGCGTCCGTCGCGGCCCGGCAGCGCCTGCACGCTGCCGCCGTGCGCGCCGATCATCCCCTGGCAGATGGTCAGGCCCAGGCCCGTGCCATGTCGGCCACGATCGCCGCGCTCCACGCTGTAGAACATATCGAAGATGCGTGCGCGCTCGTCGTCGGGAATACCGGGGCCGGCATCGAGCACGTCGATGCGCAGCTCGCCCTCCACCAGCCGCGCCTGCACCTCCACCGCCGCGCCGGACGGGGAGAACTTGGCCGCGTTCTCCATCACGTTGAACACGGCCTGTTCGACCAGCGCCGGATGCACCCAGATCGGGGCCAGTTCAGCGGGAATATCCAGCTTGAGCAGCACGTCGGGCTGATAGCGCTGCAGGCGGCGCGCGGCCGAACCGACCAGCTCGTCCACGCCGATCCAGTCGCGGTTGATCTGCAGGCCGTCATGGCCGAGCCGGGTCATGTCCAGCAGGTTCTGGATGTAGCGGTCCAGGCGCTCGCCTTCGACCAGGATGGTATCGAGCAGGGCGCGCCGGTCGCTGGCATCCATCGCATCGGCATAGCTGGAGAGGCTGTCGGCCGAGCCGATCATCGCCGCCAGCGGCGAGCGCAGGTCATGCGAGACCGACGACAGCAACGCCGAACGCAGTCGCTCGGTCTCGTTGCTCACATGTGCCTTTTCCAGATCGGCCACCAACTGGGTGCGCAGCGCGGCCTGGGCGATGTCATCCACCATCGCCTCGGCCAGCTGCCGCTGCTCAGGCGTCAGCCGCGGCGCCTCGCGCGGGAAGCGCATGCCGGCCACGCCGATCGCGCGGTCATCGCCGTCCAGCAGCGGCAGGAACCACCAGCCTGCACCGGCCAGCGTATCGGTGAAGCGGCCGCTGGGCTGGCCATGCCGGTGCGCCCAGTCGGCCGCGGCAAGATCCGTATCGCCCGGCGCGGCGCTGCCACTGGCGCTGGTGTGCTGCCCGATGCGCAGCCACGCCGGGGCATCCATCGCCTGCTCCAGCGCTTCGCGGCCGGCCTGCGCGACGTGCTCGTTGCTGGGCGCACTGGCCAGTTGCCGGCCCAGGGCCTGGCGCGCATGCGCGTGCCGATTGGCCGCGCGCAACGCCACCACCTGCATCCGCAGGCGCGAGGCCAACCGCCCTGCCACCAACGCGGCGGCCAGGAACAGGAAGACCGTGATCACGCCCTGGCGCGCGCTGATCGCGAAGGTGAAACGCGGCGCGATGAAGAAGAAGTTGTAGGCCAGGAAGCACAGCGCTGCCGCGATGACGGCCGCGCTGGTACGACTGCGTGCGGCGACCATCACCACCGCCACGATGAACACCATGGAGAGGTCGTACAGGCCTATCCAGCGCTCGGCGACCAGCGCCACCAGGCAGGCGGCCGCGGTGGCGCCCAGCGCCAGCAGCGCATCCTTGCCGGCACTGCGACTGGGCATCGACAGCCCGGTGCGGCGCGCCCGCGCGCGTGCCTGCGGCGTGCCGATGATGGTGATCTCGAAGTGCGCGCCACGCCGGATCAGCTGCTGGGTCAGCGTGCGGTTGAGCATGCGCGCCAGCGGCCGCTCGCGTGTCCGGCCGAGCACCAGCGTGGACACGCCGTTGTGTGCGGCATGGTCGAGCAGTGCATCGGCGATGCTGGAGCCGTGCAGCAGCTCGGCCTCGCCACCGAGACGGCGGGCGAGGGCGAACGCCGCATCGATCTCGCGTCGGGTCTGCTCGTCCTGCGCGCGCGCCTGCACCGTCACCACCGTCCACGGCGCATCGCGCCGCTCGGCGATACGCCGGCCGACCCGCACCAGGTACTCGCTCTGGCCGCCGCCATCGATCGCCACCAGCACCCGCCGACGCAGCGGCAGGTTGCCTTCACCACGCGCGGCGCGGGTCTCGCGCAGGCTGCTGTCCACGCGATCGGCCGCTTCCTGCATGGCCAGTTCGCGCAGCGCGGTCAGGTTGGCCGGCGAGAAGAAGGCCTGCAGCGCCTGCTCCGCCTGTTCGGGCACATACACCTTGCCCTGCTGCAGGCGCTCGATCAGTTCGCGCGGGGGCAGGTCCACCAGCACGATGTCGTGCAGACGGTCGAGCACCGCATCGGGCACCGTCTCGCTGACCCGTACCCCGGTGATCCGCATGACCACGTCATTGAGGCTCTCCAGATGCTGGATGTTGACCGTGGTCCATACATCGATGCCGGCATCCAGCAGTTCCATCACGTCCTGCCAGCGCCGTTCGTGCCGGCTGCCGGGCACATTGCGATGCGCCAGCTCGTCGACCAGCACCAATGCCGGGCGGCGCGCCAGTACCGCATCCAGGTCCATTTCCTGCAGCGCGTGCTGTTGATACTCGCGCTGCAGCAACGGCACCTGCGGCAGGCCTGCCAGCAGCGCCGAGGTCTCGGCGCGGCCGTGGGTTTCCACCAGCCCGATCACCACATCCACGCCGCGGTGCAGCTGCTCATGCGCGCGGGTGAGCATGCTGAAGGTCTTGCCCACACCGGGGGCCGCACCCAGGAATACGGTGAGCTTGCCGCCGGCTTCGCGCTGCAGGGTGTCGACCAGGGCATCGGCCTGGCGGGTACGGGAGTCGCTCATGGGCGGAGATTGTGCGCCGGTTCGCGCGATCCCCGCATCACGGCCGTGCCTTGAGATCATCCAGCGCCAGGTTCAACGTCATCACGTTGACCCGCGGCTGGCCGAACACGCCCCATTGCGGACCCAGGGTGTTGGCCTGCACCAGTGCAGTCACGCGATCGACCGGAAGACCACGGCTGCGTGCCACCCGGGCGATCTGCACCTGCGCGGCGGCCGGGGAGATCTCCGAGTCCATGCCCGCACCGGACTGGGTGACCAGATCGCCGGGCACCTGCGCAGCGGGTACGCCCTCGCGTGTGGCCACCGCAGAGATGGCGGCCTGCACGCGCTCCTGCAGCGCCGGGTTGCTGCGCGCCATGTTGCTGCCGGCCGCTGCCATCGGGTCATAGCTGGCCGCCGACGGCCGCGCCTGGAAGTAGCCATCGCCGACGAACGGCTGCGCGATCAGCTGCGAGCCGCGCACCTGCCCACCGCGGATCAGCAGGCTGCCATCGGCCTGCGCCGGAAACAGCAGCCGGCTCACGCTGGTGGTGGCCACGGCATAGGCCAGCCCGAGCAGCAGCAGGCTGCTCACGCCGAGCACGAGGGCCGGGCGCCAGGTGCTGTCCTGCTGCAGCTGGGTGGAGGCGGCAGCGCGGCTGCGCGCCGAGCGGGGAGCGGACGTAGCAAGCGAGCGGTTCATGCGCCGAATACCGAGACAAGGAAGAGGTCGATCACTTTGATGGCCGCGAACGGCAGCAGCACACCACCCAGGCCGTACACCAGCATGTTCCGGCGCAGCAGCGCGGTGGCCGTGGCCGGGCGGAAACGTACCCCGCGCAGCGCCAGCGGGATCAGCGCCGGAATCACCAGGGCATTGAAGATCAGCGCCGCCAGCACCGCATTGCGCGGGCTGGACAGGTGCATCACGTTCAACGCCGCCATCGCCGGCAGGGTGGAGGCGAACAGCGCCGGCAGGATCGCGAAATACTTGGAGACATCGTTGGCCAGCGAGAAGGTGGTCAGCGCACCACGCGTGATCAGCTGCTGCTTGCCCACTTCCACCACCGCCAGCAGCTTGGCCGGATCCGAATCCAGATCGACCATGTTGCCGGCCTCCTTGGCGGCCTGCGTACCGGAGTTCATGGCCAGCCCGATGTCGGCCTGGGCGAGCGCCGGTGCATCGTTGGTGCCGTCGCCGACCATCGCCACCAGCCGCCCACCGGCCTGCTCGGCACGGATGCGGGCCAGCTTGTCTTCGGGGCGGGCTTCGGCGATGTAATCGTCCACGCCGGCCTCGGCCGCGATCGCCGCAGCGGTCAGCGGGTTGTCGCCGGTGATCATCACCGTGCGGATGCCCATCGCGCGCAGCTGCGCGAACTTCTCGCGCATGCCGTGCTTGACCACGTCCGACAGCTCGATCACGCCCAGCACATGCCGGCCTTCGCATACCACCAGCGGGGTGGCGCCATTGCGCGCCACCTGCTCAACGCGCCCGGGCAGCTCCGACGGCACGGTGCCGCCCAGCTCACGCACATACGCGGTGATCGCATCGGAGGCGCCCTTGCGAATGCGGCGCCCGCCGTCCAGATCCACACCGGACATGCGGGTCTGCGCACTGAAGGCCAGATAGTCCGCATGGTCCGGCTCGGCGGTGGTGCAGCCCTGCTCACGCGCCAACCGCACCACCGACTTGCCTTCCGGGGTCGGGTCGGCCAGCGAGGAGAGCAGCGCTGCCTCGCGCAGCTGGCTGGCGTCGATACCGGCCAGTGCATGGAAGTGCGTGGCCTGGCGGTCGCCGTAGGTGATGGTGCCGGTCTTGTCGAGCAGCAGCACGTCCACATCGCCAGCCACTTCCACTGCCTTGCCGGACTTGGCCAGCACGTTGGCGGCCAGCGCACGGTTCATGCCGGCGATGCCGATAGCCGGCAGCAAGCCGCCGATGGTGGTTGGGATCAGGCACACCAGCAGCGCGATCAGCAGCAGCGGATCGACCTGCACGCCAACGAACGCCCCGATCGCCGGCAGCGTCGCCACCACCACCAGGAAGGTCAGCGTCATTGCCGCCAGCAGCAGGGTCAGGGCGACCTCGTTCGGGGTCTTCTGGCGGTTCGCGCCTTCCACCAGTGCGATCATCCGGTCCAGGAAGCTGTGGCCCGGCTCGGCGGTGATGCGCACGATGATCTGGTCGGACAACACCTTGGTGCCACCGATCACGCCACTGCGGTCGGTACCGGCCTCGCGCAGCACGGGCGCCGATTCACCGGTCACCGCCGCTTCGTTGATGGTCGCCAGGCCCTGCACGATCTCGCCATCGGCCGGGATCAATTCACCGGCACTGACGATCACATGATCGCCCGGACGCAGTTCGGCCGCCGGGACCTGGGTCTCGCTGGCCCCGGCATGCGCGGCGGCCAGCCGGCGCGCACTGAGATCCTGTCGGGCCCGCCGCAGCGAGGCGGCCTGGCCACGACCACGTGCTTCGGCAACGGCCTCGGCGAAGTTGCCGAACAGGACGGTCAGCAGCAGGATCGCGGTGACCGCCAGGCCGAAGCCCAGCGGCGCATTGCCGGTCAGCGTCACCAGCGCGCTGACCACCGTGCCGACCATCACCACGGCCATCACCGGGCTGTGCAGCAGATGCCGCGGCGAGAGCTTGATCACGGCATCGCGCAGGGCACGGCGCCAGCCGGCACCATCCAGCAGGCGCTGGCGGCGGTGGGAAGAAACGTTCAACGGATACGTACTCATGGGATGAGGTCTCAGTGCAGCGTCAGCGACAGGTGGTCGGCCACCGGGCCAAGGACCAGCGCCGGCATGAACTGCAATACGGTGAGGATGACGATCAGCGCGATCAGGGTCAGCGCGAAGGTCGGGGTTTCGATCTGCAGCGAGCCGGCCGATTCCGGCGCACGCCGCTTGGCCGCCAGCTGCGCGGCCACGATCAACGGGATCACCAGCACCGGATAGCGACCCAGCAGCAGCACCAGGGTGCAGCTCAGGTTCCACCACACCGTGGCATCACCGAGGCCCTCAAAGCCCGAGCCGTTGTTGGCGAACGCCGAGGTGTACTCGTAGAAGACCTGGCTGATGCCGTGGAAGCCGGGGTTGGAGGTGCCGGTGATCGCCGGGATCGCCAGGGTCAGCGCGGTGAAGCCCAGGATGGTGATCGGCTGCAGCAGCACCAGCAGCGCGAGCAGGCGCACCTGCGGTGTTTCCAGCTTGCGGCCGAACAGTTCCGGGGTGCGACCGGTCATCAGCCCGGCCAGGAACACGCCCAGCAGCAGGTACACGATGAACTGCTGCAGGCCGCAGCCGATGCCACCCCAGATCGCGTTGACCAGCATGTTGACCATCGGCACAGCCCCGGCCAGCGGGCTGAGCGAGTCATGCATGCCGTTGACCGAACCGTTGGACACCTGGGTGGTGATCGCGGCCCACAACCCGGTGCCATCAGCACCGAAGCGCACTTCCTTGCCCTCCATCAGCAGCGGGCTGGCCGCCGTGGCCGAGTGACCCTCCAGCCACACCGTGGCGGCAATCGACACGCTGGACATCGCCAGCATGCAGCCGAATACCAGCCCGGCCAGGCGCTTGCGCCCGGTGAACGCGCCGAGCATGAAGATCACCGCGATCGGGATCAGCAGGATGCCGATCAGTTCCAGCGCGTTGGACAGCGGGGTCGGGTTCTCCAGTGGCATCGCGCTGTTGGGGCCATACCAGCCACCGCCATTGGTGCCCAGCTGCTTGGCCGCGACCATCGCCGCGACCGGGCCGAGCGGCAGCTTCTGCGTCTCCATGCCGGCCGCGGCATCGATCGGCGTGGCCTGAGGGCCCCCGGCCAGCGTGGCGGGCACCCCCTGGCTGGTCAGCAGCACCGCCCACAGCAGGCACAGCGGCAGCATGAAGCGCACGCACGAGCGCACCACATCGGCGTAGTAGTTGCCCACATCGACGCGGCGGTCCGCACTGAGCAGCGCGGCCTGGTCGGCGGGCACCTCCTCGGGGCGTGCACCGAACAGCGCACGCAGCGTAGCCACCACCAGCGCCAGGCCCATCATTGGCGTTACCACCTGCAGCCCGGTGATCGCGGTCATCTGCGAGAAATAGGACAGCTGCGCCTGGCCGGAATAGTGCTGCTGGTTGGTGTTGGTCAGGAACGACACCATCGTGTGCAGCGCGGTATCCCAGCGCATGTTGGGAATCTGATCGGGGTTGAACGGCAGCCAGGCCTGGGTCATGAAGACCGCCTGCACCAGCACCGCGATCACCACGTTGCTGAGCAGGAAGGCACCCACGTAGCCACGCCAGGACATGCCGCGCGCCGGGTTCACCCCGAGCAGCCGGTACAGCGGTTTTTCAATCCACCCGAACAGCGCGTCGCCGCGCATCGGGCCACCGCGCATCACCCGGGCCAGGTACAGCCCAAGCGGAAAGGCCAGCACGATGCTGGCCAGCAGGATCAACAGGATCTGGGTCATGGTCGGCTCCGGTCAGAAGGTTTCGGGCCGAAGCACGACGTACAACAGGTAGGCGGCGGCAACGAGCACCAGCACGCCGCACAGCAGGGAAAGCCAGGCAGACATGGTCGTGGCCTCAAACGCGGGAAAGAAGGGCGGCGGTGCGGGGCGCACCGGCGGCAGGGAACACAGGCAGATACGGGCTCATGGGACGTCCAGGTGGAACCACTCCACGTCAGGCGCTCATGGTCTGCCTGCCCGGCATAAACGCTCCACGCCCGAAACCCGCGACTCCCGTAAAAAGTGCATAAAAAGGTGCGTCTTTGGTGCGAACGTCACGCCCCGCAGCGACCGGCAGGCCCCTCGGCAAATGTCCCCCGGCCGCCGCCTGACGGCGACAACCTCCTCCTTGATTTTGCCCAGCGCCCGACCAACCCACCGCTCCTGCTTCCGGAAAAATCCAGAGCGCGCTCCGTACCTGCCGCGAGGACAAAAACAGAAAAGGCGACCCAAAGGCCGCCTTCGTTTCAACGCTATCGCACATCCACCCTTACCCGCGCGGATCGCTCCCCACACCCTTCAGCAACCGATAGCGCTGCAGCGTGCTCTCGATCTCCACGTCCAGCGCCTGGCGCTGCTGCTCGAACGACGCCTGCATGCGCCGCTGCGCGACCAGCTCGGCATGCCGCGCGCGGATGCGCTCGGCCTGCTTCTCCGGCACCGGCTGACCATCCAGTTCACGATTGCCCGCAGTGGCCAGCAGGGTCACCAGCGCATCACGCACGCTGGCCACGTTGTAACTGGCGGTATGGATGTTGTTGTCCAGGATCCCGCTGCGCTCGGCGAACACCCGACGCAGCTCATCCTCGCTTTCATACGTGGCCAGCATCGCCTGCTCGGTGCGCTGGCGAGTCTGCTCGGCGGCCAGGTCCAGGCGCTGCTGCGTGGCCTGCGCCGCCGCAGCCGCGCGTTCCTCGTCGGTCATCGCACGCTGCACTTCGCCACTGCGCATACCGCTGCGAAGATTGAACTCCTCGCGCGCGTTGTTCACCGCCTCCTGGGGCAGCGCATCACTGCAGATGCGCTCGCTGCCCTTGTTCCAGCAGTACAGCTTCTTCGGCGTCGCATCGGCCGCGCGCTTCTGCGCCTGGGCAGGCAACAGCGGCATGGCCAGCAACAGGCCGACAACGGTGAACGTGGCAAACCTGGACATGGTGAAAGCCCCCTGCTCTCAACGCGTAGGACGGCTGCCGTAGCGGGAACGATAGTCCTCCAGCGGCTGCCGGTAGCCGACAAGTTCCGGATTTCCGGAGGCAAAATCAAGCAGGTCGGCCAGCGTGGCCACGGCCACCACCGGAATCCCGGCTTCTTCGGCCACGGCCTGTGCGGCCGAACGGCGGTCGGTTTCCGAGGCGATCTCCTGGCGGTCCAGTGCCACCACGATGCCGGCCGGGGTGCCACCGGCGCCCTTGATGATCGCCAGTGCCTCGCGGATCGCGGTGCCGGCGGTGATCACGTCATCGACGATCAGCACGCGCTTGCCATTCATGTCGGCGCCGATCAGGTTGCCGCCTTCGCCGTGGTCCTTGGCTTCCTTGCGGTTGAACGACAACGGCAGGTCGCGGCCGCGCTGGGCGAATTCACAGGCGGTCGCGGTGGCCAGCGGAATGCCCTTGTAGGCCGGGCCGAACACGACATCGAACTTCAGACCGGTCGCTTCCACGGCATCGGCGTAGCAGGCCGCCAGCTGGGACATGCGCGCGCCGGAATCGAACCGGCCGGCATTGAAAAAGTAGGGGCTCAGACGGCCGGACTTCAGGGTGAACTGGCCGAAACGCAGGGCATCGGCGGTCAGGGCCAGTTGCAGGAAACGGTGGCGATGGTCGCTCATCAAGACTCAATTCAATTCATTTGGAGCGCAAATCGTAATGCATGGCCGCACTTTTCCGCTTGCCGCGCCCTGTGGCCCGTTGTCGCACAGGGCGACGAGACGACCCGCAAAGGCCCCGGCGGCAGTAATCGCGTCCGTTTCCAGCCAGCCCCTGCAAGGGCCGAAACGGTATGCTCTTGCGGGTATCGTTCCAGACCCGGGTCAGCATGCGCATCATCAGTTTCAACGCCAACGGCATCCGTTCCGCCGCCACCAAGGGCTTCCTCGAGTGGTTCCGCGCCCAGGACGCCGACGTCCTGTGCATCCAGGAAACCAAGGCCCAGGAAGACCAGCTGACCGACCCGATGTTCCGCCCGGACGGCCACCACTGCTTCTACCGCGACGCCATCACGAAGAAGGGCTACAGCGGCGTGGCGATCTACAGCAAGCGCGAGCCGGACCAGGTGATCACCTCGCTGGGCTGGGGCCCGTTCGACGATGAAGGCCGTTACATCGAGGCCCGCTACGGCAACCTCAGCGTGGTCTCCTTCTATATCCCCTCGGGCAGCTCGGGCGATCTGCGCCAGGGCTTCAAGTACGAAGTGATGGAGTGGCTGCGCCCGATCCTGGCCGGGTGGCTGGCCAGCGGCCGCGACTACGTGCTGTGCGGCGACTGGAACATCGTGCGGTCCGCGCTGGACATCAAGAACTGGAAATCCAACCAGAAGAACTCCGGTTGCCTGCCGCCCGAGCGCGATTGGCTCAACGGCCAGTGCGTGGACGCCGACCAGGCGCTGGACATCGCCGCCGGCCAGGGCTGGACCGATGCCTACCGCCTGCTGCACCCGCAGGGCGAGGACTACACCTGGTGGAGCAACCGCGGCCAGGCGCGCGCCAACAACGTCGGCTGGCGCATCGATTACCAGTTCGTCAGCCCGGGCCTGCGCGACCGCCTGCGCAGCTGCTCGGTCTACCGCGATGAGCGCTTCTCCGACCATGCGCCGTTCACGGTGGACTACGCCCCATGAGTGAAGCGGTCGAGCCGGTGTCCTACAAGGGCTGGGCCGGGATCAAGCGCGCCTTCGGCACGCCCTCGGCGCTGACGATGGCCTTCCTGGGTTTCGGTAGCGGCCTGCCGTTCCTGCTGATCGCCTCCCAGACCCTCTCTACCCGTCTGCGCGATGTCGGCCTGGATCTGGGCAGCATCGGCTTGATCAGCCTGGCCAGCTTCTTCTATCTGATGAAGTTCGTCTGGGCGCCGTTGATCGACCGGTATGCGTTCCCGCTGATCGGCTTCCTCGGCCGCCGTCGTTCCTGGCTGTTGGCCTCGCAGATCGCGGTCACCGGCGGGTTGTTCGCGCTGGCCTTCGTCCGCCCCGAACTCGGCGTCACCCCGCTGGTCCTGTGGGTGCTGGTGGCCTCGTTCGCCGGCGCCACCCAGGATTCGGTGGTCGATGCCTACCGCATCGAGATCGCGCCGGAGAGCGCCCAGGCGGCACTCGCCGCGACCTACACGCTGGGCTATCGCATCGGCCTGATCCTGGCGGGTGCGGGCGCGTTGTACCTGGCCCAGTTCGAGAGCTGGATCGTGGCCTACCTGGCCATGGCCGCATTGATGATCCTGCCGATCATCACCACGCTGCTGTGCCGCGAGCCGGAGCAGCCCGAGGTGCGCATCCAGCGCCGGATCGATTTCTTCGGTGCGTTCTGGCAGCCGATCGCCAGCTTCTTCAGCACCAACGGCGTGGTGCTGGCGCTGGTACTGCTGGCCTTCGTCGGGCTGTACAAGTTCCCGGATCAGGTGATCGGGGTGATGGCCGGTCCGTTCTATCTGGATTCGGGCTTCACCAAGGCCGACATCGCCACCGTCTCCAAGCTGTTCGGCGTGTGGATGGGCATCGGCGGTGCCTTCCTCGGTGGCATCGCGGTGGCCGCGTTCGGCTTCCGCCGCATGCTGCTGGTCGCCGCGCTGGGCGTGGCGCTGTCCAACCTGGCGTTCCTGCTGATGGCGCACAACCCGGGCCAGCTGTGGGCGTTCTACGCGGCGCTGAGTGCGGACAACCTGTTCCAGGGCTTTGCCGGCACGGTGCTGGTCGCCTTCATGTCCTCGCTGACCGACCGCAACTTCACCGCTACCCAGTACGCGCTGCTGGTCTCGCTGGCCAATCTGCCGGGCAAGTTCGTCGGCGGCGTCTCCGGTTACATCGTGGAGGCGAGCTCCTACAGCACCTTCTTCATCCTCAGCGCCACCACTGTCATCCCGACCTTGCTGCTGCTGATCTGGCTGTGGCCACGGATCCGGGACCGCAGCACGGCCTGACTGGTTTGCGTGCCGGCAGGGCCTGATGGATCATGCCGGCACAACGGCCGTGGGGACGGCGCTGCGCCAACGGGGAGAAACAATGGCTGATCTACTGCTGCGGGAGGTCGACCCGCTGTTGCTGGAACGTATCCGCCGGATTGCGGTCGCGCGTGGCTGGACCCGCGAGGAGACCTGCGTGGCGCTGCTGGAACAAGGCCTGTTCGCCAGCGAACTGGAGGTCCGCAGCGGCTTCCACGATCCCGAAGTCGATGCGCTCGCCGATGCGATCGCCGCCCTGCAGGCGCTACCGGACGCGCAGGGGCTGTAACGGCGGCACGCGCCGAACCGCGCATCGGCGATCACCGCCGCACGCAGCGCCCGCCGCCGTGGCCCCTCAGGCCGGGTGGATCGCCCCGAGAATCCGCGGCCCCCGCGCCCCACTCACGCTCGGCAGATTGCCCGGCAATCCGGTCAGCGTGCGCTGCGCCAACCAAGCGAAGCCCATCGCCTCCAGATAGTCCGGGTCCAGCCCGTGCACCGCGCTGGATTCGATCACCACGCCCGGCAGCCGCGCACGCAGGCGCCGCAGCAGCTGAGGATTGCGCACGCCACCGCCGCACACCAGCACCCGCTTCGCGCCCGGCAGGTGGGCCAGCAGCGCATCGGCCACGGTGGCGGCCGTCAGTTCGAGCAAGGTCGCCTGCACATCCGCGCCGGAGACCTGCCCCTCGCCCAGCTGGGCCTGCGCCCAGTCCAGGTGGAACTGCTCGCGCCCGGTGCTCTTCGGCGGCGGCAGCGCAAACCACGGGTCGGCCAGCCAGCGCCCCAGCAGTGCGGCATCCACCTGGCCGCTGGCCGCGAACGCACCGTCGGCATCGAACGGTTCGCCGCGATGGCGCTGGCACCAGGCATCCATCAGCGCGTTGGCCGGGCCGGTATCGAAACCGCGCGGCGTGCCCTCGCGCGGGATCAGGGTGAGATTGCCGATGCCACCCAGGTTGAGCACCGCGCGGTCTTCATCGCTGTCGCCCAGCATCGCCAGGTGGAAGGCCGGCATCAGCGGCGCGCCATGGCCGCCGGCGGCGACATCGCGGCGGCGGAAATCGGCCACGGTGGTGACGCCGGTCAGTTCGGCGATGCGGTTGGCGTCACCGATCTGCATCGTGAAGGCGGGATCGGCCAGCGGCCGGTGGCGCACGGTCTGCCCGTGCGAGCCGATCGCCTGGACCTGGGTGCGGTCGATGCGCGCGCTGTCCAGCAGCCGGTTGGCGGCCGCGGCGAACGTGATCCCGACCTGGGCATCGAGGCGGCCCAGTGCATCCAGCGAGGTGATGGTGCCGCCTTCGCCCAGCGCGATCAGCTCGGCACGGACCGCCGGCTCCCAGTCGTGGGTCAGGCCATGGATGAAGCGGCAGCCGCCCTCGGCGGGGAACTGCACCAGCGCGGCATCGATGCCGTCGGCGCTGGTGCCGGACATCAGGCCCAGGTAGAGCGGGGTGGTGGGATCAACAGCAGAGGTCATGGCCAGGCGGTCCAACGGGTTGCGTGCAGCTTCCGCGCAACCCGTTGCCGCCGTCAATCGCAGCGATCAGCCGCGGTTGGATTTGACCGGCTTGCCGGCCTTCGCCGTGGCCGTATCGGTAGCCTTGGCATCCGGCGCGGGGCTGGCATCGGCGTAGATCAGCTTCTCCATGCCCTGGATGCGGGCCAGCGCCGGTGCCGTCTGCGCGCGGAACGCGGCCAGCTCGGCGCCCTGCAGCGGCTCCGGCGGCGGCATCGTCACCGACAGCGGGTTGCGGTGCACGCCGTTGACGCGGAATTCGTAGTGCAGGTGCGGGCCGGTCGCCAGGCCGGTCGAGCCGACATAGCCGATCACCGTGCCCTGGGCCACGCGCTGGCCGGTCTTGATCTTGCCGAAGCGGGACATGTGCCCGTACAGGGTGGTGTGGCCGCGGCCGTGGTCCAGGATCACGACGTTGCCGTAGCCGCGCTGGGTCCCGGCGAACTGCACGCGGGCATCGCCGGCGGCCATGATCGGGGTGCCGGTGCGCGCGGCGTAGTCCACACCCTTGTGCATGCGCATCTTGCCCAGCACCGGGTGCTTGCGTGCGCCGAAGCTCGAGCTCAAACGCGCGAACTGGATCGGCATGCGGATGAAGCTCTTCTTCAGCGGCCGGCCGCTGGCATCGAAATACTCGGACTTGCCGTTGCGGTCGAAGCGGAAGCCGCTGTAGGTCTTGCCGCCCGAGCTGAAGGTCGCTGCGAGGATCTTGCTGGTGTCCACCTTCTCGCCTTCGCGCCAGGTTTCATCCAGCACCACGCTGAAGCGGTCGCCCGGCTGCAGGTCCTTGGAGAAGTCGATGTCGTACTTGAAGATCTCGTCGGTCATCGTCGCGATCGCCGAGGGCGACAGGCCCGCCTTGCGCGCGGCGGCATACAGCGAGCTGGTGATCTCGCCACTGGCGACCACGCGGCGGGTCGAACTCTCGCGCTTGCTCACCGTTTCAGTGATCTTGTCGCCGGCCAGGGACAGCTCCACGCGGTTGTCGGCATCGCGGTCGAAGCGGATCGTGCGCAGCTCACCGGACAGCGGCAGGTCGAAGGCGATTTCCGCACCGGGGCGCAGCTTGGTCAGTGATTCGCGCACACCAGGGTGCTCCAGCACCTGGTGCATCACCGTGGCCGGGATGCCGGCCTGGTCGAAGAGGTTGCTCAGGGTCTGGCCGCGCTGGACGCGCAGCACCTGCCAGCTGTCGCCAGGGGTCTGCTGCTGGCGTTCCAGCGACAGCGGCGGCAACGGCAGCGCCAGGGTCGAATGGCTGACCGAGTAGGGCGAGTCGATGGTGTGCGAGAAGCCCGGAACGATCGTGGCCACCAGGGCGCCGATGGTGGCGAACAGGCTGGCGTGCATCCAGTGGCGACGGGTCCAGCGCTGGTTGAAGGCCGCAGGAAGATGCTGTTTGAGCTTCCGATGGAGGGCGGTGTCGTGGAGGACGTGGAGACGTTCCTTGAAGCGCTGCTTGCGCGCGCGGCCTTGATCGGAATTGAGCATCGTCGGTCTGTTCCTGGCTGGCCCGGGAGCGCGGGCCCAAACGTCGGTAACATAGACAGGTATAAATACCGCGTCAAACCCTTGTGCCTATTGGCTTTTGTGAAGCACCTGCGGTTAACTTGTACTTAACGTCATTCATATAAATAAGGCATTGCCGGGAGTTGTCACGTGTCCTCGATTGAAGAAGCCATTGCCCTGATCGGGCGAGGCGCCGATGAGATCCTCAAATCCGACGAACTGCGCCAGCGTCTGGAAAGCGGCCGTCCGCTGCGGGTCAAGGCCGGCTTCGACCCCACCGCACCGGACCTGCACCTGGGCCATACCGTGCTGCTCAACAAGCTGCGCCAGTTCCAGGACCTCGGCCACCAGGTGATCTTCCTGATCGGCGACTTCACCGGGATGATCGGCGACCCCTCGGGCAAGAACGTCACCCGCAAGCCGCTCACCAAGGAAGATGTGCTGGCCAACGCGCGTACCTATGAAGACCAGGTCTTCAAGGTGCTGGACCGTGAGAAGACCGAAGTGCGCTTCAATTCGGAGTGGTTCGGCAAGATGGCCGCCGCCGACATGATCCGCCTGGCCGGCCAGCACACCGTGGCGCGCATGCTCGAGCGCGACGATTTCGCCAAGCGCTATGCCGCCCAGCAGTCCATCGCCCTGCATGAGTTCCTGTACCCGCTGGTGCAGGGCTACGACTCGGTCGCGCTGGAGGCGGACGTCGAACTGGGCGGTACCGACCAGAAGTTCAACCTGCTGATGGGCCGTGGCCTGCAGGAGCACTACGGGCAGAAGCCGCAGATCGTGCTGACCATGCCGCTGCTGGAAGGCTTGGACGGAGTGGCCAAGATGTCCAAGTCGCTCAACAACTATATTGGTATCAGCGAACCGGCCATCGACATCGTCACCAAGACCATGAAGATCGGCGACGACCTGATGTGGCGCTGGATCGAGCTGCTCTCCTTTGATATCAGCCAGGCCGAGGCCAAGGCGCTGCGTGAGCAGGTCGAGGCGGGCGGGTTGAACCCGCGCGAGGTGAAGCTGCGCCTGGCCCGTGAGCTGACCACCCGCTTCCATGACGCTGCAGCGGCCGAACAGGCGATTGCCGGCTGGAACGCCGCCGTGACCGGGCAGGGCGATGTGACCCTGCTGCCGCTGCAGGAAGTGAGCATTCCCGCCGAAGGCCTGCGTATTGGTGCCCTGTTGACGGCTGCAGGCCTGACCCCGAGCAACTCCGAGGCCTCCCGCAAGCTCAAAGAGCGTGCGGTGAAGGTGGATGGCGAGGTGGTGGAGGATGCCCAGCAGGTGTTCGTGCCCGGTTTCGAAGGCCTGCTGCAGGTCGGCAAGCGCACCTTCGCACGCGTGTTGCTGGTCGCGGCCTAAGTGGCACAAGGGGTTCGGGCGATCCGGACCCCTTTCAGCATGAATGGGAGGGAGGCGACGTGAAAAAATGTCACGTACCCCCTTCACAAACGGCCCGGATAGGGACATACTTTCCCTCCCCCGACGCAGGGGCCACCGCAAGGCGGCAACCGCGAAGGAACAGGACTTCAACTACTTCGAAAGAAGGTGTTGACGGAAACGAAAAGCCTGACATAATAGGCGGCTCGCTTCGACGAAAAGACCTTCGGGCCGCACGACGAAGCAGCATCGGCAACAACGTCTCACTTCGGTGAAACGGCCTTGAAAAAAGGTGTTGACGAGGCGGAAAAGCCGGCTATAATGGGCGGCTCGCAACGACGGAAACGTCGGGGCAAACGGAAGAAGGCGCTGAGGCCGATTCCAAAGTTCTTTGACAGTATGCGCAGGTATCTTGTGAAGGCGCCTGCAGGAAGGATGTATGTCCATCTTGCAGACGTTTGATCAAGCAACATATCAATTGTTTTAAAGCA